>CANFHA010000015.1 GCA_947446645.1 Chitinophagaceae bacterium | reverse complement strand
GTCTTTACTTTTCTTTTGCTTCGCCAAAATAAAAGTAACAAAAGAAAAGGCGATTTTTGGCCAAAGGCTCCGCCGGCCAAAAAATAGCTCTACGCTGTTATAGTGGGGAATACAATTGAGCCCCGCAGCACGTGCGGCCTGATTGGGCTGTAGGATATAAATTGGGGGCGTTTTTTCGCATAGCTAGGGGATTGCCGCAAGTCATCGGTGTTGTCTTTACTTTTCTTTTGCTTCGCCAAAATAAAAGTAACAAAAGAAAAGGCGATTTTTGGCCAAAGGCTCCGCCGGCCAAAAAATAGCTCTACGCTGTTATTGTGGGGAATACAATTGAGCCCCGCAGCACGTGCGGCCAGATTGGGCTGTAGAATACAGATTGTCGGCGTATAATGTTCGCAAATGCGATTGGGCTGCATAGGGCGAGCCCCGTTCGTAAAACATAGCCAGGCATCGATAATAACGGGAACTAGGGTTTTACTTTGTATTATTTTTCCTTTTTAAAACCCAGATTTGGCCATTAGAACTCAAATCAAGTAATGTTAACCTTTTCTGTGTTAATCCTAATATTTCAAAATATGCCGTGTCATTATGCAATTCATTTATAAACATGATGAAATGACCTTTATTGTTAGCGAATATACAGCTGTCTATCAAATGATATTTATATTTAATTTCTATATGACCATCGTATATATGATAAATTAATTTATTTTTAAATAGTAATACATTCTTCTGCTCATCTTCAGTTTCCCATTTACCCCTTATCAAATCGTGAGTACTTGCATTTTGAGCAAATGAGCACCCTGCAATATTTACACCTACAATTAATAATACACACCGAAGAGTAATCATGATTTAAAAGTTTTTTTATCGCCTTCCTGTACCAAATACCTCAGAGTAGTGGAAGCTATGGGAGCCAACGTAGTCGAAGGCTACGCACAACGGCGGCTTCTTCTATTAATGCTCACCGCAGTACCTTTTGAATATGATACCTGCACCCGGAGTAATACCATTACTGTACACTAAAAGGGAGTCAGTATCCTTAACATTAGATAGCCAAACGTTATAGTTTTTTTTATAATGATAGCCTGGTAGCCCATACCAGTTACTACTGTCAATCGGAAAACCCATGTCTGACTTCTGTTCGAATTTTAATATAATACTGCATCTACCAAAGGAATCAATGTTGATGAACCAAGGAGAGATATTGTATAAAATAGCTTCATTTTTGTGTTGATTTCTAAATTGAACAAACTGGGTATTAACACACTGGCCAGTCATCCATGAAATCTTTTTAGTTTGCGCAAAGGCAGTGCAAAAAGAAAATAAAAATATTATTAACACGGGTATTTTCATAATAAATTATTTAAAAAACTTTCGTTGTTCACGATGCCCTTCCTATCAGCAGGCAAGCCTGCTGAACATCTTTAGCAACTGGGGGACTTGTATTCAATTTGAATCTTTTTTAGCATTAATTCGATAAGGGGCGGCATAATCAGTCGTATCATGGTCTTGGATATAGTCAATAATTTTCTGCCGCATTTTATCTCTTTTAGAGCCCTTGTCTAATTGCATCTTATCAAGTACATCGACAAGATAATATACACTTTCACTATCTGGCGAATTTGTGAGAGGACGTCTGTAGTCTGCACCTCCTTCGGAAATAAGATAGTAAACCACTTCCAAATCGTTGCTGAAACAAGCGGTTAATAATGCAGACCCATCCTCGTCAGCATAGTTTACATTTGCCCCGGCGTTTACTAGTATTTTTACGCTTTCCAAACGGTGGCCTGCAGCTGCCTCTAATGGCGTGCTGCCGATTTCGCCACCCTTTATTTTTGTATTCACATTGCCTCCGTATGCTAATAATAGATTTAAAAAAATTGAAGAGTAGTCTAATGAAGCCGCGAAAATAAAAGGTGTGCGCCCGGATGTTACTAAGTTTGGATTAGAACCTGCCTTTAACAATGCGCGGCAGGAATAATATCTATAGTTAAATACCGCCCAGTCCAATAAGTTCATGCCGGTTTTTTCGTCTACAAATGACAACAACGATGTATCTTTTTGCGCCCATAACATAATCTGATCTGTATCCTGCTCGTAAACTGCCTTAGCAATCTCCCATGCCCTAGATTTCTTAAATATTTCAATGTCGTAACCAAGTAAAGGCTCGTTTGTAATGTTTCCCCTATATTTATATATTTTGAACGGATCAGGCGAATTAGTTCTCGCGGAACAGGCAAGGAGCAGAACCAAGCAAAAAATGGCGAAAGGAAAATACCTTAAAATCATATAATAATTTCTAATATTAAAACAGATACTTGGGTTTATATTCAGAATCGTCTAATTCATAGTGAAACAGGTTTTATCGTCCCCGCCGAGTCTCCTCTTCCCAGCAGCCGGCGGCGATGGGAGCGATGAATTTGATGCATGCAATCTTTCATTTTAAAATGCTTTATAGAGATCATTTAGCTTCTGTTCCATGGTCTGGCCGAGTGCGCAAAGGGCGAGACAAGGTGGGGAGGTAGGGGCTTAGTTTAAAATTACAGTTCCTTCCGGATTTTCGTATTCTTTTAAAGAATCAAGCATTTTCTCAATGTTTACGTTCCATTTTTTTTGCATGGTATAATACGCGCCATGCAGTGTTTCTTTATCATACAGCGAATCGAAAGTACGCTTATGTTTAATTATATTATTTATCTGAAGTTTAATAGTGTCCACGTCGTATGTTTTAACCTCGTTTAAATACCTTCTGATGAAACGAGCATGCAGTTCTGAAATATTGAAATGAAATTGCTCGTGCATCAATAAATTGGAATCCAATTCTATGATAAACGATTTATTCTTTTTAAAGAAAGAAAAGACGTTATATTTTATAACATTGGAGTCTAAGAAATATTCTTTTCGTATATCGCAAGAAGTTGCAGCGAGATAAACACTTGTCGAATCGAGTAAGATTCCTTCAAAATCAGAATACTTCAGTTTCCTGTCTTTGTTCCATACGATGATGTTTTCATTTTGTTGAAAAAAGGAGCATAAAACTACACTTAAAATAAAAAATGATTTCATATAGGTTATCTAATATTGCCTTTAAATTTCCGTCCCACCCGAGTCTCCTTTGCCAAGCACCCGATGGCGAGGGGAGCAATGAATTTGATGCTTGCAATCTTTGATTTTAAAATGCTTTATAGAGATCGTTTTGCTTCTGTTACCTGGTCTCCGCTGCGTGCGTAAAGGGCGAGACGAGGTGGGGAGTTAGTGTCATTTTTGCTTATAGTTCATTGAATACTGGTCGGAGACCAGGTTCTATTTTTGCGTTCCTGATGCCCTGCGGAACATCAGAAACAACCTGGGTCAACCCGGCGACCTATCTTGGTATCTTCTTCGCCAGAATTCCCGTAGTAAAATGCGTGCTGCCTAAATTCTCTTCAATAAAAAAATGTATGCTATCGTCCTTTAACAGATGAAATTGGCTAATATAAGAAAACTTATCTCCTGAAAGATTATTTTTATATAAACCTTCTTTATTGAAGATGAAATGGTATTCAAGTTTCTGAAGACTGGGAAAATTAGCTAAACCTTCAAAATTTAATTCCATGTTATTTGTAATAAATATTACAGAGTTAAGACCAATTTTGATGCTTTTTATCGTATCAAGAAAAAATGTGTCTATTCCATAGGGATTTGCAAGAAACTCACCCATGCCGGCGTAAATAGTCGTGTCTTGGCGGGAATTGATTTGGCGCCGTGGTTCGTGTTTACTGTTTTCGCATGTAACAAACAATATTGAAAACATGACCAGGGAAATTCTAATTCTATAGACAGTATTTTTCTTCATTTTAGATTGTTTTATTATATTTTCCGTCCCCGCCGAGTCTCTGCCCTTCGCAGGACTTGGCGGAGATCGGAGCGATGCAGTTGATAATTCTCGGTATCGCATTAACATAGTCACTTAGTTTAATTTTCAACTTCTGTACCCTCATCTCCGCCGAGTCCCTGAAAAAGGAGACTCGGCTGGGACGGAGGACGGAGATCGGAGCGATGCAGTTGATAATTCTCGGTATCGCATTAACATAGTCACTTAGTTCAATTTTCAACTTCTGTACCCCCATCTCCGCCGAGTCCCTGAAAAAGGAGACTCGGCTGGGACGGAGGCGATTATTTGTAGTATTTATAAATTCGAGTCATCGACTTTATCTGGTCATCGGTGAAACACATGGAAACTACTTTGATTAAGTTTTGGTTATCGTCATAATAATATTTTTCATCCTTTTTTTTGACATGCACATTATATAATACATGCCGAATTAATAAATTTTGTTCGTTGAAGTAAAATGAATCTGCGTTGTAATTACCGTTGCCAAAATAAAGCGTTGCTACATATCCTTTAGGAAAATAGGTATATTTTGTTTTGATAGATGACCTTGAAATATAACTTGAGCCGCCAAATGTCATGGTATCAACTTTCGAATCATTTTTAGTTTTGAGCATTTCGTCAAGTTGTAAAATCTGCTCATTCTGCTTTGTAATTGCTGTATTGGAAGTACTACTATCTAAAATGATTTTTCGTTGTTTGTTATATTTATAATAATGGAAATCTGCAGGCCCCCGCTGTTGTCTAGTTGCTGTTATCAGATAATACGCTTGTTTCATTTGTAATAGACCCTCTTTATCGTACTCGTAGGTTGTCCAGTGTTCGTTTTTAGGACGACTCCCATAGATGGGGTAGGTTTTTACTTCTTTTGTTATAGTGTTTTGCTTGTCATAATAATACTGTTGGATTATGGAGTCATTAGCTTCAGGCTCGATCACTATTTTCTTTGATAGAAGTGTATCAGTATAGAAATAATATTCGTCTCCGGGAAAACGCATTTCATCAAAAAAATCACAATCACTGCTTACCCGGTATCCAATATCGTGACGGTACATTTTTCGCCCTTTTGAAAGCCTTGTCTCTGAGATGACTTTGCCCAGCGTACTGTCGTTGTCTGAAAATTGATAAATTTCGCACTTTGTAAAATCCTGTGCAGTGGCTGCAAAAGAAATCATGCACAGAATCAAAAATGAGTGAGTACGTCGCATAAAAACCTGGTTTATTAGATTCAAGTGAAATATCTTTTTTGTTTCCCTCCCCTCCAAGTCTCCCCGTTTGTTCCCGATGTTTCGCAGGGCAACATAACCGCTGATAAAACCTAGTCCGAAACCGAAGTAACTATTGCCGTTGTTCATTCGAAGTGGATTAGTTGCACGCTAAGTAAGTGGATCAGATTTAATCGCTGATATAAAGTTAAACAGAATGTTTTTAAAACCTGCTCTTTGAGATGAGGACTATGGCAGAGGGTGAGTGGCTTTGATATGCACTGGCAATAAAAGGTTTTTAGAAATCCCCCGCTCATTCATTTATTCTGTTATTTTTGTATTACAACCTTGTTATGCTTTTTAAGAAAATCAACTTACTGCTTACCGGCATACTGATCATTATCCTGTTTTTCAACATACAGTTTTACAACGACTGGATGACGGGGAAGGTACTGAACGTGAATAATAATATGCTGGACCAGATGCAGAACCTGGATACCAACTTCAGAAAGTCGTATCGGTGGGGTGGCTCGTATCTTGCGTTCCAGGATATTAAAAATAAGCTGGTGAAGGCGGGCGGGCCAAATGTGACGCTGCTGCTACCAACCACGGAATACCTGCGCGCGCAGGGTGTGAATGATATGGACATGGTGGAGCCAGCGGTATTCTATTACTTCACGGGTATAAACGCTGTGTGGGCCAACAGCCCTGATGTGGCGCGGGCCAACTGGGCGCTGATAACGCTGAAGGGGCGGGGCGCATCGCTAAAGAAGATACAGCAGAAATCGGACCTGGATACCCTTGTCACTGAATATAAAAAATACATTAAGTACTTATGAATTTTGCGGGGCTCACTTTCCTGATCTTTGCCCATTACCTGTCGGGCAGGGGTATACTACAGCTCTTCAGGCTGGAACTTAAGAACCTGCAACTGATATGCCTGTCTATAATACTGGGTGTGCCGCTGGTATCGCTGGCGCCCTGTTTTGTGCAGTTGCTGCATATCCCTATTACCATGGGCTCTATGTTTGCCTCGGTAGGTATACTTACTGCGCTCTGCTGTGTGCCGCTGGCGTTCCACTTTAAAATGCCAAAGTTTGGGAAGATAACGCTGCCGCAGATCTACGAGCTGCCCTTTTTGCTGTGCTGCCTGCTGCTGGTGGTGCTGAGTGTATGGCGCTGCTACTACTACCCGGTTTTTGCGCGCGATATGCTGGCCGGCCCTGAGCTGCTGGCTGAGTATGCGGTGCGCGAGCGGAACATGGTGAGCTCTGTATTTAACGTGGACCTGCACACTACCAACAACTACTTCAAATCGCCCTACATTACCTGCCTGCAGATCATATACAAGCTGCTGGTGCAGCCCTTTGGGCAGCTGTGGATGAGTGTGCTTTTTGTGCCGTTCATAGTACTGCTCTATTCGTACCTGCGCCATCGCCTGCACCCATTGCTTGCAGCGCTGCTGCTGTTCCTGTTCATGACGATACCAGATCTTTTTGCTTATTCCTTCGTGATGCTGTATGACTACAGCAATATGGTTTTCTTCTTCCTGGGCTTTTACTACCTGGTGCAGCACCTGGAATCAAAGAAGACGAGTGAATTTGCATTTGCTCTTTTCCTGTTTGGCCTGGCTACCTATATACGTGTAGAGACGCTGGTGCTGATAGGCATGCTAGCGCTGATGCCGCTAGTTATGTACTACAGGCAGAAACTGGAACCCAAAAAGATAGTGCTGCGCATGGCCCTGCTGATAGCGGTGCCGGTAGCGGCTTATTTTATCTGCATACACCTGTTTGTAGAGCACTTTGTGCCGCTGCCGTTCAACGCAAGCAATGATATAAACAAGAACCTGGGCGATGTGTCTTACTTCTTTGAGAGATTCAGCAACATGAACAGCATCCTCATCTTTGGTGCGCAGGGACTGGTGGTGTATGGTTTGTACATGAAGTTCTTCCTGGGGCTGCTGGTGATCGATATCATATACTTTGTGGCTACGCGCAAACCTATGACCATGGAAGGCCGCTATGCGCTGTATGGTGTGCTGGTGGTGTACATAGGGCTGCCGCTGCTGGGCTATTTGCTGCCGCTGTTTGATATAATGAACACTACCAAGCGCGGCCTGTTTAAGATACTACCGCTGATGCTGCTGTATATGGCCAACAGTGGTATGCTCAGGGCTATATCTGAGCGGATAACCAACTGGGAGTATAAGCGGGATGAGGTAAAGCCCAAAGTAGCTACCGCTAAAGCGACACCCAAGCCAGCCCCACAGAAAAAAGGCAAGTAGGCCCGCTGCTCTGCGGTTGAATTACTTCAAAAACGGATTGTGTTTTTTCTCTTCACCAATGGTGGTGGCAGGGCCGTGGCCTGAAAGCACTATGGTTTCTGCCGGCAGTGGAAAGAGGTGAGTGCGTATGCTGGTGAGCAGGGTGTTGAGGTTGCCACCGGGCAGATCGGTGCGGCCTATGCTGCCGGAGAACAGCACATCGCCGGAGATAACCCAGTTGCCCTTGGGGTAGTAGAAAGACAGGCTGCCGGGTGAATGGCCGGGTGTAAGGAATACCTGCAGGGTGTCGTCGCCAAGCTGTAGGGTGGTGCCTTCTTTGATGAACGAGGTGGGTGTAGGGATGTCTCCGAATTCGAAACCGAACATGACGGCCGAGCCACGTGCCATCTTTAGCACCTCCTGCTCCTGCTCGTGCAGGCTGAAGGGGATGCCGTATTTATCCATCAGCGACTTGACGCCAAAAATATGATCGAGATGGGCATGGGTATTGATGATAGCCTGGGGCTGCAGCTGCTTATCTGAGATGTAGGAGTATACTGCCTGCTTCTCATCTTCCTGGTACATGCCGGGGTCTATGATCCAGCATTGCTTCTTTTCGTTAGTGATAATGTAGGTGTTCTCTTCGAAAGCATTAAAGGTGAAGAAATTAACATTTAACATATTGATATGGTATATTTTTAGTAATTTTCAATACAAAAGTAAGGGATAATTTATCTAATGGCTCAATTACTCAATGGCTCAATGGCTCAATGTGTTTCGGCGCGGCTCACCATCACAGTTCGCGCTGTGGCCTGCTTTTGTGTAGCGGTGTTGCTGTTTGTATTTCCTTTCACAGGAAGGGGGCAGTCTTATACGGAGCAGTTTGGGCAGAACAGGGTACAGCTGAGGAAGTTTGCGTGGAAGTTTTTTGATACCCGGCATTTCAGGGTGTACCATTATGACAATGCCGGACGGCAGCTGGGGCGCTATGTGGCTGAGGAAGCGGAAAATGATATAAGCGTTATTGAAAAGAAGCTGGGCGGCCAGTTTCCCAAACGGTTCAACATAATACTGTACAACTCTTATGACGAGTACCGCCAGTCGAACGTGGGACTGAAGGATGAGGCGCAGGAGATAGGTAATGCCAAGGGCGGTACGGTGAACCTGGTGGGCGATAAGCTGGTGGTGTACTTTACCGGCGAGCATAACGATCTGCAGCACCAGATAAGATCGGGCATGGCGCGGGTGGTGATGGAGCGCATGATGTTTGGCGAGAACTTCAAAAAGATGGTGAAGAACGCCCTGCTGCTGAATATGCCGGCATGGGTAACAGAGGGCTACATAGCCTACCTGGTAGACGGGTGGGATGCGAAAAGCAACAGCGAATGGAAAAGCCTGCTGGAAGCAAGGCCAAACAGCGGCTTTCACGAACTGTCGAACGAATATCCTGAGCTTGCCGGCAAGGCTTTCTGGAAGTTCGTATCTGAGCAGTATAGCGCCAATACGGTGAAGGGCCTGCTCTATACCATGCAGCAGAAGACGAGCATGAACAAGGCCATGAAGCAGAAGGAGAACCTGGGGCTGAAGGTGACCAAGGCCTATGATTCCTGCATCAGCTTTTACAAGGCTGTATATGAAAAAGATGCGCTGACCCAGGACTCGCCGGACAGCACCAAGGGTGTGACGCAACTGAAAGTGCCGAAAGATAACAGCATAGTAAGGAACATACGGGTATCGCCACGTGGCACAGATGTTTGCTATGTGGTGTGGAAGAACGGTCAGTACAAAGTATATAGCCAGAAGATAAACGACACAAAGGATGTGATAACGCTGCTGGAGGGCGGGAGGAGAGACCTGACCGAGCAAACAGATCCTACCTACCCCATGATATCGTGGGCGAACACGGGCAACAAAATGGCGCTGCTCTATAAGAAGGGCAAGGATACCAGGCTGCGTATATACAACTCGCTTAATGGCAGGACCACGGATAACATCATTCCGAAAAACAGATTTGACCGCGTGCTGAGCATGACCTTTATACAGATAGGAGATGAGGACAAGCTGATCTTCTCCGCCATAAAGAAAAGTCAGACGGACTTGTACCTGTTCACCTTTAAGGGCTCAAAAATGACCAACATCACCAATGATGTGTGGGATGATGTGTCGCCGGAATTTGTAAGCGGGGGATCGAGGATGGGCGTGTTGTTTTTGTCGAACAGGCCGAAGCCGAGCCTGGATGTGCCACTTGGCGTGAACGAACTGCCTACGGGGCCGATGAATGTATTCTACTATGACCTGCGCACGAACCAGACGAAACTGCTGCAATGCAGTAATGTAAAGAACGCAACGATAAAGCAACCGATACAATACGGGCCGGATAATTTTGCTTACCTGTGCGACAGTAATGGCATAGACAACAAGTATGTAGTACTGTTTGCTCATGATTCGCACAACAATGATTCGGCTTATGCAGTGCCGGTGACCAACTATACTACCAGCATACTGTGCCACCAGTATAACAGCGCTACCGGCAATGTGGCTGATGTGGTGCAGGATGAAGACAAGTACGAGGTGTACTTTCATAAGCTGGACATACCTGCAAGTGATTCGGACGTAAAGCAACTGGCGCCTACCACACTATCAAAAGATAAAGCAGAGGCAAAGACTAGCGGCCATGTGAGCCAGGCTACGCCGGAAGCAATGTTCAGCAAGGTGAATGAAGAGCCAATGAGAGAAGAGCCGGCGGCGCCGGAAATAAAAGGGGGCAATGCTTTCCAGTCAGAGTTTACAGACACCACAACACAGCAGCCGCGCAAGAGCCCAAAGCCTAAGAAAAACAACATCTTTAACGTCAATGCGCCGGCGCCTGATAGCTCAGTGCTCACCGTGATCACCGATAGCGCCTACCTGAATATGAAGCCATCGCCATACAAGCTCAGCTTCAGGCCAGACTTTTTTTCTGTGAAGCTGGATAACAGTATACTTTTTACGCAGTACCAATCTATAGCCTCGAATGGCGGCTACTATAAGAACCCCGACCTGGGCGGGCTGATGACACTGGCGCTTAATGAGCCGATGGAAGACTTTAAGATAATAGCAGGATTGCGGTTGCCTATCAATATGTCATCATCGGCTTATTTCCTGCAATACCAGAACCTACGTAAAAGGCTGGACTGGGGCGTGTTTTTCCTGCGCACTACAGACAAGCAGTATTATACCGTGCCCTATTACAACAGCAACGGCAGGCTGGTACTGACGAGGACACAGCTGTTCAAGTCCATATCGAATTCGGTGCAGGGCGATTTCAGCTATCCGCTGGATAGGGTGAGAAGTGTACGTTTTCACTCAGCACTGAGGCAGGATAAGTTTGTGCAGAAAATCACGGACACTTTTAGCCTGGCATTTGATGTTTCTTACCCGGTTGCATACACGTCAATAAACCGGCTGGAGTATGTGTTTGACAACACCATAACGCCGCTGCTCAATATCTCTAATGGTCTGAAATATAAAGTGTATGCTGAAGAGATATACGGTCTTAACAACGGTAACCGCAGCTGCTACAACCTGGGGCTAGACATACGGAATTATCAAAGACTGTATAAACAGTTCATTCTTGCCAATCGGGTGGCCTATGCACACTCAGACGGAAACAGCGAAGTGGAATATATAGCAGGCGGAGTGGACAACTGGATATCACCTAAGCAGGCCGCAGGTGGGGGGGAGCCCCCAGCAGACAACTTTGGTTACCAGACGCTGGGCACCTCACTGAGGGGGTATAACCAGTATGCACGCACGGGCAATAACTTCTTTGTGTTCACCTCTGAACTGCGCCTGCCGATAGTAGCCACTTTTGTGAAGCGGCCAGTGAAATCCATGATACTGAAAAACCTGCAGGTTGTAGCATTTGCAGATATTGGCGACGCATGGAATGGGTTTATGCCTACGGGCGACAACCTGTCGGCGAAGCACAGCTACTCTAACATAAGTCAGGGTGGGTATACCAACCTTACGCTGATGGTGCCCGGAGAAAATAGTCTTGCAGTGGGTTATGGCGGCGGCATACGCACTACGCTTTTGGGATATTTCCTAAGGATGGATGCCGCATGGAATATAGAGGGGGCTAAGAAGCCTATCATATACTTTGCTTTAGGAACGGATTTCTAAGGGGTGTCCGATTGCGATTCTGTGATCGCGCGCAGTAACATGACTGGCTCCGCCAGATCGTTATATTTTCAGACTGCGGTAACGTTAAGATGTCGAGGGCAGCAAGGCGGTTAATCACTTATTAGTACCTTTGCTATAATGGCATTAGAAGATTGGGAAAAGGAAGCGAAGGAGCATCAGAAGGCATATAAGTATATGCTGGAGAAGAGCAATAAGACGAAGTCGCTGCAGAATAAGCTGCTGGCTGCGCTGCCAGACCTCCATGAAGAGGCTTTCAGCAAAATAGATTGCCTGGATTGTGCGCGATGCTGTAAGAACCACTCCCCGCGTTTTAAACAGCCGGACATAAAACGTATAGCCAAAAGCCTGAGGATGAAGGAGGGCGACCTGGTGATGCAATACCTGAAACTGGACGAAGAAGGAGATTATGTGACGAAGACGACTCCGTGCCCCTTCCTGGCGGAGGATAATACCTGCAACATTTATGATGACCGGCCTAGTGACTGCGCACGATACCCGTATACTGATGAGGATGTGCTGGTGAAGCGCGTGCAACTGACACTAAAAAATAGTACTGTATGCCCGGCTGCTCACATGGTGCTGGAGCGACTGCTGGTAATAGGGTCGTAAATTCGGGTATCAGACAGGGGTGAGTATAGATGCCTACGGCATGACAATAGTTTTCAATTGTTTTTATCGACAAAATCCCTCTTACTTAGCGGAGATCATTACTTTTTTATAGCCGAAGAGGACACGCAGGGAGTCTTTTACATGCGTGGTATCGGCAGCAAGACATTTAATGTTGGTGAAGACATAGTATGAGGCTGAGTCGTTTGCCATTACTTCAACACGGTTACCATTAAATTTCAGATTGGTTTTTCTCTTCTCCGCTTTCTCGCGGGTAGGGTAGTCGCCAATGATCATTTTGTAGCTATGCTTTGTGGTGTCTGCCTGCGGAGTGGCAGGGGGCTGCACTGTGGCTGCACTGTCGGGCCGCACTGCTGCGGAGTCGTGACTGAGTACAGGTGGGGCTGCAGGAACCGTGTCGCGGATGACAGGTGGTGGTAGTACAACCGGCGCGGCAGTTTTATTTGAGTTGAGGTAATAATAAATGCCATAGCCGCCGCCTGCCAATATGAGCAGGAGCACAACAACGAGTATAACCATGCTCCAGTTGATAGAGTCGGCCTTTGGCGGCTCGGGAAACGAAGGTTTTTGCTGAAGTCTTGCGCTTTGCTCTTCGAGCTGCTTGCTGTTTTTTATAGTAGGTATGCCTGCTGGGGTGAACCTGAAATTAGCATCGGTGACGAACTTTACCTTGCCGCCAACTTCTGTAAAATGACCAATGTTGGGGATAGGCACGTCAATGCCGTTGGCCATATCCTTGCGGGCTTGTATGCTGTATTCGCGCAGTGTGTTTGCTGCTTTTGATATGCTTATCTGCTCGTTTGTAGCAATGAAATTGGCGAGGTTATCGTCTATAGAGCCACCAGGCGTTACCTGTACATCGTAGGTTGCTGCCTGCAATGATGTACCATCGTGGACCGCAGGGCGCTTTATCAGCTCCATGTTGCCTAGTCCGTGTATGTAGCAATAGTGATTTTTTAGTAAAAATAAACCTATGTATTTCGCGATATCCATTGCAAAAACGATGCCTTTAAATTAGTCTGGCAAGTTAGCTAAAATTAGAGGATTTATTTTTTAGAACGTATACTGCCCGGGAATTTATTTAGAGCAAGAATTAGTTTCCACCTGTTGTATTATACGAGATGGTCTTTTAGTGATGGTGATAATAAAGATATATGGTTCTAATACTTCAGATTTTAGGACTGAAAAATCGGGCAGAAGCATAGATGCCTCCTGCGTCGGCATGACAAAGGTCAAATATTAAAACTTCATGCGGAGGCCACCGTAGATGTTGATGCCGTAGGACTGGTAACCAGCCCAGCGTTCGTATTTTTTGTTGAAAATATTATCCAGCTCGGCGAAAACGGACAGGCGCGGGATGATGGTGTATTCGGCATTTACACCCAGGTCGGCAATGGCCTTGAGGGTGTGGGTGTTACCCAGGCTATCGCGGGAGTGGATGCCGCTAAGCAATGAGAAATAAGTGCGGGCGACAAATTTCTTTGTAACATTTACTGTCAGGTCGCCCTTCATACGCACGTTTGGCTCATGCCACACATATTTTTCTGTGCCGCCATAAAAAGCGTAATAGTCGGCAGTGGCACCTACAGACCAAATGCTGGCCTGTGTGTAGCGAACGGCTACATGTATAGAGAATGCTTTTACATTGTCGTACTGCACATAGAATTGCTTGTGATCGCCGGTATCATTGAGGAATGTAGGCAGGGTATTGAAATTCCACCAGCTGCCACGTGCAGAGAAAATAAAGTGATCGCCAACAGGGCCGGCAAGACCAAGAAACACTTCGTCATTCTTTGTTTGCCGCAGGTAATAGTCGGCAAGCATGTAAGGGTTTTCTGTAGTTAGCTGCTCGTAAGTATTCTGACGAAGGAGGGCCTGCCAACCGGCTGTAACCACATAGCGTGTATCTGGCAGCACGTAAGAAGCCAGGATATCTGGCAGCAGGTAGCCGGTGCCATCGCCTCCAATGGCAAGACCCAGCAGGGCATGGCCACTCTTGGGGCCGTGGTGAAGCACGATTCCTGGTTTTAATTCAGCCACATTGTTGAACGTGTTGAAACTACCTGATTTGAAATTTGTGACGTTGCCGCTAAGGGTAGCAACGGCATCAAGACTGGTATCGATGCTGTATCTGAATGGAAGATCTAGACCTGCGCTGATCTCAGAGGTTTTCATCTTGGCAGTATATACCGATGCGGTGATGGAAGGGTGGTAGAAGAAACGGCTTCCGCTATCAGATTTGTTCGCCATATCCACAATGGCCCTTACGGAAGTATACACCTGCTTTACGGAATCAGCCGCGTAATCGTATATAGTATGGTCGTAGCCATAATATGCGTACTGGTTCCTTTCTGCCATAAGGCGGGCGTGCCAGTCGCTCTTTGCAGCGTGATACATGCCCTCTGCTTCTGCACCGCTAAGGGCAGTAAACTGATTGAGCACACCACCAGCCTGGGAGAGGTGATGCAGGTGCAGGCCGGTTTCATAATTTTCACCGGTGAGTATACTGGTCCCTGCATCAAGATAAATAGTAGAAAGGTTGCCCCCGCCCAGCGCGACATAGCTAGGGACTGGTGGTTTTGGAATATCCTTTCCTAAAGCCAGCGGACGAAGCGGCTGGGAGCTGTAGGTATAATAAAGGGTCTGCTGCGGAACCTCCAGGCTAAGGACAGGATGAGTAGTGTCTGTGGCGGGGAGCTGTGGTACCCATTCCGGTTTGGGCGCGCGTTTTACCTCAGGTTTGTATGTCTGAATAACTTCAATGGTAGAACCCTTCAACACGGTATCTGCCGGCGCCACACGCTGCGCCCTTGCGCCAAATGCGGCGACAAGAAATATTAACGTGAAAAAATGTTTTACGCTCATGCGCTGTATTTTATTCCATTTAAACATTAAGACTGCAAAGACTCTTCTTTGACTAGTGCACCGGTAATGCAAGAGTACAAAGCTCGCAGTGTCCATTCCGTGCAGCCGGCTTTACTCCTCCTGTAACTTGCTCTTACCTTTTTCAAGCGACTTTACCTCCTCCAGCTTCTTAATTGCTTCCTGCTTAAAATCTGCAATACGTGTATTCTTAACAATGCTCTGTAAAAGAGCTTTTGCATTGAAATAATCATTTTGTTTTACCAATATGTCTGAGAGCAGCAGGTACGATTTGCCTATCCAGAAGTCGTAACCGGCTGAGCGCTTGATGGATTCGTTGGCGGCATTTTCTGCTTCCTTATACTGGTTTTTCCGGAAAAGCATTTCTGCAATATGGTAGCGTGATTCTGCAGCCACATCGCCGTTTTTATTGCCGGTGAGCTGGGTGTAGATGTTCATAGCGGCATCTGTGCTATCGAAGTGCTGCAGGGAGCGGGCTTTGTAAAACAATGCATCGTTCATTACATCTGACGAAATGCCCGGAAGTGCCATTAGCGAATCGGAGTAGGCAACCGTTTCGGTGAATTTGCCGGAGTTGTAACCGCTGGTCATAAGGCCATTGAAAACCACCTGCTTCGACATATTGTTAGAAATGTTAGCACGCAGGCGGAGATAGTAGTCGTAGGCGGCTGAATAGTCTTTCTGATCGAGCGCTATGGCTGCGGCGCGGCGAGCGCTGTTTTCAGAGAAATCATTCCACTGAGCTGCCAGCACTACGTCATAATCTTCGCGGGCCTCTTTGAATTTCCGCAACTGGAAGTTACTCTCCGCCCTGTAGTAGTGTGCTTTTATACTAAAGATACCATTTGGGTAAGCCAATACGTAATTGGTGAACGCCTGTTGTGCATCTGCCCACTGGTTGTTAGAAAACTGTGCTTCCGCCGCTGCATAGTACGTAGAGTCCATGGAGCTGCTATCGGCAGATGGAAGATTCTGCTCGCGGAGCAGCCGCGTGTATTCGCCGGGCTGATTGTTTTGTATGTACAGGCTCTTAAGTGCATCCAGAGCAGCTAACCTGTCTTCAGAGGCAGGATAGTCTGACACCACATGGCGGTACGCGTCAATTGCTTTACTGTTTTGATTCTGCTGCTGGTAAACAAAGCCGCGCTTCATCCATGCGCGGGGTGCAAAGCTTTTATCGGCAATAGAGTCGGTAAGCTGCTGCAGGTAGGTGAGCGCTTCAGCATATTTCTCTGCCTCAATGTAGGTTACTGCGGCCTCATAACGAGCGAAGTTTGCGTAGGCTGATGGCGGCTTGCTATTGATAAGGGAGAGCAACACCGATGTTTTTTCATTTGTTTTACCGAGCAGGCCAAGTAGTATGCTTTTCTGATACCGGGCATAGTCTGCATCAGCAGTGTCGCTATAAATAATTCGGTCGTAGAGCGTAATAGCCTTTGCGTAGTTCTTCTGCATGAATACGGCATCCGCCTCACGCAACACCGCAACGGAGCCGGAATAGCTGTCGGAGCCGCGCTCCTGCTGGGCATGGTTGAAGTAGCCCTGTGCCGCAACATAGTTCTGCAGCTCCATGGATGCGTAGCCCATGTTGAGGTAGGCATGCTGCCTGGTAGCCAGCGGGCTGATGCGCTCTATGGAAGCTGGCGTAGCCCTTTTGTCTATGAAGTTTTGCGAGAAGGTAATAACATCGCTGTAGTGGTGGAGGCGGTAAGCCAGCTCCCCTTTCCAGAACCAGGCAGCCGTTTCGTAGTCCGCATTTACGGGGCGCTGCAAAGAAAGCGTGAAGTAGCGGTAAGCCACAGCAGGCGAACCTGCACGGAACTGCTGAATGGCGTAGCCGAAAGTTGCCTTTTGGTAAACCGCCCAGTATTCATCGTCCTTTACGCTCACTTCTTCGAGGCGTTTCATGGCATCGTCGTAGTGGTTCGTCTTTATCAGTAAGCCTGAAATAAGGGTATTCGCTTCATCTTTGTACTTGCTGGCAGGGAAAGTAGCAAGCAGATTGTATAGCTGGCGCAGGGCGTCATCGTTGTACCCGGTCTCGTAGCTGATGCGGGCATAAAGTATAATAGATGCTTCCTGCTGGCCGGGGTTGAAAGTCATATCAGCACAAATGCCAAAAGCATTACGGGCACTCACTTTGTCCTCTGTTTTCAGATAGCAGTCGCCGAGCAGGTACATGGAGGTTTGGCCAAGTGAATCATGTGTATTACTGAGCAACTTGAACTTTTCAATAGCCCCTGGCCATTCATTGAGGCGGTAGTAGCAATAGGCTATTTTGTACAGGTCCTGTTTCCTGATCTTATCCGTGCGCTCATAGTAGTATTCGAAGTATGGGCGGGCTTCTTTGTAGCGCTGGTCTTCAAAGAGGCATTGTGCGGCAAGGAGGTGAAGCTCCTTGTCGTAGTAAGATTTTTCGGGCTTCTTTAAAATAGAGTCAGCTTCTTCCAGCGCCTTTGCCCTGTTGCCCATGAAGTAGTATATCTCGGCAATGTAGTAAGGCACTATGGCGCGATAGTCTTTGGTCTTTTTAACCAGCTCAAAGCTTTTCAGTGCATCAGCATACTTATTGTTGTTGTAAGCAAGCAGGCCATAGTAGTAATTACCAGCGAGGTAATATTTGCCATCCTTCATCTCCTTTATGGCCATGAAGAGTGGACCTGCTTTGTCGAACTCCCGGTTGTTGAAGTAGCAATAAGCCAGCTCAAACTTGGCATCGGCAATTTCTTTATTGTTGAGGTTGTTGATGTTGGCAGCCTCGTAGAGGGGGATAGCCTTTATCAGTTCTTCGTGCTGAAAATAGTACTGCGCCAAGCCAAATGCTATACGCTGGTAGTAGGCAGGCTCAGTGGTTACAGTCATTTCCTTGCGGGCAGAGTCAGTACAGCCCGGTAGGTCAGCTTTGAGTGCCGATAAAGCAAGCAGGTATCTTGCTTTATCTTTGTCCAGCTGTTTTTCCGCCAGCATTTTATCTCCCGGTTGGGCCAGGAATTGCCGTGCGCTTTGAGCTGCAAGCGAATAAAGCCCTTGCTGGTACTGTTCTTCGGCCACTATTAGCGGCCTGTTTCGTGGAAGGTCGTGAGTGAGGACTTGTGCAAAGTTGGAAGTGCCTGAAAACATTATGACCGCTACTATAGCAATCTGCAGAGCCGGGCGTCTTTGTTTTTGCATCATCATTCAGTAAGGAAGTATTTTAAAAGGTCCACGTTATATTAAAACTCGGGAAAAGCGGTAGTTGGTACACCTTTACATTAGTGACACGGTCTACAAAGAAAATGTTTTGCCTGTTGTATGCGTTTGTTAACGCAAATGTAGCATCAAGGGCTGACTTATTAGCCAGCTTGAAGCGTTTTTTAACAGAAAGGTCGAGACGATGGTACCATGAAAGACGGCCGCCATTGATCTCGTTAGCGTAAATAACGCCGAGCGTGCCGTTTTGTTGCATTGGGTTTTGAGCAAGGTTGCCCATGCCTATATTCTCGTAGAAGCCTTGTGTTTGCGTGAATGGGAACGGAGCGTGTATGTTGAAACGACCTGACACATCCCAGTCTTTCTTTTTGCCCAGCGTGTAAGAAGCTACGGCATTGGCATTGAAACGCGTATCGAAAGGAGTAGGGTAGGTTTGTACCTTGCCTTTAGAGTCAGTGCTGGTATAATTAACATTCTGGTAGCCCATAGCTGCCCACAGGTATACGCGCTGGTGGCTGTATTTTGCCGATATGTCAACACCATTGGCAATACCGCTGGCCGCAACGAAGTCGGGGTCTGTTGGCAGTTGTTTGTTCCTGTTCAGTTCGTCCACCTGGCCAAAGTACTTAACCCATGGCTCCAGGTTAAACTCCACTTTGTTCACATCAACCTCTATACCCCCTACTGCATGGTATGCAGTCTGCAGGTTGGTTTTTACTTCATTGCCGTGCGCGTCTTTTATAGACTGATCGGGGCTGAGGAGGAAGCCTGTGAAGAGGTTAACGATGTCCTGGTCTGACTTGGTGCTGATGAGGTTCTGAGAGTAAATGCCGGTGGCAAATTTCAGGCGCACATTTTCTGATGCATTCCATTTGAGGCCAAGGCGAGGTTCAGGAGAAAGCTTGTTGAGCTCAGAATAGTACTGGAAGCGGACACTCGGCTCAAGGATAACCTTGCTGCCGAAGTTATGACGATACAGGAAGTACAGGGCAGCGAGTGTGCTCTGACGCTCCTCAGCCGTAGAAATGCCTGCAGAGCTGTAATAGCTGAGACTTGTATGTGTGCCGCTTACCTCTACGCCATATTTCAGCTGACTGTAGTCGTGCAGAAAGTAGGTGAAGTTAATTGCGGCCTCAAAGCCATTGATCTGGCTGGTGCGTGGCACAGTGTCAGTAAGCGCACCGGGCTGTCCAAGGCTGATGTTATAGTTTGAATAAGCGAACTTACCATCAATAAGAGCGGCGCTGTTGCCCGGAGAAACCACGAATGTGGCACCTGCACCTGTTGCCTTCCAGTGGTAATCAGCTACATCGGCATGCGAAGTGTCGTTGAGCAGGTTAGCATGGTCGTCGAAATTGAAACCAAACAGGTTGAGTTTGCTACCGTTGTCGCCGCTGAACGTAAGTTTGCCGTAAACATCGGTGAACTTGTATGGCAGACCGCTGGTGAATGGTTCGCCCAGGCCGCTATAGAGTGTTTTGGAAGTCTGATCGAGATAGCTGGTTTTCCCAGTTACCAGGAAGGTAATGCCTGCGCCGCTTTTCTTCTTTGATTTAACCAATGGACCTTCGAGCAGTGCGCGCGTCATGATAGGCGATACTGAAACGAGGCCGGAGATATTGTTCTTATTGCCGTCTTTGGTGTGCACGTCTACGATAGCAGATGTGCGGTTGCCGTACTGGGCACCGAAACCGGCAGTGTATACATCGACGTTACGGATAGCTTCGGTTTCAAATACAGAGAACAGGCCAATAGAGTGGAAGGGGCTATAAACAGTAATACCATCGAGGTAGATGCCTGTTTGTGCAGGTGAGCCACCACGGATATAGAGCTGGCCACCCTGGTCGCCGGTGAAGACTACACCGGGTATTACCTGGAGATACTGAGCAAGGTCTGGCTCACCGCCTGCGCTTGGGAGCAGCTTAAGTTCACGGGGAGTAACAGTAGTAACGCCGGTATTGATATGTGTCATTTTTTCGGTCTTGCGGCCGGATACTTCTACACCTTTCAGCTCAGTTTCCCGCTGTGCCAGAAGTATTTTTTTGGTCACCATGGCATCGGGCAGCAGATTAAGGGGCGTGACGCTGGAGTCGTAACCAACCGCTGTAATGATGAGCGAATAGCTGCCGGATGGGAGTGATATAGAGAAATAACCATTCACATCAGTCTGCACGCCCGACTTGCTGCCATCCACTATAACATTGGTATAGATCATAGGTTCGCCGGTCTTCTTATCGTACACAAATCCTTTAATAGTACCATTGTGGTTTTGTGCGATAGCGGCACAGGAGATTATGAACAGGCAAGCGGCCATAAGGCCAATGCTTTTAAGCATACAAAAACGTTTATTAATATGATGAACCGTGCCGGAATTTCGCCAGCCTAAAAATCGGGGCAAAGATAGGGATAACCATATTGGTTACAAACGCAATAATTGTTGGAATATTATTTAAATGACGGGGATAATTTTGCCACAGGTCGAGTAATAACCTACTTGTATTTTCTTTTAGTAAATGAGCTCAGAAAACATTTTGGAATTTTTCGACATATTCTGGTATAAAGGCTTTAGAGATGCTTTGTAAGACTTTGTTAAGGAATAACTAAACAGCGTTGGCTACTTACAAAATAAATCCATTAATTTGCGGCGTGATGAAACGCATCTTTTTTATTGTATTCTCTATTCTCTGTTTTCAGCATTCTTTCGCGCAAAAGGAGCTAAACGTGTTGTTCATTGGTAACAGTCTTACCTATAATGACTCGCGATACGATCCTAATTTTCCGTACTATAATAATATGACGGAGATGCTGCAGAAAATGCTGGACGAAAGGAAGCTGAAGGTGCATGTAGATAAGGTGACGCGGGCAGGTGCCAGCCTGGCCAACCATGCTACTTTTATAGGCAGCGATGGAGAGATCGACCAGTACCGGAGGGTAAATAAGAACGAAGTACCATCTGCAGTAAAGAAAATAATGACGAGGCACTGGGATATGGTGGTGCTGCAAGAGGCGGGGGGAGAAAGTGTGCTGAACCCCGGACTGCGCATATTTTCAACGGACCCGGCATTAAAGTTTCTGGACAGTGTGATAAAGAAGGCGCAGTCGAAAGCTGTATTGTTCCAGGGATATGCCACACTGCACCCTGTGGATACGGAGGCACAATTTGCTGCGCTGGAAGCAACCACCGCAAACTGCATAGTGCTGGATGCATTTGGCTTTGGATATAAAAGTATAGTTTTTTTCGACCCGGAGCAGGAAAAGCAAATGACGGGTAAGGATACTGCATTTTGTCCGCAACACTTTAAAGACTCTGAAGAAGAATTTCATGCGATAGCTGAGCAGTATGATATTATTGCCGGAAGGATGGGCGCAGATGTGGTGGAAATAGGCAGAGCATTTGAAAAATGTAAAAAGGATTGCCCTGATATACCACTTTATTACCATGGTGATGACGGGCATCCGTCGCGTCAGTCAGCCTATCTTATAGCCTGCATGTTTTTCAGGTATATTACCGGGCAAAACGTAGATAAGATAAAATACCATGCAGATATAACTGATGCAGAAGCACAGAAAATGCAAAAGGTAGCAGATTCCATTCCCCTGAGAAGAGCATCGGCTGCTGGGCCCCAGACAACTAAGAAATAGGCGTAAGTCATAAGTCGTGAGTTGATAGGCTGCGGGTATCTGGCGGTTTAATTGCAGATTTATAGGCCGCTCTATTCAGTTATTCCACTTGAACTTTTAGCGTCATGCATTAAATTTCGTACATTTCCCTTCACAACGGGCTTGTATGAAAATATTTACTGCTGCGCAGATCAAGGCATGTGATGCATATACCATAAAGGCATCCCTGATCCGGTCTGTAGAGCTCATGGAGCGCGCAGCCACAAAGTGCGCGGGGTGGATAAAGGATAATTTTCCCAAAGACACTTTGTTTGTAGTGCTCTGCGGCACCGGAAACAACGGTGGTGACGGCCTTGCCGTAGCACGCCTGCTGCAGCAACGTGGATATGGAGTAAAGGCTTTTGTACTTCACATAAGCAAAGACCTGTCGCCAGACTGCGCGGCCAACCTGCAAAGGCTGCAGGCGATAGACAGCGAACTGGCCGGGATAGTGGAGCCTGATACCTTTATAACAGATATACCCCCGAATATTATAATTATTGATGCTATACTCGGCACGGGGCTAAGCAGGCCCACTGAAGGCTGGGTGGCGGCTTTCATTAATCATGTAAATCACCTGCCTAACCGGAAGATAGCAATAGATATACCGAGCGGCCTGCCTGCGGATACTACACCGGATAAAGACAGTGCAGTGCTGAAGGTGCAGGATACGCTGAGCTTCCAGTTTTACAAGCGCGCCTTCCTGCACCCTGAATCAGGGCTGTATGCAGGTAATGTGCACCTGCTGGACATAGGACTGGACAAGACATTCATACAGGCCACACATACGCAATTCAGAACAATAGATGCCGCAGATATAGCGGCTATATACAAGCCTCGCCAGCCTTTTTCGCATAAGGGCACCTATGGCAGTGTACTGCTGGTGGGTGGCAGTTATGGCAAGATGGGCGCAATGGTTCTAAGCGCTAAAGCTGCGCTGCGTGCGGGTGCCGGGCTGGTGAGTACTTTAGTGCCTGGCTATGGGTACCACATATTGCAAACGGCAGTGCCTGAGGCTATGTGTAGTACGAGTGGTGACCGCGTGATAGAAAAAATAGAAGGTTGGGAGCATGTGAGCGCCGTGGGCGTTGGCCCCGGAATGGGAACAGACAGTAAAAGCGAACAAGCACTGGCAGAATTTGTTGATAATTGTAAAACACCTGTAGTTGTGGACGCGGACGCCCTGAATATAATGGCCGGACATCGTGAACTGCTCTCGAAGCTGCCAAAGGGATCTATACTAACGCCACATCCCAAGGAATTTAACCGGCTGTTTGGCGAGAACACAAACAGTATGATACAGGTGGACCATGCGCGCATACAGGCTATGCGGTACAACATAAATATAGTATTGAAAGGGCGCTATACGGCTGTGGTTACCACGGAGGGCGAGTGCTGGTATAATATGACCGGTAATGCAGGAATGGCAACGGCAGGTGCGGGTGACGTGCTAACCGGTATCATTACCGGGCTGCTGGCGCAGGGCTATGAGCCGCACAATGCTGCTATGATGGGCGTTTATGTGCATGGCCTTGCGGGAGATATTGCAGCGAAGGAACTATCGCAAGAGGCTTTGATAGCAAGCGATATTACGGAGCACTTAGGAAAGGCATTTCGTTCAATAGCTCAATAGCATAATCACTCAATGGCGCAAGCTAATAAACAGAAGCACTATTTTGATGCCTGGCTTTGGGCTATCCACTGCTTAATGTCGCTACAGCCCTGGTATTCAGGCGCAACCTTGAGGTAGAAAGTAGGCATTTTGGTGGTTGTCCAGATCCTGATCTTTTCAAATTTTTTCCGCTGTAAAGCTACTTCCTGCAATTTGCTGTAGTCATCTTTCAGGTTTGCGCGGTGGGGCGCTGTGCGGGTCTTCAGATACACGATACGGCAAGATTTATCGTGCTGATCAGTGATGAAAATGTGCGGAGCTGAAAAGTCGCCCTGCTTCATACTATCGAGCAGGAGCACCATTCCGGGGTCCAGCTTGGTCATGTCCAGCTCTGAATTGCCCGTGTTGGGATCTGCCACCATACCGCCTGTGCGCTTGGCTGCCTCATCAGTAGAGAACTTACCTACGCTTTCCTGGAAAGTCATTTTACCGGAAACAAGTATGTTGCGTATGCTGTCCAGTTTTGCCATTGCAATTTTGAAGTCGCCGGAGAGCACTTCAGGGCGAATGAGTATATGCCTTAGGTCGGCCTCATCTCCCTTCCGGTTTATCATCTGTATAATATGGAAGCCGAATTTAGTTTTGATCACAGGTGAAATTTCCCCGTTCTGCAACTTGAATGCTGCTGCTACAAACTCAGGCGCCCATGGTCCTGTGCGGGTTACGCCATCATACCTGCCGCCGTTGTCACGGCTGCCGGGATCCTGGCTGTAAAGGCCTGCTGCTATTTCGAAAGTCTTCTTGCCATCAATAATTTCCTGCCGGTAACCATCCAGCGTATGCCGGGCATAGTCGTTCATTTCCTGGCTTACAGGTGGATCAACTACTATCTGCCCTACTTCCACTGTTGCAGGGAAAAATGGCAAGCTGTCTACAGGTATTTTTTTGAAGAATGCATCTACTTCAGCAGGGGTCATTTTTACATTATCAACTATAGATGCCTGTACTTTTTCTGCCAGCATCTGCTCCCGTATTATGTCGCGGTATTCTTCTTTGAGCTGGTAAATGGTCTTACCTGAAACTTCCTCCAGTTTTTCTTTAGATCCGTACAGTTGGGTAAAATAGCGCAAACGATTGTCCAGCTGACCTTCCACTTCATCATCCGTGATCTTAACACTGTCGCGCTCAGCCTGCTCCATCAGCACTTTCTGTAGTATCATCTGCTGCAGCAGCAGGCATTTCATAGAGTCGGTGAATTTAGGGTCCTGCTGCTTTGCCTGTGCTACCTGAATTTCCAGCTCTGACTGCAGGATAATGCGATTGCGACCAACGATTGCAATAATCTTATCTGCGCTCTCCTGTGCAATAGCAGAGACGGAAACAAATGAAAGCATAACGCAAAGGGCGAACTTGCCCAACCTTACCAATGTACTAGTGCTACCAAGACTCATGTTATAAAATGAAATGCGAAAATGGGAATGTGACAAAAGTAGTTTATTTACGCCCGTTACCTACATGTGTTATACATTTTAACTTTTACTTTTTTTCCTTCTAATCAAAGCAGATATCCTGTAGTGGCTGCAATTTTAAAGTCCAAGTATTGAGTGAGTATTAATTTTTTTATTTTTTATTCATCCTAAAGCTTCGTAAATTTAGTAGAAGATAATATGACCCCCTTTTTTTGAAAACAGTCTATTTTCCTTAATCATTAACAACTTTCTGTAATGAGCTATCACGTAACACTACACTATGAAAAAAAGGAATCTGTATTTACTTTTATTTATCCTGCTTGCATCTCTTGCCCTTATTGGAATTAATTATTTCACAATAAAGATTCAATCAGCAGTAAGGGCCTATATAAATGGCGAATCTGAATACTCCAAGGGACAAAAAGACGCTGCACTGTACCTGTATAGTTATATAGCAACTGAGGACTCGGCATATATGAAGCCGTTTGATGAATCTATCTGGGTGCCAATGGCTGACAACTTTGCTCGCAACAGTATGCTGAGCAATTTTGATGACAGCATAACTACGCGGTATTTTCTAATGGGGCGTAATCATCCGGATGATGTGCCAGGGCTTATATGGTTGTTCAAAGCATTCAGGAACACCTATATGAAAACACCGGTGGCCCTGTGGACGGATGCGGAGCCCCAGATAAATGAACTGTACAATATAGGCATACAAATAAACATCAAGATCAAGAAAGGTGCCCTGACGGCTGAGGAACGCCTTACAGCGGTGAGGGATATCAGCAAAATAACAGCAGAGCTCTATAAGAAGGAAAGTACATTTTCTAAAGTGCTGGGAGAGACCGCGAGAAAGGTAAACCTATTATTGTTGCTCGCAAACATTGCCTGCATACTGCTGATACTGGGAAGCATATCCTTGTATGTAGCCGTGATGATAAGGCGCCTCAATGCTTCATTTCAAATAATGAAAGCTAAAAACAGCGAAATTGTGGATGCAAAGAAGGAAGTAGATACTTTGGTATACAGCTTGTCGCACGATCTACGCTCGCCAATAACTTCCATACAAGGGCTAATACGCATAGCCAGGGAAGAGGATGATCCGGAAAAGCTGAAAGAATATATTGAGGATATCAGCAACACCATAGACCGGCAGGATGTTTTTGTTAAGGAGATCATTTCGTTTTTCAGGCAGAAACGGGCGTCTGTTTCCAATAGCACCTTTAGCCTGAAACATATAATCGATGGCATTCTTGCAAGCAATAAATTCAGCAACGAGGGACACCGGATAGACATAAGACAGGAACTGCAGGTGGATGCTATGCGAACAGATGAACTCAGGGCAAAAATGATACTTAGCAACCTTATTTCAAATGCCATAAAATACAGTGATTGCAAAAAGCCAGAGAAAAAAATACTTATCAAGGCTTATGAAGAGAGAAAGAAAATAGTAATAGAAATAGAAGACAATGGTGTTGGGATCGAGTCCCAGTTTGTAGAGAAGATATTCAACATTTTTTTCGTGACATCGCATGCCAATAAAGGCACCGGCCTTGGTCTTTACATTGTAAAGCAGAATGTAGAGAAGCTGGGAGGCACCATAGCTGTAGCTTCTGAACATGGCGTGGGCACTAAGTTTACGGTGACTTTGCCAAATCTTGAAAAGTGAGGGAGGCTATCTGTAAATAGGCGGTAGAGAAGATTGTTTTTGGTCAATATTCAGAGGTCTGTGTTATTTACCTTTTTTGGGGAAGATTGCATTGATATCCCGTTCGTTGTAAAAATCGGAGGTAGAAGTGACGAGGGGATGTGTAGCTAGCTTTTGCAGTAATAGATCGATCTCGCCCGGATGAAATTGGTTCCAGGCAGTGTACTCAACCGTGTTTATTGCGTTGCCAAACAACCATTCATTATAGATCTCAAACAGCCCATTGCGCAGCAGATAGTCGTGATAGGTGAATAATGAGTATGGATACCTGCTGCCATAGTTTCCCGGCCAATCCATGAGGAAGCGGGTACGCACCATAGTGAGGTTTTCGGTGGTGATGCCGTCGCTGACTACCGGAGTGAGCGAGGTAAAGACCTGCTGTATTGAGGCTGAAAATGAAGATGGAGCACCTTTTTCTTTTCTGCCCGTTGCGATTTTTTCAAAAAGCGTTTTAGATGCTGCCACCAGCATTGTTTTTATTTCAGCTCTGCCGGTGCTATCTGTGGTGATGTTTATAAAGGTTTCTCCGTAGAGCAGGCCCCAAATGACTTCGCCGGAGGCAAGGTAGATGCGTGCAGCTTCGTAATAGTTTTGAGGATAGGCCGGTGCGTTTTGTATACCATCGAGCCAGGCATTAAGTGCCGCCTTTGGATTTCCTTGTGCGGTGTACATTTTGCCGGTTTCGTAATAAAGCAAGCCGGACGAGGGGAAGTGGTGCAGGCCTTTTTTTAAAACGGAAAGCGCATCCCTTGTGTTTTGCTGCGCGGCATAACACGCTGCGAGCAACTGGTAGCATAGGGTATCCGCCGATGTATTTGCGGTCAAGGGTTTTAGTGTGTTTACCGCAGCATCGTAGTCGCCAGAGAGATACTGCGTCTTGCCAAGCTCTCGGCTCAGCAACAATTTGCCGGGATCAAGAAGCAAGGCCTGCTTTAATATGGTAATTGCTTCTTTATAGTTTTTCAGCACTACGAATTCCTGTGCATGGGCATACATCTGCGACAGCTCGGGTGTTGCCCATTTATCCTGCGCATATAGCGTGGATGAACCAAGCAATAATATAAATGACAGTAGTGTTTTCCTGGGCAGCGGCATCACAAATGCGAAATTACGTTTTAAGCTTTCATTTCCGTTTGTGTAAATCTATATTCCTTAACTTACAGTATCAACTTGAACTATGACAAACATTAAGAATATAGGAGTACTAACATCGGGCGGAGATAGCCCGGGTATGAATGCAGCAATACGGGCAGTGGTGCGCACGGCCAAGTATCACGGGCTTGAAGTATTTGGTATAAGGCGCGGCTACCAGGGAATGATAGAGGGTGATCTTTATAAGATGGATACCACTGATGTATCCAACATCATTCAGCGGGGAGGAACGATACTGAAGACGGCCCGCAGCAAGGAGTTCATGACGAATGAAGGCATGAAAAAGGCCTACGAACAGTTGAAGAAACACGATATTGATGCGCTGGTGCTGATAGGCGGGGATGGCACTTTCAGGGGGGCGGCTCATTTTTTTGAAGCCTATACAATACCTGCGGTTGGTATACCCGGTACTATAGATAAAGACCTGACAGGCAGCGACTTTACGATAGGGTTTGATACGGCAGTAAATACGGCTGTAGAGGCGATAGATAAAATAAGGGATACTGCGGAAGCGCATGATCGCCTGTTTGTGGTAGAGGTAATGGGCCGTGATGCGGGCTATATAGCGCTGAACAGCGGTGTAGCTTGCGGAGCTGAAGACATACTGATACCAGAGCAGGCCACAGATATAAACGATGTGCTGGACAGAATAGACCGCGACGAGCGCCGCCGGAAGACGGTGCATATAATTGTAGTTGCTGAGCATGATGACTTTGGTGGCGCCAGGAAAGTGAAAGATGCTGTTGTTGCAAGATTCCCGGGCCTGGATGTAAGGGACTGCGTGCTGGGCCATATACAGCGTGGAGGCTCGCCCACCTATGCAGACCGGGTACTGGCCAGCAGGTTGGGGTTTGCGGCTGTGAATGCTCTTGTGGCAGGAACGACCCAGGTAATGGCCGGAGTGGTGAACGATAAGGTTGTGTTTACCCCGCTAACGGAGATCATTAAGGACGGCTACTCTATAAATGGCGACCTGATAGAAATGATCCGGGTGCTTTCTATATAATTTAATGTTGTATCAGTATCTTCCTGGTAGTTTCTCCGGAGACGGTGCGGTAGCGCACAAAATATAATGCCGATGGGTAGTTGCCGAGGTCCAGATCAACCGGGCGGCTGCCGATTGACTTGGTATAAATACTTTGTCCAAGGGTGTTGTATAAAGTGATGTTGCCCTCAGTCCACTGCTTGCCGGGTGTGATAGTAAACGTTCCGGATGAGGGGTTGGGGTAGATGTCAAAGGATGGCGTTGTGAGGTCATGTATTCCTACGTTCAATTGTACAATAGGGCTCATTCTGCGCACCACTGAAGCTACTCCGTCAGCAATATAGATGTAGCCGGAATCGTTTACAAAAACGCCACTTGGTCCGCGAAATGATGCTTCCAGCGGCGGTCCGCCATCGCCCGTGTAGTTATATATTCCGTTTCCGGCTATTGTGTAGAGAAGACTGTCTGGACTAATGACCCGAATGATATCATTGCCGAAATCAGAGATATATGTGTAGCCAAATTTGTCAATGAATACACTATTAGGCTGACTCAGTTGTGCATGAATGGCAAGAGTGCCGCTGGCGCTGTAGCCTTGCGTGCCGGTGCCGGCAATCGTTTTAATAATACCTGCAGCCACATCTATCCTTCGTATGGTGCTATTGCCCATTTCAGAGAAATAGACATTCCCTGCGGTGTCAACAGCAACACTGTTGGGGAAAGATAATTTGGCATTCGTCGCCATGCCTCCATCACCATCAAAGCCGTTGACTCCGTTTCCGGCTATAGTAGTTATGATTCCCGTGGCTGCAGTTATTTTTCGTATACGTTGATTGTTGTAGTCCGGTATATAAATATTGCCCGCAATGTCGGTACATATTGCGTACGGGTGCGACAGCCGTGCTGCGGTGGCAGGTCCGTTGTCGCCTCCATAGCCGCCGCCCGGGATGCCGCATACTGTGGAAATAATGCCTGTATGCGCGTCTACTTTGCGAATGAGACTATTCAGCCACTCGGTAACGTAAATGTTGCCTGCTGTATCGAGCCAAACACCATAGGGGTAGTCGATGCCTGCGGTATCTGCCATGCCACCATCGCCGGTATCTCCGGGTCTTGATGTATCGCCAATGATATTAGTAAGCGTGTCGTGGTATACAGTATTTACAATGCCATAGCCGCTATTGGCGATATATACTTTGCCTTTTTTGTCTGCGTATATTCCCCTGGGGTATGCTAGTCCGAACGCAGTCGCGGGGCTGCCTACACCTATGTATTGCGTAATGCCATCGCCTGCCAGCGTAGTAATGATACCCTGAGCAGATACGGGCGCTACGCTGATAAGACCCAGGCAGCAAAGCAGGCATAGATTCAGCAGGATGGCTTTCACAGGCTAATCGATTTAGGTCATTCTAAAAATACGAAATGCCCCTTTATGGAGCATTTCGCAGAACAATTAATTGAAGAAATTATTTTGCTATGGTTACTTTCTGATTCATATTGAAACCGGCGCTCTTTATAAGCACATTGTAAACACCGGCAGGTTGGTTAAGGCTGATGGTTGTCTGTTGCTGGTCAAGCGCAGCAGCGTACACCTTCTGGCCAACAACATTAAATATTTCAACAGTACCATTTACAGGTGCAGCGCTGAGGCTAATGGTGAATGTGCCGTTAGAAGGATTTGGGAAAATACCAGCATTGTTGTCTGCCAGTGTACTTGCAGGCGTTGCTTTATAAGCACTGCCGGTAACTTTCCGGATCCTGCCGTTGCCCTGATCTGCGATATAGATAGTGCCTGAAGCATCCTGCCATACGCCTGTAGGCTGGTTAAGAGAAGCTTCAGTTGGGTCGCCACCATCACCTGAGAAGCCCATAGAACCGCTGCCCGCCACCGTATTAATAATACCGGTAACGGTATTTACAACACGTATACAGTTGCTTGCCTGGTCAGTGATAAACAGGTCGCCCGCGTCACTGATAAAGAGGCAGCCGGGATTGTTGATAGAAGCGGTAAGCGCCGTGCCACCGTCTCCGGTGTAGCCTGCAGAGCCATTGCCGGCAATGGTCCTTACAAGGCCCATATTGTCGATCCTGCGTACCACGTGGTTGCCTGCATCTGAAATGTATACATTACCGAGGTTATCAACGCACACACCGTTGATCTGTCCGAAACCTGCAGTGATAGCCGGAACGCCATTAAGTGCAGGGCCCCAAATGCCACCGGCTATCGTGTTCACGATACCGGTTGTTCCATTCACTTTGCGCAGCCTGTTGTTACCGTAATCAACGATGTATACATTGTATGCGTTATCTACCCAAATACCGCCTGGAATAGCTAACGTTGCTAACCGGGCGTCTCCCCCGTCTCCGCTGCAGCCCTGGTCTTCATGGCCGCATATGTTTGCAATGTGATGGGTAGACTGGTCTATGAGAATAGCCGCGTCATTCCACCAGTCTGTAAAGAAAACATTACCTGTATGGTCTACAAAAATAGCATCCGGCATTTCCAGGTGAGCATCTACCGCAAGGCCGCCCATAGAAGCCATAAAGGCTGCGCCATAATCATCAGCGAAACCACCAGCCAAAGTGCTCGTGACACCGGTAGATGCAGATATCATTTTGATACTGTTATTTCCCCTGTCCGCAACATAAACATTTCCTGCCGCATCAGTGGCTACACCGTAAGGCATTGTAAATCCCGAAGCCGCAGTGGTTATTACTGCCTGACCATGGCTGCTTGTGGCACCCAAGGCAATCAATAAAGATGCGCTTAATGTTTTTAAAAGTGGAGCGTGTTTCATAAAGGATGTTTTTTGTTAGTATAAATCTAGTTATATTTTTTGTTAATTTTTACTATTTTGTTAACTTTTTTTGAATATCAAAATGATGAGTTAATCCCCAGAATGGCGAGCCCGATCATGGTCTTTAGCATTTCATTATCATATCCCCGGTTTGTTATTGCAATAAATCATATTATCTTGCCGAAAATATTTAAATCATGAATTTATTTAATCACGTGCTGCGGCGCACACTTGTGGCCAGCGTGTTGGTGGCATCTATCACCATTGCTGCTAATGCACAGGACCTAAAAGCCAAACTTCCTACGGACCCGGAAGTGGTAACCGGTAAACTTGAAAACGGGCTTACCTATTATATACGGCCAAACCACAAACCTGAAAAGAAAGTGGAGCTCCGTATAGCAGTAAAGGCAGGCTCTATACTGGAGAATGAAGACCAGAGAGGACTTGCTCACTTTATGGAGCATATGAACTTTAATGGCACCAAGAATTTTCAGAAGAATGAACTGGTAAGCTACCTGCAGTCGATAGGTGTACAGTTTGGTGCTGATCTTAATGCTTATACGGCATTTGACCAGACCGTATACATACTACCAATACCTACGGACAAGCCAGGCAACCTTGAAAAGGGATTCCAGATTATTGAGGACTGGGCGCATAACGCACTGCTTACAGATAAGGATATAGATGAAGAGCGCGGCGTAGTGCTTGAAGAAAGTCGCCTGGGTAAGGGTGCTGATGATCGCATGCTGAAGAAATATTTTCCGAAGCTGGCTGAAGGATCGCTGTATGCAGAGCGCCTGCCGATAGGAAAGGATGAAGTGATCAAGGGTTCTACCTATGATAAAACCCGCAGCTTTTACCATGACTGGTATCGCCCGGACCTGCAGGCTGTAGTGGTAGTAGGTGATATAGATGTAGCCACTGCAAAAAAGATGATCAATGAACATTTTGGAAAGCTGAAGAACCCTGCAGGAGAAAGGGAGCGTAAGTATGTGGATGTAAAGCCACGTATAGCACCTGAGGCAATGGTGGTTACAGACAAGGAAGCTACTAATTCCTTAATGATTCTGACATTCCCTTATGCAAAGAAACGTCAGCAGGTGACAATAGGCGACTACAGGAGCGATATGGTGAAGGGACTCGCACAGTCGATACTGAACCACCGCCTCAGTGATCTTGCACAGAGCAGCAATCCGCCTTTCCCTTATGCAGGAGTGGGTATGGATGACCTGGTGCATGGATACGAAGCATTCCAGTGCTATGCGCTCATCATTAATAATGGAACTGAAAAGGCAGTAACCACTGTGACAGGTGAGATAGTAAAAGCTAAGAAGTTCGGGTTCACGGAAAGTGAGCTTGAAATGGCTAAAAAGGAAATGATGGCGAGCATGGAGAAGACCTATAACGAGCGTACGACCACTGATAGCAGAAATTACGTAGAAGAATATCTTCGCGCATTCCTGAACAAGGAGCCGTTCCCGGGCATTAAGAATGAATATGGATATTATAACAGCCTGATGCCAGGTATCAAGGTGAGCGAGGTGAATGCTGCCATAAAAGAGATGACAGCCAACCAAAATACTTTCACCCTGATCACTGCGCCTGATAAGGGCGATGTGAAACTACCTACTGACAAAGAACTGCTGGAAATGACCCAGAAGGGCTTTAAGCAGGAGATTACCAGGACTGAAGAAAAGGCTGTAGCTACTACACTGATGAAAACAATACCTGCTCCGGGTAAAGTAGTATCCCAGGTGAAGGAAGACGGACTTGATGCGACTACCTATACGCTGAGCAATGGCGTAAAAGTAACGTTGAAGACAACTGACTTTAAGAGCGACGAGATACTGATGACCGGCGTGAAAAAGGGCGGTACCAACGCTTATGGCGTTGCTGATAAAAGTAACGCAAACTTTGCCGACAACGTGGTAGAAGCTATGGGCGTAGGTGAGTTCAGCCCATCGGACCTGGAAAAGGTAACTGCAGGTAAAAACATATCAGTATCTGCGAGCCTTGGCGACATAAACAATACAGTGAAAGGCACCAGCACGGTGAAGGACTTTGAAACCATGCTACAGCTCACTAACCTTTACCTTACACAGCCACGTAAAGACGAAGGCCTGTTCAATGCTTTTAAAGAGAAGCAAATGAGCATGATCCAGTTCATGATGTCTAACCCTCAGGCGTCATTTGCGGATACGACCACTAAAACTATGTATGACAACAATCCGCTGGCAAGGATAGTGGTGCCTAAAAAAGCAGATTTCGATAATCTAAGCCTGGACCGCTCACTGGAAATATACAAGAACGAGATAGGTGGCGCTGATGGCTATCATTTCTTCTTTGTAGGCAATGTGAATCCTGCGACAGCGTTGCCACTGATAGAAACTTACCTGGGTAGCTTACCTAAGGGCAATAAGGCACCTGCAATAGCAGACAACGGTGTAAGGCCGGTAAAAGGCGTACACAAGATGAGTGTGAAAAAAGGTACAGAAAAGAAGAGTCTGATATTGGCAGTGTACGGTGGCGAAACAACATACAGCGAAGACCTGGCACTGAAGACCAAAGCACTTGCAGAGGTGCTTAACATAAAAGTGATAGAAGACCTGCGCGAAAAAATGGGCGCTATCTATGGTGGCGGATTCAATGGTAGTTTGTCTAAGGAGCCTTATGAGCGGTACAGCATTCAGCTATACCTGCCATGCGGCCCTGAGAATGTAGACAAGCTGATAGCAGCAGCTACGGAAGAAATAAAGGGACTGAAGGAAAAAGGACCTGATGCAAAAGACGTGGACAAGGTAAAGAGCCAGTGGCATGAGAAACACGCTACTGATCTTAAAGAAAATAAATACTGGCAAAGCAGTCTTGAGAGTGTGTTGTTCTGGGGCAAAGATAAAGACCGTCTGCTTCAGTATGAGTCGTACATTCAGAAACTGACACCTGCTGAAATACAGGCTACGGCTAACCTGCTGTTCAACGGTAAAAATGAATTTGTATCGGTATTGTATCCGGAATCTTAATTGAGAAGGGATTTAATTATATTGTAGAGACGGGATGTATCCCGTCTCTATTTTTTTATGTGGTTGTAAGCTGGTAGTGAAGGCTAAAGATCTATTCATTGAATCCCCAAACCTTCAGATCATCTATCCATATTGGAATATCGCTGGCTCCGTTCCAGAAAAGGATATCTATTTCATCCAGGCCTTTTTTAGGCAGCTTCATGTCCAGGGATATTGACTTTGTCTCGTTTTCACCGAGCAGGCGGTATACGCGGATCATGTTTTCTTTTGTAACATTTCCTTTGTTCACGGCTCTGACAATGAACTGGGTCATTTTGTCTGCATTCCATTCTTTTCTTTCACAATGGAAAGTTGCCTGCACCCTTATCCATCTAAAGCCTTTACCCGTATATGGTGTTTTATAAGTATCGCTGTTATCATGTTCCCCGGTCAGGTGCAGGGATTTGCCGGTGCCTGTGGCGTGCAGTTCGTAGAGCACACCTGTATCATTGGCAAAATCATGCTGGTAGAGCAACTGTAAATTTTTAGGCGCACCCTCGTACAGGTCGGTGTGATCTCTTAATACCAATGTGTTTTCCGGAGCGCTCCAGCGGCCTGCCACGCGCCAGAAATATTGTTTCGTCATGTTGTCGCAGTCATAGAGCGTGCCGCGGTGATAGTGCCAGGTGATCCAGACATTGAAATAGAGAAACAAAAGAACAAATGGTGATAGCAGCCATAGAATAACCCTGCGGTCCAGCGCGGCACTTATTAATGAGGCTAACGGGAACATGAGCACGGGATAGCTCTGTACCATGGCCCGGCCACCATACCACCAAATGCTCCATGCACAAACTATGTAGTAATTGAGCAGGAAAAAGGAGGTGATGGCGACCTTGTTTTTGCCATTCAGGACAAACGGGACGAGGCCAACGAATGCCAGCATCATCATAGGTGAATAGACCAGCCAGCCACTTTTGTAGCTGAAGGTATAGTTCATGAAATTGGGTGAACGGAAATAAAGCTTCTGATCGCTGTAGCTATATACCAGCCAGTGGCCTGATACATGTTTCCAATAGATAAGCTGGACAGAGATAACGAGCATAGCGCAAATACCGGCGAGCAGCAAAGGGCGGAGATGGCTGGCAAAAAGTGATAGCCTGTTTTTGATGGCGGTGGGCGAAATGCTTTCCAAACCCCATAACAAAGGAATAAGACAAGACAACGCATCAGTGGGGCGGGTAAGGGTAGCGAGCCCTACCAGGAGGCCTATTCTCACTGCATACCGGGTCTCAAAACGCTGATAGAAGTAATGTGTATTCAGCAGCAGGAATACATAAACCGTAAAGAGCCAGCAGTGGGACATACCACAGTCTACCGACGAATAATTGAGGTAATTGCTGCCGAATACTAGTAGTAGCAAGGTGATCGCCACTACTTTATCCTGGTAAAAGATGAGCAGCAGTTTTCGCAGGTACCATAGCCCCAGGAGTGAGACCAGGAAGCCGCCCAGTTGTATCGCTAACTGGTAGGGTGGTGAAAAACCGTCGCGTGGATAGCCTGATGCGCCGGCCACCAGGTGGGCAGCGGTAAAAAAAGGCAAGTACATTACCGCCATCCCCGACGAATATTTCATCGAGTAATTGCCATTTTCCAGTGGCATAGCCTGCTGAAAATTGGTGCCTGTGGGCCGGTACTTATTGAGAACGCTGTCTTTGAACGACTGGTGTGCCAGGTCTTTGTAAATAAACAGGGAGGGTAGGTACCAGTAATAGCCGGAAACGTCCCAACCTATAGTAGCCTCCGGCCCGTTTTGCTTACAGCGCGGGTAAAAGAAGAATGATGTATAAAACATCAGTGCCAGGCAGGCAATATAGGCAATACGAGACAGCATCAGGTGGATTAAGTTGCTAAAATAGTTGTTGTTGTTTCAAAATGGTGTGCATGGCAATAATAATTTAACCCTGATCAGATATGTCGTAAGAAAATGTATAAAATTGCTACTATTGTGTACGGTAAAGTTACCTATCCTTTATGCAGACCACACTAGCAGATAAGAAAAGAGACCTGATCAATACTTTTTTATTGGTATTAGGATACGGATTGTTCTTTTATTGTTTACAGGTTTTTCTTTATCATGCCGGGCTAGTGAGTAGTGTAGCGGGTGACGATACTTTGCTGCGTTGGGATTCCGGTGTTTACCAGAGTATATCGCAGTTTGGATATACGCATAATGATGATAAGATTAATAATACGGGCTGCTACGTGCTCTTTCCATGGGTGTGGCGACTATTGCACGCAAATGTCTCAGGCATATGTGTTGCAAACTACATTTTCTTCGCCGTCGGATTTACTTTGGTTACAGGTATTTACAAGATAGCCACCAAAGAAAAACTGTTATGGCTAACCACTCCATCATTGTATTTTATGGCAGTGCCCTATACCGAGGCATTGTTTTGCCTTCTTACAGCGATGTCATTTTACGGAATATTTACTCAGAAACGATGGCTTATCTGGCTCAGCTTGTTTTTGGTGTCGCTTACCCGTGCCACTGCGGTTTTTTTGATTCCCTCTTTATTAATAATGGAACTGGTAACTAATAATAAGAAGGATATAGTCAGGGTGTTCTTAAACTACCTTGTTCAGTATGCAGCCCCTACACTGGCTGGCTTAGTGGTTTTTGTATTAGTACAGTATCATGATACCGGGATATGGCTGGCGTATTACAAACAGCAGGTAAAATACCTTGGTCATGAGTTTTCATGGCCCGCGCTTCCATTTTCAAATCCTTATGCCGGAGACAAGATCATCTGGCTAAGCGCACTGGCAATACTGGTGTGTTTCGTTTCTTCAATAATGATAGTGAGGCGTGTTTATGAGTGGATCTTTAAGAGCAAAGTAGCGCCAGACAAATTATTGATCTTAACGCTTACTTATCTCCCTGTAATTTTGCTTAGCATTATCTTCTGTAGTCCTAAATGGGGTACGAATACAACCAATGTGCCGGGTATACACCGGTATGTTTTATGCACCCCGTTTATTTTTATATTCCTGTATCATTTCGTTAGTAACGCCGGGCAGTACGCATTCAGGCATTTTATTGCGATGTTTATATTGTGCAATATAACATGGCTCAGTGTTGGCGCGTATATACATCTTCAACAATGGCTGTTTTTCAATTTCATCACTCTGCTGGTATTTGGTTATATGCTGCATGCCAATAGAAAAACGGAGTGGGCAACGCTGGCGATAATAGCAATAAACGTAGTGATCCAGGTTACTCTCTTTCAGCTATACCTGACTAACATTTATACGGAATAATTTATTCCAGTATGCCTTCTTTTATCTCTGTCCACAGCGCACGGTAACAAGTGTTTGCATAACTGGAAGCAGCAAATACTTCAAGCGGTGCATTTTTAATTCCCATTTTTTCGATGTCAGAAAGATAGGGGATATAATGGCTGAAGAATCGTTTGTCTTTGTACAAATGCTGCATAGTATCGGTATGCATATTTTTACGCGTATCAGCCATGGTAAAGAAGCACATGAGCTTTTCAACACCGATCTCTTTTTCTTCGAGGTATTTTTTTACCTGTTCATAGGTGCGCATAGAAAGGGTAGTCGGGATAACCGGCATCAGCACAGCATCTGATGCGATAAAAATATTGTCGGCAACATTGGAGAAGCCGGGAGGGCAATCTATAAAAACGAAATCGTAAATCGAGGTAACATCCTTAAGCAGGTTTCTGAAATATTTCTTTGTGCCCTGCTGTGCATCCAGCAATATATCCAGCTTGCGGGCTGAGTTGTCAGCTGGAAGAATATCAAGATTGTCGAACTCTGTGTGATGTATGGCATCATGTATAGAGATGTCGTGCTCTATCACTTTCTTAAGGCTGCTCTTGTTGGTAGCGTGCGCTTTATAATAGTAAGTGGCTGCTCCCTGTGGATCCAGATCCCATAACAATGTGCGGAATCCATCCTTTGCCGCCATGTACGTCATATTAACGCAGGATGCGGTCTTGCCGACACCACCTTTGAGATTATATAGGGATGCGATGAACATAAGTTTGAATTCAAAATTAAAAAATTCAAAAAACCAACTACATATAAGATTTAATACAAAATACATATTCCCCGTTACAATTCCTATTTTAGTCATCTAATTTGCAACTTATGCTGAAGGCCGGTACTATTACATTTCTCAGGGAATTATTTGATAACAACAATAAGCAGTGGTTTGACAAACATCGTGATGAATACCAGGCGGCGAAGGAAGACTACGAGCTATTTATAGGTGAAGTACTGGAGGGGCTTGCCACAAGTGAACCAGGATTTAAAGAGCAACTGGCGAAAGACTGTATTTTCCGGATATTCAGGGATGTTCGTTTTTCAAAAGATAAAACGCCTTATAAGCCCAACTTCGGTGCATTTTTCAGCAAGGGTGGCCGCAAATATCCCGGTGCCGGTTATTATTTTCACCTGGAGCCGGGCGGAAAGAGCTTTGCCGGTGGTGGACTGTGGATGCCTGAAGCACCTTTGCTAAAAGCTGTGCGCCAGGAAGTAGATTATAACTTTGACGAATTTAAAAAGATAGTCGAAGACAAAAAGTTTAAAAAGCTATTCGGCATGGTAAGCGGTGAACAGCTCAAAAAGGTACCCCAGGGCTATACTGATGATAACCCGGCAATAGAATATCTTAAGCTGAAGAGCTTTACGGTATCATACAATATTGCTGATGAGGATATTTCAGGAAAAGCATTGGTGAAAAAGGCATTGGAAGTATTTACGGCCATGCGGCCATTCATTGACTTCCTGAACCGGTCAGTTGGGTAGAATTAATTTCGGAAGACGAGGAATTCGAAAGGCTTATCGCAGCAGTCTGATTGCTTTTTTTTGCGGGGCTTAGCAGGCGTTTGTTTTGTTTTCTGATAAACGTCAAGCATTTCGCCCGCGGCCATCACGCATTTTTCGTTGTCTATTTTATTTACCAGCAGCATGAGCTCATCTACCCGCTCATCAAAGTTTTCTGACCAGTGCTGTGCTACTTTTGCAGTAACTAATAGTTCGCGTACCTGTTGCTTCATAAATGAACGTTTATAGTGAACAATAGAGGCCCCTGTGGTTTACTATTTGTAAGTTAAGAAATTTTTTCGCTTACCGGCATAGCAAAAAAGAATATGTGGCTGTTTTTTGAGAAATAGCCACATATTCTTTTGTTAGATAAAAATTAATTTGCTAATAAAATTTGGTCAGATATGGATACCGTTCTTCATAAAGTTTCTTCACTTTTGCGAGAATGGTGTTGCGAAGCGTATCAAGATTGCGGCGCTCAGTTGCAGACACAAAGATGGCGGAATTGTTCGTGAGCAGCTGCCACCTGCTTTCCAGTTGTGCAATCATATCCTGCTTCACTTCATCATCCAGCCAGGGGTCAAAAACCTGTTGTTCATAAAGGTCCATCTTGTTGAAAATAGTTAGCATTGGCTTTTCGAATGCGCCTATTGCTTGCAAGGTTTTATTCACCACACCCATCTGATCTTCATAGCCAGGGTGTGAAATGTCCACAACATGCAGCAGGCAGTCGGCCTCGCGTACTTCATCGAGGGTGCTTTTAAAACTCTCCACAAGGTGGTGGGGAAGTTTCCTGATGAAACCAACGGTATCGCTTAGCAGGAAGGGTGATTGCTCAAACACAACTTTGCGTGTAGTCGTATCAAGTGTGGCGAATAATTTATTTTCAGAAAAGACATCGGCTTTGCTGAGCACATTCATCAGCGTACTTTTGCCTACGTTGGTATAGCCTACCAGTGCCACGCGTATATATTCACCACGCTCCTTGCGCTGTGTCATGGCTTGCTTGTCTATCTCGGCCAGCCTTTTCCTCAGGAGCGATATTTTATCCTTTACTATCCGGCGGTCCGTTTCTATTTCTGTTTCACCTGGCCCCCTGCTGCCTATGCCGCCTCCCTGGCGTTCCAGGTGCTTCCACATGCCTTTAAGGCGGGGCAGTATATATTGATACTGGGCCAGTTCTACCTGCACTTTGGCCTGGGCCGTCTTTGCCCTGCTGGCAAATATATCCAGTATCAGATCGCTGCGGTCAATAACTTTTACGCCTACTTCGTCAGCTATATTGCCTATTTGAGATCCGGTAAGCTCATCGTCAAATATCACAAGGCCCACGCCTTTTGCTTTTACATACTCCTTTATTTCCTCCAGCTTACCCTTGCCTACAAATGTCTTGGAATCTGGCCTCGGGAGTTTCTGCACAAAGGTTTTCACCGTTACCGCCCCTGCAGTTTCTGCTAGAAATTCCAGCTCCAGCAGGTATTCCTTTACGTGCATTTCCGTTTGCTCTTTGTATATGAGCCCTACGAGCACTGCCTTCTCCTGGTCCTGTATTTTATTTTGTTTATCGAGCACGGTAAAAAGTAAAAAATTAAAAATTAAAAATCAAACTGCCGGCATTTAACACTGGCCAATAAAGCATTACAAAAGTCGTTCCTGCTCTCTCAGCCAGCGTTCCGGTATCTGGTCGTTGCTGGCAACAAGGTAGTCGTTGTAGGAGCAGGGCACAAAAGTCTGGTCAGGGAGTTTCATCCACCACCTGTTGGTGCGCTTGCTTTTCAGGAAAGTAGTGTCATTATCTGTAAACACAACATTGAACGTAACAAACTCCTCCCGCTCAGTGAGCTTTGCCTCGGTCTTGCGCACCAGGTAGCCATCTATAAAATACCACACCATCTGGGAGATAAGTTTGGCAGTCATATCATTTGTGTCGTTCTCATGGTCGTAAGCATATATGCCAAAGGAAGTGAGCGCTTCGCTCATACCCGCATAGCGTGTAAGCTGGCAACAGTCTTCACCTGAAAGTCCGTTTGGTGAGCCGTTTACATTCGCCGGAGCATCGCTATATCTTATTGCCGTCATGTCGAAGCTGAACATATTACTGCTGCGCAGTACTGGTTCCATATCTTCTATGTGCTCGCGCACCTTGCCCAGCCTGAAGAAATCAAAACGCAGCTTATCCAGTGTTTCCAGCATGCGCGGATGTGCATAGTAGCTCTGAAAGGCAATGTGGTTGTAGTGGCTCATGAAGTTGGGGGTGCCCGTGAGCATATCCATAAGATAGCTGCGATCGGTCACCGATTCTGTTTCGTCAAGGTCTATAAGCATATCCGCAACGGACGCCACGGCCATTTCTTCTGCTTTTTTGAATACTTCGTACTGCTGCAGCGTAAGGTCGTGACTGCCGCCAAGTATCAGTGCTATTTTGCCTGCATCGTGTATCTCCCGCAGCACTATCAGCAATGCTGCGCGTGTATCTCCCAGTGTGGCGCCCTGCCTTATGTTTCCTGCATCTGCTATCTTAATGCCCGCATGCCAGAAATACATTTTGTATAGCTGCTCCCGTATCTTATCCGGGCTGCTGCTATATTCTTTACCAGCGTCGTTACCCCGCCATTCGCCACAGCCAACTATTACGATGTCGGCATCGTCCCAGTCGAAAGATTTCTGTGTAGCGTATTTGATATTAGCGCCCCACTGAAGTGGCTGGTACGCATCGGGCTGCTGTGATTCTATAAAATGGTCAGGTTCAAAAAAAGAGGTCAGGTCTTGCATAAGTGGAAATAAGTGTGTTAAAAGTACGTAATAGTTATTTTATTCGGCTGTTGTATGGCTACGCAACTTTAAACTCGTCCATCCACACATTTGCCGAAAGACAGCGCCACAATTGTGTAGCCTCTGGTACCGTTAATGCACCTGCGGCAAGCTTTGAGAACAGCGCATTTTGTGCGTCATGTTTCAATAATTGCCTTTTACCAATGCGCGCTTTTACCCAATCCTGATCTTTGGTAAGTGCATCTATGAGCGGGGTATAAAAGCCGATCTTATCTGTGCGGTTGTACACGAGTTCAGGCAGATACTGTTTGCATGATTCGCGCAGTATATACTTACGCAAGCCATGCTTTAAGAAGTCTTCCGGGCGAATGGTAGCTACATATTCAGCTATGCGGTGATCAAGGAAGGGCATACGGCCTTCAATGCTACAGGCCATACCGTTACGATCGTCGTAATGGACAAGATGAGGCAGGTGAACACCATATATAGACTCCTGCCAAACATCGTACAGGTTGTTGTATTTATAGAGGGATACCAGGCTATCGTCTACACTCCTTAACAATTCGGGAGAAATGATGCCCCTTCTCTGTATTCTTGAGCGTGTTCTGAGGCGTGTTTCAGTGCCGGGCGCAAAGGATTTGAGCAAGGTGCGCAGCATGTATTTTTTGCCAAGTTTCATCGCATCAAGGTTCTCCGAGAATTTCCCGAATTGCATGGACTTAAACTGCTGTAACAATATTGCCTGGGCCATATTATTATAGCCGAAAAATAATTCATCAGCCCCCTGACCGTTGAGAATCACCTTGATGTTTGCCTCGGCGGCCATATTCATAAGAAAACCATGACCCATGATGGATGGGTCGCCGAACGGCTCTTCCTGTATGTTTATATACTTTGCAAGATCCCCCTTAATGGAAAGTTCATGAAGGTTTTTATTGTGTACTATGAAGTTGCTCTTGCCAAACTTCTCTATGACTGCGTTCACATACTTGGTTTCATCGAACCGGGTATTAGGTGACTGTGCGGTAAATATGTGCGTCTCCTTATCGTAGTAGGTAGACAGTATGCCAGCGATAATAGAAGAGTCGATTCCTCCGGATAGCGTAATGCCAATGGGCACATCTGCAAGGGTTTGAGATAAAACGCCTTCTACGATTCTGTCATGAAGCTCTTTTTTTGTGCTATCATTGAATGGCACTTTGTCCTTGCCATTGATATCTGGCAGCTCCCAGTATTTTTTTGATGCTATCGTTTCATCGCTATGCCTGATCCAGGCATAAGAGCCCTGCGGAAAATGCTGAATGTCTTTGTAGAAAGTGTGTGCGCCAAGATGGCCGTAGTTTCCCAGTGCCAGGTATTCGGCAAGTTCGGTTGGGTCGGCTGCAGGGTGTTCATTCTCGTCTATTAGCGGTTTTACCTCACTTGCTATCTGCCATGTACCTTTTATGCGGCGCACGTATACCGGCTTTTGACCATAGCGGTCGCGGGTTACAAATAGCTGCTTTTCCTGCTTATCCCATATTATTATCGCCCACATGCCCACCATATGCTGCAGCATATTTTCGCGCTGCAGCCTGAAAAGCTCTATGATCGTTTCGGTATCAGAATGCCCCTTGAAAGAATAGCCGGACAGGAATTGCTTGCGCAGATCAAGGTGATTATATATCTCTCCATTGAACACAATATTATACCTGCCGCAGGATGACTGCATGGGCTGATGCCCGAGCGGTGATAATTCCAGTATAGATAAACGGCGGTGAAGTAGTGTTACCTGTTCATCATTATATATGCCGCAATCATCAGGTCCGCGGTATTGCAGCAGGCCGCTGGCCCGGTTAGCAAATCGTAACCCATCCTCCTTACTACTCCCTATATAACCCGCTATCCCGCACATATTGCAAATTCAAAATTAGAAATTCAAAGGTGTTTTTATTGGTTCAATCTGCTCAAGTAAGCGACAACCGGTTTCATTTGTTGTTGCATACAAAAATAGCCGGTTACGAACTCTGCTATTTTTGTTTTGTATTCCAGGTTGCTCACCGCAGTTAATGCATCTTTTATTGCAATGCCCACGTCACCAGGCGAAACGGTTTCGGACAACGATGCAATACCCTTCATCTGAAATGGTAAGAGGTATTCGTTTTTAACGCCCAGCAGGTAAAGACCCCGGGCAAGATACTCACCCACTTTGTTGGGCGCCATCATTTTTGATTCCAGGTTGTCGTCATATTCGCGGGCAAGGCATACGCCAATGGCAGCATTAGCCTGCAGCGCCAGCATTTCTGTGCGGGTGAGGTAAGGGAACAGTTTTATTCGGTCTGCAGCTTTCGACCCGGCCACAAATTCCCTGATCCTTTTACAGTAGTCGTTTTCTTTGAGGCCTGTTATCACTAATGCGCTGCCCTCGTCATTTACAAGGTCAAATGCCTGGACCAATTCCATAGTGCAGAGGTGGGCATTGACTGCTCCTGTGTAGAGAATTACCTTTTTATCCAGGAACGAAACTGGTACGGTCTGCCTATACAAGTCGGCGGAATTATCCGCTTCATTTTTAATATAGGCGGTATTTAACACGGTGAGGGGCATGGTTTCCAAATGGGCTCTCCCGGCCAGCCATGAGGAGCGTTGTACTGACGGTGTTACTACAAGTGAGGCTTTATCTATATTATTGATCGCCCTTAAATTATTAAAGTGAGAGAGCGGGGATTTCAAAAACAGGCTCATGATAAAGTCGGCTACCTCAAGGGCGTGGTAGATAAGCGGAGTCGTACCATGTATTTTCAGGCCACATAAGTAGGTGAAGGCGCAGAAGGATATAATTGCGACTGGATGTTCGTTTGCCAAGGACCGGGCCCTGGTTTTGAACTTACGCCTTATTGCGAGGCGTCTGGGCAAGGACAGTGCATGATGTTGGCCAACCGATTCCAATTCGATACCAGTACCAATATCCAGGTGGGCCGGAACGTAAGAATCGAAAGTGAGTACATGAACTGCATAGCCCTGGTCTCTTAATACTTGCGCCACCGAATAAACGGGAGGTAGAAAATCCGGATGAACCAGTGTAAGTAATACTATTTTCCGTTTGCGCGCGTCTGTCATGTCCTATAACCAGGAAAATATCCGAAGATTAATTTTACAATGTACAATTGCCAATGTCAGCAACATTCTTTCAATCAGTTGATCTTGAAAATAGCATCATCGGGCTTGCTCTTTGCCAGAATAACACAGGCATTCTCCATTATCTCGCTTCCCCTTATCTCTTCTCCTTTAGTGTTATAAACTTTATAGCCAATGTTGTCAACGATGTTTCCGAACATTGCGCCATTTATATGATTCTCAGTTAGAAAAGCTCCGTGAATTTCGACCAATACCATGCAATTATTGTTTTTAAGCGTTTTCTGCATGCCCTCCAGTGCCCAGTATTCGGCGCCTTCAATGTCTATTTTCATCACCTGTGGAATGACTTTACTTTTCTCGCAGAATGAATCGATCGTAATTGCATCGATGAGTACCGTTCCTTCTTCCTGTTGTGTACTAATATGGTTGGTACACGAGTTGCCATCATTTGTAAATGCCAGTTTTTCATTGTTATTGCTCACTGCATTGTTGACAGTGATTATCCTTGCATTCCCTTTTTGTACACGCGCGGTATCTTCAAGATATTGATAAGAAAGTGGTGCCGGTTCAAAAGAATAGATCGTGGTTCCCGGCTGCATTTTTTTCGCAAGAATTACCGCGATCACGCCAATGTTTCCTCCAATATCAAAAACGGTTTCCGCATTGCGTGAAAGATTTATAAGCAGCTTTAACGGCGTTTCGTCGATAACACTGTTTATTCCTCTTGCAACATATGCAGAGACATTGTAATCTTCATTATTTATTTTGATACCCTTACCGGACTTAAGATAAAGTAAACGGTAAAAATATCTGAATATTCTCTTGAGCATGTGTATATCAAATTATATTAAACAGAGACATCAAAAGTAACAAAAATATACGGCCATAGGTGGATCTGATATATTAACTTATCTACCTTTCAACATAACCATGTAACTTTGCGCAAATTGAAAATCGGAAATTATGGCAGATGTGCTGCAGAAAGTGGTAGAAGAGTCACGCCAGGGAGAAGCATATGCTCCTTTTGAGGGCGACCCGAATGAGTTTAAGAAAAAATTCTATATAGAAAGCTACGGCTGCCAGATGAATTTCAGCGATAGCGAAATTGTTGCCTCGATACTTCATGCGGAAGGATTTGGCGCTACCCGCAATTTTGAAGAGGCTGACCTGGTATTACTGAATACCTGCTCCATACGGGAGAAGGCAGAGCAAACGGTACGCAACCGCCTGCAGACTTTTCGCAAAACCAAGGAAAATAAGCCGGGGCTGATGATAGGGGTGCTTGGCTGCATGGCTGAAAGGCTGAAAGCAAAATTCCTGGAAGAGGAGAAACTGGTAGATATAGTGGTAGGTCCGGATGCCTACCGTAGTTTGCCGGGGCTCATCACTGAGGCTGAAGGTGGACAGAAAAGTGTAAATGTGCTGCTGAGCAGGGATGAGACCTATGCAGATATAGCACCGGTGAGGCTGGATAGCAATGGAGTAACCGCGTTTGTGAGCATAATGAGGGGGTGTAATAATATGTGCACTTTCTGCGTGGTGCCGTTTACGCGTGGCCGTGAGCGCAGCAGGGACGCTGAGAGTATAGTGAACGAATGCAGAGATCTCTTTGACAGGGGTTTCAGGGAAGTTACACTGCTAGGCCAGAACGTGGATAGCTATTATCATAGTCCTGTTGACGGTGAAACGGTAAACTTTGCGTTGCTGTTAGAAAAGGTGGCCTTGATCGATCCGTTGCTTCGTGTGCGTTTCAGTACTTCTCACCCTAAGGATATTACAGACGATGTGCTGCATACTATGGCTAAATATCATAATATTTGCAAATACATTCATTTGCCTGTGCAGAGCGGCAATACGCGTATACTAAACCTGATGAACAGGACGTATACACGTGAGTGGTATTTGAATAAGGTAAAGCGCATCCGCGAAATAATGCCGGACTGTGGGTTGAGCACTGATGTGATATCCGGCTTTTGCACGGAGACTGAGGAGGAACACCAGGATACACTTTCTGTAATGGAGCTCAGCCGGTTTGATATGGCATATATGTTCTCCTACAGTGAGCGGCCGGGTACACTTGCAGCCCGCCGTTATGAAGATGATATAGCGGAAGATGTGAAGAAAAGAAGGCTTATAGAAATCATAAATCTGCAGAATAACCATTCACGGGAAAGCTATACTAGTGACATTGGTAAAAGCTTTGAGGTGCTTATAGAGGGCAGCAGTAAGAAAAGTGATGCCGACTGGTGCGGCCGAAACAGCCAGAATAAAATGGTGGTCTTCCGCAAGAACGACCAGCCGCTGAAAAAAGGCGATTATATAAATGTAAAAGTAACCAGCGCAACATCTGCAACACTGCTGGGCGAAATTGTATGATATGGTGGCACTGATAAAGGATAACATGGCCGCGATTCTTGATGCTTGTAAAAAGTATCATGTCAAATCATTTTATCTCGTAGGAAGTGCCACTGACGAAAATCGCTTTAATAGGGAGAGTGATGTCGACTTTCTATATAAGTTTGAAAACGAGGACAACCCCGGATTGGATTATGCAGACAACTTCTTTGACCTGATGTTTTATTTGCAAGACCTTCTGAAACGAAAAGTAGACTTGGTTTCCGAAACGAAAATGGGGAACCCTTACTTTATTCAAAGCATAAATGCGAGCAAACAGCTGATATATGAGTCTTGAGATCAAAAAGCTGTTAAAGGATGTATTCGATTCTATTATATTGATTAAGTCGTATTTTCAAAATATCGATTCTCTATCTGCTTATTCCAGCGATTTGAAGACGGTAGATGCAGTTGAACGCAGGCTTTCGATCATTGGAGAAGCGCTCTGGAAAGCAAACAAGAAAGATATTACGATTGCTATTTCTAATAAGGACAAGATTATCGCTTTGAGGGATATAATTGTTCACGATTACGATATTGTAGATGATAGTGCAATATGGATAATCTGTAAGCAACATCTTCCTGTTCTGAAAAATGAAGTAGAAATAATTTTAAACTCAAAATAGAACCAGATGTCATTAACTAATGGGTTTTGACTTTTAACTTTTGACTTAAATGGATATTCAAAGTATAAAAAACAGGTTTGGCATAATAGGCAATTCGCCTGCGCTGAACCATGCACTCAACACTGCTGTACAAGTGGCAAATACAGACCTTTCTGTATTGATAGTGGGCGAGAGCGGGGTAGGTAAAGAGGTGTTTTCAATGATCATTCATGCGCTGTCTCCGCGCAAGCATAACCCGTTTATAGCGGTGAACTGCGGTGCCATTCCAGAGGGTACAATTGATAGTGAATTGTTTGGCCATGAGAAGGGCTCTTTTACCGGCGCTGTTGATAGCCGCAAGGGTTATTTTGAAACGGTAAATGGTGGTACCATTTTCCTCGATGAGATAGGTGAAATGCCACTCGGCACCCAAGCCCGCCTGCTGCGCGTGCTGGAGACAGGTGAGTTCATACGCGTGGGTTCATCAAAAGTGCAAAAGACAGATGTTCGGGTTATCGCAGCTACTAACCGTGATCTTTTGGAATATACACAGTCGGGCGATTTCAGGCAGGATCTATATTACCGCCTCAGCACCGTGCCGATACGTGTGCCATCACTGCGTGACAGGAAAGAAGATGTGCCGTTGCTGTTCAGAAAATTTGCAGCTGATTTTGCTGAGCGATATAAAACGCAATCTGTGCAGCTGGATGCTGCAGCACAACAAATGCTAGTGAGCTACTACTGGCCCGGAAATGTGCGTGAGCTTAAAAATATTGCAGAGCAGATATCAGTGCTCTCAACCGATAAGGCCATAAATGCCGAGGCTATGCAACGTTTTCTGCCTCAGCGTGAAGCATCGCGTAGTCTTGCCATTATACCTTCGTCAGGCCAGGGGGGTACTACGCCCGGTTCTGCGGATTTCAATACGGAGCGTGATATCCTTTACAAGTTGTTCTTTGACCTGAAAAAGGACATGAACGATTTGAAGCAGATGATATTTGATGTGGCGCACAACCAGGGCTATACGCCCGTTGACCCGTCAGCCAATACGAGTAGCGCTGCACTGATGCCCGTGTACAATGATACCGAGCATCAGCCAACTACAAATTTCAACCAGAGCACACCAATATTGCTGGAGTCCAACGATCATCACGAGGATGTAGAAGAGACACTGTTACTTGCTGACAGGGAAAAGGAATTTATTACCAAAGCTCTGAAAAAACACAAAAGCCGTCGCCGCGATGCGGCTGCCGAGCTGGGCATATCTGAGCGCACACTTTACCGGAAGATAAAGGAGTATGATATAGAGGAGTAATAATTTAGATTGAAAAGTTACTTTCTGTCTTTGCACTCATCTATCAAAAACTGGAAAGCCCACTGTAAATGCTGCTCGTAGTGCAGGTTGGCAAATTTGTCGTTATCATCCTTGTTGGGCACACCGGAAAGAATAGAGTAGGAAGGTATTTTATGAAAGTGCCCGTACGTTTTGCCCTCAAAAAGGCCTTTAGGCTTTTCTGTGCTCTTAGGCTTTATATCATTGCCATCAAGCATTACCAGGTCCATATCTATTACCACTATGTCTTTCACAAATTCATGGTCTGACTTCCACATAGATTCCTGCTGGCGGCTTTCTGTCTCTATGGTAAGCTCACAGTCGCTATACTTGATGGTGCGCTTGAATATGCCACTTTCTACCGACCGTTTTGACGACAGCACGGTAAAGTCTTTATAGGTAGTGGTGATAAAATCAATGGCATCCTGTGCTGTGTACAGATTTGCATTTACCCAAACCTTCCTTTTTTCTTCAAGATCTTTTTTCTTCCAGTCTTCACTCTGAGCATTTGCGCCAAAGCACAATGAGGAAAATAGGAGCGTACCTGCCAAAAAATTGTAAATGTGCATTGCTGTAAAATTGTTACTAAGCGCCAAAAATAACTAAATTATCCTGAGAAGGCGGATTTAGGTCAATGTACGTTGGCCTCGTACAAAATGGTTCTACCTGTAGGAGATGTGTATACCATATGATAGCCCGCCTGGATCTCGTTATATAAAGCCCTGAAGTGCTGATTTTCCAGAAAGGCGGCATCGTAGCACCACATAATTATGTAGTCAATAGTAACGCCGGAATACCGCTTGTAAGCAGAGATACTTGCCGAGGGTGGCAGCCCTTCTATTCCTTCGGCCCTATCCAGGTGGTGGTAAGGATTCAGTTGCTCATTCCATAATAATGGGAAGTAGCCCATATTGGCTTCGTAGTTGTCCAGCATTATTAATGGCTTTTTCAGGCCCATGTAGTCTGCGGCATGTGAGAAGAGGTAATTCCTGCTGGCGATGATACAACCCTGCTCATCCTTACCCGCAGGTGAAAAATCAAGCGGCAGCACTATTGAATGAGGCTTGATGCTATTGCAGGGAGAACCATAATCTGTAACAGCTTTTGACGCTGTTATTAAACATTGAATTCTTAGTAAAGTCAGGCATATGAAACAGGTAAATAGTATAAGTGCCCCAGCATTTTTTATTTTTTGTCCGCCAGGGAAGTAAGCAATGCAACAAACAACAAGAGCGGCTACAATAGGTTGCACCCTCATATTTATCAGTATCAGCCTGCCCAGAAAGCTTTCGGGGAAAAATAGATAAACGAAACCGGCGAGTGTTAGTGCCAGCAAAAAGCCGTCGTATTTGTGGAGGCCAGTCCTGATTTTGTACCGGATAAGGACATATGAAAATAGGGATAGAATAGTGACACCAGCTGCCAACGCAAATACATCTTCGCCAGCGGTGATGTTTACCATGTATTTAAGCTGCGCCAATTCCACCAGGCGGTGGAAGTGATGACCCAGCGACAACTGAAGACCGCCCTGCTGCCGGGTGAACATGAGCATCAGCAGCAGAAATGGTGCTAGAAACAGCCCCAGCCAGCCCGCATACGCTATAAAGTATTTTGCAGGTTTCCCCTTGTTTTCTGCTAGCGTATAGGATACAACCAGTGCTGCACAGGTAAAAGCCTCGAACCCGAATGCAAGAAGATGGGTGAAATAAGTCAACGCAGTAAGCGCCAGGAAAACAAGGGAACTAACTATAGACCTTTTCTCAAGGAAGCGCAACCAGCCCCATATGGCCCAGAAATAAAACGCAATACCAAAGGTGCTGTTGTAAAAACCTTTTGCCAACTCGTGCGGAAATACAAAGAGGAAGAGCGCTAACAGCCAATATGATGTGCCGCCGCTTATTTTCTTCAGCAATGAGTAAAAGCCGCTAACGAAAACCAGCACATATAGTGATAGCAGGATTTTTTCAGCCACAATGCCATTGAAAATATATAACAGCAGCGAAAGTGCTATCGTGGATAGCCAGTTAGGGTCGGGGTGGGTAGATACGCTGTAATAGCGCGTGTAAAAATCAGTATTCTGATGACACCATAGGTCATGCAAAACCTGCGCATTGTACAAATGGCAGGGGCCGTCGCCGGTAATGTAATATGCCGGGGTCCATACCTGCAGCAGGCACAAACCCAACCCAACAAACAGTAAGGCCTGTACTATTTTCTGCATGAGCGTTTCTACTAATTCGCAAAGATAAACCGTAGTGTCAGTCCAGCCCGGGTTGTGGTAGTGGGGTATGAGTTAGACACATATGGTATTGTTTGCGACCGGTCGAAGAAGAAGTGAAGGGTCAGCTTCTGGTTTACCGAATAGTCTACAGACGGCGATATTCTTATTACTTTCTGTCCCCGCGACACTACACTGATATTGTTGGCAAAGAAGGTATTGCTTGATTTGTCATCGCGGATACCAATGTCCATTTTCATGATCAGCTCGTTCTTCAACTTGGTAACGCCAAATACCTTGAATGGCAGCTTGATGCCCTTTTTGCGGTAGCCCATACCTATCACATATTCAGTGCTAGCGTTCTCGCTTATCTGGTAGTCTATAAGGCTCAGGCTTTCCATCTTTGACTTGCGAATTTCAAACTTGCCGGTGAGGTGATTCTTAAGCGCAGCATCAAATCCTATCAACGGATTGAACGCCTGTGAAATGGTGACGTTCGGTACCTGGAAGAACGGAATGTAGTTGTGCGAGTTGGAATCAATAAACGATGGGAAGCCAAGGCCGTAAAGGTCATTGAAGAGCAGGTTCGAATTAAACCCGTTCATAGACATAGTGCCGGTATAAGCATGGTTGATGACAAAGTTTGAGAAGATCTTTGACATCAATGGTATTTTGCTCAGGCCGTTATAATTCACTTTCCAGTTAGGCAGCGGTGTGAAATATCTGAACGGATTATTGTGAACGCCCACATGGGTGTAGTCTACCAATGGCGCTGTGCTGGCGTCTTTACCAGAATATGCCGCAATAAAGGAAGGAACTAACACATCCTGCGAGAATGGACCGTAGCCTTTGGTATACCCGGGGTTAGATGGGTCGGGTACGCTGTTGGTATACGGGTTGCTCCTGCCTATACGTTGGGATATTATTGGCCTGTCATTCAGGAATTGCTTATAGATATCAGAGGTTACATCTGTGCTATTGAACATGCTGCGAAGCGCCACATAACTGATGTTGAAGGATCCGGTCTCAAATGGATTAAAATGGTTAAACACATTCGGACCATTCTTTCCAAGTGTATCAGCATATAGCTCAGAGTGCGATTTGCTGAATGTCTGTGTCAGTGTGAGGTCGATCCTGAAATCTTTTTGTGGCTGTATAGTAGCCGTGGCGTTTATATTACGCGAATACGTTTGCTGGAACTGGGCATTGAACAGGGAATCCCTTGTGAGCCTGCCTGCGGCTGCCTGCGACGCGAGCCAGCTGTAGTTGGGCTGGTAGCCATATACAAAGTTAAAGCCCGGAGCGCTTGAATAGTTGTTAACCCCCATGAACCGCGTACTATCCATATAGCCCGGCAATATAGTACCACCCGTTTCGGTATAGTTCAGTGTCACCCTGTTTACCATGGTAAGGATATGGCCAATTACTTGCTCTGTTGTTGAAAGTACAGGTGGTTTACTGCGTCTTAATTTTCTTGCAGCTTTTTTCGCAGCTTTCTTTTTCGCCTTTTCTGCTGCTCTTTTTGCAGCATCCTGGTCTTTCTGCGCCTGCACCATTGAGTCCAGCTGGTCATCCGTCAGGTTCCCGTTAGTTATGTTCTGGAGCGTAGACGTACCGCCAGTGCTTGTAGTGCCGGTGTTGCCGGCACTGCCGGTTGTGCTGCCGCCTTTCTTTGTACTGTCCTGCTTGCCACCTGTGCCTGTGTTGCCACCTGCGATGCCGGTACCGTTATTGCCGGTTCCACCCTTGCCGTTATTGGTATTGCTCCCGCCGCCGGTGGCAGTGTTGGTGCCTGTGCCCGTGCTGCCCACACCGTTGGTTCCAATGTTAGTGTTACCGGTGTTTCCGCCTGCATTGTTACCGGATGTGCCGCCGCCGTTGTTGCTATTTCCATTGCCGGCTGCTGCACTAATATTGCCACCTGCGTTGCCGGTCTTGCCGCCACCGCTGGTATTGCCAGTGCCAGTGCTGCCGCTATTATTATCCTCGGTGCCATTGACCGGGTCTTGTTGCCCGCCCTTGCCACCGCCTGTTTTTGACTGACGGAGGTCTTTCAGGTTTTTACCATTGTCACCGGAAGGGCCTGCAGGGCCGTTCTTTTCAACGGGCTTTTCACCAGGTTTTGGCCCGGGCTTAGCATTCAGCGCTTTGAGATACCTTGATTTATTGTAAAGCTGGGTTAGGTTCAGTTCTCCTGTCAGTGTTTTGGTTTGTGTATTGCCAATGGTATTGCCAAGATCGTAAGCTACCGGCGCGGCTCCGGTCCATGAGTAGTTTGCTGCATAACCAAGGCGAACGGTTATCCAGTCCGTGGCCGGCAGCTTTGCCAGTGGCACATTGTAGGTACTGTTGAAAGTTTGCGCATAGGAAGTATTGTGACCAAACGTCTTTACCCTGTTCCAAAGAGAGTCCTTTTTGGCCTTTGTATTCACTTCCCCATAAGGCTCATCAATACGCGAGATATTAGTAGCCGAATAGTCGAAAGAAAGGGATTTAGCAAGCTCCCAGCGCAGGTTGTAGACGCGGTTCCAGTTGAAGATTTTGTAGAACGTGGGCTGTATCTGGTAGTCGCTGCCGTCGTTTATATTCCGCACCTGTGTTTTCTCATTTATACGCGTAAGGTCATTGCGCATAGACAGGCTGGACGGAAGCGGATTAAAATTGAAGTCTTTCACCAATGAAAACCATTTGGATTTTGACCGGATGTACTTTTTAAAAGGCTCAATTGGTTTTGATTTGATGGCGTAGGTATAACCCAGGCCATATTTCTGCGTCTTCAATTCGTCCATTGTTACAGTTGGGTTGTGTTTCTTCTGGTCGTTGTACGAATAGCTGAAATCAAAGTTCTTTATGCTCCAGATCTTACGGGGCTTGGCAGTAGCTGTGCTGTTTCCGGTGATCTTTACGTTCGTGAAGTTGAAGCTTTTAATAGATGTAAAATCCTGTGTCGCGTTCTTTATGGAGTCGCGTGCGGCGGCAGACCGTGCTTTGCTCAGCTCATCACTTATCAGTACGTCGGCATCATTGGGGTCATATTTGGGGTTGCTTACGCTTTGTGTGTAGCCGGCAAAGAACGGAAGCTGCACGCCCCAATCCTTAGGCATCAGCTTACCTAGTGCCAGGTTGGTAGAAGTGTTGTATTGGGTGTACTGATCCTGAGAGCGCTGCTGTATCTTCTGGTCTATATTGCCATACCCGGCAGTATGCATGCTGCCGGAAAGATTTACATTGCCAAAGTCCGCCAACTGAACGGCAACCTTACCTGCCGCAGCATAGCCGGCCTGGTCATTGATGCCAGCCATACGTAGTTCATCAAACCATACTTCTACGCATTTTGGCAGCCCGTCATCGCCCTGGGTAGTGTTTGTTTTTTTAGGGTTCAGCAGGCCCAGCATTATATTTTTTGCACCACCTATGTTGGGGTTGCCCACAATAACTATTATGTTGCCCTTGGAGTCTTTGTCATAGTAAGGCACAAATGTTTGCCAGCCCAGTTCGTCGCGTTTCTTTTTTGCGTTTACCAGGTCCTGCAATACTATGTTCATTTCATTTGATGCAGGCCATACGAGATCTGAAGAGGCTGCTGAAGCTGCAACCGGTGAGGTTACCGCCAGCGGCATACGGTATTCGTAATAGTTGTTAGTGAAGTCACTGCCTATACGTATAAAGGCATCCACATCAGCATTTCTTACCACCGGCTGACCTACTGCGCTCTCAGCGTGTACAAACATACGCAGGTAGGAGAACTGGCGCATATCCACATTCACCTCTTTGTACACGGCGCGTGCATCTCCATCCTGCAGTGCGCAGGTTTTCAGGGAAAGTGCTCTTTCATTTAGCTGGATAGTGGAACCCTGTGCCACAGTAGACAGCTGGCGGTTCACTCCCGGAGGTATTACATACGGTATTGGTGACCGTGATCCGTTTTCCTCAATGCTGACAGATGTGACGGTGAAGTCAGTAAGGCCCTGGTTTTGTTGTGGAGACTCTTCGCCCGGTGTCTGCAGCGAGTATTTATAGTTGCGCCATTGGTTGCGGCCCAGCTCCAGCGTGGCAAACCGAAGGATTGCGCTATCTCTCCAGCCGGCCATGAACATGCGGAGGAAGCGGATGGAACGGAAGTCGCCGATGCCGCCAACTTTGTGATCATAGCTCTCAATAGGTATTTTAAACTGGTACCATTTTTCTTCTTCCGTGTTACCGTTAGGCAATTTTACCAGGCTGGGCTGAATGTTGATGATATTGTTCTGGCCAACCTGCATGTTTGGCGTCATATCAATACGATACTGGAAGTAGCTCTCGCCTTCATTCAGCGTGTTGTCCCGGTTAATATCTTCCGATTCCGGAATCGTTGTAGATGAGGTGGCGTAAGAAGATTTTGGGTCGGTAATAGGTGAGTTGCCCTGTGGGCTGTTGTAGCGCTTGTAGCGCGCAAGTACCCCAAGCCCTATTCCGTTGTTTACCGTGTCAAAATCTGAACCACGGAAATAGTGGTAGTCATCGTTAGACGGATCACTCAATGCCTGCTGGTATGCCGGGTTTGCGGCGCCTATTTTTTGGCGAAGCTGTGTAAGGAAGTTTTCAAATTTCTTTTGTTCCGTAAGCTGGCCTGGTATCGAAGACGTGTCCGGTAGACCATCGTATCCTACATCCTGCAGCGTACGGGCTGTGTTATCGTTGTCGAATGCGCGTGTTATTTGTTGCTCGAATTTCGGCAGATAGCCCCATGCCGTGGTGTCGAGTTTGGTTCCATCAAAAGGCGAAGGGATTCCATTTTCAAAGAACATCCTTGAGTCCTTAAGGATGTCCTCAGATACATTGCCCAGGTTAAAATACAGCGAGCCACCTGCTGCTGTAGGGTTATTGATAAAGGGATCCATCACCCAAAACTGAATATACTCTACATTGGATGATTCAAAGTCGGTATTGTCAATAGGGCGTGTGATACCGCCCCACCTTGTTTCGGGTGCGGCGAGTGTACCGTCCGAATTTACACCTGCTGTATAAACTGATGGATTTACATCAAAGTTGTAGGGTCCTCTTTCTTTTGGATAATAACCAAGGTCGAATGTACTGGCGGCGTTTTGCAGTGCAGGGAACTGCTGATTCGGGAATACGTCCTGCAGCGATATCATTCTTATATAGTGCTGGTTAGGATCCTTGCTCACATAGGCAGGTGCCGTGGAGCCCGGGTCTACCAGGGTAGGTTCTATATTGTACCAGGCCAGGCGGGCCCTGTTCGCGCCGTTTATCAGCTGGTCATCCAGCTGAGCCTCAGGGAAAAGGCTGTGCGCCGCCCTGTCTATGGCACCGAAGGGCGTAGAGGCCAGCGACCATGACTGGGCCGGGAACTTAAGATCGTATGCGCTGCTGGTACCCTCAAAGTTGTCTATGTATATAGATCCTTCGGGGTCCAGCGCGTCTATCTGCTTTGGGTGGCCGGGAAGGAGGGCCGCAACTTCCAGGTTGCTGTTTACGAAAGACGATGCAGTAGTGGAATAGATAGGTAGTTTGTCAAGCAGCCGGGTAAGGGCCGGGAATTCGGTCTGGTAGTTCGCATCTGCACCAAGTACCGTATTCTTGATAGGATCATCGCCATAAGATACCTGCTGTGTGAACGGACGCTCGTTGAGCCTCATTACTGTAGTACCGAGTGTCAGGTTTTTGTTCACATAGTAGTCCAGTCGGGCAGCCATGAAATTCTGCTGCTGAAAGCCAAAGGTTGCATTATCCTCATACTGGATGTTTATAGGCACGCCGGAATTAAGAATGCCGGTATTGATAATTTTTAATCTGCCCAGGCCGTAGTCTACAGTATAGTCCTGGTTCTCTACCAGCCTTGTGCCGCCGGCTGATACCGATACAGAGCCCTGCGGTATATTGAAACCGCCCAAAAATATTTCGGACGAAGACGAGGATTTGTAGGAGCCACGCATGATATACCTGTCGTTAGACTGCGATTGCATGGCAACGGTCTTTGTAGAGTCATAGAGCACCTGGAAGATATACTTGCGCCTCAGAATTGGGTCTGGCGTAATACCTTTCGTAGAGTCTATAACTGCGGGCAGCAGGTCTTTACCAAATGGCTCCAGCACAGGGAAGATGATCTTGCCCTGCTGTGTGTTTATGGTCAGCCCTTCTACAAAGTCGAACACTCCGTCCGGCGAGCGCTCGCCCTGGGTATTCAGCCTGTCCAGGTTTAACAAAGTAAGGAAAGGGATACCGGCATCATGTCCCTCAGGCATATACCTGCGCTCGCCACCGCCCGGGTCCTGGTACAGGATATTTAAAGTGAAATTCTCACGCGATACGCCGAAACCGCCGAGTGAGTAGATGTTTTTCATCATCAGCTTCCACACCGGCAAGGTTGGGCGCGACGCAGTGCCTTTCAGTAATTTCAGGTAAAGTACTTTAGGGTTAGTCGTATCCGGCGGAAGGTCTTCAGCAAACTCACCCACCTGGTACACCTTACCGCGATAGGTATAACGATACGCTACGCCCAGCACATCATCCGAGTTGAGCTGGGTATTCAGCATTATATAACCCAGCTGCGAGTTGAAGGTGAACTCGGTAGGTGCAAGCTGGCGGGCTGTGGTACGTTCAAAATCCTGCCCCTGCGTGAGGCCAAGATTTACCGCGGCATTGGTAGCAGAGCGCTGCAAACGTCCATTAGGACTTTGAACCAATTGTGTATACAGCCTGTTGGCCCTGTTGTCCGGCAGCCCATCACGTATGCCGCTGTTAGGGTTGTTCATTTGCTGCAGGTATGGTGTGCCCTCGCCAAGGTCCATAAAGCCGAGCACATCGCGCACGCCTGTTACCGCACCTGTGCGGTTAGTAACCCATATTTCTACTTTGCTGATGGTGACCTGCGAGTTGAGTAACGGGAAGTTAGCCATTGCCTTATTGTAGTTGTCGCGGAAATACTGGCCAAGCAGGAAGTCCTTATTCTCATCGTAGTTGTCGGCCTTTATGGCTATCTGCTGCGACTGTGCACCGCCCTGCACGGTCAGGCTCTTGCGTTGCGATTTCTGCTGCGAGATCACGGCCGTTACCCAAAGCTTACCAAACTGCAATTTTGTTTTGAGACCAAACAGCGATTGCACACCACTGATAAGATTGCTTTTCAAAGGGAAGCTCACGTTACCGGCTTCTATCTTCTTAAGCATTTCATCTTCCTTGCCGCTATAGTCCAGCTTCTGCACATTCTGGTAGTCAAATGTAGCTTTGGTATTGTTACTGATGTTCAGCTTTAGTTTGTCGCCCACCTGCGCCAGCAGGTTGATGTTCATCTGCATGTCAAAGTCGAACACGCCGTATTTCTGCGCACGCTGGGTAAGCGTAGGATTCTTTATGTTTTGCCAGTTGCCGCCAAAGGTTACGTCAACATTGCCCTGGGGCTTTACAGATATGGTATTGCTGCCGAAAATGCGGTCAAACAGACCTTCCTTATACATCTGTGGCAGCTCGGGTGTTTTGTTGAAGAGCATAAGGGCATCAAGCCGGCGCTGCCAATAGGCATCCTGGTCCTGTTTGCCCCTGTACTTCAGGTACTCATCCATGGTGAGGTACGTAGGATTGCGCAAAAATTCGTTGCCCATGCGCTCAGAAAAGTAGTACCGGTTGCCATCGGCATCATAATCAAAACCCTGGCTTTGATTTTTAGGGTCGGCCAGGTCTATGCTTTTTGGGCGATTGTAATCTGTTACCGGGTCACCGGTCTGGTCGTGGAGCGGAAAGTGGAGGGAGTCTCTCTTGGCTTGTAGTGCTCTTTCGATACTGTCTTTCTTTCGGTCTGCGGTGCTGTCATCTTTATCTGTCGGCTCATAGAAGGCATAGAAAGGGTGGTAGCCCCTGGCGGCTGCATTTGCTATAGCTATCATCAGTGCGATGAAAACTAAAAACCTGTATCCTAAATTACCCTTGCCCTTCAAGTTTTTTCCTTTATAATAAACAAGGAATAAAATAAAATATTATTTTATTCCTTTGCGTACTAAGTCTTTCAATAATGTTTTACCGATGCCGGGAACCAGTCTTACAATGCCCGGAGTGCCTGTTTGATCAGTTCTTCTACTGTCAGCGAAGAACCGTTATCAATTTTCTTTATAGCATTTTCTGCAACACCCCGGTTTATGCCTAAATTCACCAATGCTATTAACGCATCTTCCTGCATTGTATTGTGTATAACAGGCGATTGCGATGATGTATTTTTCTGCGTCAGCAGCTTGCCTTTTAGTTCTAATATGATTCTCTGGGCTGTTTTTGCGCCTATTCCCTTTACACGTTCCAGCGTTTTGGCGTCCTGGCCATTTACCGCACGTTCCAGCTCACCAGTGTTGAGCGATGATAATATGATGCGTGCAGTGGCCGCACCAACCCCGCTTATATTCAGCAGCTGCCTGAAGGTGGCACGCTCTTCCTCGTCGGCAAAGCCATACAGTACCCAGGCATCTTCCCTCACCTGTAAGTGCGTGTATAACCGGCACTTTTCAAGGGGCTGAATTACGGCAAAGGTCTGCAAAGTGATCTGTAGCTCATAGCCTACGCCATGTACGTCCATGTTCAGTACAGACGGGGATTTATAGACAAGGACACCCTCTAAATATGCGAACATTTATACCTCTCGTTTGGAATATAGATAATAAAAAATGGTATGATTGCTCATACCGCCGGAAAGATACAAAAATAATGGGAGTTTCGACCGAAAATGCTGTTTAAACGAGTGATACCATTCACTATAAAATCCGGTGATTTATCTCAAGGGAAGCATAATGATATCTTTTTTCATAAATAAAAAGGGCCAGTGTCTCCACCAGCCCTCTGATCTAAAACAATCTTAAGAATCCTTAGATCTTGCAAATCTTAGTTTTATTTCCCGATCACAAAATGTACTATCTGTGTTTCGTTCCCGTTGCGAACATTCATAATGTATGTGCCATTTGGAAGGCTGCTGTCTGTTTGAACTGCCTCATTCATAACACCTCGGTTAGCTACGATTTGGGTGGTATAAACTACTTGTCCGGCCATGTTCAGAACATCAATGTTAACGACAGCATCTGTAACAGAACCGGTGGTGCCCTTTAGTACAAACCTTCCATTGTTCGGATTTGGTGCCATGCTCACCTGCAGTGGCTGAGCCTTAACCGTTACCGTAGTTACTGATGTGGCTATTTCGCCGGCACTATTTGTAACCGTGTGCGCTATCTCAGTGCTGCCTTCAGCTATAGCGTTTACAATACCATTCTCGTCTACGGTAGCTACGCTGTTGTCGCTGCTTATCCACTCTCCGGCAGACATTTCGCTATTCAGGTTTATTAATGAGCCTGGAGAAGTAGTGGTGCCGCCGTGGCTCCTGGGAGCAGGGCTGGCACTGAGAATGCGATATGCAAAACCGGCACAACCCGCGGCATTTGTAACGATATAGTTGATGTAGGCAGAGCCTGCAGATACATTTGCGGTAACAACCCCTGTTGCAGAACCCACGGTGAGTATTGCCGTGTTGCTGCTGGTCCAGATACCACCAGGCGTAAGATCAGACAATGTTACTCCAGGGCCGGTACGGGATACCGATGAAGCACCAAGAATTGCCGAAACGACCGGGATAGTATTTACTGTAACTACGGAAGTAGTCAGGCAGCCAGGGCTCAGCGTATAGGTGATCCTGGTAGTACCTGCAGTGATAGGCGTTACTGCGCCGGACGCGGTTATCGTAGCAACCGCAGGGTTACTGCTGCTCCAACCAACACCGGGAGTTACAGCATCTGAAAGGTAGGTATAGGTGCCGATACACGCATTCAGATTACCATTGATAGCGGTAGGGCCTTGTGTAATGTTTACTACATAATACCTGAAGCAACCATTAAGGCCGGTATAAGAAACACTTACTCCCCCTGTTGAAATTCCGGTAATATTACCCGCAGCATCCACACTTGCATGTGAGTTAGACCCGCTCCATGTGCCACCGGGTGTAGCATCAGTAAGGGCTATAGTTGCACCAGTGCATACACTCTCCGGGCCAACAATGCCCATCGGGTTAGGGTTCACAGTTACAACTATTGATGATCTGCAGCCGGCAGGCGCAACCAGGGTGTAGTACATAGTTACGGTGCCTGCATTATTGCCGGTAATAATTCCGTCTGGGCTTATGCTTGCAGTTGATGGTATGCCGCTGGTCCAGACACCACCCGGAGTTACATTGGTAAGCATGCTTGTAGAACCATTGCAAACATTGGCCGGTCCCGCGATGGCTGCAGGCACAGGATAAACAGTAACAATGCTGGTAGTGGTAGCGCCCCATGCTGTATAGCTTAGGGTTGCTGTTCCTGCACTCACACCGGTTACAACACCTATCGGCGAAACAGTTGCTACAGCGGCGTCAGCATCGCTCATTGTAAATATTCCACCAGTTGTATTGTTCCAGAATGCCGCCTGCCCGCCTACACACGATAAGAAAGAAGTCCCCGCGATATCAGAAATGCGGAAAACAGGCGAGTCAATGGTTATTACGCGGGTGGTTCTGGCTATGCCACAGCTGTTACTTACTGTATAAGATACAGTAACAGTGCCGGGTACGAGGCCATTTATAAGCCCGCCTGCTATCATTACACAGCTGTTGTTTGCAGTCCATGTGCCACCCGCATCGCCTGTAGGATTAGTAAGTACTATTATCGAGTCTACTCCTACATGCGATGGTCCTGCCATTGCTCCCGCATTTGGAAGCCCTGTTACAGGTATTAGTGCTGTTGCGCTGGCCGTGCCACAGCTATTTGCTACGGTATAAGAAATCGTTGCATCTCCATCCGCTACGCCGGTTACTACTCCCAGGCTATTTACAGTCGCTATTCCGGGGTTAGCTGAAGTCCAGCTGCCGCCGCTCAATAGGTTTGCAAGTGTCACTGAGTTGCCGGCACATACTGGTGCCGCTCCGGTTATCGTTCCGGCTACAGGCAATGTATTTACGCTGATCATTGTGGTTGTGCTTGCCGAGCCGCAACTGTTTGACACTGTGTATCGGATGGTTGCAGCACCTGCTGCTACCCCGGTTATTACGCCGGTCGCATTTATAGTTGCAATTGGCGAAGCCTCAGATGCCCATACACCGCCGTTTGCAGTGTTGTTCATCATGGTGCTAGTCCCTGTGCATATGTCTGAGCTGCCGCTTATTGTGCCGGCATCCGGCATTGATGTTACAATTATTACACGGGTAGCGGTTGCAGAGCCGCAGTTGTTTGAAACCGCGTAAGAGATAGTTTCGCTGCCTCCATTGTTTCCTGTGAGTACTCCTGTTGCATCAACTGCAGCAGCACCTGTGCCGCTGGTGCTCCATACTCCGCCAGGTGCTGTGTTGTACATTGTTGTTGTTGCACCTGCGCAAAGGGATGCTGCGCCGCTTATAGTGCCTGCATCAGGCAGCCCTGTAACTGTTACAACCGAGCTGGCGCTGGCTATGCCGCAGCTGTTAGACACCCGGTACACAATATTTGCAATACCGGCACCTATGCCAGCTACATTTCCTGAGGCATCTACGGTTGCAATTGCTGCCGCATCAGTACTCCATTCGCCTTCGCTAACGGTATTGTTAAGTGCAGTGGATGTGCCGGCGCAAAGATTAGCTGCCGCAGTTATTGTTCCGGCTTCAGGCAGTGCATTTACAGTTGCCACAGCTGTTGCTGTTGTCGAACCACACTCATTGCCCGCAGTATAGGATACTATCGCGGTGCCTGCTGCAAGGCCGGTTATTACACCCGCTGCGTCTATTGTTGCTGTGGCCACAGGTTCTGTGGTCCATGCGCCACCGGTCACCGCATTTGTAAGGTTTGCGCTCGTGCCCGGGCAGATGGCGGTAAGCCCCTCTATATTGCCTGGTGTAGGTGCTGCATTTACATTTATGGCAGTACTGCTGGATGAGCTGCCACAGCTGTTTGCCACTGTATACGCGATATGCGCTATGCCGGCGCCATTGGCCGATACATTGCCGGCTGCGTCTATAGTCGCTATTGCCGGCGCATCGGTAGTCCATTCGCCACCGTTTACTGTATTGCTCAGCAACAATGATGTTCCGGCGCATGCAGCCGATCCGCCGTTGATAGATCCTGCATCAGGTACCCCATTCACTGTGATATCGCGGGTTGTAATTGCTGTGCCGCAGCCGTTGGTAACTACGTAAGAAATAGTTGCCATTCCGGCGCTAACGCCTGTTACTTCACCTGCCGCGTTCACACTGGCCACCGCTGCTGCATTTGAACTCCAAATGCCGCCCGTTACCGACCCGCTGAACGTTGTTGTGGTTCCGGTGCACATAGCTGCTGCGCCGGAAATTGAGCCTGCGTCAGCTGTTCCTGCTAGGGTAGCCACAGTAGTGTATACTTCATCAGAGCTACAGCCTGTCGTAGCATTGCTGAGTGTAACTGAGAACGTAGTTGTGCCTGAAATAGTTGTTGAAGGGTTCTGAAGGCTCGATGTGAATCCGTTAGAACCTACCCATGACCACCGGGTAGCCGAGCTTGAATGTGCGCTTAGCGTTACCAGGCCTGTACATGTAGCGCCGCTGTTTGTAGCTCCGGTTGATGTTGGTATTGCATTTACTGCCAGTGCTACAGTTGTGCGGTTACTTCCTGTACATCCCGGAGCGCTTGCTGATAAGGTATATACGCCTGCATCGGCCATTGTTACTGATGTTATCGTAGCATTCGTCGTTGTGTTATTACTGATTGTGCTAACGCCTCCTCTCCACAAAAGTGAATAACCTGACCCACCGCTAACTGTAGCATTAAGGTGTGTTGTGTTACCAGCACATACCGGATTTGGGCTTACGGATACCGCCATCGAAGATGGCATTTGGTTTACCGTAACCGCAGTTGTTGTAGCGTTGGCACTGCAGCCGTTGCTGGTAACAATAACTGTGTATACTCCAGACATGGCCGTTGTTATGCCGCTACGGCTGCAATTTTGCGCAGCAGAGTAAAAGCCAGCCGGGCCACGCCATATGTATGAAACTGAACTTCCGCTTCCTCCACCACAACCGCCGCCACTACCACCACTTCCGCTAGTGCTGCTGGTTGACTGAAGATTTAGTGTATTTCCACCGCAGAGAAGACTGGTAGTTGTTGTCGCACTCACAACTGGAACTGCATTCACTGTTACTGTTCCCCATGATCTGCAACCGTTAACTGTGTAGGTTCTCCTCGTTGTGCCTGCAGCCAGCGCGCTTACTACGCCAGAGGAATTAATGGTTGCCACAGCAGGTACACCGCTGCTCCACGAGCCTCCGGCTATTGTGGCTGTTTCTGAAAGTGTGCTGCCCGCGCAGAGTGCGCCGGCGTAGCTGCCGGCTGCCGGTGTTACTGTACCGATAGCAGAATATGTACCTACGTTGCTTGCTCCTGATCCGCCCCCGCAGCCGCCGCTTCCTGAAGTGCTGCTGCCGCCACCAGCAACCGTTGTAACTGATGATTTGTAATTTTCGGGTGTTCCTGCTTTGTCTGAATTGCTGTATGCAGAGCAATGGCTGCAATCAGATGGCTTAACACCTAAATTGTTCATGTTGGAATGGAACGAATTGTAAACTGCCGCAGCCCATTGCCAGTTTATAGATATGCCGGTTTTGCAGGTCGTAAAGGTGCCATTCCATGATACCGGGTGCAGTCCGCCGACTATGCTGTTGGTGAGCGAGTCGCAATAGCCGGAAATGAAGTAGTTGCCTGATGTGCTTGGTGGCGCAGTTGTTACCCATTTACCGCCAGTAAATACTGTTGTAGCGGTAGCTACGGAAGCGTCGATGATCAACTGCCCGTCTGGCACGGAGAGGTTGAAAGCCGAGCTTGTTATGGTTTGGTTGGTAAAATTTATTACCAGCGGGTAAGTAGCAGTGCCATTTACTCTTACCACGGCGCTAAACCAGATCTTTTTTCCTGCTGGTATCGATGTGCTATTGAAGTTATACGAAAGTGTACTGGCCTGCACTGTGCCAGCTGCGAGTAATAGCATTGTTGCTATCAGGCCACAAATCAGTTTATTTTTCATAACTGTGTGTTTTAAAATGAAACGCTTAGGATGTCGTAACAGATGACTGTGTGTGAAATTGAAAAACCGTGCATGCTTCAGGGGAAGCTGTAGTGTTGTCGAACGTGGGGGTAATAAATTTTTCCATACGCTCTGGTTTTAATGGTTAATGGCTACATTTCAGGCATTGCTTCTGTACTTGGTGCGTTAATTTTGACAGCTTATGAATTTTTGTATATTTGTTAATAATATGCTAATTGAATGCAAGTTAAGATAGTTTTCATTCATTCACAATTAATTAACAAATAGAAATAAATCTAAATCATAGTGTGCTGGTCTCGCACATTAAATTCGACTTGTAAATCAATGTTTTGCATTAGATATTTCAAACCGCATCCAGATTATACGAAGTAAGGATATGTATATCCGTATGTGTTTGCTTAAAACGGGCGCAATGTCTTGGTGAGACTGCTGTACGGAATGCTGGCGGATGGATGAGCAAAGAGGTAGTTTTTCAATACCAGTTCCACAGAAAGCGGATGCTGCGAACCTGCTAAGAGATAAGAAAGGTTTCGGCAAAAAGGTAAGCGAACTACGTGGGTACAGCAACAAAAAAGCCCTCAATTACTGAGAGCTCTTTCAAAGCCTGATAGGGCCTGGTTTGCGTCATATTTGTGCTTACTTACTAAGTTTATATCCAAGTGTGAAACGGATATATGGCAGTGAGAGTGGTTGGTTCGTGTTAATTCCTGCTTCGTTATGAGGTTTCACCATCGCCTGCTGCACCAGCATATCTACCATCCATTTCTTTTTGAATTCGTAGCTGATGCCAAGCATGTATCCGAACCTTAGCAGGCTTCCTTTTTGTTCCGGATAAAGTGGGCCGTTATACTTGGATATAGGCGTACCAGGTAAGTTCAGGTTAGCGGTAACAGGCAGTGTTGCAGGGCTGCTGGCTGGCAATACGGTGAGTGTGTGGTATGTGCTTGTGTAGGTATTGGTATGCTCTTTCAGATTTGCATATTTGCTCCATACACTATTTGCTCCGCCATATACCGAGAAACCTTTACCTATTTTATACTTCAGCAGCAGTGGCAGTTCAACTTCCATATAGGTGTAATCCGTTGCGTAAGACTTTACAATGGAATCATAGCTGAAATTGTACTTTCTGAGTGTGTTCCTTATAGTTACGGCATTACTGCCTGCGTACACAACCGTATACAGTGCACCGCTATCGGTTTGTGTATACACGCCATGCGACCGGTCGTTATAAGTTGCATCCTGTCCTGCACCGTGCCGGCTTACATGAGATGCTTTAAACGAAGGTTGTGTCAGCAGGGAGAACTTGTCTGAGAGATTATACTGCAGGTAAGGTGAAATCACCAGCTTGTTGGCGCCATAGCCGTTGAAAGCTGTTTCAACACCACCTTTTACACCAGCCTCAAATTTACCTGCAAAGCGGCGGTGTTTTGTTGTGCTGTCATCGTTGGCAGCACCTGGTGCGCTTACTTTTGAATCTCCCGTATTAGCATCATTCTTAAATGTTCCCATCAACTGTTCGTCACTGTTGCTGCTTGTAATGGGGGCTGTGTCCGTAAATGTGTTCACCTTCAGATTGTCCACAAGTACAGTCTCGTCTTCCAGCGCAAATTTCTGGAGGCTGTTGCTGTAAGCATATAGCTGCCGGGGTGCCGGCTCGTTGTGTTTATTTCCGCTGTTTTTAGAGCTGCGGGAATTTGAACTTTTAGATTTGCTGCTTTCTTTTCCTGTAAGTGTTTTCGCGGCAGTACTTGTTTCGTCAGCCTTAGAATTTTTAATGCTGTTGGTGTCTTTACTATGCTCATTCGCAGGCACTTTAGATACAGCTTGATTTTCTGCAATCTCAGTGCGTGAGTTACCAGACTTTGATACTGCTAATATTTTTGCTGGTTGGGCAGGTGCAGTGCCAGGATCTTTGGTCCGCCTGTTTTTCTTTTTGTGATCACCATGTTCTTTCAGGCTGCCTGTGGTAGCGCTTGCTGCAACTTCATGCTCATCTTGTGCAACGACGTTATTGGTTTTATCCGGTTTCGGTGCGGTGGCTGATTTACTACTGCCAAATTGCGTCTTAATGGCAGAATGCTTGGTAGTGGTTGCCGCAATATTGCTATTCACAACCGGGCGTATCTTATCGTCCTTGAGCTCTTTGCCCTTCTTTGATTCAGATTTGGATTTGCTCGTTGCTACCGATGAAGGCGACGCATTTGTGGGTGTCGGTGAGTTGCCTGGCAATGTCGGTGTTGAAACAACGCTATGTGTTTTAGGAGCATGTACTCGTTTCGCTTTCGCGGTTATGTGTTTGTCTTTATTTGCAGGAGCACTAGCTAAAGCAACCAGTGCAATCTTCTCTGTTGTCTTTACTGGTACAGAGTTTGTGGTCGTCTGCTCTGTGCTGTTTTTAGTTTTAGATGTAGGGCTGTGAGTACCCTGCATTGCAGTGCTGCCTGTAGTCGAAGTTGAGGCGGCAGACGTAATATCTGCTGTCGCGCTCTTTGTAGCTGTTTTCAGCGCCTGGGTCTTAGTAGGGGCGGCGGTCGTTGCAGTACGTTCATTCTTTTGTACGGTAACAACTTTTGCTTCGTCTGAGCTTGCTTTTTTGACATTAGTACTCGCTGCTGGGGTTTCTTTCGATGCAACTTTGCTTTCTGTTTTAGCAACGTTTGGCAGCTTCTCTTCTTTTACGATCGGTGCAGCAGCAGGCTCAGTTACAGCTGCAATTTTTGTCGTAGCTGTAGCATTAGTTGTGGGCTTGTGTGAAGAAGTCTTTTTTGCAACCGATACTTCGGGTTTAGTTTGCCTTATTTCAGTCTTCAGCGATTTCTTTCTGCCAGCCAGACTATGTTTTTTTACACTTGCATTTGTAACAGGCATAGAAGCAGACATCTCTGGGGAAGACGGAGCGGCCTTGTGCGGTGGTTTTGCGTGTGTTACTAGATGGCGCGATGTGCTGGCATACAGGATCTCTTTACCTGGTTTAGTGCGGGCGGCTGATCTTGCGGAGCTGCTATTTTTTGTTTTAGGCTCAGCGTCATCAGAAAGATCTATATCAAGATGGCTTCCTGTGGTTGTTTTCAATTTTGAAGCTGATACCGCAGTATAGCTACCGTAATTACTTTCTCCTGCCTTTTGTGTTGGGTCAGTTTCTGCTACTCTTATGTTGTGCTGCGTTCTTGGTTCTGTTATATATTCCGGCCTTGGCTCGCTATGTTCATATTTCACATTGTTTCTATGGCCGCCTACGGTGTACTGGTCGTCGTCAGTGTCGGCATACAGATCCTCGTGCGTAAAGGTTTTCACAGGTGAGCCAATATGTTTTTGCTGGTGCCTTTTGTGCCTTCTATGGTTTACTGCTGTTCTGTCTTCCTGATTGATTTCTTTAGTTACATTGTTTTCAGTAGTAGTATAGGCAGTATGGTCCTTCTTACCGGCCTTAGATTTATTATTGGTTACGTCCCCGTTTGCGTCCTGTTTTTTTGCTGTTTCTGGGCTGTTGGCTGTAGCAGTCTGCTGCGGTATAGCGGCTGCCAGGCTGGCCATGTTTGTTTTATGCGCTGCATCACGAGACATTTTCCAGGCAACGGAAGAGCCAAGCAATACAATAAAGGATACGATACTCACATACCACCACCAGCGATACGGGAATATTCGGCGCTTGTCTTCGCCTTTTAGTCTTTTCTCAAGCGCATCCCATACCGCGGGAGGCGGAGTCTCGGTGTAGCCACCGAGCTCTTCTTTGAAAAGGTGATCAATGTCGTTAAAATTCTGTTCCATCTTTTTCAATTACGTCAGTACAAGTTTATTTTTTCTTTCAGTCTCCTCCTGGCATCGTTCAGATACCATCTGCTGTTACTCTCTGTCAGGTTCAACAGTGCTGCTATTTCTTTATGCGAATAATTTTCGAACACGTACAGGTTAAAAACCACCCGTTGAGCATCCGGTATAGTTTGTATAATATTCAGCAGTTCTTTGTGCGATAGTTTTTCCACAGAGTCGCTCCCTACGCAGGCATCATCTTCCTGAACTTCTTTGCTGGTTTGTCCTTCCTTTATGTTTTTTCTCAGATGATCGGTAACCGTGTTTACTACAATTTTTCTGATCCACCCTTCAAAAGCCCCCTGGAAAGAATACTGGTCCAGCTTGGTGAGTATTTTGTAAAATGAGTCATTCAATACTTCCTGCGCGGCAAACTCGTCATGGTACAAATACCGCTTTATGACACCGTATGCGGCTGGCGCAAACAGGTCATATAGCTTTTTCTGAGCGCTTGGTGATTTGGCAATACAATCCCGTATCAGAATGCTTAGGTCATTATGACTGGTAAAATTCTTTTCCACCACGGAAATTTTACTGCTTATATTCAGGACTTCTGCCAATGTTTATTTATATATTTAATCTACATTTCTGTAGATAAACCATCGCTTGTGGTTAATTGACGAGGTTTATGGCAGAAATGTGAGGAATCTGATAAATATTTTCCTAAGTTACTAACATTTACCCTTCATTCGTCGTCATTACAATAGTGCAACCAGGCTTGAGAATTCATGAATTTAGATATAAGTTAATGTGTAGCTGGGATTGGCAAGTACGGAGTGGTTGGTTTATATTAAATATTGATATTTACGTGACGATGGGCGATTAGGGTTGGCTATTTTTGAGCGAATTTCGAGGTGCGCTATAAATATTTGAAGGCATATTTAGCGGGTACAAAAAAAGAGACATTCAGATGAAAAAAATTCTTACTTCCCTTTTACTTATTACCGGTGCGCTATGCGCCAATGCCCAGACCAATGTGGCTGAAGACTTTAACACTGTTTGCAGCGGAATCGCAGGTTTTCCCATGGATTGGATATCGTATAATACCATCCCATCAACTGTGCCTGATGGCGCATGGACCTGCGCGCCTGTAAATGGCAGGTACGGCACATCGGGTATAAAATGCACAGGAGTTTGGGGAACACCTGCCGCTTATCATGCTGATACTGCTTATCTCATAACGCGAGGCCTCGACCTTTCTGGTTATGGGGGTTCTATTTTTATCCATTTCGACACCAAAGTGTCCAACATAAACCTGGGCGCCCGTATGGCTTTTGTTGTTACTTCCGACTCGTCGAAGTTTGACACGGTTGGAGGAACAACCTATTCTGATCGCACCAGTTTCATCAGCCCCACGTTTGGCAATGATGATTCCACCGAGTGGGTAACGCATAGTGCAGATCTCACACCTTATAAAAACACAGTACCGTTGTATGTAGCGTTCAGGTACACATCTACTGCAAGCACAGGTAGCACGTGGTTTATAGATAATGTGTTTACTACTACATTTCCTACACAGCTATCAGGTCCTGGCAAGGAAAAACTTCTGGTTAATGTTGTTGGTATGAGTACGTCATCATCTATTACCTTATCCTGCACGTCGGATGTACCGGGTCCTGCAAAACTGGGCCTATATGATCTTGTGGGCCGGCAGCTTTACAGCGAGGATATAATGTTGGAAAACAGCAAGTCAACACATATGATCTCGGGACTTAACCTTGCGTCCGGCATGTACCTTATAAGGTTGAGCAATGGTATAGCCTGCACTACCGTAAAAACGGCTGTTCAATAGTCTTCACAATTTACTCGGTGTCTTCGCCCTGCACATCTGAGTCATCAACATGTAGTTTGTGAAAAAAGCGGTGCGCCGCAGGTGCCAGCAGGAAACCGACATTGGTAATAAATGCTACGCCGCTAAACAGTGCGTAGGCAGAAGAGAATAACTTGCCGCTTGTGTTTTTTATCTCGGCTACCGGCCCCATTCCACTCAGTATCATTGAGGCATTGTGTATAGCATCTATCCATCCTATTTTTGCAATATAATGGTATCCTAAGATGCCTATTAACAGGCAGATCATTAAAATCAACATAGCCACTAAAAGGCTTTTCAACACCCGCTGGTAAAAAACTTTCAGGGGGGCAAGAGGTTGATATTTATTTTCGAACATGCTGCAATTTTAACCTGTGAAATATGAATTTAACTATCCTTGTAATCAGCGCCGGCGCAAATCAGGGAAAGGCTAACTTGACGTGAGACTTATGACTCACGACTTACGACTTCTCTAATGGCATTTAAAATGCTCAAAAGGCTCTTTGCAGGAAAGACATTTATACAATGCTTTGCACGATGTAGGGCCAAACTGGCTTACCAGTTCTGTTTCTTCCGATCCGCACCTCGGGCAACTCACCTCATCCTCTTCAAACAACCCCAGTGGCTTAAAAGCCTTACGGTTGGGCGGCGCTATGCCATAGGCTTTTAGCTTTTGTTTTCCTTCTTCCGTCATCCAGTCCGTGGTCCACGCCGGGCTCAGCTGCAATTCAATGTTTACTTTGCGAATCCCTCTGCTCATCAGCGCCATCCGCACGCCAATGGATATTACGTCCATGGCGGGGCATCCGCTATAGGTAGGTGTTATCACAACCTTTACATCCGTTTCTGTGCCGCTGCCACTTACTGCTACTTCACGCACTATTCCAAGGTCCAGTATAGTTAGTGCTGGCACCTCAGGGTCAGTAACACTCGACAGCCATTCATACACCTGTTCTTTATTCAGCTCTGCCATCTTTATTATTTTACTTTGAATTTATGGTTATTCACCATTACATTTCCATCACCTCCTTTCGAAATTACCATTGAAGCTGCCGGGCGCAAAAGTAATTCATCCATCATTTTATACGATGGTGATGGATCATTGACAAGTACACACTTCAGTTGCTCACAGCCCTGTCTCAAATAAAAGTAGCAGCCTGCCCGGTACCACATGCCATCATTGTCTGTTGCCATCTTTGTAAGCGCATCGCATGATGCTATCACTTTACCTGATTTATCCAGTTGCTCCAGTGTAAAGTACGGAGATCTCGGGTCTTTATCCCCAAGCAGGAACCAGCATGAGAATTCGTATAGCGTGCTGTCCGAACCAGGTTTTATGGAGATGGTCAGAAAGGTGCTGTTGATTTCTTTCACAGGCGCTGCCGCGCCCTTGCCAAACAAATGATTGGTATTTGCCGTTGCGTCAAAATGCTCAATGTACAGCGATCCTTTTTCTCCAATACAGGTATCGGCAGGAGGTAGGCCAACCAACAGTTTGCTTACACTGTCGGCCATACGTTTGTCATTGGCCAGTATCCTGTCCGGGTAAAGCGCATAGACCTTTACGCCCATGTTTGTTCCTATGAAGTCAGATGCGGTGAGCAGGTAATGCTGGTCTGCATTTGTAGCGTTAGTGCCTATATCCAGCAGCAGGAATGGCTTATTGCTTTTTGTATCCCGGAGTATGGGCTTGTCGGCGAATGGTCCACCCATGAGCCTCACCTGCTTCTCCGCTGCAGACCATGAGGAGCGTGAAAGCATCACATCTACCATTGGTAGTTGCAGCTGTAACGATGCCTGTGTCCCTATGGTTATCAGCCAACCGGGATCACCCACCCATAGCTTCTCTGTGCCTATGTGGAAAAAAGGAAGCAACAGCAACCCCTGAAAGTTATTTTTATCCGCCTTGTTTTCTTTGAGGAATGGTTCCCAGCCTTTGGTGTCGTCAAACTTGCAGAAGATAAAACCATAATTATACTTTGCATTGCGCGACAATTGCCGTGAAAATTCAGTGCAGCCGCTTGCTTCGTATGCCCATAAACCTATGCACAGGGTAAGTAGAGCATGTCCGTAACCCGGCTTATGTGTTTTAATAAATCTTGAGTACCATGCATACAGCACCACCACACTATAAATGGTAATGACGTTATAAAATATCCAGCTAAACCTCCCCAGTGTTCTGAACTGTTTCAGTACCGAGAAGTAATCGAACAGCCATTCCATTTTCCAGATGAAAGGTATGCCCATGCTCAGCGCCAGCACGGTAAATGCCATGAACAGCCATATGGGGGCAAAGCCACCGGTTTCGGCCTCAAAGCCAGCTTCCTTTTTACGCAAGGTTCGCCAAAGGAAAATTGCCAGCGAAATAACAATAACTGTTGCCGCAACAACGCCGAGATAGGTGAATCCTTCACCGCCCATACTTGCCCGCGGCACTATCTTCATGGCTATAGCCAGCTGCCACACAGGCGACCAGTTGGATGAGAAGATGTGCGACAACTGCGTGTACATGCCGCGCTCAAAATACGGTGACACCGGCCGGTCTTTTATAGGATCAGTGGCCTTCATCACTATAGCAACCAACACAAAAACAAACCCTGCGAAAATGAGTGGGGAAATTGCTGCTTTCAGTTTAGCGGCAAAGGATCCTTTCACAAGCAGCATGTATCCGGCTGCATAGCTCATAGTCCACACCAGCATCAGCGCAAGGTAGTACGGGTGTATAAAAGCCATGAGGCTTCCCAGGATAAAAATGTAGCAGCAGTACTTTAGCTGCGCCCGCTCATGATACCGTATTGTCCAGTAAAACAACATAGGCGCCACGCAGTTGAAAGCCAGGGCGTAATGGCCATTCAGGCAGAAAAGCTGTGGTGAGCATACTACAATGAGTGCAGCAAACACGATGGCAAAAACAGGAGCAACTTTAAAGTAACCCAGTATCTTATACACATACACCATTGCCAGCACATAGCCGGTGCCCAGAAGCCACCACAGCAGGGTCAGCGCAGTTTCAGAGGATACCTGTTTGAAGTGTGCGAGAATAACCGAAAGCAGGGGAATTCCATCTGTATAAACGATATGCTCCCCGTAGGGATAGTTCATTCCTTCAAACCAATAACTCCGATGGCTTTCGGAGCCGAACATAGAATGGTATAGGTAGGTGAAATTATTCTTAGAGCCATCGCCGCCTATATCCGGCAGTATGCGCCATGGCTCGGTGACTATATGCGACAGGGTAAAGGCGGTGACCACTACTGCAAACAGCACAGCAATGAGCAACCAGCCATTTCGTTGTATTTTGTTCATCTGGTTTTTCGGAAAAGCAACTTCGCAAAGTTGAGCATTTCAGGCAATAATATACGAAAATTCATTTTCCGGAAATGAACATTGTCGTTAAGTGCCACCGGCACTGCCAGCACCCGGTACTTTTTGCTTACATAGCAGTTGCGCACAAACTCCAGGTCGAATAAATACCTGTCTATAGTTGTTTGTAAAAATAAAGGGGCAACGACACGTTTAAATCCTTTCAGCCCGCATTGCGTATCGGTAATAGGCATAGACAAAAATGTACGGACAACCGACCTGAGGAATTTGGAAATAATACGCCTTACAAGGGGTACATGAGTATAGTAGCTTTCATTTTTCACTCCTACAGCTACATCGCATGTGTCGGACACGAGTTGTTTGTAAATGCTGTACATACTCGCTGCATCGTAAGGGAAATCCACATCGGTATAAATGATAATGTCCCCTTTAGCTTTTGCTACGCCTTGTCTTATCGCATACCCTTTACCCCTGTTTTCCTCGTAGTTAACAACTGTGAGCTGCTGAATGTGATCCTTTAAATATTGCAGACTTTGTTCTTTTACGTTTGCACTTTTCCCATCCAGTGCCAATATGAGCTCTGATTTTTCTGCAATTTTATTACTGAAGGAACCGAAATTTTCATACACGACCTTTTCCCAATCTGCCGGAGGGTTGTAGCACGGTAAAACCAGGGATATGATCATTTGCGGAAATTAGTAAATGTGCCTGTAAAATTATTTTCTTTTGTAAATCTCGCTCCAGACTTCGTTATACGAGATCTTATAGGCGAGTTGATAGGTAGTGTCATTTAATATGATATTTCTTTTGTACTCATCTGCCTCAATATTATCCAGTACCACAAGTTCTGTAGTTGGTTCAAGCTCATTAACTACATGAATAAAAGTATCGCTTCCTGTCAGAAAACCGGTATTCTTATCTTTCAAATGTCGCTGACAAAGGAACGGCGCCGTAATGTGCTTTTTGTGGTATTTGCTTCTTTCCAGGTATTCCACAGTAGCGGTCTGTGTCTTGATGGCATCGGTGAATGCCATACCATCATCCCCCCAACTTGTATTTTCTCTAATGGCGAAGAAAGAAGAAGCGCCAATCACCAGGAGCAAAGGGTACCATAAAAAACTGTATGAATGCCTGATTGCCATATCCAGGAAAACACTGAGCAGAAACAGCATAGGCACAATTGCCGCCAGCAGGTAGCGTGGGATAAAATAGGCAACTGATGAAAACAGTATAAAACTCAGTGTGAAAAGGCCCAAAAGTATGTTCAGTTGTGCTGCTTGTCTATTTCCCTGGTAGTAAGATGGGGCAGAATAGGTGAGCAGCGCTCCGATATAAAAGATAATAAATCCACAGAAGGCGAATTGGGAAGCGTATTCGGGATTAAATATGGCTACGCGGCTCTCCAGAAAAAGATAGCCTAGTGTAGCGGGAATGAAAGCAAGCAGAAGGGATGCATTTTTTTTGCTTCTTTGCTTGAATACTACGGCTGTCGCCATGCATAATAATGCTATAAAAATTGCATGTTCATAATCCTGGAGGAAGACCGTGGGCAGGCAGCATGCATGAAAAACGTACCAGATATCAAGCCATTTCGTGTGGATCGTTTCAGAGTATAGCGGCAAAACATAAAAACCGGTTTTTTGTTTTTGGAGTACGAAAAACAATCCGATTGCCAGGCATGCTACCGCTGTCGGCATCAGTTTCAGCCCTTTGGTCTTTATACTTAAATTCTTTCTGAACAGACAGATTAGTGCATCAATTCCTATTATAAATCCCGCCATAAGGCCACTTTCTTTAGTGAGAAACAGGCCCGTAAGCACAAGTGTGCATAGCACGTATTTTTCCCTGGCGTACAATACTATACTCAAAAAACAGAGGAACGCTACCAGTATTTCAAAAAGAACAAAAGAAGACTGAATAAAGAAAGATACGTGTGTGGCGGTAAGGAATAGTGCGATTGCTGCAACCCGCCCGTTATAAAGCCGGTAACCGGTTTCGTAAATCGTGATAAGAAAAAGTATGGAAATTGACAGCGCAAAGCAATGCAGAGAGAAATTTGAAGGACCAAACATATGCATCCACATTGCAGCTATCGCATGGAAGAACATCGGGTGGCCGCGGGAAAGGTCTACATTTATTGCTCCCGGCATCAGGCTTATACCATTCCGGTACATCTCTTTTATAGCGGGAACATAGGGCGTGCTCTCATCCCAGTAAAAAGGATAAAGCAGGTGGGGTATCTTGAACATGATAAAAAATATCAGGACAACGATAAGAAACCACCTGCTTTTCAAAAGATCATACATAAAGGGCTTGGCTAAAACAGGGAATATCTTATCTACCACTCCATACCAGGGTATGCGCGCTGCATGAACTGGAGCTCAGCCAGCACATAGCCCAGGTGCTCTGAGTGGCGTCCATTTCTGCCGCCTTGCTGCATCCATGTATCCGGTGGCGTAGTAAGAGTAGCCTCGCTGAGCACTTCCTGAACACGTGCCATATACAATGGTTTAATTTTGGTCAGGTCAACGCCCAGGCCTGCCCGGCTCATTTCCTCGTCAGTTTCATTTGGCGTGAAAAGCTCTCCGGAATACATCCACAGCTCGTTTACTGCTTTTTGCATCCGTGCGTGGCTTTCGTCTGTGCCGTCGCCCAGCCTCACAGCCCACTCGCTGCTCCAGCGCAGGTGATAGGTCACTTCTTTAAGTGATTTCTCTGCTACTGCGGCCAGGCTCTCGTTCTTGCTTTTGCTAAGCTCTGTGAAGAAAAAATAATTGAACGTGTCGTAGAAAAGTGCACGCGCTACTGTATATGCCCAGTCAATGTTGGGCTGTTCCAGCAGCAGCGCATTTCTGAAATCCCAGCCATCCCGCAGGTAAGCAAGATCGTCTTCATCCACATTTGCGCCTGTGCTCACCAGGTTCTGTATAGCTACAGAGGTAAATACTTGTTTCTTTTCATCTGCCGGCATTTGATTAAACAGCTCGGCAGCATATTGGTAGAGACTGCGCGCCCTGCCCAGGTGGTCCAGCGCCGTATTGGTAAGTGCAATATCCTGTTCCAGTATAGGCCCGTGCCCGCACCATTCTCCAAGGCGATGTCCGAGTATAAGCGCATCGTCAGCAAGGCGCAAGGTATAATCCAGTAATTTGGAATTTGGAATTTGCAATTTGGAATTTGTATCCACGTGTGCTTTGGGTTTTGACTTTTAACTTTTGACTTACTTACATATACTTCACCTCTTCAGGTAAGTTGTAGAACGTTGGATGGCGGTATATCTTATCATTCGCCGGTTCGTACATAGATTCAGACTGGTCAGGGTCGCTCGCATGTATATGGCGGCTCTCCACCACCCAGATGCTTACTCCTTCCATCCGGCGGGTGTATACATCGCGGGCATTTTCCACCGCCATCTGTGCATCTGCGGCATGCAGGCTGCCGGCATGCTTATGATCCAGCCCGGCCTTGCTGCGAATAAATACTTCCCACAGCGGCCATTCAGTCTTGTTAGTCTTCTTTATTTCTTGTGTCATAACTAATTTAAATTCCAGATTTCAGATTCCCCGGTATGCAATAAAATACTACGCGGCTTTCTTCCTGCTTTTTCTTTTTTCAGCATGAGCCATTGCTGCATCACGCACCCATTGGCCTTCGTCCCATGCTTTCTTGCGGGTTTCCAGGCGCTGCTTGTTACACGGTCCATTTCCTTTCACCACATTCCGGAATTCCTCCCAGTTGATGGCGCCAAAATCATGATGTCCGCGTTCCTCATTCCACTTTATGTCTTTGTCCGGCATCTCCAGTCCCAGCACTTTCGCCTGCTCCACGGTTACGTCTACAAATTTCTGCCGTAGCTCATCATTTGTCAGGCGTTTTATGCGCCAGCGTACACTTTGCGCCGTATGCGGACTTTCCGCATCCGGTGGGCCAAACATCATCAGCGACGGCCACCACCAGCGGTTAAACGCATCCTGTGCCATCTTCTTTTGTATTTCAGTCCCCTTGCTAAGGGTTAGCATTATTTCAAATCCCTGGCGCTGGTGAAAGCTTTCCTCTTTGCACACACGCACCATCGCTCTCGCATACGGCCCGTAAGATGTGCGGCAAAGCGGCACCTGGTTCATTATCGCAGCACCATCTACCAGCCAGCCCACAGCGCCCATATCTGCCCATGTAAGGGTAGGGTAGTTAAAGATGGAGGAGTATTTTGCCTTGCCGGTATGCAGTTGGTTGTAAAGCTCATCCCGGGTTACACCCAGCGTTTCGGCTGCGCTGTACAGGTACAGGCCATGGCCTGCCTCATCCTGCACCTTCGCCAGCAGCACTGCTTTGCGGCGCAGGCTGGGAGCGCGCGTTATCCAGTTACCTTCCGGCAGCATCCCCACTATTTCGCTGTGTGCGTGCTGGGATATCTGCCTGATGAGCGTTTTTCGATAATCATCCGGCATCCAGTCTTTGGGCTCTATGGTCACCTCGCTGTCTATCAGGCGGTCAAAATGCTCCTGGAAAGAGTTGCTCATGTATATAAAAATTTTGAACTACAAATATACGATTTATTGCTTTGAGCCGTATCGTTTTTCATAAAGAATTGGCTAAAGCAGAAGTTCGCGATAATCTTGGCCAAATATTTTAGATTGCCGCCGGTATAGAGAGCGGAATTTGATTTGTACCTTTGGAAAAATAAATTATATCGCAATGGATATTCATACAGGGTTAACGGCAGTGTTCGAACAGCAGGGTAATAATTACATCGCCTATATTGAAGAAATCCCCGGAGTGAATACACAGGGTGCAACGCTGAGTGAAGCACGGGCAAACCTTGTTGAAGCGCTTGAGTTGTTACTTGAAGTGCGGCGGGAGATGGCAAAAGAAGAGCAGGTTGGCCGAATGATAACTAAAGAGGAAATTAAGATGGTTGCCTGATGAAAAGGAAAGAATTTATTCGCCATCTAAACGATAATAAGTGTTTACTTAAGCGTGAAGGCGGAAGTCATTCAGTGTATCTCAATGTTTCTAATAGCAAAATGTCTACAGTTCCCAGGCATAATGAAATCAATGATTTTCTTGTAAAAAAAATTGCAAAGATCTCGACATTAAGAATCCATAAATCCATATTCCTTCGAGTTCACTATTTTTACATCTCATGCAGGTAAAACGATTATTATTAATATTATTGCCCGCCTTGCTGTTATTGGCAGGGTGCCATGTATATAGTTTTTCCGGGGCAACCATTGAGGGTAAAAATATTAATATTCACCAGTTCGACAATAAGGCAAGAAATGTAGAACCCAGCCTTAGTTCCACGCTCACTGATAAGCTCAAAAACAGAATTCTATCCCAAACCGGCCTTTCGCCCGTAAATAAAGATGATGCTGATTACGACATGACCGGCCAAATAACCGCTTACGAAGTCACGGTAACAGGAGCCTCTAATGTGCAGGTGGCTTCAAAAAACAGGCTTACCATTAGTCTTAAGGTTACTTTCAAAAACAGGCTGAACGAAAAGGCTAACTTCAGCCAAACGTTTACCCGTTTTTCCGATTTTGCGGCCACCCAGATACTGGATAATGTAAAGGCCGCCTTGATAGAGGATATCGGAAATCAGCTGGCGGATGATATTTTTAATAAAGCTTTCGTAAATTGGTAGCCGATTCGGGCAAATGACTAATCAGTTTTCTATAGAATATATCTCCGGGCTACTGGCCAGGCCTTCTACTATCTCCGGTGAGGATAGGGTGAGTGTAGATGCGTTTTTGCATGCCTACCCCTATTTTGTGCCGCTGCGTTACGTTGCCGCTATAGAAAAATATCGGGACCAGCCTTTTTCGCCGGAGATGCTGACGAACATTCAGCCATACCTGGGAAACTGGATCCGGTTTTGCGACGTAGTCACTGCAGCAGGTCAGGCACCTGAAGTTTCGGTGCACCCTATACAGGATGCCACAAATGAAGACGTACTGCTTCCTGTGCAACCTGAACCAGAGGTGGATGAACCAGAGTTAGTTGCGAAGGAGGAAGAAACGGAGCCGGTTCCGACGCAGGAAACCTCTGTGCAGCCCGAACCGCAACAAGAAGAACCCATTGCTTCCATGCCACAAGACAATGAAGTAACCCCGCAGGCACAGGAAACTACCCCGCCTGTTGTTGGCGTGAGCGAGGAGTTTTTGCGTATGATAAGGGAAGAAGTTCCGGAACCACAGGCTGAAAAAGAAATTCCTGCAGGTTCGGAGCTATCGGGAAATTTCGAAGACAAGATTGCGCCTGAAGAACTGCCGGTTGCTGAGGCTCAGCCGCTATCTGCCGCGGTAAGTGAGGAAAAGGTGCACATACAAGTCATTCCGGCAAATGTGGACTCGTCCGCAGCTGCAGCACCTGTATCAGTAACACCTGAAGACGAGGCAGATCTGATATCCCCTATCTACACCCAGGACTATTACCTCCAGCAAGGTGAAAGAATATCGGAAGACATCCCCGCTGTGATAAGCGACCTGGTAGATGACCTGGACGATGAAGACAGATCACTGATGGTGGTTATGAGTTTCTCAGAATGGTTACTGCATTTCAAGAGTACAAAGCAGAAAAAGGAAGAGGAAAAGAAAGACCAGCGTGCCCTGCGCACTATGTGGCAAAAGGAGAAGCTGGCTGCCGCTATGGAAGAAGAGAATGAAGAGATTCCCGAAAATGTCTTCGAAATGGCGGTAAATTCAATAGCTAAGGAAGACGGCCTTGCCAGTGAGTCATTGGCAGACATATATATAAAGCAGGGTAAATATGAAAAGGCGATAGATATGTATCGCAAATTAAGTTTGCGAAATCCTCAAAAAAACGCTTACTTTGCCCTCAAAATAGAAGAAGTTTTAAAGGAAAAGCAATCATGATATCTATTATTACAATACTTATACTGTTGGCCTGTGTGGCGTTGGCATTCTTTATTCTCATCCAGAACCCTAAGGGTGGCGGGCTTACAGGTAGCTTCGGCTCTATGAGTTCACAGGTAATGGGCGTAAAGCAAAGCTCTGATGTGATGGAAAAAGGCACCTGGACCCTTCTTGGTGTCGTAGGTGGGCTTTGCATTATCTCTGTTTTCTTCATGCAGAAACCAGAAGGTGCTACCAAAACTAACAATACGGCTAAGCAGACTAGCGCTCCGGCTAAGAAATAATTACTGTCTGATAAAGCAAACAGGCTGCAGGTCATACCCGCAGCCTGTTTTTTATTTTTTCTCTTTCCGTTTTACTACCACCCACTCGCTGATGTTCACGTTGAAGGGTAGATTGCCTATCTGCACTATAGCCCGCTTATCTCGGTACTCTGTGAGTGAGCCTACCTGGTGGTTATCTTTGTTTCTTACCAGGTCACCGGGTTTTGGTTTGCCGCCTATAGTATCATAGTTTTTGTCAGCCTTTTTGGCCGCGGCAGCATTTGTCGCTATCTGCTTCTTTCTAAACAATACGTTTTCTGCCGCATTCATTACCTCCTGCTTGTTATCTGTCTTCTTCCAGTCGTGTATTATTTGTTTGAACTTACGCTCCGTATCCCGCAGATAATCCAGTTCCTCTTTCTTTATCGCATTTTGAAGGCGTATTGTTTCATGCTGCTGCCGTAGTTTCTCGTTATCGGTAAGCTCGGCATATTGTTTTTTAAGCTTTTCATTCTCCTTCAGCAGCTTATCCAATTCTTTTTCTTTGTCAGATAGGCGCACCGATTGCTGTTCTGTATGGTGCAGCATTTTGTCCAGCTTAAAATGCTCGCGCTGTGTAAGTTGTTTTGCCCGTTCGATCACAGATTTGGGCAGGCCGCTCCGTTGTGCTATCGCAAATGTATAGGAGCTGCCCGGTTTGCCTATGGTCAGCTGGTACAGAGGTTCCAGTTTTTCTTCATCAAAGGCCATGGCCCCGTTGAATATGCCACGCACCTTTCCAGCCATTACTTTCAGGTTCAGGTAGTGGGTGGTTATAATGCCTAGCGCATGCTTGGCGGCCAGGTCTTCCACAATAGCTTCTGCAAATGCTCCGCCCAGGTTCGGGTCTGAGCCGCTGCCGAGTTCGTCTATAAAGAATAGCGTTTTCCCACTGGCAAAATCCATGAAATGTTTCATGTCCTGCAGGTGCGCGCTATAGGTGCTCAGTTCATGTTCTATAGATTGGGTGTCGCCTATCTGCACCATCAGCTGGCGGAAAATACCGATCTCCGAGCTTTCATCTGCGGTTATCAGCAGCCCGGCCTGTGCCATCAGCTGCAGCAGCCCCACGGTTTTCATAGCTACCGTTTTGCCACCTGCATTCGGCCCGCTTATGATCAGTATTCGTTGCTGCCGGTCCAGCGTCAGGTTTAGCGGCACAGTTGGTTTTTGTGGGTACTGGTTCCTCAAAAACAAAAGTGGATGATACGCCTTTACCAGCTGCACACCGGGGTGTGGGCTTAGCCGGGGCATATTTGCTTTCATATCTACGGCCAGCGCCGCCTTTGCGCGTATAAAGTCATATATGCCGCTCACCTGGAAATAGGATTCCAGTTGCCCGGAAAATGCAGAGAGATCCTTCGTCGCCTGCACCAGTATACGCTGTATCTCTCGTCCTTCGGCCCGCTCCAGCGAAAAGATCTCATTGTTCAGCTCTATCGTCTCTTCCGGCTCTATGAATACGGTTTTCTGTGTATCACTCTCGCCGTGCAATATGCCTTTTACAATGCGTTTGTATTCCGCCAGTACTGCAGCCGTCCTTCTCCCATTCAGAAAGCTCTCAGATATATCGGCCAGGTAACCTGCTTTGCTTAGTTTCCTTAGTACACCTTCAAACGTACGTCTTGTCTCATGCCTTGCTTTGCCCAGCTCTGATCTTATGATCATCAGCTCTTTCGAAGCAGTATCACGCACTATACCCGAATCATCAACTACTGAGGTGATGATCTCCGTTATCTTCTTCTCATAAACTATGTCGTTGCACAGGGCCAGCAGGGTAGGGAAGAGCTCATTGTGTTTCTTAAACCACATCAGGATATCGCGCATATTCAGCGCCAGTTGGTTGAAGGCGATCAACTGCTCGCCGTTCAATACCCCGCCGGTTATAGAAAGCAGCTTCAGCTCTTTCTGCATATTGCGTGTAAAGTCATTGGGAAAATGCTCGCCACCATTCAGTATCCACTTAAATTCATTGGCTTGCAGCAATTGCCGTTCCATATGGTCCATCCGCGTATGGAACCGTATATTTTCTACGCGCTCACGGGCGGCATCCGTTCGGCACTTTTGTAAAAGCAGGTCGCAGACTTTATTAAATTCCAGGGCTTCAGCGGCATGGGCCGGGTACAATTGCATCATCTCTATTCAATCCCGATATTTATCAACGCAAAATTAGGAATTCGGCAGGGAGATTCTACAGATAATATTTGCCATGCGGCGCCGATTGTTCCTGCTGCCCATTCGTTTCTCATCTGTCTGGCCCAATTACCCCTTTTTTTAACCTTTCACCATCAGGAAAATCCATTAAATTGCATACCCTGATGAGTACGAACAACTATGAGTGGCTGATAGAGCGGCTGGATGCATTTATACGAAAGTATTACGCCAATAAGGTGATACGTGGCAGTCTTGTATTCCTGAGTTGCCTGCTATTCTACATACTCACCGTAAGCGTTGGCGAATATTTTCTCTATCTGCCCGTTTGGTCTAAGCTGTCTATTGTTTCTTTATTTGCCGTGCTGGGTTTATCATCTTTGGTGCTGTGGGTGGCTATTCCCCTTAGCAAAATGTGGCGCCTTGGTAAAGTTATCTCGCACGAGCAGGCGGCGAAGATCATTGGCGTTCACTTTCCAGAGGTAAGCGACAGACTGTTGAACATCCTTCAGCTTAAATCCAATCCTGATAATAATGCCAGCAGGGAGTTGGCCGAGGCCAGCATTAATCAGAAGATAAGCCAGATATCAGTAGTCCCTATTACCGGCGCTGTCGACTTCTCTAAAAACAAAAAATACCTTCCATATCTTTTACCGCTGCTGCTCATTGGTGTGTTTATACTGGTTGCAGCCCCAAGTGTGTTTACAGAGGGTTCACGGCGCTTATTGCAGCCTACAAAGGCTTTTGAAAAACCTTCTCCCTTCCATTTTATCATAAAAAATCCATCGCTCATAGCCGTGCGCAATGCCGACTATGTGCTCAGCGTTCAGGCCACAGGCAGCATGCTGCCTGCCGATGCTACCATAGAGATAGCAGGAGAAAGGATACCCATGCAGCCCATGGAAAACCATGCTTTCCAATATACGTTCAAGAATGTAACTGAGGCGATAAATTTTCGTTTCTATGCCGCCGGGTTCTATTCCCAGGCCAGCACGCTTCGGGTTATACAGCGCCCTGTGCTTAAGGCGTTTAAGATACAGGTAAACTATCCCGCTTATACTGGCAGGAAAAATGAGGTGCGCAACAGCCTTAGCGATATGACACTGCCAGTAGGTACAACGGTCAGTTGGTCATTTGTTACAGATCATACAGACAAGGCTACTATTCATTTCGGAAGCGGCGAAAGCCTGGCATTGCCCAATAGCTCTTCCACCTATTCTTACCAATATCGCTTTATGAGCGATACCGCCTATACGATCACCTTGCATAATAAGGAGGCGGCAATTGCAGATAGCTACCGCTACCAGGTGCAGGTAATACCCGATCAATACCCTGTCATACAGGTGCAGCAGTTTAAAGATTCGGTATCTGGCAAGCAGATATTACTTACGGGTACTGCCGGCGATGACTATGCGATCACACGCGCTTCATTTAATTTCGAAGTAACCGATAAAGACCGCAAAATCTTAACTAAGAGCATCCCGCTAAAAATTACCCAAGGTGCCGTTGCTGCCTTTGAGCAGTACTTCGATATCGAAAGCCTGAAAATGCAGACTGGTCAAAAGCTTTCCTACTACATCGAGGCATGGGACAACGACGGTGTACATGGCAGCAAAGCATCGCGCAGCGAGGTGATGACGTTCCAGATGTATGACCCTAAGCAACTCGATTCGGCGATAAACGAAAATTCACAGCAGATCAATTCAGGCCTGAGCAACAGTTCTCAAAAAACACAGCAACTGCAGAATGAGTATAAAGACATGCAGAGCAAAATGCTGCAAAGCAATGGCATGGAGTGGGAGCAGCAACAGTCGCTGCAGGAGATGATGAAAAAGCAGATGGACCTGAAGGCCAATGTTGAGAATATCAAGCAGCGGTTTGAAGAGCAGATGCAGCAAAGCGAGCAGAAAAAATATAGTGAAGACCTGAAGGAAAAACAGAAAGAGCTGGATAAACAGTTGGACAACCTGCTGAACAATGAGTTGAAAGAGGAAATGAAAAAGCTGCAGGAGCTCATGGCTAAACTGAACAAGGAGCAGGCCGTAGACGCCATGAAACAGATGCAGCAGGACAATAAGCTTTTCAACATGGACATGCAGCGCATGCAGGAGCTGATGAAGAAGCTGGAAATGCAGATGCATATGGAGGACATGGCCAACAAGATGGACGACCTCGCTAAGAAAGAAAGGGATCTGCAGAAGCAAACGGAAGAAGGGAAGAAAGATAACGCTGCCCTAAGCAAGGACCAGAAGGCATTGAAAGATCAGCTGGACAAAGCAATGAAGGAAGACCTTGCGGAGGCTCAGAAACTGGCAAAGGAAACGAAGCAGAAGGATAGGATGGAAGAAGAAGAGAAGCAGGGAAAGGACGCGCAAAAAGATATGCAGGACAGCAAGGAAGAGCTGGATGAGAAGAAAAACGATAAAGCAGGCAAGTCTCAGAAACAAGCAGCAGATAACCTGGAGAAAATGGCCAAGTTTATGCGCAAAAAGGCAAGCGGGCAAGATAAGGAGCAGATCGAGATAGATATCCGCGCCACCCGCCAGATACTTAGCAATCTTATCAGGCTGTCATTCGACCAGGAAGATCTTATGGGCTCGGTAAAGGTTACATCGCCTACCAGTCAGCAATACGTGCTCAACCAGGAGGAGGAAAACCGCCTGCATCACAATTCTCAGATGATACGAGACAGTATGTTTGCACTCAGCAAGCGTATCGTAAAGATTGCCACCACCATAAATAAGGAAACCACCGAGCTGGAACGCAATATGCAAAAAGCGGTTGACAACCTTGAGGACAGGAACTTGGGTGTTGCCATGATGGACCAGCAGTATGTAATGACCCACGCCAATAACCTGGCATTAATGCTCAATGAGGTACTCGCAAACCTGATACAGCAGCAGAATGACGGCAATAAGCCCGGAGGTGATGGCATGTGCAGCTCTCCAGGTGGCAAAAAGCCGCAGAAGGGTCCGGGTAGCCAGCTATCCGACATTATAACCGAACAGCAGAAGATGGGCGACGGCATGCAGAAAATGCAGAAGGACGGCGGTAAGAAACCCGGTGCCGGGCAAAAGCCGGGGCAAGGTGAGGGTCAGGGGCAAGGCGGCGGCCAGGGTAAGCCCGGCGAGAATGGTGATGCGGAGCAGCTCGCAAGGATGGCAGAGCAGCAGGCGATGATAAGGCGCAAAATACAGGAGCTAAGCAGCCAGCTGAATAGTAAGGGCGGCATGGGAAAGAGCGCGAATGAGCTAAGGGAAATAGAGCAGAAGATGGACAAAAACGAGACAGACCTCGTGAACCGCCGTATAACTAGCGAACTATTGCTGCGCCAGAAAGAGATCACCACCCGCCTGCTCGAAACAGAAAAGTCGCTCCGCGAGCAGGAGCAGGACGATAAGCGGTCTTCACGCAGTGGTGACGATGTAAGTCGCCCCGTCCCACCGGCCTTGCAGAAATATCTCACAGATCAAAAGGAACTGCTTGAACTTTACAAAACCGTCCCCCCTCAGTTGAAGCCTTATTACCGGGATATGGTCGAAAATTATTTTCACATCATTGGTAATAAGTAATAACATGTTATCCACAATCAAAGTTGTTATTCTTCAAATAAGAATAAAATAACTTTATTCCCAGGCGTATAGTAATAGACCTAATAGATTGTCTATTAGTTATATCTGATTGGCATTTTGGCATGATTTTGGATTTAGATAAAATATATTGGAGTACTTGCAATGCAAAAAATAAAGCTTAACTTCAATTTATTGAATTGTTCTAACCATTAAAACTTGGCCTATGTTTTTCACAAAAACGCGCAATTTCAATTCGCCCGTATCAAAACCTGAATTAAAAAAGAGGCTGATGGGAAGTCATGTTAAAATACATAATCTAGACTTCGAAATAATAGAGCGGGATGGATCGCTCCTTATCATTCCTCACGCAGAGCAGGAAGAATCCATAAAGACACTGCCTATCACTCATGTAGATATTGAAGAACGTGACGGGAAGAGCAATGTAACGATAAACTCTAAAATGAGAAAAGTGGACTCTGGTGGCCCGCAGATAATTTTAATATTCTGCTTTTTCATTTTTATCGCAGCCTTCGTTTTACGCCTTGTTGATAAGAATGGCGACTGGACAGTTTCATTGATACTGCTGGGCAGTGATGTGCTTATATTTTCGTTGTTTTTGTATCGCTTGCAGGTAGGCTACTTCGACTATGTGCACAAGGTACGTAACTACGTTATGGCCAAGGCCGATGCCATTTCTGGTTCTGGTTCATCTGCCCAGGTAGCCATGTAAAGCGTGCTTCATTTACAGGCTTGTTTCTCCCGCATACTTATGCGGGGAAGTAAAGTCTATTCTATATATTTTTTCAGGCTGTCGATCTTTACGCTCCCGTTAAATGTTTTAAGTAGCTTTCTGTCGTGGTCATAAATATTGATCTGCGGCAGCATGCCGTAGAGGTATACTTTAGAAATAAAGTCTCCACTGTCTATCCCTACACGTATTGATTCGTATTCATTTACATGCAGCCGGTTCACAAAGTCCCGTAGATATGGCTTCATCCCCGGGTTGGCCATCAGCACCAGGTTCGACTTTTTGAACATGAAAATATTCTTCTCAAAAAGGTCCGTTTCATCCTCGCAATGTGAGCAGGTAGGATTGAACATCATTACCAGCAGATTAGCATCATTGCTTACATCTTTATCCGTCAGATACACATAGTCTTTACCATTATCCTTTGTTGTATCCTTGTAGAGTTGCACCTTCATGCGTGGCATAGGGGCACCTGGTTGTTTATAGTCCTGTTCGTTTGCTTGTTTATCAGCATGTGGTGCGGCATGCTTGTTTTTCTGTGCGGTCGCTGATCCGGCAATAAAGATCGTGAGTGAGAGTGTAAGCAGGTGGCGTAACATGAAAGCTAATTTAGGTAATTGGGTAAAACATAAAAAATCTTTGCAGATCGGCAAACTTCTTTTCTTTGGACTGCTCTAAGATGCTTATTCTATATACTGTTTCAGGCTGTCTATGGCAATCTCTCCGTTAAATGTTTTCACTAACTTACGATCATGGTCATAGATATTGATCTGTGGCAGCATACCAAATACAAATGTCTTACCTATAAAATCAGAGCTGTCAGTGCCTATGTGAATAGGCGGCTGAAATTCGCCAAGCCTGCGCCTGAGGTAAAAATCGCTGAGCGGCACTGCATTCACAGGTTTCGCCACCATTACCAGTTGCGACTTGTTGAAGAAAGATATGTTCTTCTGTATGATCGCCGTTTCGTCCTCGCAATGTGAGCAGCTCGGATTAAAGATCATTACCAGCAGGTTTGCGTCATTTTTTACGTCATTACCCGTCAGGTATTCTAGTTTAGAGTCGTCCATCTTGCGCAGTTTACCCGAGGTAAATTTCTTCCGGTCATTTTCTGCAGGTGCAGCTGCAGGCATGCGATTTTGTCTACTTGTATCGTGAAACACCAGTAGTTTAAGTGGTGGCATCGGGGCACCCATCTGCTGGTAATCTATTTTAGCATCGTCCGGCTTTTCCGTAGTTTTGGAAGTGGGGTGATGTTGGGCAAAAACATTTGTCGCCAGTGTAAGGCACGCCAGTATCATCAGTTTGCGTAACATGGGGCTAATTTAGGGAATTACTTTAAAATAAAACGTTATTACTATGCAGGGTTCGAATATGCCGCTCGCTGAGCGGGTGAGGCCGCAGTCGCTGGAAGAGTTTATAGGGCAGGAGCACTTGGTAGCGCCAGGCAAGGTGCTGGAGCAGATGGTACACAACCGCAAGGGCCACTCTATCATATTCTGGGGACCGCCCGGTGTGGGTAAGACCACACTTGCGCAGATAATTGCCCACTCGCTGGATATGCCTTTTTTTACCCTTAGTGCCATAGATAGCGGGGTAAAGGATGTACGCGCAGTAATAGAAATGGCACGCAAAAGCGGGCACGCACTATTGTTTATAGATGAGATACATCGCTTCAACAAGGCCCAGCAGGACAGCCTGCTGGGGGCAGTGGAGAAGGGCATTATCACGCTTATAGGTGCCACTACTGAGAATCCTTCTTTTGAGGTCATCAGTGCCTTGCTTAGCCGCTGCCAGGTATATGTGCTGAAGTCGCTTACCGAGGAGCACCTGGTAACACTGGTAGAGCAGGCCATGCAAAAAGACCAATGGCTGGCAGACCAGCATATAACCATAAAAGAGTGGGATGCCCTGCTGCAGCTGAGCGGCGGCGACGCCCGCAGGCTGCTTAACCTGGTAGAGCTGGTGGCAGGCTCACTACCCGATGATAAAACGGTGACCAACGACATAGTGCAGGACATAGTGCAAAAGAAGATGGCGCTGTACGATAAAACAGGCGAGCAGCACTACGACATTATATCCGCCTTTATAAAGTCAATGCGTGGCAGCGATCCTAATGCTGCCGTGTACTGGCTGGCCCGTATGATAGAGGGCGGAGAAGACCCTAAATTTATAGCGCGGCGCATGCTTATATTGGCCAGCGAAGATATTGGCAATGCTAACCCTAATGCGCTGCTGCTGGCTACCAGTTGTTTCCAGGCAGTCACAATGATAGGCTACCCTGAGTGTAACCTCATACTTTCGCAAACTGCAATATACCTTGCCACATCCGCCAAGAGCAACAGCGCTACAACAGCTATAGGCATGGCCATGGCGCTCGTTAACAAGACCGGCGACCTCCCTGTGCCGCTATCCATTCGCAATGCACCTACCGGCCTTATGAAGAAGATGGACTATGGCAAAGGCTATCAATATGCCCACGACTACGCAGGCAACTTTGCAGACCAGGAATTTCTGCCCGACCAAATAAGCGGTACAAAGATCTACGACCCCTCTAGTAACCCATCAGAGAGCCGCATAAGAGAATACCTCAAAAACTGCTGGAAAGAAAAATACAACTATTAATACCATTTATACTTTTGAACTACACTAATCACCCGCGTCATTGCGCGCCACGATGTTTAGCCTCGTGCGGTGGCCGTGGCAAAGCAATCTTTCGAAACTCAATTTTGTTATCGATGTGCTTTTTGGTTTTTGACTTTTGAATTTCTAATCTGCCTTCACAAATATCTGTGTATAATAAAGTTGGCCATCCTTACCCTTGGCAATGCCAATGCCCGTAAGGTTGTAGCTACCTTCTATGTTCTTCTTATGTCCGGGGCTGCCCAGCCACATCTCTACAGCCTCATCTGCTGTTGCAGCGCCATAGGCTACATTTTCGGCCCAGCCATTAGTGCCCTTTATCTTACTCCGTAAGCCCGCCATGCGATTGTCAAAGCCATTATGGCCAAACGGTATCTTATTCGTCGCCATGTTGCGGCTGTGCTTGTCTGCTGCGGTAGAGATGTCGTCATTCATCTTCAGCGTGCCCAGGCCCATCGCCGTGCGGTGCTTGTTTACAAGCACCAGTATACCATTTTTCAGGTCCTTGTAGTTCTCTCCGGCCCCCTGGGCCCATGCATGTGGCACATTAGTGCAAACAGCGGCCAGCAGCAACATCGCGGCAAATAGTCTTTTCAATATCATAGTACCAGTTAAAACCAAATATGTGCCAGAATTCGTTAAGCAGTTTTAACTACCGTATGCGTAGTCGCTCAGGTATTCATACTTCTTTGTTAGCTGCCCGTTCTCGCATATTGTTGCCCGCCTCAGTATATCGCTTTCGTCTTTCAGCAACTCAGGCAATATATGTTTTTCAAAGTGTATGCCGAAGTAGCGCGACGCGTCCCGGGGCAACTCATTTGGCAGGTTATCTACGGCCATCACATCTATTATGCCCTTTGTGTGCTGAAATGGTGCCGTGCGCTCACCGGTTTCCCTGTCCACACCATATACCGGGTCAGCAATGGTAGACGAACCCAGGTTGATTGGCACAGAACCATCAACATCGCACGTAATATCCGATATCACACTCACGCGCCAGTCGCGCCGCTTGATGTCTTCTTTTTCAAACAGCCGGGCTATCCTCTGCTCCCAGTATATACCGTTCATAAGTATATCTGCCTGGTTCACATAAGAGGCAAACAGGCATTTATAAGCCTCCGGGTTTGCATGAAAGTCGTCGCGGAAAAACATATCGTTGTCTTTGCGGGCATACAGGTCAGCGCCCTTAACGTGTGTGAACACCGGATACTCATACTCATGGGTCAGGAAGTCGTTTGGCTCTACCGCCTCTATGTCCAGTTGCGTCAGTACCTCCAGCACACCGGCAGATACTTTGCCGGATCCTGTAATTACTATTTTTATGTTAGGCAGCTTCACGTGCTCATATGCAGCCAGCAGCTCTTTAAAGCCTTTTACAGCGTGCGCTGCAGGCAGGTCATAGAGGCCAAACTTCTTGCCATAAGTCATCAATCCGTTGTGCGCGCCCACTATACCGGCATACAGACCAAAGCCCAGTATGCGTTGCTCATCGCTGTGGGTGAGGCACTCATAGTCTATCATCCGTATGTTTTTGCCGATCAGCGCACGCATCAGGCACTGGTTGTACGGTTGCTTCTTCTTGGTGTGCGAAAAGAAAAAATACGTCTTGTTGGGTATAAGCAACTCCGCGGGCACTTCCTTTACACCAAGCAATATGTCACAGCCGCTGAGGTCGTCGTTCATCTCTATGCCCTCGGCTATATATTCGGCATCAGTATAGCTGCGTGTAGGCGATGGCGCTACTACTATCTTTACGCCTGGATAGTGCGCTTCAATAAAGCTGCATTGCCTCGGTATTAGTGGCACGCGCTCATCTGGCAGCTTTTTCATTTCTCTTATCAGCCCTATGCGGATCATCTTTAGTAATTTTGCGCAAAGATAACACACCCATGACAGACTATTTCACACTATACCAGCTGCCCGTTTCTTTCTCGCCCCCTCAGGCTGAGGTGAAGGCCCGGTTTTACGAGCTAAGCCGGCAGTACCATCCCGATCGCTTTGCACATGCAGGCGGCGCAGGGCTTACCGAGGCGTTACGTATGGCTGCCATAAACAATGAAGCCTATAAAACCCTTCGCGACCCCGATGCTACCATGGCCTATATACTGAAACACCACGGCCTGCTGGCAGACGAAGAAAAATACGCACTCCCTCCGGCATTCCTGATGGAGATGATGGATATAAACGAAGCCATAAGCGACTACGAGACCAACCACGATAAAGACGACCCTACTGACGATGACGAAATGACGGGCGCCACAGAAATGCTCAACGAGCAGTTGGAACTATGGGAGGATGCCACAAAACTACTGGTGCAGCGCTTTGAGGCAGGGCATAAAAACAACGACCTGCTACTCCAGATAAAGGATCAGTACTTCCGCAAAAAGTATTTGCTACGTATAAAGGAGCGGATAGACCGCTTCGCGGCACGTGCCAGGTAGGCTGCAAAACTTCCGCTCTGCTCGACTTATGGTATTCATTTATTTTCGTATCACGTCTTATTACTACTAGTTTCAGTAGGAAATGCCGTTTCATCTTGCGATAATATTGTGGTCCTGAAAATTTTTTCAGTTAACCTATTATTTATTTAAAATGATACGGAATTTTCTTTTTTCTCTTTGGGACTTATTTTCCCCTTTACTCTTAGTTGGTATCCTGGTTGGTTTGCTCGGTCTTTGCGTTCAGCTGCTTCTTGCTACCTACTAGGGTACGTGCAGTATCCTCCTTTTCATTCCTCGCTATTTGCCTGTTTGGCATAGCAGAAAAAATAGCTGTTGCACATTAGGTAAAGAATTGATAGATTTGCAGCCCGGCAAAAATAGCCGGTGGTCCGCAGCATCTACCAACTGCGAACTGTAGAGTTAAAAGGCCTCGATGGCGGAATTGGTAGACGCGCTAGACTCAAAATCTGGTTATCGCAAGGTAGTGCAGGTTCGATTCCTGTTCGGGGCACAAAAATGAGAAAGAGAGCGGCAGAGCGAAGAGCGATGCGCTCTCTTTCTCATTTTTCCCTCTTTCTCCGCTCTGTTTCCCGCTCTAAAAGTCCTCTTCGCTCTCTTTCTGTTTCCCGCTCTAAAAGTCCCCTTCACTCTCTTTCTGTTTCCCGCTCTAAAAGTCCTCTTCGCTCTCTTTCTGTTTCCCGCTCTAAAAGACCCCCTTCGCTCTCTTTTTGTTTGCCGCTCTAAAAGTCTCCTTCACTCTTTTTCTCTTTCCCACTCTAAAATTCCCTTCACTCTCTTTCTGTTTCCCGCTCGAAAAGACCTCTTCGCTCTCTTTCTGTTTCCCGCTCTAAACAATTATTTTAGCCCAAACCTTTTTATATGTTTCCCTACGAAAACCTCGAAGTATACAAAAAAGCATTCGCGACGAATCAAAAGATATACCGGTTTCTGAAAGGGAATAAAGGAATACCTGGCTATGTCAAAGATCAATTGGGGCGGGCGAGCCTGAGTATTATGCTCAATATTGCAGAAGGCAGCGCCAAGTTTAGCAATAAGGATAGAAGGAATTTTTATGTTACTGCGAGGGGTTCCGTATTTGAATGTGCAGCATTACTTACTTTTCTAAGCGACGAGGGAGAGATAGAAACAGGTGTCTTCGACGAAATAGGTAAGATTTATGAAGAGCTTTCTAGAATCTTATTTACAATGATTAAAAATCTGGAAGAGTAATTGTCTGTTACAAAGCGATGAGCGGCTTGTCCGCTTTTTTTTATCAAATTCCGTATATTACTTTGAAATTAAAATAAGTATTTTCCGCCGCTGTTGGTCTTATTTTCTGACCAACAGCGGCGCGCAGGATTGATGAATCTTACTGAAGAACTCCCCAGTTGTCCCTTGTGTTCTCCAATATAAAAGAATGTAGTCGTTAGGCGTAGGCTGTGCCTATGTCCTTGGTGGAAGCCAGTCTCTGACTGGCGAGTGCGTCTTTTGTCTAATCAGCAACACGCAACTCAATTCGTGTTCTTCTGGATGTTTCCCTCGTTACAGCAATCCTGATTTGTAATAGGCTGTGTTCCTTTGCTGTAAAAGCTTTCATGAATTAGCCGCCAAATCCAGTTAACTGAAAAGTATTTATGAAAGTTTGGGAAGGTGCTAAAAAGACTCGCCAATGTATAACTATATCCATCGCAGGTTAAATTAATATATGTATATTTTATGCTTTTTATATTATAAGCTATCCTGATAGCGTTATAAGATATAAAAAGATGGTACTAAAAATGGATAGACTATTTTTGTTTAAATAATTTGAGTAAAAGTTAAACAAACGGCCTGGCGCCCATTTCAAATAACATTTAATACTATTTAAAATAACAATACTAAAGAGTTTCTTAACCAATAAAAACAAAAAAATGAACACAATTAAAAAAGTCGCGCTGTTTATAGCAGCTAGTTTCGTTGCCGGCAATGCAATGGCACAATCAAAAGACATCGTTGGCGTAGCAGCTGCATCGAACGATCACACAACCCTGGTCGCTGCTATAAAAGGAGCAGATCTCGTTGCCACGCTGCAAAGCAAAGGGCCTTTTACTGTATTTGCACCTACCAATGCTGCTTTCGATAAATTACCTGCTGGTACAGTGGCAACTTTACTAAAACCTGAAAACAAAACAAAGTTGGCAGGTATCCTTACATACCATGTAGTTGCCGGCAAATTGGACGCTAAGGCGGTTCTGGCAGCTATTAAAAAAGGGCATGGTTCTGTAGCATTAAAAACAGTAGCTGGTGGTGAATTAAAAGCATCTCTAGTGGATGGTAAAGTGGTGTTGACTGATGCAAAAGGTGGAAAAGCTACTGTGACGGCTACCGACTTAGAGGCAAGCAATGGCGTCATTCACGTCATTAACAGTGTTCTCATGCCATAATCATAGGCTGCAAAAACAGCATTCAAAATTTAAGTGCGCCCAAAAAGAGATTATTCTTCCGGATGCTTCGAAGGGCATCAGGAACCCGTAATAAAGCTTAGTCTCTTAAGGCGCTAAAACGAACTAAGGCTAAAACTTACTCAGTTGTTTTCGAATTGCCTATAACCCGTTCGATAACCTTCCCGTTTGGGGCGCGAATGCTTTAAGATCCTTATAGTTGCTAACTATTAGTCTTTATTGCTAAACAATACAGAAAAGCCACTCAATGTTGAGTGGCTTTTCTGTTACAGTGTTCTATTGCCTCCGTTTTCTATTCTATAGTTTCTTTACAAAGAATTAGGCTCAATGTGAATTAGGACATGACCTAATTCAGGTATTTCCCTTCGAAGTGTGTCTTTAAGTAAATGGGCAATCTGATGACCTTGTTTTACTGTAATACTGCTGTCAACCACTGCGTGTAGATCAACGTGGTATTGCATTCCTGCCTTTCGAATGAAACACTTTTCCGTGCCAACTATACCCTGTACAGTCAGAGAAACCTCCTTGATCTCAGTTACCAGATCATCATTTAAATGCTCATCCATTATTTCCCCTAATGCTGGTCTGAATATTAAATAGCTATTATATAAAATAAACCCGGCAGCAAATAATGCGGCCCAGTCGTCTGCGGCTTCATACCCTTTACCCATTATTAATGCTACTGATATCCCGATAAATGCAGCAACTGATGTCACTGCATCACTCCTGTGGTGCCATGCGTCTGCCTTAAGAGAAGAGCTATTAGTTTCTTTGCTCTTTTTCATTACCAGCCTAAAAGAATATTCTTTCCAAATGATAATTGCACCAAGAATAAAAAGCGTATAAGCTTTAGGTAGTTCATGCGGTGTTCGAATGTTGATAATACTTTCGTGGGCTATTAATATCGCAGAAGCAATTAGGAAACCGACAACAAGGAATGTAATTAGCGGTTCCGCTCTGCCGTGCCCATAGGGATGGTTTTTGTCTGCTGGCCTGTTTGTATATTTTAATCCAAATAATACAAATAATGACGAAAATATATCTGCGGTGGACTCAATAGCGTCAGCAATGATTGCATATGAATTGCCAAAGTAACCTGTAAGCCCTTTAATTAGTGCCATACCAGCATTGCTCACAATACTGAAATATGTTGTTCTAATAGCTTTTTCCTGATTACTTAATGACATTTTTTTCCTGAAATAAATACACTGTAAAGATAGTTGTTTTATGAGAGTGAGGTCATTGGTTCGAAAGATATCCCCTTACTACCTCATCTCTAACGAGGATGCTGCGGTTCTGCGTCTGCTAAGCGTTTACCCGTCTTTTTTCGCTCCTGTATTCTCTCTTTGTTGCTCTTTGCAAATCTTGAGATTTGGCCCGCTCCGATCTAATCAGAGAACTCCCCAGTTGTCCCTACTTTTCTCCAAGATAAAAATCTATAGTAGCTGGGCGCACGCAGCGCCTACGTCCTGCGTGGAAGCCAGTCTCCGGCAGGCGAGTATGTGTGTTATCCAACTGAGCAAAACATGGGTGTCATAAATCTTTTAGAAATTATGTTGGTTTTCTCGCAACGGAGCGGTTTTTGGTGAACACAACGAGCGACTTAAAAAAGGGGAGCCCGCCTTTATAAAGTTTTGAAAGAGTAGTTTTGTTCACGGTTATTGCACCCGTGATACATTGTTTGCGCTAAGTCTTAAAGATCAGTCGTCCTTACTATCTGAAAAGGGTCACGTTCCCTTGGTGGTGTTCGTGCTGCCCGTCTTTGAATGTGGCGTCCATGGTATAAATGTAAACTCCCTCAGGCTGCCGCGCTCCGTTGTAACTGCCGTCCCATCCTGATCCATCTATAAGGGTGCTGTGGAAGATGAGCTCACCCCACCTGTTATAAATGCTCATGACAAATTGCGCAAGTCCGCTGGATAAGAGGTTGCGTGGGAAGAAATAATCATTTAGGCCGTCACCGTTCGGCGTGAATACATTTGGAATATCAAGGTAGCAGTCCGGCCGCACCAGTATTGTATCAGTTGCTGTGCATCCGTTCATTTCGCCCTGCACATAATAAGTACCGGGGGCCGTTATCGCTATGGCCGCAGTATGCGCCCCTGTGCTCCACAGCCAGCTTACCGGGCCGCCTGCCTGGCCATTCCTGTCTCTAAGTACAATAGCATTTGATCCCGCGCATATAGATGTGTCATTGCCAAGGTTTACATAGGGTGCAGCATAAACCTGTATTTCTTGCGTTACATTCTGCCCTATGCATACGTCGTAGATAGCCGTTCCGCTTACGTTATAGGTGCCGGGTGAGCTAAAGGCGTGTTTCACTGGGTTAATACCATCCACATGCGATCCGTCGTCAAAGTCCCAGTTCATGCTCGAAAAATCCGGTGATCCCGGTGAGCTACCGGTAAATGTAATGTACACTCCTGCGCAAATTACCGTATCTGTAACAGTCAATACTGGCGCTGTTTCCGGAACTATGTGTACGCTTATTAATGCACTTGCACTTGTGCAGCCAGCTGCCGATGTTTGTGTCACGTAAAACAGGTAGGTACCCGGCACAGTAGCTAATGGGGTAGGGGCAGTGGCCGAACCTGGTGCCGTCGTATCGCCGACGTACCAGACCAGGTTGGTGCCTATTGCCGTAAGTGGCAGTGGTGTGGCATACTGGCAGTAGTTTATGTTTCTTGTGATTGGTGCCGGGGGTATAGGAAACACAGTGACGACAACCGTAGCCGCGCAGCCTGACGGCAGGGTGTAAGATATAGTTGTGGTGCCAGAACCAATGCCGGTCCACGAGCCCGCTGTTGTTATGGTGGCAACCGTCGTATCATTGCTGGTCCATGTTCCCCCTGCTGTGCTGTTCCCCAGTGTAGTTGCGGCTCCAGTACAGAGTCCCGTTATGCCGGTTGTGGGTGTTACCGGGAGCACAGTTACCACGCCTGTAGTAGTGCACCCCGCAGCAGATGTGTACGTGACAGATGTAGTTCCTCCGGCTACGCCATTTACAACGCCGGCTACAGTGATCGTTGCCGCTCCTCCTCCTCCAGACCATGTTCCCGTACCGGTAGATGCACCAAGTGTTATGCTGCTTCCCTGGCATACGGACATAGGGCTGGTTATCGAGGGTATTGGTTCCCCGGTTATGGTCGAGGTGCTCAAGCAGCCTGTTGGCGCAGTGTAGGTGATCACTGCAGAGCCTAACGGAAACCCGCCAACCACTCCCGTTGAGGGTCCTATTGCTACATCTGTGCTCGTCCATGTACCTCCGCCCGGTAGCGCAGTAAAAGTTTCACCGCTGCCCACGCATTTGACCAGCGTTCCCGAAATAGTGGGTACCGCATTCACGGTTACTAAGCCACTGGCTGTGCAGCCAAGCAGATCTGTATAACTGACGGTTGCAGTTCCTGCTGTGCTGCCGGATACAATGCCGGTAGCCGCGCCTACTACAATGCCGCCTGTTCCGCTCCATATACCGCCTGTTGGCGTTGCTGTAACGGTAATGCTGTTGCCAACGCATACTCCTGACAGGCCGGATAAGGTTGGCGGAGGATTGACGGCCATCGTTATTGCTGCCTCGCACCCGTATGGGGCCAGGTAACTTATAACTACAGTTCCCAAAGAAACGCCCGTTACAATACCAGATGAAAGCCCAACACTGGCGCTGCCCGTGCTGCTCCATGTGCCTGCCGCTGGCGTACCGGTGAGTGTGGTGGTGCCCGCCACACACACAGATGAAGCGCCGGAGATAACAGGCAATGCAAATACGGTTAGCGGGTTCATAGCTATACAACCCGATGAGCCGGTATATGCAACAGTAGCTGGCCCGGGCGTAATAGCAGTAACGACGCCGGAAGTGCTAACGGTAACGCCGCCAGTGCCACTCCATATGCCTCCTGCCGGCGTAGCTGTTATGGTGTAGCTGTTGCCAACACAGATACCTGTGAGGCCCGACATGGTTGGCTGCGGATTGATAGTTATCACTTTCGATGCAGCACATCCTCCCGGCACTATATAGCTGATTACCGCCGTGCCTGCCGAACCACCCGTCACAATGCCGGACAAAGGCCCGATTGTAGCGCTGCCGGTACTTGTCCAGGTGCCTGATGCGGGTGTGGCTGTAAGTGTGGCCGTACCTGCTGCGCAAAAAGATGAAGGACCAGAGATGACCGGTACCGCACTTATTGTAATTACTAATGTAGAAAAGCAGCCCGGCCCGTTAGTATAGCTGATTGTTGATGTGCCGCTGGCTACGCCTGTCACCACGCCGGTTGCTGGGCCTGCTGTTGCTACGGAAGTATTGGAAGATGACCAGGTGCCACCGGTAGCGCCTGTGCTTAGCGTGGTAGTTGCCCCTGCGCATAGTGTTGATGTGCCACTGATCGTATTTGACGTCAGGCTGCCGCCTTCAACGAATACCTCGGAGTCATACAGGTAGTTCCCTGCATCTGCTATTGATATATACAGGTGATACGTATTGCAGGGGGTCACATTGTGTTTGGCGGTCATTTTTATAGTAAAGCCCTTCATGGTAAAGTTGGCTCCGCCGGTATTATCAGCATAGTATGAGGTAAAGGGAGATCCGCCCCCCATCGCGGTGCACGTTGCTAGCGAGTAGCCGGGACCCGGTATCCCGTTGTTAATGCTGTTTACCGTTACAGGTATCGTGGTACCCGGTACAAGGGCCATGTTTTGAGTGCCCGCAATTCCGGGGCCCGAGATAAAAAACGCAAAGGCATCATTATAAGGGCCGCAGGTAGAATTGTTATACTCTTCCGAACCAAAAATGTAGTTGAACTTAATGCTATCACCCTGCGGTACAACATCGAATTGCAGGATGCAGGCATCGCGCGTGGTCGCCCCTGCAAGAGCTGCCAATGCTGGGTCTCCGGGCATACCAAGGTTAGTGCTCGCAAGTATCACCTCCGGACCTGTTCCGCTGCCAATACTTCCGGTAGAGAGCATAATTCCTGTCCCAATGCCCCATACCGTTGAGCCGCTACCCAAAGGAGTGCCGGGTGTAACCGTGAATGTTCCGTTTGCTATGCCGTTGCAGCTGAGAGAAGCGCCCGAGATGGATACTCCCGGGCCGGCAAGTGATGCAGCAAGCGATGCTGCAGTAGCGCCCGCACTTACTGTAAGTTGGGAAAAGGCAAATTGCTCATTGCACAGGAATGTAAGAATGAATAAGAGAAAAGAAATGTTCCGTGAACGCATGGCCTGTTTTGCCGCAAGGTTCCGATAATAGTCTTACTACAATATTATGTTTTGGTTATTTGTTCCATCTGCCGGATTCAGTCATTGCGTCATGAAGATTAATGCCACACTGCTTTTCTCCTGCCGCCTTCTGAAGCTCTGAAAGGAAATTGTTCCGGTGCTATATTGATCACATTATTCCAAAATAGAAAGCTGCTATCCGCGACTGGCTAAGATCATTGCGACTGAATTAATACTAGGGACACATTTTTTTCGGAATTTTACTTTATGAAATATAGACTTGGTGTTGTGGCTCTTTTAGTATTGTCGGGATGTGTTCATCAGCCGGGTGCCATATCTGCGGTGCCCCCGACACATAATACTGTGTGTGACACTTTGAATATTCTTTACAAAACAGATATTCAGACTATTTTCAGAAACAATTGCTATTCTTGTCATGGTGACGCAACAAATAATGGTGGCCTCAATCTCGAAGATTCCACATCGCTAAAACAATATCTGCAATACGGCTTCCGTGGCGATGGTATTTATGGCTCCAAATTATACCATTGTATACTTCACAGTCCTAATGCGCTCCCTATGCCACCGTCTTATATTATTGATACCTGCTCGTTAATGAAGATCCGTCACTGGTTGTCGCTTGGCGGGCCGATGTGAAATAGTAGGATTCGATGTTAGCGTTATCCAGGTTCTTTCAGATGTTTTACCGCGCACCATTAGTAGGTATCAATCTTGTAATCGTAGTCTGGCAGATATGCCACACACGGGGAAAAGTGGGGTATAAATGGGAAATTTTAAATATCCTAATAACATTACCAAAGCCATTGCCCACCAAGCATCACATCGGAATTATCCAAAAAATAAAATGCCCCATATGGTGGCGTTTTTCTATTTGATCTAAAATGGCGCATTTTCCCAAAAAAAGCAAAAGAGCATGGGGAGAATTTATTTAAATTCCCAATCACAATTCTGCCCACATTCCTGTACTCGCGCAGAGCTACGCTCCGCTATTTTTTGCTGCTCAACAAATAGCAGAGAGAATTAAGCTCCAAAGGCCTGTGAATTAACAAATAAATAATACCTTAGCAACACACAGTTAATTTGTATAACTATCGAACAGTAATTGTGTTCCTGGTTAAAATAGAGAATGACATTTCACGCTCTTTACGCAATAACTAGCACTTGCAAATCCCAGATTATGACTAAATATTTGTGTGCCCTCGCACTATTCATTTCGTTTACCACCCGGGCGCAAACTTTTTCCGGTACTGGTGGTTCTATACCAGATGCTGCGCCGGGCGTTTATTTTACATTACCGGTCAGTGGCCTTTCGGCAATCACGCTCGATCACACTTTTGGGCTTGTGCAAGTCTGCATAAATATCAATCACACCTACGATGGCGACCTTGAAGCGAAGCTTATAGCGCCGGATGGTACGGTAATATCGCTATTCACAAACATTGGCGGAGGTGGTACCAACTTCACAGCCACTTGTTTCGACTCTGTAAGCACTTCACTTCCTGTTAGTAGCGGTGCTCCGCCTTTTACAGGTACATTTCTGCCGGAGGGCTGCCTGGGCAATTTAAACAATGGACAGAACGGCAACGGCACATGGAGACTTTTAATACAGGACGATGCCTCGGCTGACACCGGATCTGTTATAGATTGGCAGCTTACATTCGGCAGCGGCGCACCCACACCGCTTGTTTTGAGCACCGACATACCGCTCGTAATACTCAACACAAATGGGCAGACCATTCCTGATGGATCAAGAATATTCGCCAATATGAAGGTGATAGACAATGGTGTTGGCTTTCTAAATCACTCCACTGATCCGGGCAATGTGTATGATGGCAACATCGATATCTCCATAAGAGGGGCCTCATCTGCATCGTACCCTCAGAAATCATACGTGCTCACCACCTATGGCGCTGACACTGCTACAGACACTAATGTTGTAATATTCGGCATGCCCTCGGAGCACGACTGGATTCTGCTTTCGGGCTACAACGATAAATCATTTATCCGCAACACGCTAATGTTCAAGCTCGCTAACAGCATGGGGCATTATGCTACACGCACACGCCATTGCGAGGTCATGTTAAATGGTGAGTACGTAGGCGTATATATTTTCGTGGAGAAGATAAAACGCGATGCAAACAGGGTTAACATTTCTAAACTAAAAACTACAGATATCTCAGGCGACCAACTTACGGGTGGCTATATTTTTGAACATAATTTCCCTAGCCCGGGCTGGACCACTCAGCATGCACCGGACTCCTGCAATACACGATTTTACGAGTTTAAGTATGCCTACCCCTCATTCGATTCTATTCAGCCACAGCAGGATAGTTATATACAGCATTTCGTAGACACCCTGGAGAATCGCCTCTTCGGCATGGCTCCCTTTGACTCAGTTTGGGGCTACAGGCCAAAGATCAATTCCTCATCTTTTGTTGATTATCTTCTTTGTAACGAAATGTCCTGGAACAATGATGGCTTCAAGAAGAGCATGTTCTTCCATAAAAATAAAGACAGCAACGACCCTGCACTGCATGCCGGACCGATATGGGATTTCGACTGGTCATTGAAACGTATGCCATGGACCCCCACCGACTATTCGGGATGGATGTATACTGCCGACCCATGCACCGGCGATGTACTGTTTCTGCCGTGGTGGAACATAATGATGAACGATACCTTATTCCAGAACGAAGCAAGGTGCCATTGGGAATACTTCCGCCAGCATGCGTTCCATACCGACTCTATCAATAGATATATAGATTCCATGGCGCTCCTGCTCAATCAGGCACAAGCAAGGCATTTTGCGCGCTGGGCCATATTGGGCATTAATACTGGTACCCCTGAAGCTCCTCCTTTCTCTCTTTCCTACCAGGAAGAGATCGACACGCTGAAATCCACCATCGGAAAACGCCTGCTATGGATGGATGCCAACCTTCCGGGCCACTGCTGGGACCCTTATGACCCCAACCCAACACCAACATTAGGGATAGCAAAAAACACCAGAGCAACTTTGCTAAGCTGCGCACCAAATCCGGCTGGTAACAAGTTTACTATCAGCTACAGCGGTGGCAACGCTACTTCGGTGAAGATATACTCTCAAATAGGGCAATTGATTTATGCGCAGCAAGTCTCCGGCACTCTTTTAGATTTGCCTGTTGATTGTGCAAAATGGAGCACTGGTATATACCTTGTGTGTGTGCAGTGCGCAAGTGGTGAGCCCGCCGTTGTAAAGGTTTTAATAGAGTAGTTATGTTGGTGAAGATTTCTGCCGCTGTTGGTCTTATCTTCTGAACAACAGCCTCGTGCAGGACAGATAACACGATGAGCAGAGTCTGCAACGATGAGGGAGTTGGCAAAACGCTCATTCATAAATTCCAACTGGATTTCTGCTTTTTTTGCTTCGCTTTTTATTTGTATTGTCTGTTAAATAGTGGGCCATTTCGTGTGCAGTAGCACTGATATAACGAGTGATATTCCTAATTACGAAGATTGTCGTACATTTGAATGCGAATATTGTCGTACACCCAAAAATGCAGATTATGAATACATATTACTTACACCGATTGCCTCGGTATATGTTCTTGTTGCTTATCTGCACAACATCCTGTAACGGACAAGGTGAAACGGCTGATAAACTACTTTCAGGGAAGCAAACAAAAATTATTATACCACCGGGCTCCGATGTACATGGCATGTTCAGATGCTCCATGAAAGACAGAGCGGGCAATCTCTGGTTTGGCACCACGAGTGCGGGCTTGTACCGGTATGATGGAACGTCGTTTACTCATTTTTCAGAAAAAGAGGGATTGCCCGTTACAGCCGTATATAGCGTTATAGAAGACCGTGCAGGATACATATGGGTCGGGACTGATAGCGGATTGTTTCGCAGCGAAGGAAGTATATTTAAAAGCGTTGACATTCCGGGAGCGAAATATTGGAATACAACAGTGGAGGGTGGAATGGCCGGGCTGGGAAATGATCATGACTGTGTTGCGGGTGTGTTGCCGGTCTATTGCATGGCCGTTGATAAGAAGGGAAATGTATGGTTTGGCACAGAAGCCTGTGGTTTGTGGCGATATGACGGTGCGGCCTTCACTAATTTCCGGTATGTTGATAATGCATGGAAGATCGTATCCAATGATAGCTTGCAATATAATGCCGCCGCGCATAGTGGGCTGATACAATACATAATGGAAGACAAAGATGGCCGTATCTGGTTTACTACAGCTGGCTCGAAGATTGCTGGCCTGAAATGCTACGATGGGAAATCGATCAGTAAGTGAAAAGTAGGTAATCTGTCGGCTGTACATATTTTTTACATGCTGCAAGACAGAGCAGGCGATATATGGTTGGCTACAAGGGACAATGGCGTTTACAGGTACGATGGTAGGACGTTTACCAACTTTAATGAAAAGGATGGCTTGCTCGATAATGCAAGCTGCCTGCTCGAAGATAAAGGAGGAAACATATGGATAGGCAGCTTAGGAAAAATGACTGATAATGGCGGGCTTGTCACCAGGTATGACGGCAAGTCATTAATTCCTTTCCCAACAAGAGAATTGAAAAATAACAGACTGTGGACAATGATAGAGGATGATGCAGGCAACATATGGTTTGGCACTAAAGACATGGGCTTGTACCGCTATAATAGAAAGACGCTTACAGCATTTGTAGAATAAGCTGAGGAGCAAAAAAGGCGCTTTATCTTGGTGTTACCAATAAAATGGAATTGGAGCATACGCCTCAGCTGTCCGTAGTCTTCTCCAAGATAAAATATAGTCGTTGGTCGTAAGCAGCGACTACGTCCTGGGTGGAGGCCAGTCTCTGACTGGCGAATATGGCCACAAAACAAATTCGCCACGTTCTTCCAAATGTTCCCAAGGGAATCCGTGAAATTCGTGCAGTCCCATTCATCCGTGAATCAGACAATGCCGTTGGTCATACTCTGCGTACGCCCTGGTGAATTAAATAGTCCGTAACAGTATTCCCCCGCTACCTAATCACTTTTTATCAATATTGGCCCGGCAGGAATATTATTCTGGCCCAAATACTCATTGATCTTTGAAGATAGCTTAGCCAGTTCACCGTATGTATTGATTGGTGCATTTAATACAAACACAGTTATCGTATATTTCGAGAAATTTTGCTGGTGTTGTAAGTTTTTATCGAATGTTAGTAAGGCATCAAATCCATTCGCAACCATCAGGCGAAGCAACTCGCCATTTTTAATGCCGTTCCATCCTTTATCACGCACAATAAAAACTTCATGACCGGGAAAATCATTCTTTAGCCGTTTCGGCAGATTTTCATCAAGCAACAGCCGCATAAAGTTGCTGAAGGTTTTTCGAGGTCATTACTTTATTTGCAATATCTAGTATGGCAATGGCTTGCTCCTTCGATACAGTAGGAAAGTCGGCTAAAAATTCGTCAAGTGGAACGCCTGCTTCGAGATGGTCAAAAAGAGTTTCGATAGGTACACGCGTTCCCGCGAAAACCTGTTGCCCGCCCAGGATATCCTTATCATATGTCACTAATGACTCAATATTCATCTTATAAAGTTATGATTTTCTTAGTACATAAATCTTAGTTGGCAGCGCTTTTCCCCAGTTGGCTGTAGTGTTCCCGTTGTAAAAAAAACAGTTGTTAGGCATAGGCTGTGCCTGCTTGCCTATGAAAGCCAGTCTCTGACTGTTGAGTCGATTCTCCAATTGTCAACAATACGCAACGCAATTTTCCGCCGCTGTTGGTCTTATTTTCTGACCAACAGCCTCGCGCAGGATTGATGAATCTTACTGAAGAGCCCCCCAGTAGCCCTGGTGTTCTCCAAGATAAAAAATGTAGTTGGACGTAGGTTATCCCTGTCTTCAGGGGTGGATGCTAGTCTCTGGCTGGCGAGTAAGTTTGTGGTTTAATCAGCAACTCGGACCCCATTCTATCCACAATCGACCTATAAGCAAAACGTGTTGGAGGCGATCAATCCCGGTCATACCTTTGTGCCGCAATAAGAACTTTTTGTTTCTCCGCCAGGTTTGGATATCATCATTCCTTGCCCTCAACTAAAAGCAAGAATCCGCGAAATTTGCGCCCCAATTGATCCGTGATTGAGAGAAAATAGATCGGGCAGGAATGCCCCACACGGGGAAAAATGGGGCATTATGGGAAATTTGAAAATATCCTAATAACATGGCCGAAACAATTGACCCTGAAGCCTTACAGCGAAATTGCCGCAAAATAAAATGCCCCATATTGCTCGGTTTTTTATTTGATCAGAAGTGGGCATTTTCTTTCCTTAGCAAAATAACGGAAGGGAATTAAAATTTTACCGGTTATAATTAAAATATACGGTAATCGGATAGATGATAGAAGGGATGAAGTTGAGCATATGATGGCGCCTTAAGAATGCCGTAGATACGAATTCTGCAACGTAATTAGCAGTATGACGTTGATACGATTGATTAGCTTAATAGAAGTAATGATAGGCAGAATGTTCGCGCCATGTCGATGATAGATGCTATGCAATAACAGCGCAGAGCTATGTTTTGGCCGGCGCAGCCTTTGGCCAAAACTCGCCTTTTTCTTTGTTACTTTCTTTTTGGCGAAGTAAAAAGAAAGTAAGGTAATGACAGAAGGAGGCACGGACCTGACTCAGTATGTTATTAATGTCCAACTGATTCAAATAAATTCTTTACCGCTAGCTGCCAAAATAACTTGAAAAGAAATGCAATAAATTTGAAGTGTACCAAAACTAACACCAATCAACATGAGAAAACTAATCTTCGCTATCAACATCTCCCTCGATGGCTGCTGCGACCACACCAAATTTAACCCGGATGAAGAAGTGCTGAACTATTTTACCCAGCTTACGCAGGATGCAGGCCTACTCATATATGGCCGTAAAACCTACGAACTCATGGTCCCCTTCTGGCCCGATATGGCAAAGCACAATTCCGGCGACAAAGCAGAAAACGAATTTGCCCGTGCGTTCGACTCCATCGGCAAGGTTGTTTTCTCAAAGTCATCGGGCGCCACTGAAGAAGGTAATACGAGGGTAGTAAATAAAAACCTTAAAGAGGAGATACTCCGATTGAAACAGGAAAAAGGCGATAACATGCTCACCAGTGGTGTATCCATTCCCTCGCAGCTCATGGAGCTTGGCCTGGTCGATGAATATCACTTCATGGTTCACCCCATCCTGGCAGGGGCGAGAACGCGGCTACTCCAGGGCACTGACCTGCAAGGCAGTCTTCAGCTAAAGCTCGTTAGCACAAAGACCTTTAAATCAGGTTGCGTTGCCCTGCGCTACGTGAAGCAGTAACGTACTGTGCACTTACATTAATTCTTTAAATGTTGGTAATCAACAGTGTATGTGCAATTGCTGTTTTGATATTGACAATTATATGGGTACTTTTGAGTAAAATAACTACTTGCTATGCTGGGTCAATTAAAAAATATTGCAAGGGCCACTATGCTGCTTCTAGGCGTCTTTTTACTGGCTCCCGGTTGTAAAAAAATGATAACAGCACGCCACAAAAAACTGCTTGCGACAAACTGATGCCCGTAGTAGTGGTCTCCGATACATTTGACTTCAGCAAGCCGGTAACCCTTAAGGCTGGCAATGTGTATTATTTTAATGGTTCCAACCAATATAGTATAAGCTCAACCTTAACCATTGAAGCAGGGGCAGTTTTAAAATTCCCAAAGACAATAGGTGCAGCTATCTGGATCGTTAGCGCGGGTGGTAAGGTTATAGCCAATGGTACAAGTGCTAACCCCATCATTTTTACTTCTGAGAAAGACGACAGCCCGGGCGGCGATAGCAATGGCGACTGCGCCGGTAGCACACCTTCCTTGGGCAACTGGTCTTATATTGTGCTCGATGGCGATGGCAGCAACTTCAACTATTGCAAGTTCTTGTATAATGGTAGTGGGTCCGATGATGCTCTTTTTGAGATCACCGGCAACGACAACAATTTTGATCATTGCACATTTGCACACTGCAAGGGTTCTACCACTATTTCAGGTCGTGGTGTGGTAGCCTATGCAGATAATGTGCTGAGGGCAAGCTTTACAAACAACGTAATGTATGACAACGTAAAACCACTGTCCATGAACAGCGGCATGAGCATTGACAGCAGCAACATATTTCACAACCCCGACAATGCCTCGCAAAAAAATACTTACCAGGGCATCTTTATAGACCCTAACCTGGGTACGCTGACCAATACCAATATTGCCTGGCTGGAAAACGAAGTGCCATTCGTTGTATTCGCTTACTATCAAACCCAATCCATGCAACTTATTTCAAACAATCTGCCCGTTACTTTTACCTTGGGGCAGGGTGTCATCATTAAGTTCGTAGCCACAGCCAGCGCCACAGAAAAGGGCCCCGGTATCTGGATCAAAAGCTCTATCTCGCAAATAGTGGGGTACAACCTGCCCGGCGTGTACTTCACAAGCTATAAGGATGATGCACACGGCGGCGATACCAATGCTGACGGAAGTGCAACATCGCCCAGCGGTGGAGAGTGGAATGGTATCTATGACTATGACTTGCTGGTAAATGCACCTACTTACTACTATAACTGGTCTAATATTTTGTACTCAGTTAACTAGACTTATTAGCAGCCGCTGGCAACGATATTTGCTGAATTCAATGTGTGAAGCCACCCCCGGCTGTGCCCAATAGCGTAGCCTCACGCGAAGAATAGTGCAAAGCGATCTTACAACACCGGGACACCCCTGGGGTATGGGGGATGAAAATGATAAACTGCCGCAATTCCGGATATTCTTAAATTCCCGTTCACACAGCGTAACAATCGGGAAAGAGTGGGGTGTAATGGGGAATTTTATAAATTGCTGATATAGCACCTAAAGTGTTGAAATTATGAAAAATATGCTGGCGCATGCTAAAACAAAATGCCCCATATCGCTGTTTTTATTTTTCCAGGGAAATGGGGCATTTTGAAAAAGGCACTAAAAATAGCAAAGCAAAAACCGGAAGAGATCCCGCAATTCCAGTTGTTTGCAACAACCGGAAATTCTCCCGCAAAAATCCGCAATTTTCAACACATAAATCGCTAATAGTCAATCACAACATGTGCAAATTTCGCTTCTCTGGTCTATCTCAGCAACATCAGTTTTCTCGTTTCCGTATATCCATCAGCAGTCAGCGTGCAGTAATACACACCTGCTGATAGTATACTAGGCTCAAAGGTGAAGTTTTGTTCGCCGGCATTCATAGGTCCGTTGGCCAGTATTTTCACAAGTCGTCCCTGCCCGTCATACACTTTCAGGGTCACATTGCTGCTTTCTTTAAGGCTAAACCTTATGGTAGTAGTATTGGTAAATGGATTCGGGAAGTTGTTGAAATCCAGGTCGAAATGGTTGTTCACAGTCGGCGTAGCCGTAGATACATCTGCTATGCTGTTTATATGCGTGGAGAACATGCCGGCTGAGTGGGTTGCTATCACTACCAGCCCGTCGGTTGCCCTGTAGTCTATCATGTTCACTACAGACGATCCTATCGTCGTAGACCCCTGTTGCACCCATACGGTAGAGTCTGCTTCAGTATGCAGGTGAGTCGTAGCAAACAAGCCCACGCTTGTCCCTACCAGGTACACAGTACCATCCGCCAGTGGTATTATGGTTGCCCAGCGTATGGATGGTCCGTTACCACCGCCACTGGGGTGCTCCTCCAGGTTACCGCCCACTTTCTTAAAGGTGGCGCCGGCATCTGTAGAGTAGAATAAGCTATAAGACCCATAGTTGGAAAACACCACCAGCAGGTTGTCCCCGTTAGATGGGTCTACAGCTACGCAGGAAATGTTGCTTCCGCCCGGGAAAAGTGACGAAGTTATATCTACCCGCGAAGGTGTACCTACGTTTGCATTTTCTATGCGGTAAAGGCGTTTGTAGGACGATCCGTAGTATACACGGTTTGCCGGTGTCTTGCACGCTGCAATAGCGGTTATCTGCGTGCCCGCTGCCGGCAGCGAATCGGTAAACTTGACCCAGTTCGTAGTTATGCTATCCCAGTTATTTACCAGGGGTATGCCCGAAAGATTATTGTTACGCCACAGGCATCTTCCCGCTGCCAGGTACATAATGTTATTGTTATTCGGATCTATTACAAACGGGTTTACAAACAGGTAGCCAAATCCACCAATCGGATCTATACGTGCTGAGCTGTCTACACCACCCGATGCGTTAAGTTTTGTACGCCACATTTTGCCTTGCTGCAGGCTAAAATAGAAGTCAGTGGCGTTATCAGCTATCGCGCAGAAAGATCCGTCCCCGCCGCGCGGAGTTACCCATGGTGCGGTAAGCGATGCAGAGTTGGTATACCAGCTACCATTGTCCTGGGCACCGCCAATTATTATATCGCTTGTTGTCGCATGGTCTATGGCGCAGGAGTAAAACATCGTAGTCAGGTAACCATTGTTTCGTGGTGTCCAGGCTACAGTGGCAGCAGTATCGTTGTTGGTGAAGAATATGCCACCATCATTCGAGCTATACATTTTTGCCGGATCACTCTGCAGGAAAATGAGCTCATGTTGGTCGGGATGGTGATTGGCATAAAGGCCAACTACCGGCAACGTTGCACCGGGCAGATAGCCCCCAATTATAGTTGTATGCGTATTATCCGCAAACCCAGACGTGGAGCGGTATAAGCCTGACCCGCCAACGAATACGGTATTGCTGTCATCGGGCTTCACCCGCACTACCAGGTTATAAGACCCTTGCGATGTAAACCGGTCAAAGAAACCACCGGAATTGGGAAGATTGGATGAGTAGTCATTCCACAATCCACCACTGCCGCTGCCATCTCCGGACAGGTACTTATACTTCCATAGGCTGTTATACTCTAAATTGCCAAGGTAGTTGGTATCTATAGTACCAGAGCCAGGTGTATTGGCAAGCAGGTATACCTGGCTTTCATCCGTAGGGTTTATACCGATCTTTATCCTGTTGAAAGTAGCTGGCCATCCTGTAGGAGTTATGTTGGTAAAGGTAGTCCCGTCTGTTGAGCGGAATATTCCATGCTGCAAGCCATCGCTGCTCATAGTTACATATACAACACCTGTCTTTGTCACTGCAATATCAGTGAAATAGCTATTACCGGACCCTAAGATGAACGTCCATGTGCTGCCGCCATCCATAGACTTGTAGATACCTCCATACACTGCTGCAAACACTACATCATTCACAGTATCAGCAGGATAGGTCGCGATATTCCATACTATATCGCTCCAGGTGTCGAAGGTGGTAAGATTTGCTGTAAGAGTAGATGGCAGCACCGACCAGGTCACTCCGCTATCTACCGACTTGTATATGCCATCCCCCAGGTAGTACGCACCCGTAGCGCTGGCAGATGCGCCGAAACCCTCGCCGGTAGAGTAGTACCACACATTCGTATGTGCATGGCGGGTATCCTGCGCTACAGCAGTTACGCTCTTGTATTGCATGCTCGGCGTAGTAGGTACCCAGGTTACCCCCGCGTCTGTAGACCGCCACATCGTTCCCGATACGGTGCCTGCAATAAGGTTGCGTTCATTGGTCACATCTACGCCTAGTGCTCTCGTTCTGCCTCCTACATTCCATGGGCCTCTTGGCTGCCATGCCAGCGCAGTGGTCCGGCCTGATGCGTAGGAGGCCAGCATTTTGTCAAAGTCATTCGGTAGATTTGAGCCATATGCCAGCTCTTTTGCACGTATATTATCGGGTATCTTACCGGTGGCCGGGTCACGTAGCCGCATGAACTCGTATTCCTCCCTGCCGGCGTCATCATCACCTGCGCCTTGCGCTTCCCTTTCCCTCCGCTCCTCGTAGCCCGGGCGGTTAGCACTTGCCAGCATATAAAATGCGGCAACGATGAACATGCCTAATAGAGGCACGACGGTCCTTTTATTGATCATAAAAAAAGTTATAACCTTAAAGATACGATTGTTATACCAAAGGCGAAAGCAGACTATAACACCAGGCGTCACTTTACATCGTAGTCATATACTACGAATTCGCTGGTGCCACCCATAACCAGCCGCTGCGAGACATTGGCTGTGAATACGTCTCCCTTTTTCATTCCAGGGAATTTAGTCCTAAGGCCTGGTATTACTTCTGAGCTATGCAGTGTGTAGGCAAACTTCATTTCTACAAGTTCGCCGGCATTCACGGGTAGCGAAACACCGGCTCCGCAGGCAGCCACCCCTATAATTTGCACCTGCGCGCGACATGCATATTTAGAACAAATATCGGCAGTGTCAGCACCTGATGGCGTCACAATACATATGATCTTACCGCGCACGCTGCAGCTTCCGGGGGCTACAGCAACAGAGCTATTAGCCTCTACATGTGCCTTATGCGCAACCCCACACGCACAGCTAAGTACCAGCATAAAAGCAACAAATGAACGCAATGCTATAGTAGATATCACTAAGTGAAGATAAAATAATTGCGACAAAATATGGACACATTATAGACCACCAACTAGAGTTTCAGTAGTCCAAACTTATACAGCCCGTTAATCGGTTTGTTATCCCAGAATAGCTCAAAATCTTCGAGCCCGGCGGCGTAGAAGCTTTCCTCTACTTCCCGGTAAGTAAGTGCCTTCAGATTATTTACAGAAAGCTTGGGCAGCATATCTGCCAGCCACGCACCTTGGGCCGCATCTACCTTTATGCTCACAGTATCCTGCTTGCTTTGGAAGGTCAGCGATGTAAGTTCCCAGGTGTTGCCTTTCTTAGATTTGGTAACCGTTTCTGTCCTGGGCTGCTTTCCCAGCCATACTATCTTCGCATTCGGATTTGAGGTAGCATACTCTTCTTCGTTCAGTATTGCAGCAATATGGTCAGGCTTTATTGTTGTCTTAGGCACCTTCATTTCAAACCACTTTTGTAGCGGATAGTCAAAGCACGCCCCATGCATATAATTGAGCAGAGACTTCTTTAGCCCCATAGTAAATGTGTCGTGCTCTCCCCCGGTGGGATCGACATGCGCTATATCGTTATTTGCAAAGGCGCCTGTCGCCTCGGTTTCCTTCTTTACACCAAATTTGCCCGGGTCCAGCCCAACAGGGCTATGTGCTGTCATTGCAAACTGGTGCCAGAAAGCCGAGCGCAAAATGCCGGCCTGGAACATCTGGCGCACCATCTCCAGTGAGTCTATCGTTTCCTGTGCCGTCTGCGTGGGGAAGCCATACATAAGGTATGCATGCACCATTATACCGGCCTCGGTAAAGTGCTTGTTTACCCGCGCCACCTGTTCCACCGTTATGCCTTTCTGTATCAGTGCAAGTAGCCGGTCTGCAGCCACCTCAAGCCCGCCAGACACCGCTATACAGCCCGATGCCTTAAGGAGCACGCACAGGTCACGTGTAAAGCTCTTTTCAAACCTGATATTGGTCCACCAGGATATGGTTATTTTCCTGCGAATCAACTCCAGGGCCAATGCGCGCATCAGTGCAGGAGGTGCCGCTTCATCCACAAAGTGAAAGCCTGTCTGCCTGGTTTGTGCCACTATCTCTTCTATCCTGTCGCAAAGCAGCTGAGCAGCAACAGGCTCATATAGCCTTATGTAATCGAGCGATATGTCGCAAAAAGTGCACTTCCCCCAATAGCAGCCGTGCGCCATGGTAAGCTTATTCCACCTGCCGTCGCTCCATAGGCTATGCATTGGGTTTACTACCTCAATCGCAGAAATGTATTTGTCTAAAAGAAAGTCGCTGTAGTCGGGTGTGCCCACCTCTCCCTGCTTATAGTCCGTACACGCCTTGTTATTCATGTAGGTTACTACTCCATCCTTTAGTACAAACGTGCGCTTCAGTTCGTCAATGCCCTTCTCTCCGTTTAAATGCCGTATAATATTTTCTATGGGCGCTTCCCCATCATCAAGTACAATAAAATCAAAAAACTCAAACACCCTCGCGTCAGACAATGAGCGCAATTCTGTATTAGCAAACCCACCGCCCATAGCAACCTTAACGGCAGGCCTGTTCTTCCTTATCCACTGAGCAATACGGAATGCTGCATATAGGTTTCCGGGGAAAGGCACTGATATAGCCACCAGCTTCGGATCTGTCTCTTCCATCCGCGCAGCAAGCAGTTTCATCAAAATATAGTCTACAAACGTAAAGTCGGCATGCAAAGCCGCATATAGTTCATCAAAGCTATTCGCCGACCTGCCGAGGCGCTCTGCATATCGGCTAAACCCGAAATGCGGATCCACACATTCCATGATCAGGTCGCTGAGGTCTTCAAGATACATGGTCGCCAGGTGCTTGGCCTTGTCCTGCGTGCCCATGCTGCCAAATGCGTAATGCAGATCATCTATCTGTGCAAATCTGGATGCTTCAGGAAGGAAGCCCCGCTGGGCTATGCGCTGGCCCATGGTCGGGTCCTTGCCCTGAAGAAACAGTATGACCACATCAATGGTATTGATATAATCTTCCTGCAGCGACACTATACGCATTGCATTCTCTGATGGCTCCTTCGCTTTCGCTTCTATCTGCGAAAACAATTGGCTTAGCCCATTTCTGGAAAAAAGCTCGAGCGTAACTTCAATGCCAAGGTCTGCCTGGAAAGAAGTAATTCCCTTCGTATTCAGAAATCCTTTCAGATAGGCAGTAGCCGGGTATGGCGTATTCAGCTGCGTAAAGGGAGGAGTTATTAAAAAAACAGAAGCGCTCAAACAACGTTATTTAGATACAAAAATATCGCAAATAATCCAGTTACCCTTGTTTTATAGCACTTGGAGTTGATGGATACAGGAAGGCATTGATCTTCCTTATCACCGCGCCAAAAGTATCGTCATCCGTTAACTCGGTAAATTTCACCCATTTCAGGCCTGTCGATTCGTCGGCATTGAAAGTGATGTTGCCATCACCTCTATAAACGAACAGGTAACGGAGGTCATGGTGGTAATGACCGTCTTCCATTTTTTTAGGATTGGCAGGTATGTAGTGCGAGTCAATATCAAACGGTAGGGCAGCATCTGGGAATGCTGGTATATTATGTAGCTCATTAACCGGTATACCGGTCTCCTCATGGGCTTCCCGCAGCGCTGACAGCAAAAGAGATTCATCACCCTCCACATGTCCACCCGGTTGCAGCCACCTGTTCAGCGACTTATGTTTTAGCAACAAAATCTCAGAGTAGCTATCGTTTATGATAAATGCACTGGTTGTAATATGCCCGTCGAAATTTTTACGGCTGAACAGCGCCGATTGCCCGTTCCTCCCTAGAAAGCCGGCAAATAATTTCGTAGTCCCTGCTTCATCCGGGAATTGTGCTAAGTAGGTCGTCACAAAGCTCGCGATCTCTGTTTTATGTATCATTATTGCTTCTGAAATGTCTCCCATTGCACCGGGTGTGCCGATGTATCTCTTACGGTAAACGATGAGGAGGACATCTTTGTAAGAGAAAGTGCGTTTACCTGCCCTGTGCTATTGTCCGTGATCCTGAGCCAGTTGTCGCTTTCTCCCACCGTCCACTTAAATGAGCTGCCGCCCGATGCAGAAGATGAGCTGCCAGAGCCATCTTCTTTAAATGTGATAATGATATTGTTGTCATCCGGATTGCCGCCTATAGAATCATCCTTCGGATCATTTGTAATGTGAACAATCTTCCATTGGCCAGGTAAAACACTTTTCGCTTTAGCCGCCGCATTACCTCCGGTGGCTACATTATTACAGGCAGCTACCATAAGCAGACCTGATAACAGGATATAGTGTAAGAACAATGGAGGCTTCATAAGAAAAATTTGATTGAAGTAAATATACTCAAAGAATTTAGAATGCTTAATCACATCTGCTTATTATACCAATCCTGCATTTTCACAGTTACCGACTGCTCACTCGCAGTGTCCTTCAGCAACTGGTCGAAGCTCAGCTTTCTGATATCTAAAGAATACTGCACCAACAACCATGCTTTATAGTATGGTATAACCGTGCCCGTGCTATCATCAAAAAAGATCCAGTTGTTATTGTCCGTTCTTTCGGTAGCCACCAGGTGAGCAATGTTCTTCGCCAGGTCCGCCCTTCTTTTTCTGGCCACATATTCAGGATACCCTTCCCATTTCCAGTCTTCGTGCCTATGCCCTATAACATTGGAGTTCAACAGGCCGTAACGGTTAAACTCCAGGCAATGCACCGCTTCATGGGCCAGAAGCTCCGTGAGGTTCCACCTGTAGCCATTGAGCTCCACATAGTTTTGGGCTGCATGAAGTGTACCACCCAAGACCAGTATGTCCGCAAAGCCACGACCGAAAACCCTCCCGCCTATATCCTGTACCAGCTGTGGATAGTAAGATCCATCATTTAAACAGACCGACAATTTAAGGCTGCTATCGTATATTTCGCTTGATTTCAACAAAGTGTCTGCATTGATGAGCCTGGCGACAAACTGCGGATCAAGCTTGTGCTGGTGCAGGATAGTGAAATTACCTACTTCAGAGCTGTGCGCGTATAGCAAGGATGGTTTCAAAACAATTCCTGCTAGCAGCCCTGCGATAAATACAACCGTAACACCTAATCTCAATGCCCATTTTTTTATCGGTCTCATTCTCATCATGTTTTTACTGAACTAAAGGTAACTGATCAGGCCGGAAAAAGAACCACCATAGCCCTGCCGGAACTACCTGAAACTATTTCCTACTTTTACAAAATGCAACGATCATTGTACCTGCTACTCTTCATACTGCTTGCCGGCAATGGCCATGCTCAGTCTCTCAAAAAATACCCGCTGGGCAAAAGTGGCTGCTATGCCTATTTTCTCTGCAATCCCGGGGAGTTTAACGCAGACAAAAGTCCTGACTCGTCAGAAGTGTATACCGGTGAATGTACAAAAGACAGTGTATCCTACGGCGCGATATGTGTAAAGCTAAAGGACACCTACGATGATATGTCTGTGGCGGAGAATCTCCTGGTGATGTACCTCGATTTTCTGAAATCTTCATTTAAAGTCACCACTGCCGCAGGATATGGCAAAGGCCACCGCCTGAAGAAAAAAGAAAACACACGTGGCATTGTTGACTATTGGAAAGACGAGGACGGAGCCAACTGGAAAGTAAAAGGCTGGACGAATGGCAAGTATGTATCCGTAATGTATGTGCTCACAAAAGGAGAAGTGCCCGAAATAAAAGCGAACGCTTTTCTCGACAGTCTTGTGTTTCCGGGAATGTAATGGATTGGATCTTTGCCCTGTTCGGCAATCCGGCCCTCTGTCATTAACCGGAAATGCGTAGTTTAGTATAACGGAAGCAAGCTCTTAGTGTCAGAGCGCAATAAACCTCATTTTAAAATCACACACCATGAATAACGCAACTAATACCACGTTCAAAATCGGCAATGACCTGGCAGTAAACCGCATGGGATATGGCGCGATGCGCATTACGGGTTTTGGTATCTGGGGGCAACCAGATGACCGGGACGAAGCATTGCGTGTACTGAAGCGCCTGCCACAGCTTGGGGTGAATTTCATTGACACGGCCGACAGCTACGGGCCTTATGTGTCAGAAGACCTGATCGCGGAGGCACTTTACCCATACCCTCCCGGACTTGCAATAGCTACAAAGGGGGGCTTTATGCGCACCGGTCCAAGGGAATGGCACATCAATAGCCATCCCGATCACCTTAGAAAAGCACTGGAGGGGAGCCTCAAAAGACTAAAGCTTGACTCTATCGATCTTTACCAGCTGCACAGGATAGACCCCAAAGTGCCTTTCGAAGACACGCTGCGTTTCTTACAGCAGGCGCAGCGGGAAGGCCTGATAAAACACATTGGGCTCTCAGAAGTCAGTGTCACCGATATTGAAAAAGCACAGGACTTCGTACCAATCGTATCCCTGCAAAACAAATACAGCATTGTAGACCGGCACTGGGAAAGAGAACTTCAATACTGCAACGAACATGGTATAGCATTCATACCCTGGAACCCTATAAATGCGGGAAACATTTTGTCAGAAGAAAAGCTGAATGAAATTGCGGCAAAACATAACGCAAAACCACACCAGGTAGCGCTTAGCTGGCTTTACCACCATTCTCCGAACATATTGTTGATACCAGGCACATCGAAAGTGAAACACCTGGAGGAAAACATGCTATCTCCGGCTATTGTGCTTACAGCAGAAGAAAAAGAAGAACTATACGGGCTCAGTAATGATAAGTAAAGGTAGTTTTATAAGCGAAGCATTTTCCCGGTTTTATCCTCTTAAACGATTACAGCAAGTAATTTACTTGCTTTTTATCCTGCTGATGCAATGCACCAACGCAGCTGCACAAATATTTCCGGCTGAAAACAGTTCACTTAACTACAGGCTTGCAGGATTTTCTTTTCCTCCAATTGCGGGCGTCAATGTCTATACGGTGGAGGTAGCTGTGGGCAATTATAATGCGGATAGTACGTTCCAGAAGAATATTTACAAAAGACTGCCCTCTTCCGAAAATAGAATCATTGTAGAGCTCCCCTCATTTGGCCGTGAATATACCTGGCGGACAGCCGGTAGCAGCAAAGGCAAAATATCGACAGGAAAACTACACCATTTCAACGTGGCAATTGCGGATGAAGTAGACACCAATGTTACACGGTTGGTAGTACTGAAAGCTGCAGAAACATATAAGGATGCACATGTGCTGCTGGATGGCTCGATTGCACTTTACAACATGGATGGCAATCCCTTATGGTACTTACCACTCACTGGTAAGCTAGCCCGTAATAAAAATAAGATAATGGATTTGAAGTTAACACCACAAGGCACTATAACCTTTCTTATGGGGCAGAAAATATTTGAGGTTGACTATAATGGCAAATTACTGTGGGAAGGGCCTGACAACGATAAAAACGGAAAAGATACATCGGCCCACTATCACCACGAATTTACACGGCTCCGCAACGGCAACTATATGGTTTTGGGAAATGAGTTTATAACAATGAAAGTTCCTCAGTACAAAGCTGCCACAGGTGAAAAATTGAAGACCGCAGATACTTCATCAAAAAACGTTGCTGCTTTCGGTACCATAGTTGAATACGATCCGGCCGGGAAAATAGTCTGGAGCTGGCGATCTGCCGAATATTTCAAAACTGTCCCCGCTGAATTTCTGAAATCAGACCTCTACGATCCGCTCGCACCGCAGGGCACAGAAGATGTGCATGAAAATGCATTTTACTTTGACGAAAAAGAAAGGGTTATTTATGTGTCATTCAAAAACATAAGCACCATCCTGAAAGTAAAATATCCGGAAGGGAACGTAACAGATGCTTATGGCAAGTTAGCCACGCTTACAAAAAGCGGCAATACGAGCCAGCCCTTTTGCGGGCAGCACAGTTGCAAGCTTACTACTGATGGAAAGCTGTACCTCTACAATAATAACACCTGTCACAAAGGTGAATTGCCGCAAATATTGATGTTTGACGAACCTGAAACCGCGGCGGATACACTCAAGCTAGTTTGGGCGTATACTTGCAACTTTGATGACGTGATCGCCAGAAAGCAATACGAACAGGCCGGCGGAGAAAAGGTAACACTGCCTGCCGCAACTACCCTTTCTGCTTATAGCGTGTTTTCTAAAGGCAGCAATCTCATTAAGCTTCCCAACCATTCCATTTTTGCGAACATCTGCGGTCCCTACGGCAAAACCTTTATCCTGTCGCCTGAAAAAAATATCCAATGGAGCGCACTGCTGGAAACCTGGAATCCATACCAGAAGAAATGGGATGATGTGATCTATTATAAAGCGAATATTATTACGGACCCAAACGACCTGTCGCGGCTTATCTGGAAATCACAAGGCAACGTACGTTAAAAGATTAATGGACACCGGCTTACTGAGTCGCTATAGCTTGAAGATAAGTGTAAAAGTCGTCCCTGTATTGACTTCACTCTCTACCTCTATTCGCCCGCCAAGCGCTTCTACCTGCGACCTTACCAGGAATAAGCCTACACCTTTCGCATCCTTATTGCCGTGAAAGGTTTTGTACATGCCAAAAAGCGAGTCGCGGTTCTTTTCCAGGTCTATACCGCGTCCGTTGTCCCTTACCAGTATCGCCACTTCGTCGCCCTGTTTTGAAGCATCCAGTTCGATAATGGCTGGCCGGCCCGGCTGATGATATTTTATTGAGTTGCTTAGCAGGTTTAAGATAATACTATCCAGGTAAGCAGGATTTGATACCAATGTTAATTGCGGGTCTACTTTGTTGTGTACAACAGCATTAGTTGACCGCATTTCAATACTTAATGTCTCAACAGCACGTTGAAAATATTCATAGAGATTAACTTGCTCCAACCTCGGTTTGCTGTTATTCTGCGTATCTGCAATCTCTGTAAGGTGATCTATCGTGAGGCTGAATTCTTTAGATATATCTTTCAGGAAGGCAAGCATCTCATTTTTCTCAGCTTCTGATTCTGCCTGCAGCAGCAGTTCTAATATCTGCTTAAAGTTATTGGCATAAGACTTAAGGTTGTGCGTTACTATATTAGCAAAATTTATCAGTCGCTTATTTTGCTCCTTAATCGTCTCATTCGACTTGAGCAATTCCCTTTCCAGCACCTTAATGCCGCTAATGTCTGCTATGTGTACAAAAAACCCCAGTACCTTACCATCTACTACGTCAGGAATATAATTGGCTAGTGTAAACCGTATGCCTTCATGCGATTGAAACGGGATTTCGCGCTCAAAAGTTTGTGGCTCCCCTCGCAGCGCGGCCTGTACATTTGGTAAAATTTTATCAAATACCTCCGCGCCAACAAGTTGCGCCATGGTAATTTTATTGATCATCTCACCGGGTGTTTTGCCAAACCAGTTTGAATAAGTATTGTTCGCAAACCGGCATACCAGGTCTTTGTCCCAATACCCAAGCAAGGCGGAAACATGATTTGTCACAGACCTCATTTGGGCCTCCATCGTTTCTGAAGTCATACCTGTTTCTAAATTCATATTATAGTATTGACTTGTATACCGGTAGCAAAATTATGTGATAACAAATTAATAAACCGCTATGTTAACATACACAATAATAAGTTATACGGTATTCGCCTAAGACAGAATAGCTGAATTGAGTCTCGCGAAGCGTTTGTTTGAAGATCAGACTAGGCCAAATAATGAATATCGGCTATATTTTTTGCTTGTTTTGTGCAGATTTACCCATAATTAAAAAACAATGTATTTTCTTTGCACTACCTTTTCCTTTTCAATTTTAAGGACTGTAAAATTAAATATACCTAAATGAGAACCTTTATTTTATCATTAGCGCTCGCCTTGTTTCTTGCACCTGCTGCAAAGGCTCAAATATCTATGGAAGGGGGAGTTACCCTCGCAAACCTGGCAATAAAAGCAAAGGGAGACCAGGTGAAAACTAAGTTTAGAACTATGGCAATGATCGGCCTTGTGGGGGAGATCGCGATGTCTGACCACGTATATTTTGAGCCATGGCTGTTTTATAAAGGCGATGGCTGCAATATCGTCCTTACAGATGGTTCTACAGCCCCGGTTTCGTTCAACACTACTACGGCTGCGCTGGTTATACAATACCAGTCAGGGACCAAATGCAGCAGCCGCGCATTTTTTGGTGCCGGACCGTACCTCAGTTTTATTAATAGTACAAGCTATTATGAAACTGATTATCTCAAAACCAAAGATTTCGGACTTACTGCAAATGCGGGCTATCGTGTAGGAAAGCATTGGTTCCTGCGCCTTAGTTACTGGATGGGTATGACCAATCTTGTTATTGGTGGTGACGACAAGAACTTTATTAAAACATCAAACATTGGTATAACAGGTGGCTTTAAAATGGGCGGCTGCCGACCACATCACATTGGATCCAGCCGCACCAGCGATAACCATCACTGGAGAGGGCTTCGCAACATGGGGCATTACAGGAAAGTCCGCAACTACCGGCACTGGCTTAATTATTAATGGTACCAAGATAATGGGCTTAAAAACAATGGCCGCTCGTGGTGAGAGCGGTCATTTCCATTTTATCTTCTTTTGGGGGGATTATTAATAGTGATAATAGCCTTCTTCATCACGCGTCATATGCACGCCGCTGTGGTAGCAGATTGTGGCATTATTCGCATCGTTTCTCTTGCAATAGTCACCTTTATTCGGCCCTTTTATTATTATAGTCTCCACCGTCGGTTTGGGGGCTTCTCCCGGCATGCTACCTGTAGCTCCATAAGTGGTAACCTCCTCCGTATTCAGCGGTTGTATTGAATCGGGATCCATGGTTTTAAAACAGCTTACTGACTTCCGGTCAGCGTTAATTTTACAAACATCGTAAGGAACCATTTTGCAAGACTCCGAAACAGTCTTTGTTTCCTGAAGGGGCTGTGGTTGCTGTACCGCTACTTTTTGTATCAGCTCTTTGTAAACTGGTTTTCTTGTATGCTTTACAACAGGCTGTGTCTTACAAACTTGTGCTTCCGCGCCGGAGTACGCACATGCGGCAATTGCCAGCGCCATTATTACTTTTTTCATTTTAATTGTTTTTTCGAGTTAAAAGTTCTACTTCAACGCTACTGATTTTTCAAACGCAGGTTTAGTAGTAGTTGTTGTATACAGGCAGCAAGTATAGTAGCCACCTTCTTCTCTGCATACCTGATAAGTACGTGTAGAAGAGACGGTATTCACACGAGGCCGGGCCACATGTGCTAGTTTATGCGCTTTAGCCTTTTTTGCCTGTGGGCATAGACATCTGTTGGTTTGTGCCTGTGCGCCTGACCAGGTGAATCCCAGTATTGCAAGCGCTATCATCATCTTTTTCATATCCGTTCTGTTTAGGTTCACAAAATCATTCTCGGGTCAAGGTTGTAAAAATCATTCCCAGATGCGTTAAAAGAATGGTAAGTAAATAGTCGTAGGCTAGTGGCGCACGGCACAATTTTATATTGCATGGTGTAATCGAAATTATATGAGCACAGCTAAGCAGATATCAATAAGAACAAGCCGGCTAAGAAAGTTGACCACCGACAACGCAGAAACTGCCGCGGCAGCCAGTCTCAAATATGTATATGATACGGAGCCGGGAATCGCTCGCATAAGCAAAGGAGGCTCGTTTCAATACCTTTTAAATGGCAAGTTGATAACAGATGCTAATACCTTGGCAAGAATCAAAAGCCTCGTCATTCCTCCCGCATGGAAGAATGTATGGATCTGCAGACACGCCAACGGCCATTTGCAGGCTACAGGGCTGGATACAAAAAACAGGAAGCAATATCGATACCACTCTTCGTGGAACAGCTTACGTAATCTTACTAAATTTTCTCACTTGCTGGATTTCGGGATAGCGCTACCGGCAATAAAACGGCGTATAAACCGAGACATGGCTTTGCCTGGCCTGCCCTTGAACAAAGTATTGGCAACCATCGTGTCTCTTATGCAGTGTACCTGTATCCGCATAGGAAGTAATGAATACGAAAAACTTTACGGCTCATTCGGACTCACCACCATGAAAGACAAACATGTAAAAATTGCCGGTGACGAAATCAACTTTTTGTTTAAAGGAAAGAAAGGTGTGTACCACGATATAAGCCTGCGAAGCAAGCGCCTTGCAAGCATAGTATCACGGTGCCGGGATATACCCGGGCAGGAATTGTTTCAGTATTATGATGATGCAGGACAGCGTAAACCAATTGATTCAGGTATGGTCAACGATTACATAAAAAGCATATCCGGTGCGCATTTCACGTCCAAGGATTTTCGGACATGGGCTGGCACTACCTACGCCTTCCAGGCATTCAGGCAAATGGGGTGTTGCGATACAATAAGTGGCACAAAAAAGAACATTGTTGATGTCCTGGATTTCGCGGCAGGGTAGCTGGGTAACACCCGCAATGTATGCCGTAAGTACTATGTGCATCCTATGATCCTGGAGCACTATTCGAATAAAAACATTGAAAAATATTTTTCAGTTTTCGACCTCTTGAATTCTGAAGCGACTGGGGAGTTAAAAGGTGAAGAACGAGTGATATTGCAAATGCTTAATGACATGAAATCTATTGTCATAGCAGCCTGAGATTTGAAAAGCAAATATTGTGCTCCCAGACTGAATAAATATACCTATGGCGCTGCAGGGCTTGACCGCGAGACAGCTACGGGCACGCCGCTTACAAAAAATGTATCTGGAGTTAGTTATTCGTTCCCGGTGACTATTTCTACACGCCTTACCCGGTGCTGGCAAATAGCAATAGTGCCCTCGGGAAACCTCTATGTTTCAGTCATCTGGACTTCGCTTTATTATTACCAATTACAATCACTATGCCCTCAATAAAAAGCCAGCTTGAGAACAAGCCAGCCCCTATAAACCTATCACTATGAAATCCTTCTCGTATTTTTATTGCTGTTGCAGCTATCCTTTCAACAAAAAAATTAAGGAGTAAAGGTAATAACCCGGATGTCGAATTAACTACTATGGTTAGTAGCCAATAATTATTTGCTATTGTTTTTCTGCACGTATTATACTCAATGTCGAACTTATGAATTATGGTGGTAAAATATCCCTAGAGTTTCCAGTTTGGCCGCTCAAAGTGACAAGTATACCCGCCAGGGTGCTTCTTTAGGTAATCCTGGTGCTCTGCTTCTGCATCCCAGAAGTCTGCAGCAGGCACTACTTCTGTCACTACTTTTCCTGGCCACTTACCCGAGGCATCCATTTCGGCTATCAGGGTATTTGCCGTATCACGCTGGCTTTCGCTGTTGTAGAAAATGGCAGACCGGTAGGAAGTGCCCCTATCGTTACCCTGCCTGTTTCGCGTGGTAGGATCATGTATCAGGAAGAAATACTCGAGCAGTTTACGGTAACTTAAAATATCAGGATCAAAAGTCACCTGTATCCCCTCTGCATGGGTGCCATGATTAAGGTACGTGGCGTTAGGCACGTCACCGCCGGTATAGCCTACAACCGTATCACTAACTCCCGGCCGATGCCGTATCAGCTCTTCCACTCCCCAGAAACACCCACCTGCCAAAATCGCCTTTTCAGTACTCATAATGATAAACTTTAGTCTATTAAAGATAAGGCATAAACGAGTAACAATCAATTTGCCAAATCCCCAATTTTATTCATTCCTTTACACTCAAATGGCCAATAAAATATCTATAGCAATACATGGTGGCGCAGGCACCATACTGCGCAGTACGATGACGCCTGATCTGCAGGCTCAATATGAGGCAGGACTGCAGGATGCGCTCGATACGGGGTACAAAATACTGGAAGCTGGCGGCAGCAGCCTTGATGCCGTAGAGGCCGCGGTGGTGAAGCTGGAAGACTTCCCCCTGTTTAATGCAGGCAAAGGGGCTGTTTTCAATAATGTCGGCGGCCACGAAATGGACGCATCCATCATGTATGGCAAAGGGCTTGAAGCGGGTGCAGCCTGCGGCATAAGCCACATAAAAAACCCAGTGAAACTGGCAAGGGCGATTATGGACAAAAGCCCCCACGTTATTCTATGCGGGGCGGGGGCAGAGCAATTCGCTAAACTACAGAGCCTAGACTTCGAGAACGATGCCTACTTCTACACCGAGCAACGATACCAGCAATGGCAGGACGCACTTAAGGAAGACCGTGTGCAACTGGACCATTCGGAGAAAAAGTTTGGCACTGTTGGTGCCGTAGCTCTTGACCAGCATGGCAACCTGGCCGCATCAACAAGTACAGGTGGTATGACCAACAAAAAATTTGGGCGGATAGGAGACAGCCCAGTGCCTGGTGCCGGCACTTACGCCAATAACAACACTTGTGCGATTTCCTGCACCGGTCATGGCGAGCTATTTCTGCGTTGCGTGGTTGCTTATGATATTTCCTGCTTAATGGAGTATAAAGGCTTATCGCTTAAAGAGGCATGCGATGTGGTAGTTTACGACAAACTGGTAAAGATTGGTGGCGAAGGTGGCCTCATTGCTATAGACAAATCGGGAAATATCGAAATGCCCTTCAACAGCGAAGGCATGTACCGCGCCTGCAAGAGCAACAATGGCAGAAATGAGGTGCTGATATATAAAACAATAGAGGCCTAGTAGCAACTCGTGTATTTAGGCCTCTACGGCCTTTCATCGTAAGAATAAGTTATTCTGGTTGTTACGGCTCATTCATGACTATTTCCGTGCCCATGAATTTCCTTGTCTCCAGGTTATACATGTCACCCTTCGACATGATGTGGACAATTATGTTCTCTACCGATATAGGCATGCCGAATTCAATATCTGCAATATTGTTGTGCTCTATTTTTCTGCCGTCTATAATTACTACACTGCCCGAGCCAATAGCCTTGAGCTCACGCCCCTCGGTTACGATCATACCTGTATCCTCGCCAAGGCCTATACCTATTGCCCCAGGCTGTGCGGCTACCGCCTGCGCCAGACGGTTAAACCTGCCGCGCTGATCAAAATGGGTATCAATGATCACATTTTGTATCAGCCCCAGCCCTGTAGTTATCTTCACTTCGCCCTTGAGGTGGGCCAGTGCCGCATTACCTTCATAGATCATGGTATTGCTCATCGCCATTGCCCCGGCACTCGTACCAGCTATCAGGAAATTCCCTTCCTCGTAGCGCTGCTTCAGCACATCAAGGAAAGTGGTACCGCCAAAAATAGAGGACAGCCGTAGTTGATTACCGCCCGAGAACATGATACAGTTACAAGCCTTTAACCGCTCAGTGTATTCAGGAAGCGAGGCGTCTTCACGGTTGCGAATACGCATATGCCCCACGTTAAGGCAGCCCAGCTTCTTAAACGCATCCATGTAGTTTTGCGCCACTTCGTCAGGAATAGACGAAGCAGTAGTAATAACTTCTACAGACGGGCCGTCGGCACCTATAAGGCTCACGATGGTTTTAAGGATACCTAGCTCAAAGAAATTGAGTCGGTTTCGTTGTAAAATACCCTTCTCAAGGTCTGTTCCTTTATCTTCTGCGCCACCAACTGCTACTAAATGCCCGAGGGGATATGTCACTTGCTATGAAAGTTTGGTAAAAAATAAAACAGCAAAACTAATACATTCCTGCCAAAGAGGTGCGTGCCTAACCTTCTCTCCTATAAAACGAACAAATACTATACAAGCAATTTCTGCGCCAACTTTGGCCCATTGGAAAGATCAAGCTTAGAAAAATCCTAAAACTTTCTTCGGTGAACATTTTTCTTTACAGCCATTGATTGTATCTGAAAATCAGTACCTTGATAAGCTAAAATATCGCTGGGTATGAAGATACTTGAAATAAAAACAATGGCCGGACCTAACTATTGGTCAGTGAACAGGCATAAACTTATTGTAATGCTGCTGGACCTTGAGGACATGGAGCAAAAACCCACTGACAAAATACCGGGCTTTCTTGAGCGCATATCGGCATTCATGCCATCGCTGTATGAACATCGCTGCTCAGAAGGGGTGCCTGGTGGTTTCTTTGAGCGCATAAAAGAAGGCACCTGGATGGGCCATGTAATTGAGCACATAGCCCTGGAACTGCAGACGCTTGCCGGCATGGATACCGGCTTTGGCCGCACCCGCGAGACCAAGGATCCGGGCATTTACCATGTGGTGTTTTCGTACCAGGAAGCAAAGGCCGGCGTATACACTGCAAAGGCTGCCGTGAAAATGGCTCAAGCGCTTGCAGATGGCGACCCTTACGACCTGGAGGCCGACATACAGAACCTGCGCGAGATACGTGAAGATGAGCGACTTGGCCCCAGCACCGGATCCATAGTAGAAGAAGCAATAAAAAGAAAGATACCCTACATAAGGCTCAACAGGCATTCACTTGTGCAGTTAGGTTACGGCATCAATCAGTGCCGTGTGCAGGCTACGGTGGCCAGCACTACCAGTAGCATAGCGGTGGAGATAGCGTGTGATAAGGAAGAGACCAAAAACCTGCTTGAAGCCTCAGAGATACCCGTGCCACGTGGCCGCATCATTTATGATGAAGATGATCTTAAGAACGCCATAGACAAAATAGGTTACCCGATAGTTACCAAGCCAGTGAATGGCAACCATGGCAAGGGTGCTACTACCAACATTCGCACATGGGAGGACGCGGTAGGGGGGCTTGCTGCTGCCAAGGGTTACGGCCGCGCTGTGATTTGTGAGAAATTCATAACCGGGCGCGACTTCCGTGTGCTGGTCATCAACTATAAGTTTGTAGCGGCTGCGCTGCGTACACCGGCCGCTGTGACAGGCGATGGTGTTCATACCGTGCAGCAGCTGATAGATATAGTGAACAGTGACCCACGCAGGGGCTATGGACATGAAAAAGTGCTTACCGCCATAAAGGTAGATGCCTTTACTATGGACATGCTGGCCAAGAAAGAATATACGCTGGATACAGTGCTTAAGAACAAGGAAGAACTGTGGCTGAAGCCAACCGCGAACTTAAGCACCGGCGGCACAGCCACCGATGTGACCGACTTTGTGCACCCTACCAATGTGTTTATGTGCGAGCGCATTGCCCGCATTATAGGCCTCAATATCTGTGGTATAGATATTATGGCCTCTGACCTCTCTACGCCTATAGCAGACAATGGCGGGGCTGTGCTGGAGGTGAATGCCGCACCGGGTTTCCGCATGCACCTGGACCCAACTGAAGGCCTGGCGCGCAATGTGGCCGAACCTGTAATAGATATGCTATATCCTCCCGGCTCATCGGCCCGCATACCTATTATAGCTGTATCTGGTACCAATGGTAAAACTACCACTACAAGGCTTATAGCGCACATAGTAAAGCAGATGGGCTATAAGGTGGGCTACACGACAACGGACGGTGTGTACATACAAAACCAGATGATGATGAAGGGCGACTGCACCGGCCCGGTATCGGCAGAGTTTGTGCTGCGCGACCCTACGGTGAACTATGCCGTGCTGGAGTGCGCCCGTGGCGGCATACTGCGCGCAGGGCTTGGTTTCCATAATTGCGATGTAGCTGTTGTGACCAATGTAGCCGAGGACCATATGGGACTTGGTGGCATAGACACCCTGGACAAACTGGCAAAAGTAAAAGCTGTAGCTGCGCATACCGTTTTCAAGCACGGATATGCTATACTGAATGCCGATGATGACCTGGTGTATGACATGCACAAAGACCTTGATTGTAAAGTGGCCTACTTCTCGCTAAGGGAAGACAGTGCCCGCATAAAACGCCATTGCTCAAAGGGCGGTATTGCGGCCATTTATGAGAACGGATATGTGACCATACAGAAAGGCACCTGGAAGATAAGGGTGGAGAAAGTAACCAATATTCCACTTACCTTTTCGGGTATGGCAGAGTTCAATATTGCCAATGTGCTGGCAGGCGTGCTGGCTGTATATGTACAGGACTTCAAGATAGAAGATATACGCCTGGGCCTGCAGACATTTGTGCCGTCACCTGCGCTTACGCCGGGCCGCATGAACCTGTTCCACTTCCGCAATTACTCAGTGATGATAGACTATGCGCATAATACGCATGGCATTATGGCTATAGGCAAATTTGTAAAGTCTGTAGATGCATCTGTAAAAGTGGGCATCATAGCCGGTGTGGGTGACCGCAGAGATGAAGACATCATATCGCTGGGCGAGGCTGCTGCGAAAGTGTTTGACGAGATCATTATACGCCAGGACAAGAACCTGCGTGGCCGAACCGAACAGGAGATCATAGACCTGATGACCCTGGGCATACACAACGTAGACAAGAACAAAAAAATAGTGGTGATAAAGAAAGAAAGTGAAGCAATAGACTACGCATTTAAGAATGCAGTAAAGGACAGCTTCATCGTTATCACCAGCGACGTAGTGCCAGATGCGCTGGATCAGGTAAAACACTACAAGGCCAAAGAAGACGGCGTTGTAGCCTAAGCTTACAAGTAACAGAAACTAAACCTCTTTCCTTTTGGAAAGGGGTTTTTGCTTTTCTAGAAAACGGTCTTTTAGTCATAGTTTACAAATTGCGAAGAAACGTCAACTTCATGTAGATGTTCTACCCGTTGTACCACAGCAGACATTAAATAAGCCACGGAAAAGATTTCTTGTAAAGGCGCATTCTCCTATGAGGTGTCTAAAGTTGCGGGTGGGTTGAGAAAACTGAATTTGCACATGTTGTGATTGATTGTTAGTGATTTATGTGTTGGAAATTGCGGGTTTTTGCGGGGAAATTTCCGGTTGCCGCAAACCACTGAAATTGTTGTATCTCTTCCGGTTTTTGCTGTGCTATTTTTTAGTTCCTTTTTCAAAATGCCCCATTTCTTAGGGAATATAAAAAACGACGATATGGGGCATTTTGTTTTACCTGTGCTACAGCCAATTGTTTCATTTCGAGTGCTTTAGGTGTTGATATTAGAGATTTGTAAAATTTCCCATTTTACCCCATTCTTACCCCGTTGTTACACAGTGTGAACCGTGATCTATGGAGCTTAAGAATTATGGGAAATGCGGTAATCGTGGTTTCTCAACTCCCTTGCGGTTTCAATGGTATTGTAAGATTGCTTTGCCCCATTCTACCCCGCAAGGCTAAGCTATGGGGCTCGCATTGACGGGTGGTCGCATAAGTAGAAATGGTCAATTCCGGCACAAATTTACGGAGCGATTTGAAGCGAGCCAAGACGTATTGCTTATACGGGTATTGTGGGTTTCTTTCTCGCTTTGTTCCTTGTAATTATTCAAGATTGCATTAATACCAAATGAACATTAAAAATAAGCACGATTCCCTTAACGCGTCTGACGGCAGGAAGCCGTACTGACGCTAATCACAATGCCAATTTTAAAAATCCAATCGGTATAAATCGGTTGCATGGCTGATTCCATCAAATAAAAACCGGGGAAATACATTGCTGTATTTTCCCCGGCATACCTGGCTTATTAATTAGCCGAAACGGATAGTCTTTAAGCTTGCTTGTTGGTGCTTACATCTACGGCTACTCCTGTTTTGCGGGCTATCTTGTTTTCTTTGCGCTCTATCCTACGCATTCTCCTGGAAACCATTTTATAGGTATGCTTAGATACTTTTTTATAGTTCTTGTTATCCTGGTTAGGATAGTTACCGGTATAGGACGATGACTTCTCTACGTTGATACCGGCAGTAAGATTCAGCGCACCTGAATCGGCACAGGCGGTAACCATTTTGTTCTGCTGATTGTTCAGTGAAACGGTATAGGTCTGGGGCATTACGTTCACGTCTTTTTCAGCGTCAATTTTTACAAGACCAGAAATGTATTTACCTGAGATGCCGGGTATATTGCTGGCAACTTCGCGCTTCTTGTGGTGTTTACGGCTGTAATAAACGAAGGTTTCGTTCTTTTCAGCAACGACAGCACCACTACCGGGGAGGTTAACCTGCTTCAGATCCGGCGTAATGTTTACGGGCAGATTTACACAAGCTGTGCGCTTTGCTGTTTTTGAACAAAATGCGTTGCCGCATTTTGCCATCAGGTAAAGGGGAGCATTATTATTGCCGCTCTTGTTAGCCGCTATTTTCCAGGCTTTGAATTCTGAGCTACCACCTTCGAGGCGTGCGTAATTGTAAGTATAGCCCCTGCTGCCCATGTTGCCTTCAGTACCAGGCTTTACATAGTCGGCAGAGATATCAGACTGTTTAAGGTCTTTTATACCATTGGCATATCCGAGCTGCATGAGCAGATCATCAAGCTTACGGCTGGCCACAGTGTTTTGCCTTTCCTGCTTTTTTATGGCTGCATATACCTGTGCAGGAGTAGATAAATTTCGAAGGAAAGGAAACTCAGGTGCTGCGCCTAATTTGCGGATCACCTTTGGCTGGCCTGCATTATCAAAAGAATAAACCGAGTTAGCATCAGACTGTGCAAAAGTGGATGCGGCAATCATTAAGGATGCTCATATTAAAATGAGTCGTTTCATAGCTGTAATTTTTAATGATTTTAGATGATTTGTGCTGATCGTTTACGCTTGTTTTGAATGTGCCTCCACTGCATGGCCAGTTTTACGCGCCACTTTTTCTTCGTTGCGTTTAATTTTGCGCAACTTTCTTGCAGCTACTTTATAGTGGTGCTTGCTTACTTTTTTGTAGGTAGGATTTTCCGTAGTACCGGGATAGTTGCCGGTGTACGATGATATCCTTTCTACATTGAGCGTTGCAGATACGTTGGCTGCAGAATCAGGGCAAATGGTTGCATTGCCCGGTGTGCTTAGTGATACATTGTATGCTTCAGGCAGGGCTACCACTTTCTTGTCTGCGTTGAGCAGCAAAGGTTGTGAGGGCCATTTATCTGAGATGCCTGCTACAGCGTATTCGCGATCATGCTTCTTATGATGCCTGCGCGTATAATAGATGTATTGCTTTTCATTGGTAACGCTTTTGTTACCGCTACTTGTGATGGTGACCTGGTTGGCACTTAAGTTCACCTGGCCAGATACGCATGGCGACTGTGCAAAAGCAGAAGACGCCAGCAGTGCAGAGGCTGAGATCAGAATTAGTCGTTTCATAACATTGGATTTTAGTGTTCGTTTATTTGTTTCCACACTTCTCCAATAAAAATTTTTGTGCCAAGCGGCACATGAACAGCTGTTGAATACCAATATCGCAGGAAATGCGGGTGAATTCTAAATATTCCCGTGCCGTGGATATAGTTGTTATTTCAGTGACTTATAGTGAATAATAAAAAGGTAGTTGTTGTAACATTTTGCTGGTTTAACAGGAATGTTAAAGCTTTTATAAGGTAAAGTTGGGGCTATCTATGTGGTGGTGGGATGTTTTTCGAATGCTAGCTGTTGGCAAATAATTGCGAAACAATGAATAGTAAGCAATGTGGGGAACGTTCGAGAGAAAGAGAATATTACCTTGCCTGAGTTGGTCGCTGTGCTTTATGGGTGCAAGCTGTTGTCCCGTTTTAGCAAGGAAAGGATCAGCAAACTAAAAGCGATGATAGCAGCGATTGTACGTATGGTATGATACTTGTTCCAGGAGTGTTCGAAAGCCCTTCTCATTGCTGCTATTTGAGTTTCGGGTGCGGCAGATATATTGAAATGCTCTAATTGCTGATTAAGGGGCACGTTGCAAAAAAGCGTGACGCCAAATACACCAATAAGGTAGACCAAGGCGGCTGCGAGGGAAAGATGAAACGTTGGTTGGTTAGTTTTATAGCTCAGCCAACATGTTACCGGCAACACAAGCAGGCAACCCATAAAGCTTGTAAAGAAATATGGATTTTGTATCGCTTTATTTATCGATTGGAAAGCCTTCAGATAGCTTTCATTTTCCAGGTTTCCAAGGCCTTTGATAACGGAACAATCATAGCCATACAGTAGGCCCGCCACAAGGCCTGTAAGCACAACCGATAGAAATTGAAAGATGGGAACAAGATTTGAATTTGTTGTATTTTCCATATCCGGATGATTGCAGTTAATCTTCTCAGCTCATCTTTTTTATCAGCAGAGCACGGGTGTGGTATAAAGATATGTGTGAATTTATTTACTGTTACTGTCTTTTCCAGGAGAGTGCTTTGAGCCTATCTTTGCAGTACCGCATGAGCAGGGTTCGTGCTGCTCGCCCGCAACCCTGGTCTTGATGCGAGAATGAAGTTTGCGATGGTGCGGCACCAAATAATAGCAGTAATTAAGAATAGAAGCCGACTATGAAGATGGAATTTGATCCGCGGAATGCGATTGTGAAACTCTGTATGCAAGGAATGGATATGGAGGAGAATGGCAAGGCAGAAGAAGCCATTGCGCTATTTCAACAGGCGTGGAATGACGCAGCTAATGATTTTGAAAAAGTTATTGCTGCGTATCATGTTGCAAGGCAGCAAACAAATGCTGGTGAAAAATTAAGATGGTACGAAACAGCTCTGCAGCTGGCGCGAATCATAAACAGCGATGCTGTGAACGCGGCATTTGCCTTGCTATACACAAGCATTGCAAAATGCTATGAGGATATGGGCGACCTTGCCAAAGCACAAGAGAACTATGAATCGGCGAGCTCCTGCTCCGGCAACCCATCTGACAAGGGGCCTTTTTATCATGGCACGAGGGCAGATATGCAGGTGGGTGACCTGCTGATCGCCGGGCATAATTCCAACTATAAACAAGGCCTGCAGATGAACCATATTTATTTTACGGCGCAGGTGAATGGTGCGGGGCTTGCTGCGGCCCTGGCGAAAGGGAATGCCAAAGAAAGAGTATATATAGTGGGGCCTACCGGAGCATTCGAAAATGACCCAAACGTAACGAATAAAAAATTTCCGGGTAATCCGACGCGTTCTTACCGTACCGAAGCGCCTTTAAAGATAACAGGGGAAGTAACAGAGTGGGCGAGGCAAAAGCCGGAGGACGTGCAAAAATGGCGGGAAAGGCTGGACAATAGCAACGGGGAAATTATAAATTAGTTGCTGTTTGATTATCTCTCTTTTATCCACAGTTTCAAGTGGCTGCCGTAGTGCTGCTCTGTCATCCTGTAGCTGCCGGGTATCTCTGTTATGGACAGCCAGTAGGTGGCGAGACGTGTGCCAACGGGCATACTGTTGAGCTGATACAGCAAATGAGTGGTGTAGTGATCGTATAGTTCAGATGACCTTTCTACTCTCTCATCGAGGGAGTCTTCGAGCACTATGTTTTCGTGAAATGAATTGTAGAAATAGATGCCGGTGTATTGGGTAGGGTCGAGGTCGGTAAAGTTGCCGTGTAACAGTTCTACGTTTGTAAGGCCCATTTGCCTGATGACCTTATTGCCTGCCTGGACGAAATTTTTTCTTTGTTCGATGCCTGTGAATTTACCCTTGGTAAACATGCCGGCGGTGATACAGAACTTACCTACTCCGGCGCCTATGTCCAGCACATGTGCTTTTTTATTGGGTGCCAGGAAACGGGCTGCTGTGAGCGCAACGTGCAGCGGCGTCCAGTGTATTGCGGAGAGCTTTTGAATGTGAATAGGATAGAGACTGTCGAAGGCAGTATCGGCTGCGAAATGTTCTTTTAATTCGTTTAAATTCATTGAGGAAATGCGGTGTGGTATAAAGTTGAATATGGGCGATGTGTGATGCAATAGTTACTTGCGCCAGTTGGTAATCTTCAATAGTTCAAAGAATCGCTCTTCTTCGAATTCCTGCACGCAGCCCGGCTGGAGATCGCCAAGTAAAAGGTCTTCTATAGAGATGCGGATGAGGCGTATGCAGCGATGCCTTACTGCCTCTGTCATCTTACGGACCTGGTGGAACTTACCCTCGGTAAGCGTGATGGTGAGCCAGGTATGCGCTACATAATCCTGCCGGTCGCGGGGATAAGAGAACAGGCCTTCCGGCTTATCTACGATCTCCACCTCGCAGGGTGTTGTTTTCCACAGTACATTATCGGAGATTCGTATTTCTACGCCGTCTCTCAGGCGCTGAACAGTTTCCTGAATCATGGGGTGCCTTACCTTGAGCAGGTAGGTGCGCTTGTGGGGTATCTTGCTTTCGAAAAGCAGCTTGGTGACCCGCTTGTTAGTGGTGAGTATCAGCAGGCCTTCTGAATTGCTGTCGAGCCTGCCGATGGCGTGAATGCCTTTCGGGAATTTGAAGTCAATAGCGCCGAGCAGGCGCACGCGGTCCGGGCTAACGAACTGCGATACCATATTGTATGGTTTATTAATAATAAAATAACGATTGGGCCCGTCATTTTCAGGGGACTCAATCGTTACGTCTTCTGCCGTTGTGGGCGTAGTGGCCATTGGGGAGCAAAGATAACTAACTACTTGCCATCATATGCGTTCTGTAGTGTGGCGATGTCCAGCTTTTTCATTTTCATCATGGCTTCCATAGCTCTTTTCGAGCCTGCCGCATCGGGCCCTGTCATTACTTTTGGAAGCATTGCGGGTACTATTTGCCATGAAACGCCAAACTTATCTTTGAGCCAGCCACACATACTTTCTGCTCCACCCTCTGTAAGGGCGTTCCAGTAGTAGTCTACCTCCTCCTGTGAGTTGCAGCTTACCACGAAGGAGATTGCTTCGTTAAACTTGAAAATAGGGCCTCCATTGAGCGCGATAAATTCCTGGCCCTGAATTGTGAACGGGACCACCATTACAGAACCCTTGGGGCCGGGGCCAACATCGGAGTAGCGAGCTGCCTCACAAGTACCTGAATTATTGAAAATAGAGGTGTAGAACGCGGCGGCTTCTTCCGCATTGTCATTGAACCAAAGGAAAGGTGTGATCTTTTGCATGGTGCTATTTTTTTAGTTTATTGTTTTTTAGTTGTTGTTTTAAGATGGCTTTTTCCTTGTTGTATTTTATGCGCTGCTTTGTTATTTTTTTAATGAGCGTGACCGGCAATTTTTTGCCCAGGTCGAAGTGAAGGGTAGAGACGTTATAAGTAAGTCCCTGCAACTCTTTCTCAAATTCGTATAGAATGGTATTGCTCATGGCATAGAAGCTGCAGCCACTCTTGCGGGCGCCAAAGCCTACAAGCATGCCGTGATACTTGTAAGACGGCACCATGTAGCTGATGATTTCTTCTGTGTCTTCCGGAACTACAGATCTAATGATGCTCCTTAACTGCTCAAGCATCTGTGCTACTTCGGCAGGCTGAGCGGCTATATACTGATCTACTGTGGCAGGTTTCATTGAAAGTGCTTTTAAAGCACAAATGTAGTTTTTAGGTGCTTTACTCAGCGGGACTAAAGCGACAAATACAGGGCATATACCGACAGGAGAAGCTCAGACTAAACATTCATCCTATCAACCTAAAGTAAAGTATGTTTTGATGCCGGACAGGATGCTTTCCATAGCAAGGCTGCATAACAGCAGGCCCATGATCTTGGTGATGACAGTAATGCCTGTGGTGCCGATGGCTCGTTGTACGCGGTCGGCAGCCATGAGCAGGCCAAGCGTGATAGCAAGAATGCCAAAGACAATAACGGTGATGAGTGCCTGGTGTCCAAAGGTGTACAGGTTATTGTCGGTAAGCAGCACCACTGCGAGTATTGCACTCGGCGATGCAATAGAGGGTATGGCCATGGGGAAAACAGCTACGTGCCTATAGTCTGACTCCTCCACCTCGCCGCCATGCACCGAATTGCGAAAGACCATGGTTAATGCAAACAGGAGCAGGATAAGACCTCCAGACACTTTGAATGCAGCCAGTGAGATCTCCATATGCTCGATGAGTACCTGGCCGACAACAATAAAGAAAAGTAAAATGGCGGCAGCAAGCAGGATAGCGAAAACGGCCACTTTCCTGCTTTTGGCGGTGTCAAAATTTTTTGTAACGGACAGGAATACGGGCAGGGTGCCTAAGGGGTCAATGACCGCAAAGAGAAGTACAAAGGCGCGGATCAGTTCATTCATGGTGTTTGTTTTATTAGGGGGGTTATTTTATTGACCTTGTGTCAATATATTCAAACTTAAGGGCGGCAGAATCATGAAATATACGTGGTATATCTATAACTACATTATTGCCAAGCTCAAAAGACTTTTCTACAATCATCTTGTCTATATTGATATAGCGACCGGGTATCATTGTTTCGGCGTTCATATACAGGGCAAGTGGCAGGCGGCTTTTTTTAAGGCTGTAGTTGTTTTTCTTGTTGCGGGTATACATTTCGCCATTGAAGAATACGAGTTTCTTACTCTCATCCATAGTGCCGATGTAGGTGGGGCCGAACCCGATGCACTGGTCGAAAATGTTGTACTTGAGCGAGAAGTAGATGGTGATGGAGTCGCGGGGATGAGTGACCAGTTTTAGCAGGTATAGCTTCTGATAATACCCTTTGAAACGCTTGTAGTGCAGGATGTTGTTATCGTTCTTAGAGTTGACTTCGGAGTAGTCTATAACATAGTAACCTTCATAAGGTTTTTCCTCGAAGGTGGTTTCGTAGATGATAACGGAATCCGGATGCACATCTTTATTGAGGATGGCAGGAAGTGCCTGGTAAAATGAAGGGTTAGAGAAATTGTTGGTGCTGAAAGCAATATTGCGCGGTGAGCACCCAAACAAGGTGCCGGCCACTATGAACAGAAGCAATATTTTATTTAATGTTGACATCTGTAAAGTTGTTGTAAGTGCCGCCAATGAAGAAGTGCTGATTATCGTTATTAGGGTGAAGCGAGAAGCCTCCCTTAATGTGGATAATGTCCTGCAGGCTGTAATAGATCTCTTTCTTTTTTCTTGTAGAGACATCCTTGAGTGAGCCCATAGCGCCTATGTCTATGCTGTAGCCGCGCATGAGGTATACTTTAAGGCTGTACATGGAGGTATTGTAGTTGGTAGGTTTGGGGCCATGGGTATCTTCATCGTATTGCAGGTTGTAATTGGGGATGTAGATGCCCAGCATATTGCAGGCTTCGAAAAGCAAGGGACTGTAGCCGGTGAACTGGTCGAAGCTGAGCTCTACGCTGTTGTAGGCGAGCTTGTAGTCGCTCTTGTTGTGAACGAAGACAGCGAAACCGCCTGTCCAATACCGATCGAGGTTGTCGGCAATGGGTATGCGGTAAAAGGGTGCGCCACCATCGTTGTAATAGTTGAGCGTGAACTGGGGAAAGGACAATGCTATGGAGCCGTTTACCTGGTTGCGTTTATGATTATTGAGGATAAAGTTGCTGGTGAGCAGGAATGCATAATCTTTATTGAGCAGTACATTATAATACGAAGCATTATCCAGGGTACGGAAGAACTTAAAGTACGGTAAGTCGTTGGCTCCGGCACCGAAAGAGATAGAGTTAACGAGGTCTATCTGCAGGTCGGAAATAAGCGGGTTGAGGTTAGCGCCTATGGATTTTGTGTAAAAGGATAATGACGGGCCGTAATTGAGAATGAAGTGGCCTTTATAAACAGCGTTGGCAGAAAAGCCGCAAAAGAGCTTGAGCCCGGGGAAAGCTGTGCTTCCCCTGCTGTAGTTGAGTGCATAGTTGCAGCCAAAATTGAAATTGCCATGATACACCCATCCCTGCTGTGCGGGGGCTATAAATACCCTGCAGAAAAATACCAGTAACAGGATAAGGCGTTTCATTTTTAAAGCTACTGATTTTCCCGATTATGCGCGCCGCTATTATATAATTTTAGATTTTCTTATCTTACTTCCCGTAATCGAAAATGCTATGTTCAGATCCATTCTTGTTGTGCTCGTGTTGTTGCCTGTATTGTCCATTGCCCAGCGTATGCAAACGGTAAAAGGGCGTGTGGTGGATAAAGAATCTAAATCTCCGCTTGCGGGGGTGATTGTGGCGATAACTGATTTTACTCCACCTGTGGGTGCTGCTACGGAAAAGAGCGGCGACTACGAGATCGATAATGTACGCGTGGGTAAGCACTCGATGTCTATAACTTATATGGGGTATAAGACAATTGTCCTGAATGACATATTGGTAACATCGGGCAAGGAGACTGTAGTGGATGTGGAGATGGAGGAGTCTGTGACTACGATGAATGCGGTGACGGTGACCCACAAGCGCGATCACATAAACGATATGGCGTTGGTAAGTACCCGCACATTTGATGTGCAGGAGACGGAGCGATATGCAGGGAGCAGGTCGGACCCGGCCCGTATGGCATCAAACTTTGCCGGTACGCAGGGTGGTGACGATTCAAGGAATGATATCATCATACGGGGTAACAGCCCGCAGGGTGTGCTGTGGCGTATGGAAGGGGTGGATATACCCAACCCTAATCACTTCTCTATACCCGGTACCAGCGGAGGACCGGTAAGCATGCTCAATAGCCATACACTTGCAAACAGTGATTTCTTTATGGGCGCTTTTCCGGCAGAGTATGGTGATGCTGTGGCAGGAGTGTTTGACGTGCGGCTGCGCAACGGTAATAAGGACCGGTATGAATTTACCGCACAGCTGGGTCTGCTGGGTACAGAAGTAGCCGCCGAAGGGCCTATAGACTATAAGAGCGGATCGTCGTTCCTGATCGACTACCGTTATTCTACGCTCCAACTTTTCCAGGGGCTCAATATTAAGATCGGTACGACATCGATACCGCAGTACCAGGACCTTACATTCAAGCTTAATTTCCCGGTTAGTAAAAATGCAACTGTGGCGCTGTTTGGTATTGGTGGTCTAAGTAATATAAATCTTGTGGTGGATAACCTGAAGGAGAATACACCACAGCTGTATGGCGAGTCGGACAGGAACCAATACTTTACGTCTAACACAGGGGTAGGTGGTATTTCCTATGCCAACACGATAAACCCTGATACCTATACGAAACTCGTTATCGCGGGTACGATAAGTGATGTAAACGCGCATCATGATTATATTTTCCGTGATGCTTCAAATGCCGCTATCTATCCTTTGAAGCCGATACTAGGGTATGACTTTAAGACGGTGACCGCGGTCGCGCACTGGTATCTGAACAAAAGACTGTCTTCAAGGCAAACGATAAAGTTTGGCATCGTGAACAACTTCTACAAAGTAAATTATTTGGACAGCAGCAGGCAATATCCACCTACGCGCACGGACTGGCAGACCCGTGAAAACTACAAGGGTACTACAGACCTGGCGCAGGCATATGTACAGTATAAATACAAACCAGCGGAAATACTAACAATAACAGCAGGGATACATGGTCAGTACCTGACCCACAACAAGGCGCTATCTATAGAGCCAAGGGTGGGGGCAAAAACACAACTTAGTGACAATGACGTGGTAACCCTGGGTTACGGCTTGCACAGCCAAATGATACCAATGTACCAGTTCTTTGCGAGAGATACTGCTAACCCGGCACTGAAACCTAACTACAACGTAGGGTTCACCCGCAGCCATCATATAGTGCTTGGCTATGACCGGTCGCTGGGTAAGAACCTGGGTGCCCGCCTTGAAGCCTACTACCAGTATCTTTTTGATGTGCCTGTGGAAACAAGGGCTGGTTCTTCTTATTCTGCGCTTGACCAGGGTACGGGCTACTCCCGCGATTTTCCGGGGCAGCTGCAAAATACAGGGAAGGGTTATAATTACGGGCTGGAGCTGACGATTGAAAAATCGTTCAACCGTGGATATTATTTCCTGCTTACTGGCTCAGTTTATGACTCGAAGGCAAAGGGCAATGATGGGGTATTCCGTAATACGGATTATAATACGCACTACTCTGTGAATGTGCTGGGTGGGTACGAGGTGAAGCTAGGCAAGTATAACACGCTCATAACGGGCGTGAAGGCAACAATGATAGGCGGTAAGCTTTACTCGCCAATAGATACAGCAGCATCTAACGCATATGGTGAAGCAATAGTAGTGGATAACCAGCGGAACACGCTTCACTTTAATCCGTATTTCCGGACCGACCTGAAGCTGGGGCTGCGGATAAACGGCAACAGGCTGACGCACGAAATAGGGCTGGACCTGGTGAATATTTTTAACACCAAGAATACCCTGGCTGCGACTTATAGCTACGGGCTAAACCAGCAGACAGCGGGTAAAGAGCCATTTTACTATACTTACCAATTGGGCTTTTTGCCGATATTTTATTACCGGATAGACTTTGGGGTGAACTAATCCCCTCAATGGCTATACGCTGCATAGAAATATTCCTCGCAAAGACGCTGGTTCCTTATTGCCTTTTGAAGGTTGCAAAGGTGTTTTGCGACCAGGCTTTTAAACCACACTGATTGCCAAATTGATGTTCGTAAGATTGCTTTGTCACGGCCAGCGCACGAAGCTAAACATCGTGGCGCGCAATGACGGGGATTAGTGCAGATTTAAAGTTCAACCGGTTTGAACCCCGCTGCAAGTTTTTTGCGCTTTTGATTGTGTTTCTGAAAAGCCAGAACTTTGTTACCTCATGTATATGTAAGCACCGAGCTGAACTACTATGCCAATAATATAACCCAGCCAGATATCGCCGCGCTGGTGCGCACCAAGAATCATACGGGCAGTACCCATGATGCCAGCAATGATGATGGCGACAAATAGCGGTATCACCATGTTGCCGGGGCTTGTCATCATAAGCACAATTATAATGCCTATCATGCCGCCAGCTACTGCGGTGTGCATGCTTATCTTGGTGAAGATGTTTACAATGAATACAGCAATAAGCCCCCAGAAATTTCCCAGAAATAGCACTTTAAGGCTTAGGGGAACTATTACCCCCTGGATACTGTTAAACACATGGCTTATCCAGAAATACAGGATCATCATAGCCAAAAGCGGGCCGATGCGGTCTCGGGTGGTTGGCATTTTGTAGCTACTGAGAAAATCCAGTTGCCGCATGAGGAATATGGTGAACAAGGGGAGGAATAAAGTAGAAAGGGCGATGCTGACCAGCCACAATTTTATAGTTGCGACAAATGGTGCATAAACTGACGGCTCCAGCTTCCACAAAACTACTGACATAGCCAGCGGCATGAAGATAGGATGGAATACATACGATATCACTTCAGCCAATACCTTAAGGGCTTTTGGCTGTTGTGATTTTATTTGTTGGTCGACATTGGGTTGTTGCATTTCGCTCACGAAGATCAAGTTGGTTCTGTAAAGAACGGTGACAGAAAACCATGCAAAGGTTGCAGGTATTCATGATGTAGATTCCAGTGTGCCGTATTTCGATAATTTCTGTTAGCCTCCTGAATTAGATCATTTTTATTATTTCTTTTATTTACTGATGGCAAGATTGCATCCAGGTATGCAAAGACCTTTGATTTTATAACTGGTGACTCATGCCCTGCAATACAGGTTTCGTACTGCTCAAAGCAACGAAGAATACTTTGTTCAACCGCAATTTCACAAAGCAGATTTTCGATAGTGCCGGTTTGCGCATTGTTTGGAAATAGAAATAAATGAATAGGGACGTTGTAGCTTAGAAAATCGGCCAATACTTCGGATTGTCTAGTGATGAAGTCACTGTCAGCATCCAGAATTATTATCGTCTCTCTACCATTGTCGCGGTTTTGCAAAATTTCAGTTTTCATCTGGTCTGCTTCTTTATAACCGCACCAGGATTTGAGAACATCGAAATGGCTGTTGTTTAGTGCAATGCCGAAATGTTCTTCTACATAGTCGCTGATAAACTTAACATCGCCTGGACCTTCCGTGAAAATTCTGAATTCCTGCATAACTATCTTATTTCACTTTCAGCAGATAAAGAATTTTCAAACTGGCCAAACCGTGAAGCGTAAGCCTTAATGCCACTTTTGGTATTAGCTATCTTTATAACTCTTCCGTCATTTTCATAGCCGAGTTCCTGTAAGGCTTCTGTATAATATTGAAGGCACTCTTTAGAGTGTGTAGTCGCAAAGATTTGGACGTTTTTATTTTTAGCGCTTTGTAGTATTTGTATCAAATAACCCTTCATTCTGCTATGGTGAATGCCTGCATCTATTTCGTCTATCATTAGGCGCTTATTTGTTGAAAGCTCCATTTTTAATAAACAACGAAAGAATTTTATAAATCCGTCTCCATATGCAGCAAGAGGCAAAGGATTATCGGAATTGGTTTCGCGTATAATTAGATTAGTGTCTCCATTTATTGCAGAAGTGCCTTCTTCTATTGACATAATATCCGGAAGAAAAAATCGCAAGTCACTTTTAAAACTTTCGAGTTTTGAATTGCTTGCAGAGATAGTTAGCGTAAAATTAAATGTTTCTTCATCGTACAAAAGCCTTGAGCCAAGCAAAGGGAAATGATAATATGCCGAATTGCTATTTTCATCAAATAAAGTAACTGCTTTTATTTTCGATTTACCATCCAAGTCAATTTGTACAATATTTACTGATTTGTTTAGTTTGAGTTGCAGTAATATATCATTTCCTATCTCCTTCTCAGATAATTGGTTAATGTTTTTCTTTGTTACTGTTAAATTATTTTTCCTATCGCTATTGGTAAATTGGAACGTATAATTTAAACTTTTGTTTTTATTCCTTAAATAAGATTCAACGTAGTTTATTCTTTTATCCGTAGCTAATTCTCTGTTTTCTAGTGCGAACTCCAAGTTAAGTAAAAACTGATCATAATTTCGCTCATTAAATAACAAAGCTTCCAGCAATGTGGTCTTACCAACATTGTTATCTCCAACAATCAAGTTGAACTGCCCTATATCATTTACTTCAAGGCTGTCAAACCGTTTAAAGTTCTCTACTTTGAAGTAAGATAAATGCTTTGTTTCCATTATTAATATGATTGTGTTACAAATCTAAACAACTAATCTAATATCGGTGATAGCCAGCGTTCCATTTCTTCCCTGCTCATATCCTTGCGTTTTGTGTAGTCGGCAAGCTGGTCTTTTTCTATGTGGCCTATGCCAAAATAATGGCTATCAGGGTGGCTGAAATACCAGCCGCAAACTGATGCGCCGGGATACATGGCCAATGATTCAGTAAGCGTGATACCTGCCGTTTCCGTGGCATTCAACAGGTCGAACAATTTGTATTTCTCCGTATGGTCAGGGCAGGCAGGGTAGCCTGGCGCAGGGCGGATGCCGCGGTAATCTTCCTTTATCAGATCGGGTATAGCAATTTGCTCATCTTTTGCATAGCCCCAGAATTCTGTTCTTACACGCAGGTGCAGCAACTCGGCGAAAGCCTCGGCAAGGCGGTCGGCAAGGGCCTGGAGCATGATCTTGTTGTAGTCATCATGATCGGCCATAAATTTCTGCAGGTGCGGCTCTATGCCGTGTATGCTTACAGCAAATGCGCCCATGTAATCCTTTACCTCGTGATCGTTGCTAAAGCCATAAGGCCGAACGAAATCGGACAAAGAGAAGCTAGGCTGGCCAGGAGCCTTCTTTATTTGCTGGCGCAGAGACTCGAGGTGCGCGAGGTCTTTGCCATGTGTATCTTTTATTACTATGGTATCTGCCGCAATTTTACGTGCTTCCCAGAAGCCGATAACGCCTTTAGCGGTTAGCCATTTTTGGGAGATCACTTTATCAAGAAGTGCGTTAGCATCGTTGAATAGCTTTGTTGCTTCTGCGCCTACGGTTGCATCGCTGAGGATATCAGGGAATTTACCCCTCATCTCCCAGGCTATAAAGAATGGGCCCCAGTCGATATACCTGCGTATCTCATTGAGATCATAGTCGCCAAATACTTTGGTGCCCAACTCTGCCGGCTTTGGTGGCGTGTAGTTTGCCCAGTCTATCTTAGCTGCATTAGCCTGGGCCTGCTGAAATGATATGTATTGCTTAGCTGACTTTTTGTTTTCAAAGTCTTCCTGCAATTTGGTGTATTCTTTATTAATGTTTTCGAGGAATGCTGTCTTCTGTTCTTTATTCAGCAGGTTGCCTGCGGTGGTGACACTGCGGCTGGCATCAAGCACATACACTACGCCATTGTCGTATTGCGGGGCAATCTTAACAGCAGTGTGCATGCGGCTGGTGGTGGCGCCGCCTATGAGCAGCGGCTGCATCATGCCGCGGCGCTTCATTTCTTTGGCCACATGTACCATTTCATCCAGAGAGGGTGTGATAAGGCCGCTGAGGCCTATGATATCCACATTCTCCTTTTGAGCGGCATCCAGTATTTTATCGGCAGGCACCATTACGCCCATGTCTATAACATCATATCCGTTGCAGCCCAGTACCACGCCTACTATGTTCTTACCTATATCATGCACATCACCTTTTACGGTGGCCATTAATATTTTAGCAGCACCGGCAGATTCTTCGTTTATTGTTCCTGCTTTTATATGTGCCAGGCGCCGTTCTTCTTTTTCTGCCTCAATAAAGGGGAAAAGGTAGGCCACGCTTTTCTTCATGACGCGTGCGCTTTTTACCACCTGCGGCAGGAACATTTTGCCGCTGCCAAACAGGTCGCCCACCACATTCATGCCGTCCATCAGCGGCCCTTCTATTACATCCAGCGGTTTTGGGTATTTCTGGCGTGCTTCCTCAGTGTCTGCGTCTATAAAGTCTGTAATACCGTTCACAAGCGCATGTTTCAGCCGTTCTTCCACGGCATTGCCGCGCCATGCTTCGTCCACTTTTTCTTCCTTGCCTTTAGCCTTTACGGTATCAGCAAAGGTTACCAGGCGCTCTGTGGCGTCAGGGTTCCTGTTAAGAATCACATCTTCACACAGTTCCCGAAGTTTGGGTTCGATCTCATCATACACTACCAATGCACCGGCATTTACTATGCCCATATCCATACCGGCCTTTATGGCGTGGTAGAGGAAGACTGCATGCATTGCCTCACGCACGGTATCATTGCCTCGGAATGAAAAAGATATGTTGCTGACACCACCACTCACTTTTGTAAGCGGCATTCTTTGCTTTATGATGCGGGTAGCCTCGATGAAGTCCACACCGTAATTGTTGTGCTCCTCTATGCCAGTGGCAATTGCAAAAATGTTCGGGTCAAAAATAATGTCCTGAGGATTGAAGCCTACCTGCTCCGTTAGTATTTTATACGCGCGCTCAGAGATATTTACTTTCTTTTCCAGCGTATCTGCCTGGCCGGTTTCATCAAATGCCATTACAATAACAGATGCTCCGTAACTGCGGCATATTTCTGCCTGCTCTGTAAATTTCTCTTCTCCTTCCTTCATGGAGATAGAGTTAACAATGCACTTACCCTGTATGCATTTCAGCCCGGCTTCAATGATCGCGAACTTTGAAGAATCGAGCATGATGGGGATACGGGCGATATCGGGCTCTGCCTGCAGCAGGTTCACGAACGTGGTCATGGCCTGTACACCGTCTAGCAGCGCATCGTCCATGTTTATATCCAGTATCTGCGCGCCACCCTCTACCTGCTGGCGGGCTACAGACAGCGCTTCTTCATACTTATTCTCGCGGATAAGGCGGGCAAATTTCTTTGAGCCGGTAACATTGGTACGTTCACCTACATTCAGGAAATTACTCTCCGGCCTCACCACCAGCGGCTCCAGGCCGCTTAGCCTCAAAAAGGGTCTTATTTCAGACATTATTAATATTTGTAAAAACGCTGCAAAGGTAGGTGTTTGAATGCTTATTTGGCTGTGCAAAGAGCGGAAATGAGGAACTACCTAATTATACAATTGATGCCACACCGGCGAGGCGCAGCATCAATGTATTTAGTCAATTTACCAATACTCATATGTATGGTGATCCCGGCAGCCATAGTGCTTTTTAGCACACGAGGAAAAGGTGACGGCAGCGGCCAGGAGAACGAATAATAATCTTCTACTCTTTCTCATGCTACAAATACAGCAGAAAGTGTGCCAACCAAATTGAACCTTAAGTTAAAATCTAATCGTCAGATAGCAAAGAAGCGAATTCCAAAGCTGATCGGGTGCTGATCCATACCCGTTGCAGAACTGAACATGTTCGTAAGCTGGTAAGTGCCATAAAAGCGTATGCCTGAAATTCCTATCTCCGCAGTAACGCAGCTATTAAAGCTGGCGAATCCGAAGTCGTCATGAACTTTTGACTTGTCGTGGCCGATAACCTTCTTCGTCCATGTAGCTATATCGTAGCCGGCGGTAATGCCTGCACCATATATCAGCCACCTGTCTCTATGCAGCCGTGTTTTAAAAGTGATCATCAGCGGCACATTGAGGTAGTCCATTCCCAGTTTATTCTTTTTATAGGTCTGTGAATCGAGCACTATGGTATTAGGATTGCGGGTGTAAGTAATGGGGTTTTCGTACCTGAAATTGTATAGCTGCAAACCTATACCTGTGGATATATTGATCTTCTGGTTCTTCCTTTTAAGTGCATAGAATGTCTCCATGAACGGATAAATGTTCACATTGATAGACTTGCTGTGGCGGAGATCAAGCAGGCTTCCATTCTGGCGACCGGCAGGCACATTGAGGAAGTTTTTAACGGCAGGGGAGTTGTAGTCAGTATTATCGCTGATGATGTTAGCACCTATGTCCAGGATACCCCAGTGTGAATCGAAATCGCCTTCTTCTTTATCATCGCTATCCCCTTCATGAGCATTTGCTGATTTTGTTAACACGCCCGAGTAAACAAATATAGTTCCATTAAAACCTTTCAGGGTTTTACCTCCATGTGTATTGGTGTAGGGATGAAAGTGAATGATAACACTTTCCGTACTGTCGTAAACAGGTGTATACTCAACCGTGATTCCAGGGGGGATATATTTCTGCCAGTTGGCCGATTGCTTTCCCCCGGCAGTTGCTGTGCGCCAAACTGGTATGAACATAGGGTTGGTTTTCTTTTCACCCAGGGAGTCCTTAAATATGATACCGATCTTCCTGATCTGTGAGTCGGTGCTTACTCCATAGTAGCTGCGCAGGTTTGGAATGGTGTAGACATAATCGTTGCTATCTATACGGGTCATGGCGTACCGTGAGTTTGTTTCCTGCCATGAAGGATTTGTGTGGAGCCAGTCTTCAGCATTTTCAAGTCTGAATCCTTTTGCGCCGAGTGTGAAAGTGGTTGCTCGTTTACCTTTTCTTACACCCGTATTCTCCTGCGCCTGTGCAGATATGACAAATGTTATACAGGCCAATAAGGCTATTGTGCGAAATATATTTTTCATAAAGTTTCTGATTAAAATGAGATCTTAAGTTTTTTGTCTTCTACTCTAAAGGTTAGCCGGTTATCATCCAGGTGCTGTTTGGCTTTTGCAGCGCCATCTGCCAGCCTTGCTATGGCTTTTAGTTGATTTTTGTTAGACTCGTCAATTGGCAATCTATCAATAAATGAACCATCCTTTTCGTGGTCAGCCGGGCTTGCTGCTAAGGCTTTGAACACCGGTACTTCCAGCGGGCTAAGCGCAGGCTCTGCCTTACTATTGTTGTTCAGCAATTGTACCTCAGCTATTGGGGCAGCTTCCATTTGTTCTGATGTCAAAACATGGCCACAAACATCATCTTTTTCATTTAGGGTTTTCGGGTATTGCACTGTATGTTTCACTTTTGTATTATGAACAACCGCCACATTTTGTACTTGGTGTGCAGGATCTGTTATTTTCTCTTTCTGTAATGGCGCTATTGGATTGTTCTGTTCTGGTATCTGTGCTAAAGGCGCAGGTGTATTGTTTTGAGGCGCTGGTGCATTTTTTTTTATAGTGTCTGTCTTTACCAGTTCGCTGCCACTATTGCTTGTTACCTTGTATTTTAAAAACGATATAAACAATAGCGCTGCGATGCTGGCCGCTGCCGCATATCTTTTCCACTGAGGGAATGCTATGATGCGGGTTGAAGTTTCGCGCTGAAGCAGTGAACTTTTATCAGCATATACCTGCGTTTCGTCGGGTACCAAATGTGTACGATCATAAATAGCCAGTTCGCTCTTCAGTTCGGGGTGCGCCTCCACGAATGCCATCAGCGCCTGCTCCTCAGCCGGCTGCAGCTCGCCATCGGCGTGCATTATCATATACTCCTCATAGTTCTCCCAGCTGATCATACTATATTATGTTTTCAACACTTACCAGGTACTCTTTCAATACTTTTCTTGCACGGTGCAGGTATACTTTTACTTGTGTTTCCGAGAGCTCTGTTATTTGCGCTATTTCATCATAGCGATATCCTTCGTAGTCTTTGAGCAGTACAAGGGCCCTTGACTGTTCATAGAGCTGGGCCAGTGCGCGGTCCAGTATCTTTTTCAGGTCAGGGTTGGAGTGAGAGTAAGACTCTTCCGGCGGCGCCACGAAAGAGACCTTTACTTTTTTCCGGTAGCTGTCTATTGACCTCCGGTATGCTACCTGGAAGAGGTAGGCTTTCGCTTTACCCGCTTCCACGTCCTTCCTTTTCATCCAAAGAACTTCGAAGCTGCTCTGTACAATGTCGTGGGCGTCGCTTTGCTGGCCGGTGCATTTGCAGGCAAAGCGAAATAGGGCATCAGCCCAGTCACGCACACATGCATTGTACTCATTAACCTCCATTCCTTAGTATATCGGGTGACAAAAATAAAAGTTACAGGATTCTGAAGATTTTTTTTGAGTAGCACAAGAATGTGCATTGCAGTCCGGATATTTCCTGATACCTGCATTTGTACTGCCGGCTATGGTTGGCAATACTACAAACCATCGCAAGTCTACTAATTAATCTTTTGGCTGTGTTAAAGTTACTATGCGCCTGCCATCAGGCGATCTTCTCACTTGTCTGCCGTGGCGTCAGTTATGTCAATATTTACGGCGTTTGCACCTTTTACGTGGCTGGTCTTTATCTTGAATTCTATTGCAGCGCCGGGCTTCACTGTTTCATCCAGCACTTTTTTCTGCTTTTCAATTACGCTACCCTCGTTATCAAGAAACTTTATTTGCAGGCTTATGTTCTTATAGCTTACCACGGTAGCCTTATTCGTTATTTCGCCTTCTACTACGGTCTGGTTGACCAGGTTGCCGCGGTGTGAGCCTGATACACTCAGGAACCGAAGCGGGCTGTCGCGCTCCATATCTTCCAGCGAGGCTTTTTTCTGCTCATACTGGGCAGAAGGTTTTTGATTCTTAGGGCCGCAGGAGATTGCGGTGAGGGACAACAGCGATACAGCGATCAGATTCTTCACGGGAGTAAATATTTACCTCAAACTTAATAACAAAGAACTGATATTCAAACGTTGGCCTGCAGCAACTAACGTGATGTACTGTGCGTACGCTTTTGTGCAAAAAAAAATGAAATAAAGTACGATTATTTTATTTTGTTTGCATAACTTGAACTCTGATTTTTGTTTACCCAACTCAAACAACTTTTTATCGCTCACTAACAAACAATTAGATCATGGCAACTTCAAAGAAAACACCAGCAAAAAAGGCAGCACCTAAAAAGGCAGCACCTGCAAAAAAAGCCGCTCCTGCGAAGAAAGCAGCGCCAAAGAAAGCAGCACCTGCAAAGAAGGCTGCACCTAAAAAGGCTGCGCCAGCAAAGAAGGCTGCTCCGAAGAAAGCCGCACCTGCTAAAAAAGCCGCACCTGTAAAGAAAGCAGCGCCAAAGAAAGCTGCTCCAGCAAAGAAAGCCGCTCCCGCAAAAAAGGCTGCACCTAAAAAGGCCGCACCTGCAAAGAAGGCCGCACCTAAAAAGGTAGCACCTGCTAAAAAAGCTGCGCCAGCAAAGAAGGCTGCACCGAAAAAGGCCGCACCTGCAAAGAAAGCGGCACCTGCAAAGAAGGCTGCACCAAAAGCTGCACCTGTAAAGAAGGCAGCGCCTAAAGCTGCACCCAAAGCTGCACCTGCAAAGAAGGCCGCTCCTAAAAAGGCTGTACCAACAAAGGCACCGGTGGAGCAACCAATGCCTGCACCTGCGGCACCAGAGATGGAGATGCCACAGTTGCCAATGGACAGCAATAAGGACAACACAAACAATAACAACGATAGCAGCAGCGATATGCCGCAGAATGACGAAACGTCAACTACCCAGGCTGCTGAATAGTATTTTGTAAAAATGAAAGATGGCGGCACATGAAAATGTGCCGCTTTTTTTATGAAATCCAGGCAGGAAGAACACGAAAAAAGGTAAGCGGAAAGCTTACCTTTTTTGAAATTATTTAAATGAATTTCTAAGACTAGGATGCCTGGGCTGTTTCCTTTGGCTTTTTCATGATAGCATAAACTTCAACTGCGAAGCCCAGCAAAATAACTATAGGCGCCAGTGTGATGCGGCGGAAGCTGTATATTTCTTCGTAATGAAACTCGTGTGGGTTAGGGCTCTTGCCTCCCGCCATCAGCATGAAGCCGATGAGTATAAGCGCTACGCCGCCGATCATCCACATATAATTCTCCTTGTCGAACAAAAAGAACATCTCTTTACCAGGTGCGGTTTTAGACGTCATCCTCGTGGCAGATGAAGTAGTTGTGGTTGTTGTAGCCGGCTTTGCAGCTGGTGTTACCGGTGTTGGTGTTGTTTTTCCTGTTGACATAATTCGCAATATTAGTATAAAAAAATGAAATCGATAGGGATCAATAAAGGTCGTCAATATGCATTTTCAGGTATTTTATTACCGATCTGTGTGTACTTATCATGGAAATAATAATACCAAGAACCAATATACCTACTATAAGGATGGTGAGCAGCAATGTGTCCGTAAGCGACTTGAGCTCCGGCAACTGGGCGTTAGCAAAGGACATTACTATCCACAGGCCTACCACGGCTATGGAGCCGCTGATCAGTCCATTAGCGAAAGCCCTTAGGTCGAAAGGCCGGGTGATGAATGAGCGGGTGGCGCCCACCATCTGCATGGTTTTGATAATAAAACGGTTACTGAACATAGCGAGACGGACCGTGTTATCTATGAGGAAGATGGCTACCAGCAGTAGCACAAAGGAGATAGCGCCCAGTATAATACCTATTTTTTTCAGGTTGCTGTCCATCTTATCTACCACCCGGTTTTGCCAGGTCACATCTCTCACTACGTTGCTCTGCAGCATGAAATTTTTTATCTTCTCCAGGCTGTCCTTGTTCACATACTCTTCGTTCATCTTCATGGCTATAGACACAAATAGCGGGTTGTAACCGAGGAAATCAACAATGTTGCCGCCTTCCATCTGGTTCTCCATTTTCATGGCTTCTTCCTTTGAAATCACCCGTGCTTCTCTTACAAAGGGTTGCTTCATGAGTATAGCTTTCATCCTGTTTACACTTTCATCAGATACATTATCATGAAAGTCAACATTTATTTCAAGGTCTTCTTTGAATGCGCGTGACAATGCCCTGCCATTTATGAGCAGCCAACCAAGCACACCTATGAGGAACAGCACAAGCGCCACGCCCATGATCGCGTTAAAGTAGGTTGCCTTCCCTTTTTTTCCTGTAGCCATATTTGTCGTTTTCTTCCAGCCTGTATTTTATAAAGGACGTTAATACCTGTGGCAATGCTCAAAAATATAAAAAACCACGGGCATTCAAGGATATAATGATGGGAGGGTTAACTATTTTTAACAATATGAATCTTCGCCATACCGGCCTGCGGTCATTTTTTATAGATCTTACCCTCTTTCATAATGAACACCATGTTGCCCAGTGTGGTAATATCCTGGAGGGGATTGCCGGCAACCGCTACTATATCTGCGATCTTGCCAGCCTGCAGCGAACCTCTTTCCTCCTTTATTCCGAGTAGCTCAGCCGCGCTGGTGGTGGCAGATTTTATAGCATCCATAGGCGACATACCCGCCTCGGTCATGAATTGGAACTCCAGGTAGTTTTTGCCGTGCGGGAAAACACCTGCATCTGTACCGAATGCGACCTTGACACCCGCCTTCCATGCTTTTGCGAATGTTTTTTGAATAGTGGGACCTACTACTGAAGCTTTAGCGGCAACAACCGGAACGAAATAGCCGGGAACTTTTGCCGAGTCGCCGACTGAGCGGCCTGCGGTGAGCGTGGGCACGTACCATACATTGTGCTGCTTCATGAGGGCCATGTCTTCATCATCCATAAAGGTGCCGTGTTCAATAGAGTTTACTCCGCCCAGGATGGCGCGTTTTATCCCCTCGGCGCCATGTGCATGGCATGCTACGCGCATGCCATAGTCGTTTGCGGTTTCTGTTATTGCCTTTATTTCTTCTACGCTATACTCTGCACCTGAGCCCTCGGTACTGAGATCGAGCACGCCGCCGGTAGATGCGATTTTGATAAGGTCTGCGCCTGCCTTAAACTGGTAGCGAACTGCTTTTATACATTCGTCTTTGCCATCGGCTACTCCTTCTTCCGGGCCAGGATTTTTCCGCATGGCATCTTCTCTTATGCCTACTGATGGATCCATGTGGCCGCCCGAAGCCGAAATCGCTTTGCCAGCCGTGAGGATGTGCGGACCCTCTGTGAGACCGCGATCAATGGCATTGCGTAGCGCTATATTAACGCCGGTGCCGCCAAGGTCTCTCACAGTAGTGAAGCCTGCCATCAGTGTACGGCGGGCGTAGATGGCTGACTGAAACGCGATATCAGCATCGGAAAGTCTGAAGCCATCCATGAAGGACGTTTTGCTGATCTGAAACTCGAGATGAACATGACAGTCGATGAAACCCGGCATAACTGTCTTGTTCTTCAAGTCGACGATGCTGTCCGATGAGCCGCCACTCAGGTATCCGTCTTTGATATCGAGTATTTTCTTTCCCTCTGTGATTATAGTTACGGTCTTGCGTTCCTTGTCTGAAACGCCATCAATGATCCTGCCGCACTGGATGTAAGTTTTCTGAGCCATCGCTCTACCTGCAACGCAGCATATAAGAAATGAAAAAAGAAGTCTCTTCATAAAATAATGTGTGGTTACAATAGTACTACATTTGCAAAACAAATATTCGATAAAATGATCGTTATGAAGAACTACCTGCTTATTGTCGTCCTTTTCCTTTTTGCTACTGCTTCGTTTGCAAAGGAGGGCTATTACCTTGAATTTAAAATGTCTGGTGGCATGATGTCAGGCACAAGCAAGACCTGGTCTGCCGATGGTAATACCCGAAGTGAAATGAGCATGAAGATGGCAGCTATGAAAGACCCCCTTGAAACCGGGACGCTGATGCTGGCCTCAACACCAAATATAGTCTATACGCTGAACGACCAGAATAAGACCTATTCTGAGATGCAGGGCGGAAAGGCCGATAAAACGTATGATGATGAAATAGAAGTAACTGTGATAGGCAAGGAACGAGTAAATAATTATAATTGTGTACATGTAAAAGTGCGGTTTAAAAAAGGACAGCATGAAACTGAAATGTGGCTATCAAAAGAAATAGCTGGATACGCAAACTATACAAGCATCAAGAACAACTACCTGGGCGGGTCTAAGTTCTTTGATCAGTTGAAAGCAAAAGGGGCGGATGGTTTTGTAGTGCGACTTTTAACTGCCGGTGGTCGGGGTGGCGAAAAGATGCAGATGGATCTTGTAAAGGCGGAGAAGCGGGAGATTGAGGCCTCACGCTTCAGTCTTAGCGGGTATAATAAGACGGCGGGTACTGCTATCCCCGGCCTTGGTGGTAAGACAGTAGAAGAACTGAAAGCAATGACTCCGGAAGAAAGGCAGCAGTATATAAAGGAGATGCAACAAAAATATCAGCAGCATTAAAAAGGTAAAAGTAAAAGGCTCGAATTTTATCCAGGGCGTATTACAAGGTAACTTACCAGATAGATGTGCCACACCGCTGAGGTGTGGCACATCTGCGTTTTGGACGCACTGTTTGATGCCTGCGGTATGAGCATAGTAAGAGCTGTTGTCAATTAACTTTCCGAGGTCTGAACTCCCCCTTTTTTTCACGCCGCTGCTTACGTAGATTGAGCTTAACTTTAATGCAGCATCACACTTCAAAAACACACAAATGAAAACCAGACTTCTGATATTAGCCGGCCTTGTATGCCTGTTTGTTTCCACCACATCATTTGCACAGGACCTGGTGCTGCCGCAGGTAAGCCAGCGATCGTAGGTGGTGCAGCGGCTGGGCTATACTGATGTGGACATTGTGTACTATAGTCCGAATGTGAATGGCAGGAAGATATGGGATGACCTGGTGCCTTATGGCCAGGTGTGGCGTGCGGGTGCTAATGATAATACCACCATTTCTTTTAATGATGATGTGACTATAAACGGAAAGCCGCTGGCGGCAGGTATCTATGGCTTGCATTTGATTCCCGGTAAAGATGAATGGACGATCATTTTTTCAAAGAACCACACATCATGGGGCAGCTTTTTTTATAAGAAGGAGGAAGATGCACTGCGTGTAACTGCTAAACCTGAACCACACGAAATGCAGGAATGGCTGGACTATACATTCACCGACAGGAAAGCAGCATCTGCTAAGGTGACGATGAGCTGGGAAAAGGTGAAAGTATCGTTTACCGTAGCTGTGGATGTAGATGCTGTGGCACTGAGGCATTTTCGTGAACAGCTGAGAAACACTGCTGGCTTCAACTGGCATGGCTGGGAAGAAGCGGCACACTACTGCATTGTAAACAAGATAAACTACGCGGAAGGCATGCAGTGGGCAGATAATTCTATAAGGATGGAAGAGAACTACACTAACCTTGCTGCTAAGGCACAGCTGCAGCAGCTTGCCGGTGATGCGGCAGGTGCTGCGGTGACAAGGAAAAAAATGATGGAGCTGGTGGGGCAGGCCAGTGAGACCGGTGCCAACCAATTTGCCTATGAGCTGATGAATGAGGACGACATGCAGGGTGCCCTTGAGGTGTTTAAAATGAACGTGAAGAAGCACCCGGACAGGTGGAATGCATATGATAGCATGGCAGAAGCGTATGGCAGAGCCGGCGACAAAAAACAGTCGGTAACTAACTATAAGGCGGCGCTGGCTAAAGCACCGGCAGAGCAGCAGGAGCGGATAAGGAAGGCCATTACTGCTATGCAGTAGCTGATGGTGCTACTTGCGCGGCATGTCACAAACTTTTGATTCATTTCCCGGATAGTGCCCTTGTAATACGTTCAACATTTATCAAAGGGAATCAAATGTCCGGCTAATTGTGCAGCTTTAGGAAGTGTGTTATGGAGGCAATATACTCAGAGCCCGGAAAATCTTTTGATAGCATATAGAAGCCTTCCATGTGGCCACCCTCGTAGCTTTTAATTTTTATTGCAGGTTTGGTCTCTTTTAGTTTTTTTATGGCGCTGCCCGGTGTGATCTCATCTTTTGTGCCGGAGAACAGCAGCATGGGTGCTTTTATATTTTGCAACGCAGCGGGATAGGCTCCCGCCCCGGCGGGCAACTTTATTTCATCGTTTTTCTTTGCGTAGAATGCTTTTAGTGCAGCTGGGTCTGTAACGAATCCATCTCCTATGATAAAATCAGGACGTACGGTTTTAGCTGCTAACGTTGTAACTATTGTGCCCATTGAGAATGCCCAAACTCCGGTTTTATTTTTAGCGTATTTTTTTCTGGCGAAGTTCATTACCGCTTCAAGGTCGGTAGCAAATTCGTTGTAGTAAAGCATTCTTGGGTCAATGGCGAAATTGTCGCTTTCGCCGAACCCGCGATAGTCGAACATGACAACCGTGAAGCCCACCTGTGAGAGGATTGTAGCCTGTGTGAGCCACCAAGACATATTGCCTGCATCAGCATAAGCGAGTACCACCGATGTGTGATTGTCTGCTTCTTTTGACGGCAGAAAGGTCCACGATTTAAGCTTGAATTTGTCTGGTGTTGTAATCTCGTTTTTTTTCATACGGCAGCTTAAGTGTGTCAGGAACAACTAAATAGGTTTTTGGTGGCTTGATGGCGTAAGTGCTTATGCAAGAGACGATAAATACAATGAGGAAGAGTGTGCGCATACTATTTTTTTTCACGAAGATATTTTGTTGGTGTGGGCGTAACACCAGACAGCGCGTTAATTATAGTTAAAGCATACTGTTTTCATTGTGTAGGTAACACTTTTGCATTCCTAATAAAATCATCGTTTGCAAAGGTTTATTTTGATTTTTCGTGTAAGTATATAAGTCATACACAAATATTAACACCAAGACAATAATTCAAGAAAGCACATTTAGTATTATTTAATTCGTTTGTTATTAACAATGTGAATAGTACGAAAATCAACTTGTTAAACTATTTTTATTGTCCTGCTAAGTTATTTTTTTGACAAATTTTATGATAACCGTTGTTCGTTTGCAGGAAAAAAAGTAATAAAAATTAATAAAAAACAGGTAGTTACCGATAGTGTTGTGAAGCCCCGGGCCTGTATCTCATCTAAGTTCAGTTGCAGTAGTTTTTTGTAGTAGTGACCAGTGCGTGAAAGGAAACAGTGGTAATGGTTTGCGGAATGCCACTTTGCGTTTAGGAGTATATACTAATTGAAAAGACAAGTACACAAAATAAATAACCAGGTAATTAACGTTTGCTAAAATTCTAAACTCCCCCGTTTATGAGAAATTTTAACACGAAGCAGTACATCAATGCCGGTACAGTCGCGACCAAGAATGGTGCCGGGTCGCTTTGGACAAGAATAGCGAAAGCTATTTTTTCTACCATCGCTAATAACAAGCGCATGAGAATGGCTGTAGCCAGTTTGCTACTAGTGTTCGCGAGCGCCAGCGCGTTTGCCACAAACTATTACCGGTATACGGGGGGGGGCTTAGACTATACCTCATTGTCGTTCTGGACGACTGATGTTTCGGGCGCGACATCGACCGGGGTGCCCACAACATTTGCCAATAGCGGGGATACATGGACAGTTTCTGGTTCCGGCACTGTAACACCTACTGTTCTTGCAGGGTCATCATGGACCATTGGGGGCTCGCTAAGCATTACTTCCGGCGCATTTACAGCCCCGGTAGCATTGAATATCGGCGGCGACCTGAATATTACCGGTACAGGCGTGCTTCGTGATAATACTGCGGGTGCTGTAGTTGCCGTTGTAGGTGGTAACCACCTCCGTTCCGGTTCGGGCGTCATTACCATTTCGTCGTTTGTAATGACGATACGCTTTAACGGTGCGTCTACAATGGCCTCACCTAAGACGTACAGTTCTGTGAATACTTCGGCCAACGTCAGGTGGACGATCGATGCTGGTTGCTTTATGCAAATGAACAGCAACTGGGGGGCTAATGCGACCAGTACATTTACTGTAAATGGCGGGCTTAACTGCAATGGTTTCCTGGTGACGGGAACTTGTACTTTTGTATTGGGTGCTAATGGCACTCTAGCAACTGGAATTAATGCAACGGCATTCAATTCAACCGGAGCAGCAGGGTGCATACAGTCTACAGGTACCAGGACATACCCAACAACGGCAAATTACATTTGTAACAGCAACGCAGCGCAGAGCCTCGGTACTGGTTTCCCTGGAACAATAGTCAGCCCGGGAAGCCTTACCATAAATAACACCACGAATGCTACAGTGTCAATAGGCAGCTTTGTCATTACTATAAGCACAGGTGCTACATTAAATCTTCAGAATGGTGTATTGAGTTTTTTGGCAACACCTACTTTTTGTAACATTTCATCCGGGGCAACAGTAAATGTAGATAACGGTTCTTTTGCAACAGCACCCACAATAAACAGCGGTGTAAGTCTTAACTATGTTAACCTGGGTAATAATTCAACAAAGACAACCGGTTTTGAATGGCCCACTCCTTTTACCGGCAACGTACAAATAAATAAAACAGCCGTAGTAACACTTGGCGCAAGCAATACCCTTACCGGTAAAGTGACCATAACTTCCGGCAGCACTTTTGCAGGTGGCGCAAATACTTTGTCATTAACCGGCAACTGGATAAATAATGGCACATTTAACGCTAATACAAGTACGGTAAATTTTAATGGCAGCAGCGCACAAACCATAGGTGGCACATCAACCACTACATTTAATAATCTAACGCTTAATAACAGTACGGGTGCAACCCTTGGCGCTAATGTAAATGTTGCCGGCACCCTGGCACTTACCAGCGGTATACTGAGCACAACCAGTAGCTATTCAGTGGCGGTAACAGGTTCATCTGCGGTAACGCGCTCGGCATCTACAACTTCAAATTTTGTAAATGGTACACTTGTAAAGGCGATCAATGGTTTCAGCTCACTCACGTATGAGGTAGGCGACGCTGACTATGCGCCGGCAACCCTCACCTTTACCGGTGCGGGAACAGGGGGAAGCATAGGTGTAAATTGCAATAACAGCCCATCAACCATTTCCGGCTCTTATATTTCATCGGGCCTCAATACGGGCCACTTCTGGACGTTGATAAACTCCGCAGCCGCAGGGCCTACTGCCATTTCACCCCAGTTTACCTACAACACTGTGACCGGTGGTACCCAATCTACATTTAAGGCACAGATCAAGTCGGCCGGTGTATGGGGTAGTGTGCTGACGCCCACCAATGCTGGTGCAGGACCATATACATCAACAGTTGCTGCAGTATCGCCACTTGCATCTGCTATTGGCGTGTATGCAGTAGGTGTACAAGTTACTCCTCCTCCTGCACTTACACCAGTTGCAGCTACAGAGGATAACCTTGGCGATGGGTCGCACAACATAACATTCCCCGAAGATGCTACCTGGAGAGGCGCAATAACACAGATAACTGCACAATTGGGTGCGGGCACTATCAATACGCTTACAGCGGGTATCGACTATGTGATCACTGCCGGTAACCTGAGGTTGATACCTACAGCAAGTAATGGATACCTTACTACTGCAGGCTCTTACTCCATAAAAATATATGCTACAGGATATGGCGATGATGCCGCTACACAAACAATAACTGCTGGTGCAGCTAACAAGCTGATAGTAGCTACTGCCCCTGTAGGCCCGCTTACCAACGGTGGCGCACTGGTCACACAGCCTGTGATACGTATTGGCGACCAGTTTGGCAACATTGTTTCCAGCTCAACTGCTACTGTGCTGGCATCTGCATCAACGGCAACAGGCACATGGTCTATAGGTGGCACAACTTCTGAAAATGCGGTGTCGGGCCTCGCAACATATGGTAGCCCATCTGCCCTAACTGCTTCTTCTGCAGGTGCGGCTACGCTGGCAACCATTGCGTTTACAAGCGCCGGCCTTTCCTCTGTTACTGCCACATTCAGCATACCACCAACGGGTGCACAAACGTGGCATACTAAGGCAGGCGTGTCAAGTGCCGACCTCTCTTTATTATCCAGCTGGACATCTGATGCGTCCGGAGGTGCAGGTGCAGCCCCATTAAACTTTACAAATGCCAGCCAGACCTATACAATAGATTTTGGTACAAGCCCTTCACTGGCATCCAACTGGGTGGTTTCGGGCAGTGGTTCTAACGTAGTTGTAGGTGGCGCAACTGCTATCAACTTTACAATACCTTCCGGGGTAACAATGACGGGAACCGTGAATATATCGGCAACAGGAACCCTAGACGTGGAAAGCAGTACTGTGCCTACATTAGCATCGGTGAATGCCGCAAGTACGCTGATATTGGGAGGAAGTGTGAATTATAACTTCCCTTCTTCTACCGGTAATAATTATGGTAATGTTACGTGTACTAATACACAAACTATAAGTATGCCACAGGGTACCTACAATATTGGCGGCAACTTAAAGCTTTCAGGGATCGGTACATTGTTCACAAATGGTGTGTTGCAATGTACTGGTGTAGGAAACACTATAATAAACGTTACAGGTAACTATGTCATGTCAAATGCCGCTTATTTTAACAGTTCAGCCAGTGGTTCTAATATCACATGTACTGTAAATATATCAGGTAATGACTCGCTTATGGGGTCTACTAGCATTCAGAATGGTGTAGGCCAGGCGAATGGCGTTACATTCATTATGAATAACACGTCTTCCTCTGTATCAAATCCGCAGATACTATATTTCAGCAGTTCCAATTTATCCTTCTATGCTAAATATGTCATTGCAGCAAATACAGTGTCTAAAATAGGTAGCACAGAATTTGATGTTGCTTTGACTGGTGGTGCTACCATGAACGGTATGACGGTAAATGGAACGCTGATCATTCCTGCAGCTTCATACCTCCGGGACCAATCAGTAAGTGCTGGCTATACATCTTCCACTTTAACTGTGGCAAGTGGCGCTACCATGATAATAGGAGATCCTTCCGGTATAAATCTAACAACTGGAACTACGCTTTTTGGATTTACCAATACCCCTGCGAGGGTGTCATTGAATTCCGGAGCAAATTATATATTTAACGGTACAGCTGCGCAGGTAAGCGGTATACATTTTGCCAGCTTACTTAACGTTACCAGCAACATAACTTCAGGCGGATCTATCACGTGCAATAATACTGCCGGTACCGCCGCTGACCTCACACTTAGTGCGGCTCTTACCGTGAATTCGTCGGCGTCGCTGAATCTGCAGACCGGAACGATGAGCACTACCAACCTGACACTGTCTACCGGCGCGAATGTAAAGGTGGATAATGGCCATTTTAATGCTACGCCAGGTACTTACGGCAACATACATTTATCGTATCTGAACCTTGGAAATAATAACCTTGCTGTAAATACGGCAAATACGGAGTGGCCATCATCATTTGATGGTGACGTAACGGTGAACAAGCCAGGTGCTACTATTTCTCTTAATGCAAGTAAAGCAGTAGTGAATTCTACCGGCTCAGGCGCAGTAACCCTTACTAATGGTACGCTGTCGGCAGGAAGCAGTACGCTGTCACTTAAGGGCACCTGGACGAACGCAAATACGTCAAACTTTAATGCGGGTACCGGTACGGTAAGCTTCAACGGCTCATCGCCCCAGAGCATTGCGTCGTCAGCACCAACAACCTGGAACATACTTAATATCAATAACACCGGAGGGGTAATACTTAACCAGGCAACAAGCATAGGGTCAGGAGCCACGGTGCAATTGCAGAACGGAACATTAACGCTGACTGCGGCACTTACTATGAGCAGCGGATCGAACGTAGTAAGGGATGGTGGTACATTCAGCACCACGCCATCCGGAGGTTATTCGGGCATTAATCTTACCTATGCTGATCTTGGTACCAACGCAAGCCCAACCGTAAGTGTTGAGTGGCCAGCTTCATTGACGGGTAATGTTACCGTGAACAAATCAGGCACAGTGACACTGGATGCCACGAAAACATTGCTTACCGGCAATGTGACCCTTACTGCAGGTACATTAAGCGGTAGCTCGTTCACCTTACCAATAACGGGTAACTGGACTAACAACGGTGGTGCGTTTTCTGGCGGCACAAGCACAGTGCAGCTGTCAGGCAGCGGCTCACAGGTTATCGGTGGAACAACAGCTACTACCTTCAATAATCTCACTCTGAGCGCAGCGGCAAGCCTGAACGTAAATACATCAGTTAACGGCACATTGGCGCTCGGCGGTAATGTACTTACAACAGGCAGCTACGCAATGACCACACCAAGTGGTGCCGGCAATGTAACACGTAGCGCTGGTGGATATGTAGCGGGAACACTCACAAAAACACTTACGGGCGGTATCCCGGCTGTAAACTTTGAAACAGGCGATCTTAATTATGCGCCAGTGAGCCTGGCTCTTGACGGTGCCGGCGGAACAAGTGGCAGCCTTAGTGTGAAAGTAACAAACGGCAACCACCCTAACCTGGGTACGTCTGGGATAGATGGTGTGAACCATGTATCGCATTACTGGACAATAAGTCAATCGGCAGCTGCTGGCTTTACCAATGTTACACCAACATTTACATACAATAACGCTGATATAGGCGGTGGTGATAACAGCACATTTGTAGCGCAGAGATACAGCTCAGGAACATGGGGCTCAATATTGCCTGCTACCAACAATGCTACCCCGTCAACCACACTGAGCAGCGGCACGGCATCTTACACAGGCGATTATGCAGTAGGGCAGAACCCAGCGGGAGTACCTCCAATATTGACGGCAGATTTCACCCCGCCGACAGTTGACAATCTGGGCAGCCATCCGATAACGTTTACAGATGACGCTGTATGGGCTGAAAGCTTTACAAGTGTTACATCGCAACGTACCGGCAGCCCACTGATCAATACACTTACATTGGGTGTAGATTATACAGTAAGCGGCCCAGGCGGCACACTGTCACTGATACCAAACGGCGGTGGGCATACGTACCTTGATACTGCGGGCATCTACACAATATCTGTATATGCAACGGGATATACCGGCGCAACGGTGAACCAGGTAGTAAATAATGGTGCAGCTCATCACCTGGTGATGACCACGCAGCCTGTGGGACCTGCTGTCAACGGCGGCGCGCTGGTAACACAACCTGTAGTTTCAGTTAAAGACCAGTACGGTAATGCTACACCAAGCTCAGCAGTGATAACGGTATCGGTAGGTTCAGGTTCATATACACTTGGCGGTCCGAGTTTATTGGCAACTGCATCTGGCGGTACCGCTACATTCAGCGGGCTTACTGCTACCAGCTTAGGTCCGGTAACAGGTACTATACTGTTTACAAGCGGCATACTTACTGCTACTACTTCAGCAACCTTTGTTGTTCCTGCACCTAACTCGCCAACGCTTACAGCGGCAGGGGGTGCAACAGTGGATAATCCATTCACTATAACATTTGTAGATAATGCTACGTGGCGTGCTGCAGTAACTCCTACATCTGTAACTATAAATGGTACAACTCTTCCTGCAGTAGCATGGTCGCTGACATCAGGTTCCTTAACACTTAGTCCTGCATTATCTGCATTGCTACAGACAGCAGGTACATATACCGTTGCTGTTGCGGCAACCGGATTTGCGTCAACCTCATGCGTACAGACGATAGGTGTAGGCGCGGCCAATAAGCTCGTGATGGTAACTCAGCCAACAGCGCCGCCATATAACGGTGGAAATTTCGGTACACAGCCAGTAGTAAAGGTTACGGACCAATACGGCAATCTTGTTAATAGCACGGCTTCGGTTACTTCTGCCGTTGGCGCAGGTACGTGGACACTAGGTGGACCATCATTATCCGCTACTGCAGTTGCAGGTACAGCCACATTCAGCAACCTTACATCGAGTAGCCCGGCAGCAGTTACCGGCGCAACGATTGTGTTCAGCAGTTCAGGACTTGCGTCTGTTACCTCTGCAACTTTCAATATTCCAAGCCCGCCGACTACTTATTATAATAAACCAGGTACAAGCATAGACCTAACCGACGTAAACAACTGGGGACTGAATGCGGATGGTACAGGCGCTCACCCATCTAACTTTACCTCGCCAAGCCAGGCTTTCAAAGTAGTGAACGGCACTACACCAACTATTTCTGATAACTGGGTGGTAAGTGGTCTGGGTTCTTATGTGATAGTGGGTGACGGTACTACAGCCATCAATTGTATTCTTCCACTTTCAGCATCACTGACTGGAGTAATAAATGTGAATGCGAATGCTACATTGACCATAGGTGCCGGTGTGCCAACTTTTGGAACGCTTAACTCATTAAGTACTGTAGTATTCAATAGTAGTTCACCACAAAATATCCCTAATACTGTTAGTTATGGTAATTTAACCCTTTCCGGTACCAACCAGGGTATCTTGCAAACAGGGATATATAATATATTGGGCAGCCTGACGCTGAATGGTACCGGGGATGTTGTCTACTTTGGCGCGAGTGTACTCACTTTTAATATTAGCCGTGACTTTACACTTTCCTCTGGTAACTTCCGCCCAACCAACTCTTCAGCTTCAGCCTCTGCGACCATGTACATAGGTGGAAACACAACACTTAGTGGAACATCTGTATTTTTCTGCAGCGCGGCACAAATTAATCTTTGGATGCAAGGCAACCTGACGGTAACAGGAACTGCACAATTGAATAATACTGGCGTATTTAGCGTTTTTCGTATGAATAATACAACCACGTCTTCCATTACAAGCCCTCAATTGATAACATTTAATACGAGCGGTGTTACACAAAACTATCCGCAGATTATTGTACAACCAAATGCTTTTGCGAAGCTCAACGCTAACTGGGCGACTATTAGCGTAAACCAGTATCTGGACGTTTACGGTACAGTTGATATGTCAACCAACGTGATCAGCGGATCGGGTAATTTCAGGGTATTCGCGGGTGGTACAGTTTATACCGCTAACACATCAGGATTGGCTGGGTCGGCTACTACAACTACCAGGACATTTACCAACGGCTCGAACTATGTGTTTTATGGCTCGGGTGCAGTTACTACAGGAGCTTTTGGAGCGGCAACTCCTGTGCCATCCGGCAGCTATGTAACCATTAATAACTCAACCGGTACCACTACTTTATCAGCAGCTACCACTTTTAATACTGGCAGTACGTTGAATCTGCAAAATGGTAATTTCAGTACTGCCAACCTGGCATTCCAGGCTGCTGGCGGGCAAAATGTGAATGTAGACAATGGCCACTTTACCGGTGCTGCTGTCACTTATCCTGCGGCCCCTGGTGTAAACCTTACCTATAAAAACCTAGGTAACAATAATCTTGGAGTTACAACCAGTACTACGGACTGGCCTGCATCATTCTCTGGTAATGTAGCAGTTAACAAAACAGGAGCTACTATCTCCCTTGACGCATCAAAAACACTTACAGGAACAGCTTCAAATATTACGCTTACCGAAGGTACATTGTCAGCAGGTAGTAAAAACATTACCACTTCAGGTAGCTGGACAAATAATGCAGGTAGCGGCTCATTCAGCGCAGGTACAGGAACGGTAGTATGCACAGGATCTGTTGCTAATACAATCGGCGGATCATTCGGTACTACATTTAATGTACTTACTATTGCCAACACAGGCGGTATCACACTTAACTCTGCTACAACTTTTGCTTCAGGTAAAACGCTGAACCTGCAAACAGGTGCATTTGCTAACGGTACTAACCTGTCTATGAGCAGCGGCTCAAACGTAAATGTAGATGGAGGTTCACTGGTTACTGCACCGGCTGTATACAGCGGTGTTAACCTTACCTATATGAATCTTGGTACCAGCGCAAGTCCTACGACAAGCAATGAATGGCCAGCCATATTTGATGGTAACGTAACGGTAAACAAGCCAGGTCTTACTATAACGCAAAATGCAGGTAAAACGGCAGGCAATATCACGCTTTCAGCTGGTACTCTTATTACAGGCAGCAATGCACTGTCGCTTACCGGCAACTGGACCAATAACGGAGGTGTACTTACACCGGGCACTACCAGCGTTACCTTCAACGGCAGCAGCGCGCAGACAATCGGCGGATCTACTGGAACCGGTTTCTCCGGGCTTACATTGAATAACGCTGCCGGTTTGTCGATTGGGCTTAATACTACACTTACAGGTACACTTACACTCAGCAATGGTATTTTGTCTACAGGCGCTAACACGCTCACTGTTCCTGCTGCAGCTGCAAACGTATCACGCACAGCATCTACCTCATCCAACTTTGTGTTCGGTAATCTGACTAAGCCGACTAACAACGCAACGGATGTAAATTATGAAGTGGGTGACATCAACTATGCACCTGTGAGCATTGCACCTTCAGGCACAGCAACCGGTGGTAGTTTCAATGTTACTGTAGCGCACGGCAATCATCCTTCTTATGCAGGTTCGGTTGTGGATGGTACTTACGATGTAGCACACTACTGGACAATAACTCCTTTGAGTGTTACCGGCATTTCTTCCGTGTCTCCAACGTTTACGTATAACAATGCGGATATTGGCGGCGGTTCTAATACTGGCTGGGTATCTCAGATCTACAACAATACTTCATCATCATGGGGTACTGTAATGGTTTCTAACACTACACAGCCTACAGGTAATACGACGCTTGTTTCTAATGTAGGTATCTCTGCATTTACGAATTCCGGCGCATTTGTTGTAGGTCTCAATGACGCAAATACGCCACCAACATTTACAGCGGCAAGCGGAGTGAATGAAGATAATGCATCATCAACACCAGCTACTTATACGCTGAGCCCGGCAACCGGGTTCCCGTCGATTGCTGACTGGAAATCGCATATAACACTGGTAACAGCTACCGGACCAACGGGTACGCATACGCTTACCGGCGGTGGTACAGACTTTGCCGTTGGTCTGCTACCGCTGGCAACGACAGGTTCATTCTCCCTGATCCCAACAAACACGGATAACTACCTGACTACATCAGGTGTTTACACGATAACAATTTCATCAATAGGTTATACTGCGGCTACACTGGTGCAAACAATAAACGCAGGTGCTGCAGCTGCGCTTTCCATTACTACACAGCCTACGGCTCCGCTTACTAACCCGGGTGCTTTTGTAACGCAACCAGTTATTGGCATCACAGACCAGTATGGCAATATCGCAGGCTCATCCGCAACTGTGACTGCCACTACGGGAGCGGGTGCATGGACCCCAGGTGGTTCTATAACTGCAACGGGTACAGGAAGCGCGGCTTTTGCGGGTCTTACTGCATCTAGCGCAGGACCAGTAACAGGTGCTACCATTACATTTACAAGTGGTGCACTGACACCTGTGACTTCGAATTCCTTTAATCTACCTGCACCCAACCCACCTGCACTTACTGCGGCAGTTGGTGCTACAGTGGATAATCCGATCAACATAACATTTACAGAAAATGCTACATGGCGCGGTGCTATTACCAGCGTGAAAGTAGGTGGTACGACTATACCTCCTACAGCATGGAGCACAAGTGCAGGAACTCTGACACTTATTCCAGCAAACTCTGTATTGCTTCAGTCTGTGGGCACTAAGTCAGTTACTGTTCAGGCAACCGGCTATACGGATGATGCGGTGAACCAGCCGATAGCTGCGGGTGTAGGTGCAACGCTTACAATGAACATACAGCCAACAGCGCCACCAACAAACGGTGCTAACCTGGCTACCCAGCCAGCGGTGAACATACTGGATCAGTATGGCAATGCTACAACCAGCACGGCTAACGTTACGGCTTCTGTAGGCGCAGGTACGTGGACATTAGGTGGAACAGTTAACCAGAATGGTGTATCCGGTCTTGCAACCTATACTAACTTGTCTGCGACGAGTGCAGCGGCGGTAACTGGTGCAACTATTGTTTTTTCTATTACTTCTGGTGTGTTAGGTACACGCACCGTTACTTCCAATGCGTTCAATATTCCTAACCCTCCGGTTATTTATTATGACGTTGTTGGTTCCGGTGTAAACCTTAACAACCTGTCGAGCTGGACAACCAGTGCAACGGGAACAGGCGGTACTGCTCCAACAAGCTTTACTTCAGGTCTTGAGCATTTTATCATTAAGAATGGCACTAACCCTACGCTGAATGCAAACTGGACGGTGTCTGGTACTGCATCGTATGTTTCACTTGGCGACGGCGCAACTGCGGTTAATTTCACAATACCATCAGGTAATTCATTTACCGGTATAGTTGATGTTGCGGCAACTGCTACTCTTACTGTTACGAATGCTTCTGTTCCTACGCTCCGCACACTGGACGCGGCAAGCACTGTTATCTTCAACGCTGCCGCACCTCAATCCATTCCGCTAACAACCTTTGGTAACCTAGTTTATTCGGGTTCTAGCACAGGTACGATGGCGAGCGGAACTGAAAACATAAGCGGTAGCCTAACGGTGGCGTCAGGTACGGTAACAGCTGCTACCGGGGAGGTGCTGAATATTACCGGCAACCTTAACCTGTCTGGCGGTACGCTTACCAATACGGGCGCACAAACCATTAACCTGACTGGTAATCTGAATAACAGCAGTGCAGGCGGTGGGCTCACACCTACCTCAGCAGGTGTTCTTAATTTCAGGAACAGTGTTTCAACTCAAACCATAACCTGGTCCGGAACAACGATGAGCAATTCGACATTCAGCGTTAATGCGACCTGCAGTGTATCATTGAGTACGTCTCTGCCACTGGCAAGTACTTGCCCAATGATCGTAAATGGTACACTCAGCACCGGGACAAATTCTGTAAGCGGTAGCGGTGCATTTACTCTGAACAATGGTGCTACCGTAAACACGGCAAGCACAACAGGCCTTACAGGTAGCATCAGTACATCTGGCACTAAGACATTTAATGCAGGTGCTAATTATGTATTCAGTGCGGCAGGTGACATTACAACACCATGGGTTTCAGCACCTGGTGCGCCAAACAACGTTTCGATAAGCAATGCAGTTACAATGACCAACAATGCGTCGTTCAACCCAACGGGTACGATTACCATTCCGGCCGGAGCAACTCTGGATATGAGCACCTTTGCGCTCACCAGCACACCTACAGTGTCTAACAGCGGTACTATCCAGACCGGAAATACCGGATCTATTCCGCTGCCCGCGGGCTATACCTGGGGTGGTAAAGTAGTTTATGCTGGATCAGGCTCGCAGACAGTAGTGGCTGGAACGTATAACAACCTTACATTAAATAACGCAAGCGGAGCAAGCCAGAATGGCAATAGTACGGTAAATGGTGTATTAACGCTTACCGCAGGTAACCTTACGGTTGGTGTAAATACGCTCAGCTTAGGTACTTCGGCCTCTGTATCAGGTTCGTTCTCGTCTTCAAATATGATCATAGCTGACGATGCATCCGGTAAGATTCAAAAACAATTCAGCGGCAGTGGTTCATTTGTGTATCCTATCGGGGATGCAACGCCCGCTTATTCACCTATAACACTTAGTGTTACAGGTGCTGGCAATGCAGGTGTATATGTGAGGAATATCAAGCATCCTAATAACGGAGATGCTACAGATTATATCAATCGCTACTGGCATGTTGCAACTTCAGGTATCACTAACTATTCTGTAACATCTGCAAACTATGTGAGTCCAGGTGATGTAGTTGGAACAGAAGGTAATGTGCATGCGGGCAGGTGGACAGGATCTTTGCCATGGGTATTGGGAGCAACCGAAATAGCAAGTACCCTTGCATTTGGAATCACAACAGCTCCTACTGCTGACTTTAGCGGTATCAGCGCACCAGCGCCTTCGTTTACTTCGGCGCCGGGTTCTCTAGCATGTGCAGGTACTTCTGTGACATACGCTACCGAAGCTGGTATGACTAATTATATCTGGAGCGTACCCGGAACAGGTGGCGGAGTGGATTATACAATTACTAGCGGCGGCATCGGTGCTTCGGACAATACTGTTACCCTTAATTGGGTGACTCCGGGATCGAAAACGGTAACGGTTAATTATACAGATCCTGATGGGCTGACAGGGGTTGCTGCGACTAATACTACAACAGTAAATACATTATCTGTATCTCCAAGCAACAACAGCCCAGCTTGCACAGGTGGTACTGTAGGGCTTGCGTTTGTTGAGTCTGGCACTGCATCGCCTGTAACTTATGCATGGAATGGCCCGGCATTTTATACTAGCTCTCTTTCAAACCCGGTATTAAACGTAACTGGCACCGCTATGGGTGGTACTTATACGATAACATTAACTGGTGGGGGATGCACCGCTTCAAGCTCAACTATCGTAACAGTAAACACAATAGTCGTTGCGCCAACCAACAATACCCCTGCGTGTGTGGGTGGTACTGTTGGTATCTTCTCTGGTGAGACCGGTACGGCTCCTGGCGTTGTTTATGCATGGAGTGGTCCTTCAGGTTTTACATTTACTGTGTCTGAGCCTGCAATATCTAGTGTAGACCTCACCTATGATGGTACATATACTGTAACTGCAAGCAACAGCAACTCTGGTTGCAGTGCTACTGCAACTACAGTAGTGACGGTTAATACGATTGCAGTAGCACCAACTAATAATAGTCCGGCATGTGTAGGAGGAACTGTTGGCATCTTCTCGGGAGAGACTGGTACGGCACCTGGTGTTTTGTATGCGTGGAGCGGTCCATCGGGTCATACATTTACAGTTTCGAATCCTGCAATAACTAATGTTGACCTTACGTATGACGGTACATACACCGTGACTGCAAGCAATAGTAACTCTGGTTGCAGTGTTACAGCTACGACAATTGTTACTGTAAATACAATCGGTATTACAGCATCTAATGATGGTCCTGCTTGCGAAAGCGGTACGGTTAATCTTAGCTCTACGCCATCGGGCACAGCTTCACCTACAGGTTATAGCTGGAGCGGTCCTCTGGTTTATAGTTCAAGCCTTCAGAGCCCAACACTTACTACAAATGGTACAGCAGCAATGACTGGGATCTACACAGTAACAATGACAGCAGGTGGTTCAAACTGTTCTGTTACAACCACAACCAGCGTTGTTGTAAATACACTTGCTACAGCACCGTCTAACGATGGCCCTGCATGTGTGGGTAACCTGGTTAATCTTTATTCTAATGTTACCGGTACAGCAGTTCCAACTAGCTACTCATGGAGTGGTCCTTCGTTCTCAGCTGCTACGGCTAATACATCGCTTAGCAGTGTAACTACTGATATGACAGGCACGTATGCATTCACAGTTACTGCATCGGGTTCAGGTTGTATCCGCACAGGATCTACTAACGTTACCGTTAATGACCTGGGTGTGGTAGCTGCAAATGATGCTCCTGCATGTGTTGGCGGTACAGTGAACTTTACTGCAACGCCTTCAGGCAGCCTGGTACCAACCAACTATAACTGGTCTGGTCCATTAGGTTATACTTCAACTGATCAAAATCCTGTAATTACAGGAGCTACAGGGCCAATGACTGGTACTTATACTGTAGTTATGAGTGGTGTAGGCACTGGTTGCTCTACGACAAGCACAACTTCAATTGTCGTAAACAGCTTCGGTATCACAGCATCTAATGACGCTCCTGCGTGCGTAGGTGGTACGGTTAACCTTACCTCTACACCTTCAGGTTCAACGGCTCCTACCCGCTATACTTGGGTCGGTCCTTTGACTTATTCATCTACAGAGCAGAGTCCAAATCTGACTACAAGCGCTACAGTACCGATGACCGGTGTCTATACCGTTACCGTGTTAGCTAACGGATCAAATTGTATCCGTACGACTACTACAAACGTTGTGGTTAATGATCTGGGTGTCGCTGCCAGCAATGATGGTCCTGCGTGCCTTGGTAATGTTGTCATTCTGACTGCTACACCATCAGGTTCTGCTGTGCCAACTTCTTATTCATGGAGCGGTCCTGCATCATTTACCAATACAAACCAGATTACATCTGTTGCTCCTGTAACATTTGCAAATGACGGTGTGTATACAGTTACGGTGAATGCGGCAGGTTCAGCATGTACAGCGGTTGGAACAACCAATGTGGTTATTAAATCTCTTTCAATCAATGCGTTCAATGACGGTCCTACATGTGCGGGCCTCACAAATACGCTTACTTCAATACCAGGTGGTACGAGCATTCCTACAGGTTATGCATGGAGCGGACCTTTAGGGTTTACTGCAACAACGCAGAATACTGCGCTGGCGCCATCTGCTACTAACATGAGCGGAACCTATACGGTTACCGTAATATCAACAGGTACAGGATGTATTGCTTATGCAACTACAACTGTGTCTGTACTGCCTGTTCCTACTCCGATACTTGGTAATCCATCAGTATGTGTTGGCTTAACTACCACAGTTAGCGATGCATCACCGGGCGGAATATGGACAAGCACAAATAC
>CANFHA010000014.1 GCA_947446645.1 Chitinophagaceae bacterium | reverse complement strand
GGTAGAAGAACTTTTTAGACTGGCAGGTATTTACAAAACCTGTATTGTAAGCGTATTGCACCTTAGCCCTAGTGGTATGAAACTAAGAGGTCATCTAGGTTCAGAGATACAACGTAAAGCTGCTGGCATACTTTCTATTGAAAAGGAAGACAATACCAATACCAGTGTTGTAAAAGCATTAAAAGTAAGAGACGGTAGCCCACTTGATGTGCCGTTAATACAATTTGGCTGGAATAAGGAATTAAACCGACACGTTTTTTTAGGTGAAAAAAGTAAAGCAGATAGTGAAGCTCGAAAAATGGAAGACCTAGCAAGCACGGCACGTGATATTTTTAGCTCTAAGCAATCATACAGCTACCAGGATTTGATAAAAGCCATTATGGATTTGTTGTATGTAAAAGAACGCATGGCCAAAAACTACATCAAATACATGAAAGACCTTAACATTATTGAAAAAGGAGCTGGAACTCACGGTGAATTTACCCTAGTTCAGCTTCCATTCTAACAATATTTCTGTGGTTCTCCACGAAATTGCCAGTTTCGTCCCCCCGTTTTCTGGTAAAAGTCCTGCGGTTTTCCGTGGGACTTTATTTTTTACCGTGTCATTACTTGATATTTCTTAGTTTGACCTTAAATGACAGAATATTTTTATTTATAGTTAAGGAGTAACCATAATATTTTCCTATTTTTGACCAAATTTAGACAAGAATAAAAAATAACAACAAATGCTTGGTATTAAACTAAAAGAACTTCGTGAGTTGAATGGGTTTGTTCAAAGACAAATTGCCGCATTGTTAGAAATTGACACTGCTTATATCAGTAAAATGGAAAGTGGAGAAAAGCAATTAAGCAGATTACATTTAAAAAAATTATCTGCTATTTATAAAGTCAATGAAAAAGAATTGATTACTCTTTGGATGGCTGATAAAATCATCAGACTTGTTGACAAAGAAAAAATTGGAAAAGATGCAATAGTATTAGCACTAAAAGAGATTGAAAATAAATGATTATTAATTCAGACATAAACATAATTGGTAGCATACCTGATTATCATTTAATCTATTCGGCTATCCCATTGTTATCAACAAATCAAATTGATTTAGAAAAAATGTTGGTAGAAAATAATGAATTTAATTTCAGGACTGAAAAATCACGTAAAAGGTTTTTATCAGCATTGAATTCAGCATTTATTAGTAAAAACGAAAATGTAAATGATCTTACAGCTGCACTAATTGTTTATTTAAAAAATGATGAAACATCTAGAGCTATTTTATTGTTTTGGATTTTTAGTATTAATAATAAACTTTTTTTTGAATTGAACAAAGATGTTTTCTTAAAATATTATTTTCAAGGAAGAGCTGAGCTTCCTAAAGAAACTGTGATTGCTTACATCAAAGATTTAATTAGTAAGAACAATGAATTAAAAGGGAAATGGTCAGAAATTACAGTTAATACTATTGCTTCCAAATATTTAACAATTCTTAAAAAACTTCATCTACTAGAGGGTAACCAAAAAAAGAGATTTTGCCACGTAAAAATATCTGATGAACTATTAGCAGTATTTATACACTTGATAGGTTTATTAGAAAGTAAAAAATCAAATTTTTTAGAAGACGAATTAATTGCTTTTACTTTCATTTCAAAGGACATTATTTTGGAACGGTTAAAAAAAATCGGAAAAAAAGACTGGATTAAGATGAATTATACAGGAACTTCTTTAAATGTAGAGGCTTCATTTAACACAAACAACATTATCAATGGCATATATAGACGAGCATAAAGCAAAATTCGAAAATTTAAAAGTTGCGCTTGATATTACAAATCGAACACAACTAAGACGTGACGCAAATGGTGGAAACACGATTTTGTTTACTTATCCCCCTGTAGAAGAAAGTTTATACATTAAAAAAGTTATGAAGGATTTAGATCCTGATGTTTTTTGTTTTATTGATGTTAGTGAATTATTTGTTGAATATATACAAGAAGACGGTCTTGAAGATTTTATAAAATTATACACTAGTTTAAGTCCAAACTCATACAAAGTATTTTTTGATGCAGAAGATCCGCACATTGATTTATTCGATAAAGTTATCAAAAGAATTATTGATACTGTAGAAAAAGGATTAATCCCAGTGTTAATTAGAACTGGTATTTTTTACGCTACAGGAATAGAAAATATAAATATCACGCAACATAAAAGTGTTATGGAATTAAATCATCCATTAGTTATCTTTTACCCTGGTGAGATAAATGGCAATCACCACCATTTTTTAAACGCAAAACAAGCTTCAAAGTACAGATGTACTGTAATTAATTAAAAAAAGAATTATGACTGCTATAAAAGACATTTTAAAACTCGATCTGAAAGAAGATATAAAGAGTGTAATTAACCTGGAAGATCAATCGGAAGATGAAATCCAATCGGAACTAGAAACTTACATTGTCACCGATGGACTTGGGGGGCATATTTCAAATTTTGTAAATCAATATTCCAGCAACATTAAAGAAACTGGAGTTTGGCTTTCTGGCTTTTATGGTTCAGGAAAATCTTACTTTGGAAAAATGCTGGGTTATCTAATAGCGAACCCAACAATTAATGGCGAAACGGCTAGAAATAGGTTTATTCCTAGGCTCCATGGAATTGCAAATGAGAGTTTAATAATAAATGATATCAATAAACTTGATTCCATAAAGAGCAAAGTGATTTTTTTAGATGTAGCTCAACAAAATACTGATAATGGCCTGGCATTTACATTGTTTGCAAATTTCTTAAAAAAATTAGGTTTTCGTGACGATAAGTTTGGCTTTATGGAATATGATCTTTTCCTTGATGGAAAATATCAATTTTTACAAGATAAATCTCAGGAGTTATTTGGGAAAGATTGGAATGACATTAAAAAAGGAAACAGAGAAGTTGCAAAAGCCATGCGCAGAGTTTACATGGCAATGGATTATACTGAAAAAGAGTACGAGGATACAGAAAAAGTTTATGAGCAAGCAATAAATAATTTTGATGCTAATAAATTTAAAATTGAATTAGAAAAATATCTTGTCAAAGAAAAAGACGAAACTATTGTATTCATTTTCGATGAGGCAAGTGAAGCAATTAGTCAAGGGAAATTTCTACTTACAGACTTGCAAGGTATAAGTGAAAGTTTATCAAGTATAAGCAGAAAAGTATGGACAATTGCAATTGCACAGGAAAAACTAGATGACGTAATCAATAATGCAAATGTAAATAAAAGTCAATTAAACAAAGTAACAGACCGTTTCAAAACAAAAATGCATATTGAAACAACAGAGGTTGATGTTATTATAAAAAACAGACTTCTACTTAAAAAAGATAATGCTCACAAGGAATTACTTGCATATTACAAATCAAAGAGGCTGTAAATTAAACTGTGTCAAAGTCCACAAATAGGTGGAACTTTAAAAACACAGTATATGAAAAAACCGAGTAAGTCTTTTGAGTTTGACTACGAAGAGGTGAAGAACAAAGCCTTGGAGCAACTCAAAACGGGTCGTCCGCTATTAGGTAAAGGCGGAGCATTAGCCCCATTATTTAAGTCATTTCTTGAAGCTGCCCTGGAGGCTGAACTGGAGAACCACTTACGGGATACATCCCCGGATGAAGAACTATCGAACCGTCGTAATGGGCATGGAACAAAGCAATTAAGGACCAGTGAAGGGACGATGGAACTATCTACGCCTCGCGACCGAAGTGGCAGCTTTGAGCCTGAGATCGTCAAGAAACGGCAAACCATATTAGCTGACAGTCTGGAGGATAAGATCATAGGCATGTATAGCCTTGGGATGAGCCTTCGCGACATAGCATCCCACATTAAGGAGATATACGACACCGACATTAGCCATACAGTACTTTCAGAGATCACCGACAGGGTCATTCCTGCTATTCGTTTGTGGCAAGGTCATGCTCTGGATCCGATCTATACGATTGTATGGCTGGATGCCATGTATTACAAGGTAAAAGACGAGAGTGGCCATATGGTTACCCGATGCCTGTACAACGTCTTAGGGATCGATCTGGAAGGCCGCAAACACTTGATGGGCATGTATGTATCCGAAAGCGAAGGTGCTAAGTTCTGGCTAAGTGTGTTGACCGATCTGCAGCAACGAGGGGTCAAGGATATACTGATCGCCTGTATCGATAATCTTGGCGGTTTTGAAGAGGCGATCGGTAGTATATTCCCTAAAACGGAGGTGCAGAGTTGCATCGTCCATCAGGTTCGCAACACTATAAAATACGTTGCCAGTAAGGATGCCAAAGCAGTGGTCACAGACGTCAAAAAAATCTATAGGGCGGTAAGTAAGGAACTGGGCGAACAGCACCTGGATGAATTTGAAGAAAAGTGGGGCAAAAAGTATCCTATTGTCATAAAATCCTGGCGCAATAACTGGCATAAACTCAGCACATTTTTCAAATATAGTGCTGATATCCGCAAGCTAATTTACACAACCAACACCATCGAAGGGTATCACCGGCAGATCAGAAAAGTGACCAAAACAAAGGGGGCGTTTACTAACGATATGGCGTTGCTCAAGCTAGTGTATCTGGCATCACAGCGGATAATGGACAAGTGGACGCAACCGCTTCAAAATTGGAGCCTTACCATTCAGCAATTAAGTATTATGTTTGAGGGTAGGATGCCGGAGCTCTTTTAAAAATTTTATATTCATCATGTGTTAGGGCGGGCATGCCCGCCCTAACACATGATGAAGGACCTGACACAGTTTAATTTACATTCCCTCTACCATTGGCTTTTTTCAGGTGGATATTGCCGATGTAGTATTTCAATTTTTTGATTGAAAAAGATTGTCCCAGTCCATCATTATATAGTACTGTATCAAATTGTAATACCTGGTTACCTAAATAATTGTGGAATTTAAAACTCAAGGTTCCTTTCTTGGTTGGGTTTCCTGTAAATGATATGTGGCATCCGCTGTTGCAGATGCCACACACAAAAAAGCTCTCAGTAATTTTCTTTTCAATTAATCATTGATATTTCCACAAAGTTACTTCTTGATAATTTTCTCTGTTACAGTTTTTCCACCACCTTCAAATGAAAGAATGTACATGTCTGCCGGAAGATCAGTCATGTCTAATGCATATGCAATGCTTGGCTGCATTAGTTCATTTATAGTTTTTACGAGTTTGCCTTCTGCATTATACAGGCTGCCTTTTACATTGTTCGTGTTAGTAGCATCCATATAAATATATGCATGATCATCAACAGGGTTTGGAGCTATCACGAATTTTATAGTAGCATTTGATGCCTGGCTGATTCCTGTAGTGCCTGAAACATAAGTGGTATCAGACCCTGAAGGTGTAATATGGGTATTTGTAGAGCCGACAATACCATAATAAGTAGGACCTAATACGAACGGATAAGCAGGAGCAAGTGATGCATTAAGCGTTACAAAGTAGGCATATGTGCCGGCCGGATAATCAGGTGTAACACAAAAACGGCCATTATGAGCATCGAGGTCACCTGCTCCGGATGTATATATATAATCATCTATGCAATCACCAAGAGGGTAGGTGGTTACAGGTATAGGTCCGGATCCGCTGTGCCTGAGGGTTGTATCTGTAGTTAGTACATAACTGCTCTTTATTCTTTTTATAGTGCTGCTTGATGATGCAGGGTTTGAATAGCCGTAAGCGCCATAGATAGGGAAACCATCAAACGCATAACCGATGATAGGAGAGTGATGTGTACTGTCGAGGTCGTTATACAGGCATCTTGGGTTCACATGATTATGGTAATTTCCGGTCTGTTGCGGGTGCCCGAGGCAGGAATCAAAGCCTGGTCCTTCAAATGGCAAGGCATTCCTGTTCCATGAAGTACCGGGGCCCATCGCCCAGGCATGGGTAGTATTATTCCAATGGAAACCGTCTTCCGGATTAAATATGGACACTCCATTGCTCCACAAACCTATGGTGCCAAGGCCTACAGCTGTTGCTACACCTGTATTCTGTACAGGGTATCTTGGAAATTCGCACACATAATTTTGCGGCGAAGGTACATTAGGGTTACTTGGCCATGGGCCAATAGAATATTCAGGGATGCAATTTGTACTTACGTAAACATAGGTGGAAGAATACTGCACTAATTGTACGTTTGAAATATATCCACCATAGCCGGTTACTGTTGTATTTTGCAGCCATGATGTGATATCAGGGCCTACCTGCGCTTTCCCGGATGTTACTAACAGGAATGAAATAGCCGTAAATAAGAATGTTTTCTTCATTTTATCAGATTTAGATTTAGTTGTGGTGTGATGATTAGACGATCAATTGTTTAAAAACCTTCTCTTTATAGATTATTTTCTTTTTTAGATCACTATTATTTTCAAATATGACCCGCCAGACCAACTATACCAGCCACCTAATGTATAGGGGGGAGTTTGACCGTACCCAATAAAAATTACCATTATTACAAGTTTCATTACAATCTCGGACTTCAATTTTTAATTTCAGCGAATCGGCAATTCAATTTCAAACTGAATTCCCAATTCAAATTGAAATTCACCAATCAATTTAAAATTTCGAATTCGATAATTGAAATTGCGAAAGAGAATACAAATCGAAATTAAAGTCAAGGAATGCTGGTGAAATTCGAGGAAATTAGAATTGATAATTTGAAAAAAATAAAAATGAAATTTCCGGCGAAATGTGGAGTTGGTTGAAATCCATAAAAACCCAAGAATAACTAAAAAAACAAGTGCAGTAGAGTTTAGAGACATTCACCGAGATGCGCAAACGAGTTTTGCCAAAATTAAGCGCAATACTTTCGCGAAAGGTGCAGAATACCAGGATCCAAATGCGCCGGACACGTATACCGTGGGCTGTAAAGACCTTCGCACGAAAAGTTGGTAATACTTCCGCGTTTTACCGAGAAAATACGAACCAATTACGAATGGCAGCATTCGCGGTGTCGAAGGGACGATCGAAAGTATTTGACGGAAAAATTAAAAACAAAAAAAGATAAAAACCATAAAATCGAATTTGCCCGGAAACGACTGTTCGTAAAAAAGCATGGTGCCAAAAAATTACCGACAATTCCGTACGGGGATTTGTCGGAAATTTCCAAAATGCGAAATGCTGATTGGCAGAAATTTGCTAGTGTCACGGAATAGAATTCTATTCTCGGTTACGAGAAAATATTTGTCGTTTTTTTTGCGGACGCTTCCGTTACAATTCAGTTAGTTTAGTGGCTACGCAGATACGTCGTGCACTAACAGAAAATTCGAGACAGTGATCGCCGAAGACGGTTGGTGACATTGCCGCATTTGTCCGACGGCAAATTCGGATGTTCTCGAAAATTACATGTCGGAATTTGTGGCGAAAAAGTATCGCAGATTATTGTATTTCAGCAAAATGCCCGCTCAGCAAAAATAATTTGCAATTGCGTTTTCGAAGCACGGTCATTCGTAGAAGACGACGGAGCGCACGAAATTCTACCGACAATTCCGCACGGGGATTTGTCGGAAATTTCCAAAATGTCAAACTGCAGATTGGCAGAAATTGGCGAGTGTCATGGAATAGAATTCTATTATCGGTTACGAGAAAATATTTGTCGTTTTTTTTTGCGAACGCTTCCGTTACAATTCGGTTAGTTTCGTGGCTACGCAGATACGTCGTGCACTAACGGAAAGTTCGACACAGTTATCGCCGAAGGCGGTTGGTGACATTGCCGGATTTGTCCGACAGCAAATTCGGAGGTTCTCGAAAATTACATGTCGGAATTTGCGGCGAAAAAGTATCGCAGATTATTGTATTTCAGCAAAATGCTCGCTCAGCAAAAACAATTTGCAATTGTGTTTTTGAAGCACAGTCATTCGTAGAATACGACGGAGCGTACGAAATTCTAACGGCGATTCCGTACGGGGATTTGTTAGCATTCCATTCTCGGTTACGAGAAAATATTTGTCGTTTTTTTTGCAGACATTTCCGTGCAACTTCTGCGATTTTAAGTGTAATAAAACATAAATTCATGCTGCCACTATGTCTGAATAATAGTCTGTTTTAAGTTAGTTCTAATTGCAAAAAATAATGCCGCATCCAAAAGTAGATGCGGCATCCTTCGATTTTGCATAGTGGTTTACTGCTCCACAACGATATGGAATGCCTTTATATCAACACCAGACCTTATGCTCAACACGGACATGCCGTTGGCTGTGGTGTTGCTCAGCTGAACATCCTGATTAAGTTTATTATCCTGTGTCGTTACCTGTTTGCCGCTGCTACACAAGATCCACTCACAAAAACAATATCCTCAATGCTTTGAATTATAAGAACTGATATGTAAATTGAGCCAATTAAAACTACGCAAATGACAAAAAAGATACTGACGTACCTCTGTTTTCTTACGCTGGGTGCCCTTACTTCTTATGGGCAAACAACACAAATAAAGGGCTTCCTGAATGTAAACGCCCAATATATAAGTGATAAAGCTAAGGGCGATAATGACCGGTCTAAGTTCATTCTTGGCCAGTATGATTTGTTTATCACCTCACAAATAACTGAAAAAATAAGCATGCTTGGAGAGAGTGTGTTTGAATATAATAACGACTTTGGTGTTGATGTAGAGCGTCTTTACATAAAATATACTCACGACAATCATTTTGCTGTATCTGCCGGCAAGTTTCATACGCCTATAGGGTATTGGAATAATGCATTCCATCACGGAATGGTTATCCAGCCAACTATTGTGCGCCCCGATGTGCTTAAGTTTGAAGACTATGGAGGGATACTACCTGTGCATGAGACCGGAGTTCAGATAGATGCGGAACACTTCACCAAGGCGAACCTTGGATTGAACTTACTCATCAGCAATGGGCTTAACTCTACGCCGATCTCTGATGCAAACATTGGCAAGGCAATAACTGCCAACCTGCATGCTGAACCTTTAGATAACCTGATTTTTACAGTCTCCGGATACTTCAACAATGCACCCGGTGGCTTTTTTAATCCTCAGGATATATACGTAGCCCACCCTCTAAAAACGCAAATATTCAATGGTTCAGTTGCCTATATGAACGGTAAATTGCCTGTAGAGTTTATCGCCGAATACTATTCTATTAATCAAGACGTAGATACTGTAGGGCAGCACAACAAAGTTACCAATGCATTTGTTGTATATGTCGGATACAAAATAAAGAAGTTTACATTTTACGCTAGTTACGAAAACATCACTTATCCCGACGGTATCCAGTATTATATTGCCAACAATACTTCCAATATACTTTTAGGCGCGCGCTACAAACCATCGCCCCTATGTGTTATTAAATTCCAATATCGCAATTACGATACAAAGGCTTCCACTATAGTTGATGACGGCAGAATAGGTGTGCAAAACATTTTCGAACTGCAATGGGCTGTTGGTTTTTAATTCTTCAATTTAATCTTCTTCTGGTCTAATAAATAGTATCATGAAAAAAATAAAAAAAATTATAGCGGCTGTTTTCGCATTAGTTATAATAACTACATTCGGCAGTTTTAGACCGGTTCCGGCGAGCGTAGGATTGGCCGTAATAGTCAACAAAGACAACCCGGTTAACACACTTACCACCGGTGAGGTGAAATTATATTGGATGCGGAAAATAAAATCGCGCTGGCCCGTGATCAATAAAAATATTCGCCCGGTGGATCATAAGACCAAGTGCCCGGAACAGGAAACTTTCTATTGGAAGGTATTGTCTATGACATCTGATGAGGTAGAAACCTATTTTATGACCAAGCAATACCAGAACGCACAAAAGCCACAGGATAAGTTTGTAAGTGATAAGGATATTGTAGATTTTGTGGCAGATGAGATTGGGGCTATTGGTTATGTCAACTTAAGCAACTTATCTCCCGAAGCAAGGTCGAAAGTAAAGGTGGTTTTCACACTCGGTAATTAACAAAATCATTCTATGAGGTTGCTATCTAACTTGAATATTCGGCAGCGAATAGCCGCCGGATATTACATTATTATCATTATTGCTGCTGTGGCAAGTATCGGAAGCATTTTTACCTTCCAAAGCAACAAGAGCAAATACACGAAAATATCGGAAGTGTACATTCCGTCAGTTTCGAATCTCAAGGAATTCAAGAGCCTCGTGAGCGATTCCAAAAAACAGATCAACGACTGGATCTATCAGCCTAACACAGAGGAGAAAGAGCGCCTTAAAGTGCTGCAGGACAAAGATTTTCCGGCGGTAAAAGAGAAGTTGCGGGCACTCTCGACTTCCGAATCAGTAAAGGATGCGAGCGACATAAACGTACTTGTCAAGATCTTCGATACTGTTATCATCAACCAGAAAATCATCATGCAGAAGCTTTCCACAATGGAAAGTTACAGCAATGATACCGTTATTGATGAGGCTTTAGGCGTTATGGATAAGCAAGTGACACCTCGGCTCAAGATGATCAATGCCGTGCTCGACAACACGATCGTATCCCAGAACCACTTGCTCAAGGCTGATGAAAGCGACCTTAACGACTCCTACAATTACCTCACTTATGTGATGGTCTTCCTGATAATTGTAATTGTTGTGGTAGGTATGTATGCTACGCGTCTTGCCAGGGCCAGTATCAGTAACCCGCTCGATGAGCTGAAAAACCAGATCATTGTTTTAGGCAGGGGAGAAATTCCCGATATAAAGCTAACCGTTCGTAAAGACGAAATTGGGGAAATGACGAATGCCATTTCTGCAATGACGGACAGCATTAAGATAAAAACTGAATTTGCAAGCCAGACAGGCAAGGGCAATTACGACAGGAAATTTGAGCTCCTCAGTGATAAGGATATTCTTGGTCTCGCACTGATCGAGATGAACGAGAATTTAAAAAGCAACGCCATTGAGGAACAAAATCGCTCGTGGTTAAATAAAGGCATTACGGATATCAATGAAATACTGCGCGGCGCTCAGGACAACAGAACTGAATTGTATAGCAAATTGGTTTCCTTTCTCGCCCGCTACCTGGACTCAGGTGCATGTGGCCTGTTTTTGAGAAAGGAGTATAAAAATACGGTCCTGGTAGAATTCGCTGCCGGCTTTGCGTTCGACAAAAAAATTGCACTGAAAAAAACATTCTGTCTCGGCGAAGGGTTCATTGGTCAGGCAGCAGCGGAAAAGAAGAGCATCATCCTGAATAACCTGCCACCCGACTACATTCGCCTCAGCTCCGGGTTCGGAGATGCAGCCCCCGGGCACCTTGCCGTGATTCCGTTAGTGTTTGAAGATGAGACGCTGGCTGTGTTAGAATTAGCCGGGTTCAACGAGCTTACTGAGCTGCAGCTCGAATACTTAGATTCAGTAGCTAGGATCATAGCATCAGTGCTCGATCTGATCTCAAGAAAAGAAAGTACCGAAAAATTACTGTTGGAATCACAACAGCTGAATATAAGGATGCAGGCCCAGGAAGAAGAGTTGAAGGTGAGCAATGAAGAGCTCACCGAGAAAACCAATCTGCTCCAGGTTTCTGAAGAAGAGCTGAAGGTGCAGCAAGAGGAGTTGATGCAAACAAATACTCAGCTGGAAGAAAAGGCGCAACTGCTTGCCCAACAAAACGAAGCGGTACGCATTAAGAATGATGAGTTGGAGATAGCCCGGGAGGCGATACGTGTAAAGGCGGATGAACTGGAGATGACCAGCCGCTATAAGTCTGAATTCCTGGCAAACATGTCGCACGAATTGCGCACACCACTTAATAGTGTCCTCATCCTCGCTAACCTGCTTTCTGAAAATAAAGAACACACGCTTACTGAGAAGCAAATGGAGTATGCTCGTGTGATCAACAAATCCGGCTCAGACTTGCTGGGGTTGATCAACGACATTCTCGACCTTTCAAAGATCGAATCGAGAAAATTAGAACTTGAGCCTGCCGAGTTTGAGTTCAGTGAATTAGCATATGACATTGAATCACTATTTCGGGAACTGGCGGTTAGTAAAAAAATAAACTTTGCAGTAAACCTCAATTCCAATCTGCCATCGCAATTCGTAAGCGATAAGGTGCGCCTTGAGCAGATCATTAAAAATCTGCTCTCTAATGCCTTCAAATTCACACCGGCCGATGGTTCTATTTCGCTGAATGTCTATAGGTCAACGACGAAAACAGACTATAGGAGCGAAATACTTAAGGGTAGTGACCTGAACATCTGCTTTGAAGTAAAGGACTCCGGAATAGGTATCCCGAAAGAAAAACAGCAGGTGATCTTCGAGGCCTTCCAGCAGGCGGATGGCTCGACTAGCCGCAAATATGGCGGCACCGGCCTTGGCTTGTCCATAAGTCGTGAGCTATCAAATATTTTAGGCGGCGAGATACATGTTGAGAGCTTACCTGGGAAAGGAAGTTCGTTCACATTGGTCATCGCTGCGGGCTTCCTCAAGATTAATCATGAAGGGGAAGCTGAGCACGAGGCGAAAAAACAAAGCCACTCATGGCAGGCCCATAAGGATACTTCAACAACGTCTCAGGTCGCTGCACAGGAAACGCCAGCGCAGGAAAAGGAGAGTGCAAGGACAAAACTCATCCTGATCATTGAAGATGATATGGACTTTGCGAATATACTCCTCGATGAAGCCACTGGAAAAGGTTTCAGGGGCATCATTGCCGATCAGGGTGATGTGGGCCTGAAAATGGCTAAGAAATACAAGCCAGATGCAATCATTCTCGACATTCAACTCCCAACAATGGATGGATGGGAAGTAATGAAAAAAATAAAAGCCGATGATGAACTAAAACACATTCCTGTACATATAATGACGGGGACAGAGAATGAGACGCTAAGTAAAGAACTGGGGGCCGTTCAATTCTTAAGGAAACCAATATCCGCCAGCCAGTTACACGGAGTCTTCTTAAAGATCAATGCAGAAACTGCGAAACCACTAAAGCGCATTCTTATCGTTGAGGATAATGCCATTCACAACAACTCGGTAAAGATGCTGCTGGAAAACCCTGATCTGAGTTGTATCCAGGCCCTTTCCGGCAGCGAAGCACTAGATTACCTAGAAAAAGAAACTTTTGACCTTGTTATTCTTGACCTCACTCTGCCCGATATCTCTGGTTTCGACCTGCTTAAAAAGATCCGCGATAATGCAGCATGGGTAAATACCCCGGTTATCGTTTACACTGGCAAGAGCCTATCCGTTAAGGAAAACAAGATGCTTGATGAATACTCAAACGCCGTTGTGTTGAAAACATCTAAGTCTGCCGATCGTCTGCTTGACGAGACTGCATTGTTTCTCAACAAACTGGGAAAAGGGAAAATTCACAAAACAGAAACAGCTGTGCACGACTTGGGATCGACCATTGGCGACGATTTTTTCAAAGACAAAAAAGTGCTTTTGGTAGATGACGACATGAGGAATATTTTTGCCCTATCGCGGTTCCTTGAAAAATATGAGTTTAATATTGTTGTTGCCAATAACGGAATTGAAGCACTTGAAAAACTCAATGAAAATAAGGATACCAGCATTGTATTGATGGACATTATGATGCCGGAAATGGATGGCTATGAAGCAACAAAAAAGATAAGGGAGCAAAAGGAATTTAAAAACCTGCCTGTCATCGCGTTAACAGCCAAAGCGATGAAGGGTGACCGTGAAAAATGTATTGATGCGGGAGCATCAGACTACGCAACAAAGCCTATTGATACCAATAAGTTGATCTCGTTGATGAGGGTATGGTTGTCAAAGTAATTTTTAAAATACTGTAAGAAGTGGGTTTACAAATAACAAACGAAGAGAAGGGTGAGCTGTTAGGCATAATCAGGGAGCGCTACGGGTATGATTTTTCAGAGTATGCAGAAGCATCGATAAAACGGCGTATCAACAGATTTGCAGACATTAATAGTTTCGAAAATTACTTTGATGTACGTCATCATCTTGCTAATGATCAGAATTTATTCGTTGCTTTCATCCTTGAGATCACCGTGAATGTAACGGAGATGTTTCGCGACCCGGCATTTTTCAAATGTCTCGCTGAAAAGGTTTTCCCGTTGCTCACAACATATGCCCACCGAAAAGTATGGCATGCAGGCTGCTCCACAGGTGAGGAGGTTTATTCCCTCGCCATTTTGCTGAAAGAAAATAGCCTGTATAGAGATACCATTATTTATGCCACTGATATAAACACAAAGGTGGTCAAGCAGGCGAGAGAAGGTGTTTTTCCACTGAAACTAATGAAGGAATTCACTGCCAACTACCTGAAGGCAGGTGGGCAGGAGTCCCTTTCAGACTACTATACTGCCGATTACGATTCTGTGATCATGAACAAATCACTGAAAAAGAACATGGTTTTCTCCACTCACAATCTTGCAGGGGATACTTCTTTTAACGAATTTCAAATGATCATTTGCAGGAACGTACTTATCTACTTTAACCAGGAACTCCAGGACAAAGTGTTGCAACTATTCTATGAAAGTTTGTGCATGTTTGGTTTTTTGGCGCTCGGCTCCAAAGAATCGATTACGCATAGTAAATTAAGGGATAAATTTGAGGTAATTGACAAGAATGAAAAGATCTTCCGAAAAATCGCCTGATCAGCTATATTAAATATCATTGAAGAGGTGAATGATAAACTAAACAAATGCGAGTTGATTGTTCTCGGGGGATCCAGTGGGGGCATTGAGGCTTTGTTGGCCATCATTCCCGGGCTCTCGCCCGACTTTTCTATACCTATTGCCATCGTCATGCATCAAAGCCGCACATCGCGTAGTTTGCTTGCACTCGTGCTTCAGTCGCGCACAAAACTTATTGTTCGTGAACCAGAAGACAAAGAAGAAATATTGCCGAAGCATATCTACGTTGCCCCGGCAGATTATCACTTGATGATAGAACAAGACAGAACCTTTTCTTACACCTATTCGGAACTGGTCAACTATTCACGTCCGTCAATTGACGTATTGTTTGAAAGCGCTGCCGATGCCTATGGCGATAAGCTTTTGGGGGTCCTGATCACGGGCTCAAATTCAGACGGGGCGGCAGGCATGAAACAGATCAAGGAGAGGGGAGGCATTACTATCGTTGAAGACCCGGCAACGGCAAATTCTCCCAATATGCCGGCCGCCGCAATAAAAATAACCCAGATCGATTTTGTATTATCTATACCCGAAACCATTAAGAAACTTAATACCTTGTGTAAGTAATGGAAACGCTTAACTATACACCCAGGGAAGTTTATAACATCCTGATCGTAGACGACAGGCCTGAAAATGTCTTTTCACTTGAAAGCATGCTGGCCGATGACGGCATGCATTTCTTTAAAGCATTTTCCGGCAATGATGCATTAAAGATAGCCTACAAAGAAAACCTGTCGCTTATATTACTGGATGTGCAAATGCCGGAAATGGATGGTTTTGAAACAGCAGAGCTACTGAAGGCAAATAATAAAACAAAGAACATCCCTATCATTTTTGTTACTGCGATAAATAAAGAAACAAAATACATTTTACGGGGGCTGGATGAAGGCGCTGTTGATTACCTTTTCAAACCCCTTGATACCCAGATCACACGGGCAAAGGTTGCTGTATTGTTGAAGTTCTACCAGCAGAAAAAACTCCTGGAGGAGCAATCTGTTCAGCTCAAACAAAAGAATGACATCATCACCCGCGAAAACAAACGAAGTGAAGAATTGTTGCTTAATATCCTCCCTGCTGCTGTTGCCGAAGAGCTGAAGCAGAAGGGTGAGACTGAGGCGAGGCAGTTCGACAAAGTAACGGTAATGTTCACAGACTTTGTTGATTTCACAGGCATCACCGAAAAACTATCACCGAAGGAACTGGTCGCACAAATTCATTTATGCTTTACCGCGATTGATATAATAGTAGAGCACTACGGCCTCGAGAAAATAAAAACCATAGGCGATGCATACCTGGCAGTTTGTGGTATGCCTAACGAGGATCCTGAGCACGCAAAGAAAGTTATTCTGGCATCGATGGAAATACTTTCGTTCATGCAGGAGCGTAGGAAGATACTAGGAGATGAGCCGGGCCTGAAGGATATCCGCATTGGTATTCATAGCGGTGGGGTGGTTGCCGGTATAGTTGGTGTAAAGAAATTTGTGTATGATATATGGGGAGATACCGTAAACACTGCAGCGCGAATGGAACAACACTCTGAGCCTGGGAAAATCAATATCTCACAGGCCACCTACGACCTCGTGAAAAGCGATTTTAATTGTGTTCACCGCGGAAAAATAAAAGCTAAGAACAAAGGTGAAATCGATATGTATTTCGTGGAGTCGTAAACGGCTCCACCAGCACTGCCAGCTTAGCTTCCGGGTCGCATTTCTAGCGTGTTTGGAAAGGGTTTCTGAAAAGTATTTCAAACACATTACCATACCAATTGACCTTGAAGAATACTTCGCCAAAGAAATTGATGAACGCACTATCAAAGACAGATTCAATAATGGCATATTTTCAGAAGTCCTTAATAAGACCTCTCTTTTTACTGACGAAGAACTGGATCAAGCTATATGTAGCAAAAACAATTTGCAATTGCGTTTTTGAAGCACAGTCATTCGTAGAATACGACGGAGCGCACGAAATTCTAACGGCGATTCCGCACGTGGATTTGTCGAAAATTTCCAAAATGAGAAATGCTGATTGGCAGAAATTTGCGAGTGTCACGGAATAGAATTCTATTCTCGGTTACGAGAAAATATTTGTCGTTTTTTTGCGGACATTTTCGTGCGACTTCTGCGATTGCAAGTGTAACAAAACATAAATTCATGCTGCCGCTATGTCTGAATAATAGTCTGTTTTAAGTTAGTTCTAATTGCAAAAAATAATGCCGCACCCAAAAGTAGATGCGGCATCCTTCGATTTGCATAGTGGTTTACTGCTCCACAACGATGTGGAATACCTTTACATCAGCACCAGACCTTACGCTCAACAGGTACATGCCGTTGGCTGTGGTGTTGCTCAGCTGAACATCCTGGTTAAGTTTATTATCCTGTGTCGTTACCTGTTTCTTATATACCGACTGACCCAGCATACTTGTCACCTCAATGGTAACCACTCCATTTTCCAAGGGCTTATCGTCTAACAATTGTACAGATCGATGATGCTATCTTGGTATACATCCTCCGCTTCCTGAGAGGAAACGCTTTGGAAGTTCTTCTTGACGAAGGAAAGAAATGATGGTTTTACCTCCAAATATATCTGATCCAGATACTGAAGGTTCCCATTCCTTATTTCTTCTACAATCTCTTGGTGCATGTATACCGGTGCAAAATTCGGGAAAAGGTAAACAGTTTGTAAATTAATATCGACACATTTATGAAGTGGATAATCTTCGCGGGCATCTTCGCTCAATGTTCTAAGTTTTCGGTAAGTAGTGGGCGCCGTCCAATAGGGCGGTACCCACCAAATTGCCAGAGGCTCATTAAATTACCGATGAATCAAGCAACTTCAATATAGAATCGATGCTGTAAAATAATCTTTTACCGACCTTTGCCGTTTGAAGTTTAGCTCGTCTTTGAATGGAGGACATTTGGGTGTCTCCATAGCCCAAGAACTCCATTACCAAATGTCTTGGCAACCACTTCTGATGAAGCGGGTTCTTAGTACTGATTAAGTCTGAAATCAGCTTAATAGAGGGGTGCTCATTTGGCAGATTATCCGCCTGATTGTGTTTCTGCATAAAATTTTGTTTATATGCAAAATGACACAGAATGGCGCACTAGTCATGAACCATAAAATGACAAAAAGTGAAGTGGTACTGCTATTTCTTCAGCAAACTTTTTACTTGGCGATTCTGATAGCGGACATACTTGCCTTCATATGAAGGGTGTTTATAATTCCTGTCGTCCTCGTCTTCATATAATTCCTTGAACGCTTCTTTGGAATGCCATTCAAGTTCTTTAAAAATTTGTATAAAAAAATCGAACAGGTCACAATTCACCATTGTTTGGCTGCCCACAACATGTTCGTCAATTGTTATACACTGCGCTATAAATTTTGCGCAAAATCGGTGATATTTATTAGTGGCAATGGCACTAATGTATTTCTTTTTATCCTCATCTTCAATAGCAGATTTTTCGGATAAATTGTCAATAAGCAAACCTAAATGGTGGACTGCTGCAAACTTCCTCATCTGCGTTTTTCTTGGCACTTCAAAATTTCTATTTTTACGCAGGATCTTCTCGAACATATCAGAAATGGCATTGTATTCAACAGCTTCTTTCATAGTATTATTAGGAGTAATCTCAAACATAGAGATGAATTCAATGATAATTTTCCAATTTATATACGAGTCAATTATAAAAAGGCACGCACCAAAATCGAACGATATAACGTAAGGCTTTTCCGCTATTACAGTTGCCATTTCATTATATCTTCGTAACGAAATAAAATGCTTTGAAATGACTTCCAAGTTACGGGTATTAATGATTTCTTTTAATTCCATAAAAACCCTTGGGTCTTCAGAATACTTAATACCCTTAATGATTTTCCATAACTTAAGCACATAGGTAGACCTCGCAATTTCATGACCATCTTTACCAATAATAAATGTTTCCTCTTCATCCCAATTGGTTTTAAATAGCAGATCTTCCGCCTGCTGCTCATCAAGTACGATCTGATTTAATGAGCGTTCAAGTGATTTCATATTCGATTTATGAATCAAAACATAGAAAATTTCAAGAATTGAATCACGCTTTACTGCTATTGGAGCATAAAAATCCATCAATAAGATATTTATCCAAATATAATTGGAATTTATTCCTTGCAATAATTAATGATGAATTAGTAACAGTCTGATACACCCACGATATATTTTTACCAGTTTCCCATCCCATTATTCTACCTGCAACTATATCAGTAGGAATTTCTGCTTGGGACATGAATCCACTACAAGTATGCCGTGCAATGTGGGATGAAACCTTTTTAGTTATACCACAGATATCAGCAAGACCTTTAATGCCGATATTCAAATGGGTTAAACTGCGGGGTGGGAAAATGGTCCCGTTTAGTGACGCCACCAAACTATTCTTGTATTTATTAATAATGTCCACTGCATAAGTTATCAAATATTGCTCAATTTCAACATTGGTTTTTACTCTCTGTGCATTGAGCTTTGTCCCCAAGTCGTCAACTGATATGTTAGCCCATTTCAAATTGAAAATATCCACGTATGCGAACCCTGTAAAACAACCAAACAGGAACATATCTCTGTACACTTCAAGAGTGGGGTAGCTGGACAAATCTTTCTTGTAAATGAGAGCCACATCGGCGGCAGAAAGCTGCGGCTTCTTTTCTATTGACTCTGTAACAATTTTAATCCCTTTAAAGGGATTTCTTGGTATGAACTCCGCTTTGACGGCGTACTCAAAAATTGCTTTTATTTTTATGACTACAGACGACACAGAAACGGGCAGCATCTTAGTTTTTTTATTTGGGTAGTATACATTGGACAAGTATACATTAAACCTTTCAGCGTTGGGAAATTTAAAGTTTTTAAGCTCGAGGTTTCCGTAATCGTTTTCCTTTAAAAATTTTTTAAAGTGTAGAATTGACTTCCTGTAATTCCTTTTAGTGCCTGACTTTATTAAAGATGAGCCGTCTATATGCTCTCTAAGATAGTTATCTATAAAATCAACTACTACCAGAGGCTTATAAGCTTCTTCTTTAGCTTCTATACCAAGAATGTGGTCTAATATTTCTCTTGCTGTAAATTCGAGATGCACTTTATTCATTGCTAAGAAGTTCTCATAATCCCCTTTTACCCTATTTATTCTTGAGTTGAGCGGGTCTCGAGAAGGATCAAATGATTGCATTGTAAAATTCCACCGCTCGAATTCTTGTTCAGTCACCTCTATTTTTAAACTTGCCTCTGCTTTCTTATTCTGATGTAGTATTCTTACGTACATAGGAGTCTTTCCTGTCTTCTTGCTTACCTTATCCGTTTTAGGATAAATTGTAATGGTCGCCATCTTCTAATTTTTTGGTGAAGGTGAAAAATTTTGGTGAAGGAATAGTGAACCAAAAAACGACAAAAAGTGTGCTAAAGTGGGATTATCACAAAACAAAAATCCCCGCAAATGCTTGATTTGCGGGGATTCGTGCTATACTGTTGGTATTTCTGTGACCGCGTCAGGATTCAAACCTGAAACCTTCTCATCCGTAGTGAGATGCTCTATTCAGTTGAGCTACGCAGCCATTCCGTTTTTCGGAGTGCAAAGATACAAAACTGATCTGTTTTTGCAAATACTTTTTACAACATTGTATATTGCACTAGTTTGAGCTGTAAAATTACAAATAAATGCATGTAGAAATATGGTCGCTTGGTAAGGAAAATGAGCCTTTTATTGAGGAAGGGCTCCGCTATTACTTTAAGAAAACGATGCCATGGAACAGCATAGAGCTTGTAATACTGCAGACGCCTAAAAAAGCAGCAACTACTGACGTGGAGCGAACCAAACTGCAGGAAGAAGAGCTGATACTCAAAAAATTGCAGCCGAACCATTACCTGGTTTTGCTCGATGAGCGCGGTAAACCACTCAATTCTATACAGTGGTCGCAGCAATTTCAGCAGTGCATGAACCAGGGGGTGAAGACTTTCGTGATATTAATTGGCGGTGCATTTGGGGTAACTGAGCAGGTGAAGAAGCGGGCCAACCAGTGCTGGTCACTTTCCAACCTGGTTTTTCCACACCAGATGGTGCGGCTGATCGTTGCTGAACAGGTGTACCGGACCTTCAGCATACTGAACAATTCACCGTATCACCATGTATAAGTTTACCGCTTGAACGCGATTATCAAGCCTTATTGCCAGCTTATCTAAATCAACAGATTTCTGCTGGTTTATCCTTATCTTTGAGAAATACGTATATGACCTATAATAAAGTATTATAGGGCGGGGGTATTTGCATTTCGTTATATTGTGTTCATAGTATAGAGTTACCTTTACACGGTATAGGCGGATGGGGTTGGAAGTATGTGTAAATAAATGACCGGGGCGGTTTATAACAAGCTATTTATGAAGAGAATTTTCCTTACAGTGCTTTTTGGTTTGTGTTTTGGGATTGCTTTTGGTACACCTACCGGAACGCTGAGTTTTTGCGTGGGTGCATCATCAACACTTACAGACGCATCTGGCAGCGGCACCTGGAGCAGCAGCAATACTGCTGTTGCTACGGTAGGCAGCAGTTCGGGTGTCGTTTTTGGCGCTTCTGCCGGTACTGCCCGTATATCCTACATACTTGCAGGCGGTGGTTTTAGCTATTCTGTGGTGACGGTCAATACGTTACCTTCTGCCATTTTTGGTGCCTCGTCTGTTTGCAGCAGTGGTTTTATAACATTAAGCAATGCTATTTCAGGTGGCACATGGGCCAGTACGAACGCAAGTGCGGCTACCGTTGGGACGTCCTCAGGATTTGTTACAGGTGTTGCGCCCGGCTCTACTACAATTATTTACACATTGCCTTCAGGCTGTGCCAAAACAACGACGATTAATGTAAACCAGTCTCCGGCTCCGATATCTGGGGCTAATATGGTTTGCGTGGGCTCGTCCATCACCCTGAGCGATGCAATTACCGGTGGCACATGGACCAGTGGTAATGCACTCTATGCGTCTGTTGGCTCTTTATCCGGCGTGGTAACCGGCCTTGGGATAGCCAGCTCGGTGATTAGATACACACTACCCGGTAGTTGTTTCACAACGCTAACCGTAACCGTGAATCCTTTACCGGTGATAGTAACGGGAAACAAAAATGTGTGTGTGGGATCACTCACTATACTTAGCGATCTTACAACCGGTGGGCATTGGACCAGTAGTAATACTGCAATTGCTACCGTAGGATCGGGGGATGGATTTGTTGCCGGCGTTGCTGCGGGAACCAGCCTTATCAGTTATTCACTAAATACAGGTTGCACACAGACTGCATTGGTTACGGTTAATCCGCTGCCATCTGCAATATTGGGTGCAAATCATGTGTGCGCGGGTTCGTTCACCACACTTAGTGACGCTATGATCAGCGGCACCTGGAGCAGTAGCAATGCGGCTATTGCTACAACCAGCGGTGCAAGCGGCGTTGTAACAGGTGTTACAACAGGAACAGCGACAATCACTTATAAATTGCCTACGGGTTGCATCATTACAATTTCCATAACCGTTGATTCTTTGCCTGCGCCTATAACTGGTGTGGCTAAAGTCTGCGTGGGACTCGTTACCAATCTAACGGATGCAAATCCGGGAGGTACGTGGAGCACAGCTAGTCTGGGTGCATCTGTCGATGCAGCAGGCGGAGTGAGTGGGATCACAGCAGGTACATCGGTTATCACTTATACATCAGGAACCACAGGGTGCCGGATCACAAGGGTGGTTACCGTAAATCCGAATCCACTGGCCATTACGGGATCAGCAATAGTTTGTGCAGGATCTGCAACTGCCCTGACCGATGCTACAACAGGTGGTACATGGAGCAGCAGCAACGGTTCGCTAGCGTTTGTTTCCGGCACCGGAGTGGTTACCGCTATAGCGCCAGGCAATCCTGTGATCACTTACCAGTTTACCACGGGTTGCAACTCAAGAGTTACACTCACAGTGCAAACAACACCAGCTGCAATCACTGGTACGCCTAAAGTTTGTGTAGGTCTGTTAACACCACTTACAGATATTACAGCAGGTGGTAGCTGGACAAGCAGTAACGCCGCAGTCGGGACAGTAGATGGCAGCGGAAACGTAGCGGGCATAACGCCTGGCACCACTATCATAACTTATGCGCTGCCAACGGGCTGTACGGTACGGCAAACTGTGACGGTAAATTCATTGCCTTCAGCTATTTCCGGGGCGTCAGTTGTTTGCACTGGTGCGAACATTACGCTGAGTGATACACCTACTGGCGGCACGTGGAGCAGTAGCGACGCGGCAACTGCCGCCGTTACCGCCAGCGGCACTGTTTCCGGTTTCTTATCCGGATCAGTCAACATTACTTATACTTTGGGTACAGGTTGTATTGCCGTTCACCCGGTTACGGTTAATCCTTCACCGGCGCCTATTGCAGGTTCGCTTAGCGTTTGTGCGGGATCTGTTACTGCCCTGAGCGATGCGGCAGGTGGTGGCACGTGGAGTAGCAGTAACACAGCAATTGCCACGGTTGACGGATCAGGAAATGTTACCGGTATGGCGGCAGGTACAGCCATTATATCTTATGCAATAGGCACAGGATGCCGTGTGACAGCTACAATAGGTGTGCTTGCACTGCCAGCTGCTATCAGTGGTCCTTCAGTATACTGCATGGGCGTTACTGCTACACTAAGTGATGCTACACCAAGCGGCACATGGAGCAGCAGCGATGCAGCCACAGCCAGCATCAGCGGCACGGGCGTAGTAATTCCCGCTGCAGCCGGTACGGCTATAATCAGCTATACTTCCGGCACAGGTTGTACCCGCACACTATCTGTAACCGTAAACACAAGTCCATCGGCAATAACAGGTGGCGCACCATATGTTTGCGTGGGCTCTACGACTACATTCAGTGATGCAACTACAGGCGGTACCTGGATATCCGGCAGTGGTGCGATGGCCTCAATCGGGTCAACTTCCGGCGTCACTACTGGTCTGTCGGTTGGTACTACGATAATTACCTACCAGTCTGCGAATGGTTGTGTTGCCACTGTTTCATTACCGGTTCATGCATCTCCAGCGCCTATATCCGGTGCGGTTACAGTTTGCGAGGGCGGATTGATCTCATTAGCGGACGGAACACCATCTGGCACCTGGAGCACCAGCGATCCGGCTGTTGCATCTGTTGGTGGTGTATCTGGCGCAGTTACCGGCTTACTTGCGGGCACTACCGTTATTACCTACGCGCTGAGCAGCAGCTGCATTGTAATGAAAACCATTACTGTTAATCCGTCGCCCGGGGCAATTTCGGGAATACTGGTTACTTGTCCCGGCCTAGTTACGAGCCTGAGCGATGGTGTTGCCGGTGGTGTCTGGAGCAGTGCGAGCCCTGCAATAGCCGGAATAGGCTCTGCCACGGGGATAGTGACCGGTGGCCTGGCCGGCACAGCACGTATTACTTACTCAATTTCCGGCTGCAACGCCTATAAGGTTATCACAGTTAACCCTCTTCCATATCCCATTGGCGGTACCCTGCATGTATGTCCGGGCCTCATGACTTCCCTTACTGACCTTACTTTAGGTGGGGCGTGGAGTTCGGGCGCTCCCGGTAATGCCACTGTTGGCTCCACGGGTTTTGTTACAGGCGTTACTGCAGGTACCAACGTTATTACCTATATGCTGGGCACAGGCTGCCTGCGCACAGCTGTGGTGACGGTCGATTCGCTGCCGGCTCCTATTTCTGGTTCGGGCCATGTTTGTCTTGGATTAAGTACGTCCCTCAGCGATGCAGCTGTGGGTGGTACATGGACAAGCGGAACAAGCAGTGTGGCTACTATCATGGCAATATCGGGGATTGCTACAGGTGTTAGCGCCGGTACAACGCGTATTACCTACCGGCTGCCAACCAGTTGCATTATAACAACAGTGCTTACGGTAGATCCGCTCCCATCGCCCATTACGGGGCTTGCAAATGTATGTGTGGGACTGACTACTTTGCTTACAGAAGCGGCAGGAGGTACATGGAGCAGTAATAATCCCGCTATCGCAACTATTGACGCTAGCGGTCTTGTAACAGGCATTGCCCCGGGATCTACAATAATTACGTACACACTGGGCACAGGCTGTATACGCACCACAACTATCAATGTGCGTCCACTGCCATTGCCGGTTACTGGTGCAGGTGCCGTATGTGCAGGTAGTGTTATAAATCTTAATGATGCTACAGTATATGGAACCTGGAGCGGAGATAATGCTGCAGTAGCTACCGTGAGCGCCTATGGAAATGTAACAGGCGTTAGCTTTGGTACTGTAAATATATCTTATACACTCCCAACCGGATGTCTGTCTGTTAAGACGATAACTGTGAATCCATTGCCTCCGGCTATTCTTGGCAGCGCCATAGTGTGTGTTGGATTGTCCACCTCGTTAAGCAACGCGGCCGGTGCCGGTACGTGGAGCAGCAGTAATCCTGTTTTTGCTACCGTAGGATCTGCCACTGGTATTGTGTCCGGACTCGTAGCCGGCGGTGTTTTCATTACTTACCAGCAGGCAGCTACCGGCTGTAAAATTACTACGCCGCTGGTCGTGAACCCCTTACCTCCTGTTGTCAGCGGGCCGCTGGGCGTTTGCGCAGGAGCGTCTGCGACACTTTCTGATATTGTTGCGGGTGGTACATGGAGTAGCAGTAATAGTGCCGTAGCACTCATCGGGCTCATTTCCGGTATCGTAAATGCAGTTGCTCCCGGCACTACTACTATTACCTATACATCAGGTGTTGGCTGTGTCAGAACTGCCACGCTTACAGTTAATACTAAGCCGTCGCCTATTTCAGGTGCCACGACGATATGTGCAGGCACCAACCTCGCATTGAGTGATGCAATAGCAGGAGGTACATGGAGCAGTGGCAGCACAGGGGTTGCTACTGTTGGCAGCACAGGTATTGTGCATGGTGTGAGTGCGGGCCTTGCGCCCATCACCTACACTTTGACAGGTGGCTGCAAAGTAAACACCGCTGTTACAGTAGCCGCAATGCCGGTGGCAATCTATGGTACCCGATCAGTTTGTGAAGGTGCTTATACACTTCTTACCGATCCTACTGCGGGTGGCAGCTGGAGCAGTAGTAATCCTGCCGTTGCCGGGGTAAGCCTCACATCAGGCAATGTAGCGGGCGTATTAGCCGGTACGGCAACGATCTCCTATGCAATTGGCGCCTGTTTCAAAACAGCAACGGTGACGGTGAACCCTTCCCCGGCTGCAATTACGGGTAATACTGCAATCTGCATAGGCACTACATCGTCCTTAAGCAATGCGGTTGCCGGTGGTACGTGGACTACAAGCAATATAGTAGTGGCACCTGTGTCAACGACTGGTGTGGTTACGGGTGCTACACTTGGAACGGCAAACATCACTTATTCACTTGGGGCTGGCTGCAAGGTTATGACATCGGTGGTCATTAATCCCGCGCCTGCGGCTATTACCGGCACATCCAATATGTGCTATAGTAATTATACACCCTTTACAGATGCTACAACCGGCGGTTTATGGTCGAGCAGTGATGTTGCAGTAGCATCTATTGGCTCGGTTTCCGGCTGGGCGCTTGGCGAGTCTGCCGGCACAGCGACCATTACTTATGAGCTGAGCAGCGGTTGTTACAAAACCAAGACGGTTACTGTTAATACCTTGCCATCCATCATCACACCTGAAGCTCCTGAGTTCTGCAACGGCTCTACAATTTTGCTACAGGATACGGTGACCGGCGGTTATTGGACGAGCGCCAATACGGCGGTGGCTAACATTGGTTCAGTGACAGGTTTGGTTACTGGTGTCACTGATGGCACAGCAACTATTACGTATAAACTTGGAACAGGTTGTTTTTCCACTGTTATTGTTACAGTTGATCTGTCCCCCGCTCCTATCGTTGGTCCGGCTATTGTGTGTATTGGCTCACATGTATTCCTTAGCGATGCTACTGTGGCCGGAGTCTGGAGCAGCAGCAACGGTTCTGCAACCATAGATCCGTTGGGTAATGTTGCCGGCATAAGCCTGGGCCGCGATACAATAAATTATACGTTATCAAACGGCTGTAAGAGTACACTTATTTTAACCGTAAATACTTTTGCAACACCCATTACCGGGGACACACATGTGTGTACCGGTGGGGTAATATTGCTGAGCGATGCAACGCCAGGTGGGCATTGGATCATCTCTGACACAGCTTTCGCCACTGTTGACCGTGACCTGGGAATCGTACATGGAGTAGCTGCAGGCTCTGCTTCTATCTCCTATCAGCTTACTGGTGGCTGCACGGCTATTGCACTGGTGACCATTGACCAGGGGCCGCCCCCGATACATGGTACCCTGTATTTCTGCCAGTCAAACACCGTTACACTCACAGACTCCATAGCCGGGGGCGTCTGGACGAGCAGCACGCCAACAGTCGCATTTGCAGACCCGCTAACCGGCATCATCACCGGTGTGAGCGGAGGCATGGCCACTATTTCTTACCGATTAGGGGCGGGGTGCGCTACCACAGCGGTAGTAACAGTGTCTCCGATTGCGAATGCCGGAAATATCAGTGGTTATCCTGCAGTCTGCCTCGGTTCTGCCATTAACCTGCATACGGACGGACTCGCCGGAATATGGCACATCACCAATCCGTACATCGCGCGTATAGATTCGCTCACCGGACTTGTCACCAGTCTGGCTACCGGTGTAGATACCGTGTATTACACTGTTGCTGAATTATGTACTGTTGATACGTCCTGGTGGCAGGTTACCGTAGGGCCGGCTGTAGTGATAAACAGCATTACCGGTAAAGACAATGTTTGTTTGTTTGGCACAGACACTTTGCAGAACGGTACGCCCGGTGGCAACTGGTTCAGCAGCAATCCCACGCTTGCTACAATCAGTGCAGACGGCGTGCTGTATGGTCTTGCACCGGGTCTTGATACCGTGTCTTATGTTGTCTACGGCACCTGTGCCGCAGTAAAAAGAAAATCTGTTATTGTATCTGAGTTGCCCAGTCATCCAGGTATAGTTATCCATCCGGAGGGCTCTGTTTGCTCTAATTCGCAGTTTATGAATATTGGTGCGGGCGTGCCCCAGACGGATGGTTTCACTTATACCTGGGCTGCATTCAATGCTGATCTCTATGCAGTGGGTTCAAACAGGCAAAACAGTATTGTGAGCTTTCCATCGTCCGGGACGGCAATGGTGACACTGACAACGGAACTCGTAATTACCGGCTGTTCCGTTACAGATACCCTTACCATTAGTGTGGGCTCTTCGTCATCGCCAAATGCCATTGTGCAGTACTCATCACCTGATCTTACGTGTACAGATGGTTCTGCCGACAGTTACCAGTGGGGCTACGACGCGGCTGGCACGCTTGATTCTACGCTTATACCCGGGGCAACGTCACAGACTTATAGTCTTGCATTACCTGAATTTGGTTCAAGGTACTACTGGGTAATCACTTCTCATGGCGGCTGCCTTCAGAAGGCATATTACAACCTGCCTCCGGCGCTTACCGTTGCGAATGCAGTAGTCGGGAATTTTGAATTTTCATTGTTTCCGAACCCGGCCAGCAGGAAAATAAACGTTGACGTAAAAGGTCTTGATGGCAATGGTGATATTTCCGTGAAGCTATTCGATATGCTCGGTCGCGAAATGCAGGGTTGTTTGCTCGTTGCTGGCAGGGGAGAGATAAATGTTGCGGATCTTTCTCCAGGAGTATATTCTGTAGTACTGGTAAAAGACGGGATGAAAGTGGGCGCGAAAACATTTGTGAAAAACTAGGAAAATACCGGCCTGATATTTGTAAAACAACATTCAAAAAAATAAATGCACGAAATAGAGCCATACTATAACTGGCGGCACCTGTACATTGCGGAGGAAGATGAAGCCTCTCCATTCTACGGGGTGGAGCACAGCGAATTTGAATATTCCAATACTGTATACAACTATTACATACATCCCCAGTGGGACGAGTTCGGCTCCAGGACACTTTACATGAAAGTATTGTTTGTCGATTATGAGTTGAGCTATGCGATCATAGAATTAATAGGAGAGTGGAATGATGCCGTGGAAAATGATATCATGCAGCTTAAACGGTCTGTGATAGACCTGATGGCAGCAAAACATATTTTCAAGTTTATATTGATAACAGAAAATGTGCTCAACTTTCATAGTGGGGACACCGATTACTATGAAGAGTGGGTTGAGGACATTAAAGATGAGGGAGGGTGGATAGTAGCAGTAAATATGCCCGAGCAAACGCAATACGATTTTCACCGGTCGCATATAGACCGTTATATAACCGTAATGGAAAGCCCGAACTGGCGCACTTTTCAACCGCACGACTTCTTTCAATCCATTGACAATAAGATGCTGCGGCTAAACGGAGGTTAGGCAAAAGCGCCATTACATGCCGGAAAGTTTCTTCATCAGGTTCACACCACCTTTCTTGGTAGTATTGATCGAAGTTTTAGCCTGTTTGCCGTTTTTCGCCAGTTTCTGATTGCTAAACGATATAGGCTTTGATGGCAGTCTCACTGGTGCAGCTTTTTTGGCAGTGCCTGTAGTCGCTTTCTTTTCTCCGGTCTGGTTGGTTTCCTTATTCGTATCCATACTGCAAGTTAATATTTTTGCAGGTATTTAAGGCGCCCGGACCCATGTAATGTTGTGTCATTGTTATGTAATTAAAAGAAAAGAGCACTATTACGTTATTTTTTATTAACTTTATTTTAGACTTTGGTTCGATATTTGCAATGTTAATGATTAGTAATTCATCTGGTTTTATATATTGATAATTTCTGTTCTTCCCTATCAATTAAATCATATATAAAAGCCACTTGTATCCCTGTCGTCCGGTATTGCCGGGTTATATTTTTGTACTATTGTATCTAAGCTGATTAATAGATTTGGTAAGCACGGAGATAATTAAAAGGAGCATCTATGGCGCATAAAATACGTATTCTTCCACGTTGGCTGGTTTTTTTGTTTGATCTGTTCCTGGTTTGCTTTTGCATTTTCCTGTCGAGAATGCTGAAATTGAACTTTAACTGGGACCATGTGGGAATAGGAATGCGCTTTATGATCACTGTAGTACTTGTGATCAATGCCGTTCTTTTTTACATTTTCAAAAGCTTTGCCGGCATTGTGAGGTTTACTAACCTTGAAGATACCTCAAGGCTGGTAATGGTAAATGCCATTGCCGCATTTTTATATGTAGTTCTCAACACTTTTGTGCTTAGGAATGGTAACTACTTTACGCTGCAGATCGTAGCTATTAACTTCTTCATTACCACCTTCTGCATCATCTCTTACCGCCTTTTAGTGCGGTATTGCTTTAATTTTTACAAGTCCCTTTCGCAGGGAGATAAGATACTGAAGAAAAAAGTGGTGATTTATGATACGTCAGCCGATGGCCTGCACATAAAGAAGGTGATGAACAGCCTGCCAAATGCCGATATGCAGGTAGTAGCATTTTTAGATGATTCTTTCAGCACAGCAGGTAAGCTGCTCGAAGGAATACCTATATACAGCACCAGCGAAGCAAGCCTGATAAAGCTGAGGAACGAGGGTGTGGAGCTACTGATACTTGCCAATAAGCACATGGAAGCCGGCAAGCTGAATGATCTTGTGGACAATTGCCTGGCGCACGGTATACGCATACAACAGGTGCCGGCCATGCTGGACTGGCTGAATGGCAAACTGGATACACAGCAGCTACAGGATATAAACATTGAAGACCTGCTGGAGCGCGAGGTAATTAAAATACATAACGAGGCTATATATACGGAGCTGAAGGGTAAGAAAATACTAGTAACGGGTGCCGCCGGCTCTATTGGTAGTGAGTTGGTACGTCAGTTGCTTCAGTACCGCCCGTCGTTGCTCATACTATGCGACCAGGCCGAAACTCCGATGCATGAATTTATGCTGGAGATACAGGAAAAGCATAAGAATTCAAATGTGAAAGGCTACCTGGGAGATATATGCGACCAGCAGCGTATGGAGCATTTGTTTGAGGTGTATAATCCGCAGATCGTATTCCATGCTGCGGCTTACAAACACGTGCCGCTGATGGAAGAAAATCCGTCTATAGCGGTGATGAATAATGTAATGGGAACGAAAATACTGGCTGAGCTTTCTGTGGCAAACGAAGTTGAGAAATTTGTGATGGTGTCTACAGATAAAGCAGTGAATCCTACTAACGTAATGGGGGCTTCAAAGCGCATTGCTGAGATATTTACTCAAAGCTACTTTAAACATCTTACTAAGGATGGTGACGAAGCAGCCGCGAAACACATCACCAAGTTTGTGACTACGCGTTTTGGAAATGTGCTTGGGTCCAATGGTTCGGTGATTCCAAGGTTCAAGAAGCAGCTGGAGAAGGGTGGGCCACTTACGGTAACGCATCCTGAAATAACCAGGTACTTTATGACGATCCCTGAGGCTTGCCTGCTGGTAATAGAGGCAGGTGTAATGGGGCAGGGTGGTGAGATATTTGTGTTCGACATGGGCAAGCCGGTAAAGATCTCTGACCTTGCCCGCAAGGTGATAAAGCTGGCGGGTAAAGAGCCTGATGTAGACATTCGTATCGTATATACAGGGCTGAGACCAGGGGAAAAGCTCTATGAGGAGCTGCTGAGTAACGCGGAGAATTCCCGCCCTACCTACCACGAAAAGATAACCATTGCTGATGTGCGCCAGTACGATTTTGACCTCGTGGAAAAACGTATAGCCAAACTGATAAACAGCGCCCGTCAGCACTATACACTGGAAACAGTGTACCTAATGAAGGAACTGGTGCCTGAGTTTGTAAGCAACAATGTGGCTTATGAAAAGATAAAGGCGCCGAATACGTAATTTGGGAATTTGGGATTAGTCATTCGGAATTTGAATTATTTTTTTAAACGTATTGCTGCGTCTCGGTTTCCGATAGTCATCCTAATTCCAAACTGCAAATTCCAAATTCCTACTTAATATACCCCAGTATCTTCAACATGCTCTGTGGCGTCTGCTCCTTTGCGTAGAGCCAGTCTTCCATATTGCCTTCTTTGTCGTACTCTACTACAATATGTTTTGGCGAGGGTATCATGCAGTGCTTTATGCCGCCATATCCGGCAAGCTGGTCCTGGTAAGCACCTGTATGGAAGAAGCCTATGTATAGCGGGTCCTTACCCTTCTCCTTTTCAAGTTTAGGCAGAAACACTGCATTGATGTGCTCTTCTGAGGTATAAAAGTCGTGACTGTCGCAGGTAAGTCCGCCAAGGTGAACTTCCTGGTATTCCTTTTCCCATTTATTAATGGGCAGCATCAGGAATTTTTCTCCTATGCCCCAGGTGTCAGGCAGAGTAGTGATGAATGAGCTGTCGATCATGTACCATATCTCGCGGTCGTTCTGCATCTTTTCATCAAGCACACTATATACCACTGCTCCCGCCTCACCTACGGTAAATGATCCGAACTCAGTATAAATATCGGGGGTATTTACCTTATTCTTCTTGCACACTTTTTTGATGGTGGATACGATCTCACTGATCATGTAATTATAGTCGTAGTCGAAATTGAGGGAATGCTTTATAGGTAAGCCGCCACCTATATTTATAGCTTCCAGCTCAGGACACACCTTTTTGAGCTGGCAATAAATGTTCAGTACTTTGTTGAGCTCGCTCCAGTAGTATACATCGTCTTTTATGCCTTTGTTCATAAAAAAGTGCAGCATCTTGAGCCTGAACTTTTCATTGCCCTTTATCTTGTCTACATAAAACTCCAGAATGTCCCTGCTGCGTATGCCCAGGCGCGATGTGTAGAAGTCGAACGTGGGCTCCTCCTCGCTGGCTATGCGTATCCCAATATTTACCGGATCTTTGGCTCTGATCGATTTTTTATAATCGTCGAACTCATTCTTGTTATCAATAATTGGAATTACGTTCTTAAAACCTTCGTTTATAAGCTTCGCAATGTTGCGTGTATACTGACGGGTCTTAAAACCATTGCAGATGATAAAGATGTCTTTGGTTATTTTTCTGCGCTTGTATAGTTGCCAGATTATATCGATGTCGTAAGCGAAGGATGTCTCCAGGTTTACGCCATGTTTTAATGTCTCCTCGACTATGAACGAAAAATGTGAGCTCTTCGTGCAGTAACAATAAAAATACTCGCCATCATATTTGTGCTTTCTGATGGCATCTCCGAACATTTTTTTTGCCTTGGCTATCTGCATTCCTATTTTCGGGAGGAAGGTCATCTTGAAAGGCGTCCCGTACTTGTCAATCAGGGCTTGCATATCCACTCCGTTAAACAAGAGGGTGTCATTGTCATTCGTATCAAATCCTTCTTGCGGGAAGTGAAAAGTTTGCTTTACGAGGTCGGTATATGAGTTGTTCATTTATTAGCGGCAAAAACTGTGATCAGTGTTGTGATGTTCAAAAGCTCAACAAAAATAATTATTTAGCAGGTTATGAGCGTTATTTTTTTACCTGCCCCATTTCCGGCACTAAACCGGAAGGCTTGCGGGATGTAACGGCTATTCAACAGAATGGCTTTGTTTCTCAACAATGGCCGCGGTTGATCTCAACAAAGCGCAATAAACTGTTTCTATGGATGGTAGCTTAGTGTGGTAATTGCATCACTCAATTCACCTAAAATTTGATTTGTATGGTAAAGCAGCAGATTGAGCATCGCGAAATTGGAATAAAGCATGGAAACCTTAAAGTGTCATCAATGCAAATGTTGGTGGTTGTAATTTGCACGTTGCTGACTATCCTGGCCAGTGGACTTATGTTGCTTCCTGTTTTACTCGGGCCATAGTTTTTCATTTTTCAAGGTCATATCCCCCCAAGTGCCACGAATTCTTATCACCATGAAAAACAGAAGCCGGTAAAATACCGGCTTTTTTTATAATAGATATCGAAATGAATGGCTAGCGTGTTTTGGTCGATTCAACAATTTCGACGATCACTGAAACAACGTGATATAGTCCTTTAGTGCTCGTTGGTTTTATCAGAAAGTCGTTCGCACCCAAGCCTAAAGTATAATTTTTATCCTCGATCGACGATGAGGTAGTAAGTACTACCACCGGTATGGTACTGTATGCTGCTGATGATTTTATTTCCTTAAGAATTTCTTTACCGTGAACCCTGGGCAGGTTGAGGTCCATGACAATTATATCGGGAAATTTGGTCAGTTTTTTAAGATAGCCCGAAACCTCTGCGCCATCATTTATAACATGCATTACATAGTCAATGTGATTATTTGTAAATGCTTCCTGCAGTAATTCCACATCATCAGCATCATCCTCTATAAGTAATATATTAATTTTATCTTTCATGGTTTATTGGCATAGTTTTTTATTTTCCATATTGTTACCAAGGGTTATAATATGGCATACAAAAAAAGCACATCCAAAGATAGCAACAATGGCTTAAATATTATCGGTATAGGGGCATCGGCAGGTGGGTTGAAGGCCATCCAGGAGTTTTTTGACAATATTCCTCCCACTACCGGGTACGCATTCGTGATCGTTCAGCATTTATCGCCTGATTACAAAAGCCTTATGGGCGAGTTGCTTGCAAAACATACGGCTATGCAGGTATTTGAGGCGGAAGATAACTTGCTGGTGATGCCCAATTGCGTTTACCTTATACCAAGTAAAAAAATAATGAGGATAAGTGGCGGACGCCTGAAACTTGAAGACAAAGCTAAGGGCGCTCATCCCGCACTGTCAATTGATGTGTTTTTTGAGTCGCTGGCAAAAGAAAGAGGAAGTAAGGCAATAGGAGTTATTTTATCAGGGACAGGAACCGATGGAACCAAGGGCATAGAAGCAATAAAAAGTGAAGGCGGAGTAATTATTGTTCAGGACCCGATAACTACTGAATTCGATGGCATGCCGAATAGTGCAATTAATACGGGCTATGCTGATTTGATTTTGTCGCCGGAAATGATGGGTGATGAACTAGTAGAGTTTGTAAACGAGGCCCCCCTGATTAAATCATTCAATGAACTGAATAAGAAAGACGAACTACTTCTGCGGGATATACTGGACCTGGTGCAGACAGTGACGTTAAATGACTTCAGCCGTTATAAACTGCCAACCATAAACCGGAGGCTGTTAAAAAGGATGATGGAGAAAAACATAAAGTCGCTCGATGAATACTACCGTTTTCTTATGAATAATGAAGAAGAAATAAGGGCACTCAGTAAAGAATTCCTGATAAATGTTACAAAATTTTTCAGGGACTGTGAAGCCTTTGATATATTGGCAGATCGCGTATTGCCCGAGTTGTTTTTGGGTAAGAAAGATAATGAGTCTGTTAAAGTGTGGAGTGTAGCTTGCAGTACAGGTGAGGAGGCTTATTCACTTGCCATCATCTTCCAGGAATTCCTGTACAGGCACAAAAAGTACGACCAGAGCGTGAAGGTGTTTGCAACTGATATAGACCAGGATGCACTGAATGTGGCTTCCAAGGCCATCTACACCAAAGATGCTGTGAAAGATATTTCACCCGAAAGGCTAAGAAATTTTTTTATTAAAGAAGGCGATACCTACACAGTATCTCCACAGATACGGAAGATGGTGATCTTTGCTAAACATGATATAACCAAGGATCCCCCGTTTGGAAAGATCGATCTTCTTTCCTGCCGCAATATGCTGATCTACATGAATTCAGCATTGCAGAAAAAAAGTTTTGCATTCGTTTCATTTCTTGCTTATAGAAGGCGGCTATTTGTTTTTAGGTCCGAGTGAAAATCTTGGCTCAGTAAAGGAACATATGCAGGATGTGGACAAGAAATGGAAAATATACAAGTGTGTTACAAAGGCCAAAGCACTAAGTGCAGATACTTATTTTACGCCTGCCGCCAAGGATGGATATTCCCCTTTTTCAGTTGCAAAAGCCAAGAACGCCTTAAATAGTATTTCGGAAATATTTAAGGAAACATTGCTGGAAGAGCACGAGATCGCCGGCATCTATATAGATAAAGATATGGATGTAAAGCAGGCTATAGGCAGTTTCAGGAATTTTCTGAACTTTCCACAAGGCAGTTTCAACTTTAATTTACTGAAACTTGTTCCTACAGACCTTTCTATAGCGCTTGGCATAGCGATACGCAAAGCGATTCAGACCAATGAACGTGTGGTAACAAAGCATGTAAAAGTGCAGGAAGGAAAAAGCATTCGTTTTGTAAATATTATTGTAAAGCCATACCTGGTGCAGAAGAATTATCTGCAGCCTTTCCTGTTTGTTGTTTTGGAGGAGGACGCCAAGGAAATAATAAAACGAAACGTAACAAAGCAAACGACTTCCGGAGATGACGCTGCAAGGGTAGCCACGCTGGAGCAAGAGCTGAATGAACTACGTGAGAACCTGCAGGCGGTGATAGAGGAGGTAGAGGCGGCTAACGAAGAATTGCAATCGAGCAATGAAGAAATAGTCTCAGCCAACGAGGAGCTGCAAAGCACGAATGAAGAGCTGCAGTCGCTTAACGAAGAGTTGCATACCGTAAATGCGGAGCATCAGCTGAAGATAAAAGAAATGATTGAGCTGAATGATGATTTGACTAACTACTTCCATAATTCGAATATCGGGCAGCTACTGGTGGATAAGAAGCTGATCATCCGGAAATTCAGCCCGGCTGCAACAAAGCAGGTAAATCTTATTGAAAATGACATTGGGCGGCCTATCACAGATATATCCACCAATTTTGAGTCGCTCAATTTTGTAAATGAGATAAAGGCGGTGATAAGCAGCGGTCAGCCATTAGAGAAGGAAATATCACTAAATGACGGAAAATCTTTCCTGATGCGTATCTCGCCCTATATAAGGCAAGACAAAAGCCTGGATGGCGTGGTGGTAAACTTCATAGACATTTCAGAGCTCACAGGATTAAATGAAATCGTTAAGGCCGTATTCAACTCTTCGCCAAATGGTATTATAGCGCTGAAGACCATTAAAACAGATTCCGGCAAAATATCCGATTTCGAAATAATAGCAGCTAACAATAACGCCGCAAAGATGACTGGCAAAAATGGTGGCCAGCTTAGCGGCGAGCGTATAATAAAGAATTCCGCTCTTCAGGTAAACGTCTTCTTTAATGAGCTTGTAAGGGTTGCCGAAAAAAATGAACCGTTTCACGCAGAGTATAAGAACATCATTAATGGCCACTGGTATGAGATAGACGTGATAAAAATGAAAGATGGGATAGTGGTCACTTTTACAGACACAACGCAAAGGAAGGATGCTGCTATGCTTTTATCTGGCAGCAACCGCCAACTGCAGGAGGCGGCAGCGGAGCTACAGCATATAAACGCAAAATTGGAGCAGAGCAATTATGACCTGTTGCAGTTTGCATCGGTGGCGTCACACGATCTTAAGGAGCCGCTAAGTAAAATAATGGTGTACGGGAATTTTCTCAAGGATAAGATAGGTGAAAATATGTCTTTGCAGGAGAGTAAGTACCTGGAAAAGATGATCTCAGCATCTAATCGTATGCGTATATTGATTGACGATGTACTTACATTGTCAAAGTTGTCAAAGAGTGAGTTCTCGGTAACGCCGGTTAACCTGAATGCTATACTTAATGAAATTCTTGATGATCTTGATATAAACATTAAGGAAAAGAATGCCCGCATTTGTATTGAAGGCCTGACAGAGATAAATGCTGTTCCCGGCCAGATGAGGCAGCTTTTTCAGAACCTTATTATTAATGCTTTGAAATTTAATAACAAGGATCAGCCGGTAGTTATAATCAAGCAACAAAAGCTTACAGCGGCACACGTGCAGGAGCTAAACATAAATGCCGCGGATTACATTAACATCGAAGTTTCAGATAACGGCATTGGCTTTGATGAGAAGTTTGGCGATAAAATATTCGGGCTCTTCCAGCGCCTGAACGGTAATATATATGATGGTACAGGAATAGGCCTCGCGATCTGCAAGAAAATTGTTGACAATCATAACGGATTTATCATTGCACGAAGTAAACCGGGTGAGGGGGCTGTGTTTAGCATTGTTTTACCCGTTGCACTGGTTGGACAACTGCAGGAAGACGCAATTCAGTAAAATGTAGTGCGCCAGTTGAAAATACCTGTTATGTTTGCACCCGGATGAAGAACGCGCTTATTCAGCTTAATACTGCTGTAGTATTATGGGGATTTACCGGGGTGCTGGGCAAGGCCATTTCGCTTGATGCGCCAATGCTGGTGTGGTATCGCATGTTAATGACTGCCGTTTTTATGGCATGCATTATACTATACAGGAAGCAATGGGTGAAGCCCGAACCAAAGGATGTAAGGAAGCTGGCAATGATCGGCTGCCTGATGGGGCTTCACTGGGTTGCCTTTTACGGCGCTATAAAATTTGCAAATATTTCCATCGCACTCGTCTGCCTTTCTACAGCCAGTATTTTCACTTCATTGCTTGATCCGCTTGTAAACGAAGGCAAACACGACCTGAAGGAGATGCTACTCGGCTCGTTGGCTATTGCGGGCGTATATCTCATCTATAGTTTTCAGAAGTTTTATGGGCTTGGCATAGCATGTGGAATTACTGCGGCCATCCTGAGTTCTGTATTTACCGTTCTAAATAAAAAGATCGCCAGTAAATACCCATCGCGCACCATGGTGTTTTACGAGATGGCTACGGGCTGGGTGTTCATTTCCTGTTTGATACCCTTAGTTTACTTCTATCTGCCACAAACAAAATTCTTACCCGATTCGCCAAGTCTTTTTGGGAAAGAATGGATGCACAACGACTGGCTTTGGCTGGTGATCATGAGCCTTTGCTGCACGGTATGGGCGCAGTCGCTATCGCTTAATGCATTGAAAAAGCTTAGTTCATTTACCGTTACCTTATCTGTAAACCTGGAGCCTGTATATGGTATTCTGCTCGCTTTCCTGTTTTATAATGAAAACAGGGAGATCATCTTTAACAAAGGAACCACTGATCTTAACTGGGGTTTTATGGGCGGTATGGGCCTGATATTGCTTTCTGTAGCCCTGCAGATGGTGCGCCTGCTGAAGCCGCGATTTGCTGCATCCGGTTATATTAAAGAGAAAGGTGGAATAGATTAAAGCTAGTAATATCTGCCGAATAGCCCTATGCCGAAGAAAGCAGGGTTATATAGTTCGCTGTTATGCTGCTGCAAATTGAATAACCCATGAGCCATAAGCCCTACAGCACGTTTTTTCTTGCGTATGTCCCAGGTTATGGTGAATCGCGGAGCTATGGCAAAACCCCTTTCTGCGTCGTTTAATTTAATCTCTGTAACATAAGGTACATCTATGCCAAATTGTATGGTTGTGTGGTTTTTACTTGTGTTTATGAATCCGATCCCTGCCGGCAACTCTACTAAAAATTTGCTCATTCGTGTGGGCGAGCCAAAAAGATTGGCTTCCGGGAAGTCGGCCGTAGTCAGGCATCCCCCCAAACCCAGGTTGGCATAGAAATGATTGTGCCTGTACTCGGCCATCAGTGCCATCGTAAGCGCAAAATGCGGCACCGAGGAGTTTGCATAAGTGCCCCGGGCCAATGAGATGTAATCGGTGCCATGAATGCCATTATAGTTGATTTTAATTTTCGCAGTATCCCGCACAGCGGCACGCTGAGCAAAAACAGGAGCAGAAAAAAACAATACGCCTAAAACAGGCAGGAAATATGGTTTCATCAAAATAATATACACTCCCGAGCGTTGTTATATCCGTAGCCGCTGAGTTGGCGTTTTAAAGATAAACCACAAATCCTCATTGCACAACACTTTACGCTTATCTCACCACTTTTGGCTTATTTTAGCGGCATGAAGCAACTTGTTTTTCTATTGGCATTTTTCATCACCTATACTTCTGCAGCACAGCCTGCGTGGCAGCAGCGTGTAGATACCCGGATGGATGTGCGGCTCAACGACAGAACTCATTTTTTGGATGCATACGAGGAGCTCATCTATACCAATAACTCACCGGACACACTCCGGTCTATTTACATGCACTTATGGCCCAATGCCTATAAGAACGACAGGACACCATTTGCCCGTCAGCTGGACCTTAATGGTAATACTTCATTTTATTATTCCAGGCCTAAAGATCGCGGATATATCGACAGTCTTCAGTTCACTATAGATGGCCAAAGTGTAGAGCATTATAGTACGGAAGATTTACCTGATATTGCGCGCATCGACCTGCTGAAACCTTTGCTGCCGGGGCAAAAAATTACGATAGCCACCCCTTTCCGGGTGAAAATTCCGGTTGTTTTTTCACGCATGGGCCATACAGGCCAGGCATATTTTATCTCACAATGGTTTCCTAAACCGGCCGTATACGATCAGAAAGGCTGGCACGCCATCTCCTATTTAGACCAGGGCGAATTCTTCAGCGAATACGGCTCCTACGACGTAAATATAACACTGCCTGAAAACTATGTACTGATGGCAACAGGTAACTGCCTGGATGAGCGCGAAAACCATTGGCTTGATTCCCTGGCTCAGCAACCACCTCCGGCTGATACGCTTTATAACAGGGGTACACCTTCTAGCAGGTTAGAAATGAAAACGGTGCATTTTCACGAGGATAATATACATGATTTTGCCTGGTTTGCAGATAAGCGCTGGCTAGTGCGGAAGGATACTGTCTATTCGCCGGGCAGCAACCAGTTGGTAACTACATGGGCTGCATTCCTTCCATCTTACCAGCACGAGTGGGCAGACGCTACAACCTACATGAAGCAGACCGTGAAGCACTATGGAAAGTGGGTGGGCCCTTACCAGTACAAAACTATAAAAGCCGTGCTGGGTGATATGCATGCAGGTGGCGGGATGGAATACCCGACTGTGACGATAATAGACAAAACGGTAAGAAGCGGGCTAAGGACCGTGATCATTCACGAGCTGGGGCACAACTGGTTTTATGGTATGCTGGGCAGCAACGAGCGTGAGCACCCGTGGATGGATGAAGGCATAAATACATTCTACGAGCAAAAGACGACAAGTGCATTGGAAAATGATTCTGCAAAACGGAAAAAGGGAGCGTCATTTGATGAGACCTTACTTTATTACGAACATGCTGCTACTCATACAGACCAGGCAATAGAACAGCCGGCAGCTGCCTTCACCAAGCTTAATTATGGGCTTGATGTATATTATAAAACAGCACTCACACTCAGGTGGCTGGAGAAATACATAGGTGAAGATGATTTTGGTATGGTAATGCATGACTATTTTGATAAATGGCATTTCCATCATCCTTATCCGGAAGATTTCAGGGCTTGTCTTAAGAGACACACCTCGAAGCCGATAGATTGGTTCTTTGATGCATTGCAGTCGGATAAAAGGATAGATTTTACCATTACAAAGGTGGATGAGGGTGTTGTGACGATAAAGAATAGAACGGGAGTTAAAGCGCCTGTGCTGATGGACGTGTACAAAGACGACTCGGTTGTTGCCAGTATGTGGACAGAGCCATTTGAAAATGGTACTACGTTAAATTTACCCGCTACAGACTGGGATGAATTGAAGATTAACTCAGACATACCGGACGGGAAAAAGGACAACAATGTTTACCGCAGGAAAGCACTTTTTCACCATTTCGGTTTGAAGGTAAAGCCTTCATTTGGTCTTAATACGTCAGAGAAAGATAAGATTTTTATACAGCCATACGTAGGGTATAATGAGCATGACCACATTATGCCCCTGCTGCTGATACATAATCTCACTGTGCCGGAAAACAGGTTTAGTTTTGCACTGGCGCCCATGTATTCGTTTTCTACAAAAGCATTTACCGGCGCGGGGTCTATGGGTTATTTGTGGTACCCGGAAAACCTGTTTAAAGAGATAATGCTCCAGGCCGATGCAAAGTCTTTTCATTACGATGAAACGCACCTGAACCTGGCAGGTCCGCTATATGCGCGCTACATTAAGGTTGCACCGTCTTTGTGCTTCACATTCAATGAGCATGATGCGTTGAGTACGGTTACCCGTTCCTTACTTTTGAAGGGTTACAACATTACCGAGGAACACATAAACGAGGGTGCGGACAGCACTGCGAAACCAACCCTAAAGACGGAACAAAAGATATACGGACTGCTACGATATAAGCACCAGAACAAGCGCACTTATAATCCATTCGACTACAGCCTGGAAGGCCAGCTGGGTGCAGATTTTGCCAAGATAAGCGCCGAAGGTAATGCGCGTGTAGACTACAATAAAAAGAATAAAGCATTGTATGTTCGCGGTTTCCTGGGTAAGTTTTTGCCAATCAGTACTGATCCTGTGGTAACGTCCCGTTACCAGCTCAATGCCAGTTACTCAGGGGTGGATGACTATCTATATGACGGCACTTATTTCGGCCGTACCTCACCTACAAGGCTGGCTGCGCAGCAGATATCTATACAAGAGGGGGGCTTCAAGATACCAATATACAATGGCGCTGGAAGGAGCGATAACTGGATGGCTACATTGAACTTAGAGACGGACCTGCCACTTGGTAAGTTGCCAATACGCCTTTTCTTCGATGCTGGCCTTATTCCAAATACCAATCAAACAGCTACTAACATAAAAAGTACAACGCTCTTGTATGATGGCGGGGTAGAGGTTTATCTTATTAAGGATATAGTAAGTGTTTTTGTTCCTGTGCTCATGAGCAGCGATTTTCAGAATTACCTCGACAACACCTACGGTCACAAAAATACATTTGTAAGAAGCTTGTCATTCACGCTGCAACTTCAGAATATTAACTGGCTGAAGGCACCATCGTCAGCCTTGAAACTGGTGGGAAACTAAATGAAGGATATCATGTAAATAACAGAGCCACATCGATTAAGATGTGGCTCTGTTGTTTACTGCAGGATAGACTATTTTTTCTTTGGCGCCCGCTTTAACGGTTTACCATATTTCTGCATCATTTTATCAGTATGGCGAATTTTTACATTTACCTTCTTGTTCTTTTCTGACTTCTCGTGGAAGGCCCCACCACCTTCTGTTATCTTAGGCAGTTTTATCAGCACCTCTTTCATTCGCACCTTCGGCATTTCATCATCCGTCAGCACACTCGATATTTCCAGGTCATCAGGCAGCGGAAGCAGCGGAATAGCATAGTTCATCAGTCCCTCTATATCTTCTAGCTGATCCTTTTCTTTATCCGTTACAAATGACAGTGAAATACCTTTCTTATCTGCGCGCCCGGTTCTGCCTATGCGGTGTATATAGGCTTCCGGCGCTTCCGGCATATCAAAATTGACAACGTGGGTTACCTCTGATATATCGATACCACGAGCTATAATATCAGTGGCAATGATAAAACGATAGTTCCCGTTTTTGAATTGTTCTACCGTATTAAACCTATGGTTCTGCGATTTGTTAGAGTGTATAACGCCCACTTCATCCGGGAACTTTGGTGCTATCTCGTCATACAGATCATCCGCCAGTTGCTTTGTGCCTACGAATACCAGCACCTTACTCATGTCAGGGTTGTGGTTTAGCAGGTACTCCAGCATGTTCACTTTGGTGTAGAAGTTGGGCACATGGTAAACATTCTGATTTATGTTTTCCAACGGAGTGCCTGTCGGTGCCGCTTCCACTCGTTCCGGATTTACAAAGTAATTGTCCATCATCTTCTCCACGTCTTCAGTTATCGTGGCGGAGAACATCAGGTTCTGCCTCCTGGGCGGCAGTTTCTCCAATATGTTATTTATCTGGGTACGGAAGCCCAGGTTCAGCATTTCATCTACTTCATCTATTACCAGCTTCTTCACTGCTTTTAATTTCAGCGAGCCGTTCAGCACCAGGTCCAGCAGTCTGCCGGGGGTGGCCACTATCACGTCGCATCCATTCTCCACCTCCAGTTCCTGTGGTTTCATGTTCACTCCGCCGTATACGCCCACTACTACCAGTGTCATATAGGTGCTTAGCTTCTTTATTTCCTCCGTTACCTGTTTCACCAGCTCACGGGTGGGCACCATTATTAGTATCTGCGGAAAACGGTCTTTCGAATAATTCCACTGGCGGAGGCATGGCAGCAGGTAGGCAAAAGTTTTGCCGGTACCAGTTTGTGCTATGCCGCATACATCCCTGCCCGACATAATTACCGAGAATATTTTATGCTGGATAGTGGTAGGGGTGGTATAGCCCAGGTCGTCCAGCGCATTCAGTAGTGGATTACTGAGATTTAAATCTTTAAATGTCATTGCCTGCAATTAATTTAGGCGAAGATAGTCCAATTATGGCGGCATGGGGATTTGGCCATTTTTTGTATTTTCGGGAACTGATAAATATTCTAAAATGAAAAAGCGCATTCTACTCATTTCATTGGCTGTAATCTCCCTATACACTTCGTCTGCAGGCCAGGTAAACATGCGCAAGACCAGCGAGAAAATAGCAAAGAAAGACGAGAAGAGGGAGTGGAAGGAAAATCGCAAACTGCAGAAGTCTGATAAGAAAAAGGACAAAAAGCTGGAGCGACAGCTAAACAAAAAAGCTAAGGAAGGTAAAGAGATATTTTAGCTGCCGCAGTTGAGATTTCTCAATGGCATGGTTTTTACTAGCGTATAAAAGGTTGCATATCTGTATATATACTGCTTCAGTATACAAGCGATAACAACCTGTATTATATGGCTCAAGAAGGTACGCTATCTATTAAGGGAATATTTGAAGAGGCCGGCAACCAGGTCCTGTTCATGTTCCGTTTCTTCAGAAATATTTTCCGGTTCAACTTTGAATGGAATGAACTGATTCGGCAGTGCTACATGATAGGGTATAAGTCTTTCCCACTCGTGGCTATTACCGGTTTCATTGTTGGCTTTGTAATGACACTGCAGGCCGAGCCCACCATGAAAGAGTTTGGCGCAGAAAGCTATATACCCCGTATGGTTGCCGTATCTCTGATCCGGGAAATATGCCCGGTGATCATAGCGCTCATATGCGCAGGCAAAATGGCTTCCGGCATTGGTGCTGAATTAGGTAGCATGAAAGTTACCGAGCAAGTGGAAGCTATGGAAGTGTCTGGTGCCAACCCTATACAATACCTTGTAGTTACACGCATCCTTGCCTGTATATTCATGGTTCCCTTGCTCACTATTCTTGCAGAAGGCCTTGGTATGGCAGGCAGCTATTCCGCTGTAAATATTTCAGGACACGTAAGCCCTACTTTGTTTTTCAATAAAGCATTTTCCAGTGTGGCGTTTGGAGATCTGCTGCCATCATTTATTAAAACGGTCTTCTTTGGTTATGCCATCGGATTTGTGGGTTGCTATAAAGGTTATAACTCAGACCGCGGCACTGAGAGTGTGGGCGTAGCCGCCAATTCTGCGGTAGTAAATGCTTCTTTATGGATAATAGTAATAGATGGTATTGCTGTACAAATCACAAACGCTTTAGGATACTAAAATGAGCCAGGAAAAAATCACGGACGAAAAGGTAAGCGAAAGCGGCCCGGTAATTGAGATACGCTCTTTGGCTAAATCATTTGGTTCCAATGAGGTACTTAAAAATATTAATCTCGATCTCAACAAGGAGGAAAATCTCGTTGTACTGGGTAAGTCGGGTACAGGCAAATCAGTTACGATTAAATGTATTGTCGGCCTGTTAACACAGGATAAAGGAACGGTGAAAGTTTTTGGAGAAGAAGTGGCAGTCTTATCCGAGGATGATCTGAAAGCATTACGTGTAAGGATAGGATTTCTGTTTCAGAGTGGTGCCCTCTATGACTCAATGACCGTGCGGGAAAACCTTGAGTTTCCACTACGGAGAGTTTTAATGCTTAAGGACAAAGCAGAAATAGATACCAGGGTAACGGAGATACTTGAGGGTGCAGGTCTGCCTGAGGCTATAGACAAAACGCCTTCAGAGCTTTCTGGCGGTATGCGCAAACGTATAGGCCTGGCGCGCACCATGATACTTAAGCCAGAGATCATGCTTTATGATGAACCCACCACCGGCCTCGACCCTATCACCTCAAAGGAGATCAGTGAACTGATACAAAGTATGAAAAAGAACTACCACGTTTCTTCTATAATTATCACGCATGATATTGCCTGTGCAAAAATTGTTGCTGACCGTGTATTGGTAATGGCGAAGGGTGAAATTGTGGCTGAAGGCAGCTATGATGAATTGGAACACTCAAAGGATGAATTTGTAAACTCGTTTTTTAAATAAATTATATGAAAGCTACGTCAGGACAAAAAGTAAGAACAGGAGTATTTGCAATTGCCGGACTGGTATTGCTGATTGGCGCTATTTTCCTCATCGGAAAGAAGCAAAATATGTTTGGTGATACATTTCATATATACGGCACCTTTAAAAACGTGGGCGGATTACAGGTGGGCAACAATGTGCGGTTTGTGGGCATAAACGTAGGCACTGTTGAAAGTATAAAGATTATTTCAGACACAATGGCTCGGGTAGATATGATCATAAGAGACAAAGTGCATCCGTTTATAAAGAGCGACGCTGTGGCCAGTATTGGTTCAGATGGACTAATGGGTGATAAACTGATATCTATTGCGTCAACTTCTGAGAATGCAACGGTAATAAAGGACGGCGGTTTGATTGCAACTTTGAATCCAACAGATTTCAGTAAGATCATATCAAGGGTGGAGGAAATAGCTGACAACGCACAGGTAATAACAGACGGCCTGGCAGATATTGCCACCCAGATAAGTTCAGGTCAGGGAAGCATAGGCAGGCTCCTATACAGCGATGATCTGTCTAAAAACCTGGAAGGAAGCGTAAATAACCTGAAAAAGGGCACTGCGGGATTCAGCGAAAATATGACTGCGCTCAAGCACAACTTTTTGCTGAAAGGATATTATAAGAAGAAGGCTCGTGAAAAAGAAGCAGCCGCAAATATGGCCGCCGGAGATTCTACCAGCCAGATGAGTAAGAAAGAGATACGCAAAGCTGAAAGGAAAGCTCGAAAAGAAAGCAACTAGGAGACCATATACCTACTAATCCTCCAATTGCCCAAATTTTCCCTTTCTCAGATCATCATAGGCCTGTTGCAGTTCTTCGTGTGTGTTCATCAGGAATGGCCCGTAGGCTGCAATAGGTTCATCAATCGGTAATCCGCTCAATACAAGGATGATCGAGTCATCGGACGCTGAAAGCGATATCTCTGTTCCGTCGTTATTAAACAGAACGAAGTTGTCCGCCGGTGCTGTTCCCGAGCCGTTCACCTGCACTTCACCCTCTATTACCAGCAATGCTGTATTGTAGTTTTCTGGCAGGTTTAGTGTAATTGATTTATTCTTTTTCAGCCGGATATTATATACTTCAATAGGAGAAAAAGTTGTAGCAGGGCCTTTTACACTGTTGAATTCCCCTGCTATTACATCTACACCACCACCGGCATCCAGTATCTCATATTTGCCCATTTGCATGGCAGTAATAGCCTGGTACTTAGGCTCCGTCATTTTATCTTTTGCAGGCAGGTTCACCCACAGCTGTACCATCTGGAACGGCCCGCCTTCCTTACTGTAGGTCTCATCATGGTACTCTTTATGCAACACTCCTGATCCCGCGGTCATCCACTGCACGTCTCCTTCGCCTATCACACCGCTGTGTCCATAACTATCATGGTGGGCAACTTTACCCTTATAAGCTATGGTCACAGTTTCAAAGCCACGGTGCGGATGCACTCCTACGCCACGAGGTGTTTCCCGCGCAGAGAAGTCTATTTTGGAGTTATAGTCCAGCAGAAAGAATGGGCTCATCCTTTTCTGGTCCATGTCATATCCGCCGGGGAAGAAATTATGTACCCTGAAGCCGTCGCCTACCATGTGTGGTGGCGGAGGTGGTAATATTTCTTGAATGGTTTTTGTTGCCATCGTTTATTGCTAAATGTTGCTCAAAGTTAAAAAGAAGGCACCGGCTCTCTGGAATGGCGGCAAATAAGATTCTTATGCAGGCCGCTGTATTCAGAAAAAATAAAAAGCACAATAAATAACAACCCATGTGCCGGTTAAAAAAGAAAGCGTATACAAGTCGCCTTTGTGCTGCTTTATATCCTTCTTTATCAGTGATCTGTAAACAACCCAGCCTATATACAACAGAATGAAGGCAAGCCCAAGGAAAAAGCGCATAGCAGAAGATTAGAAAATAAAGGTACAAAAACGCGTCCGCGTTATTGAATAATATCCCGTAAATTTGTTTTAGACTTTAGGGGTGCCTGCAACGGCTGAGATCATACCCTTGTACCAGATCAGGATAATGCCTGCGGATGGAAAAAGTAGATGGTTATCTTCTTACCTTAAAGTTCATTGTGTTTATTTAGTAAACAAATTGCAGCATGAACATTTACATTAACAGTAAGCCGCAGGATGTGCCACAGGAGTCGAAAATAGCAGAAGCACTGTTGTCGCTTGATATTGCTGGCAGCAAAGGTATTGCCATAGCGGTTAACGATAATGTTGTACCGAGGGCCGAGTGGGAAACTTATGCATTAAAGGTTAATGACCAGCTTACTGTGATCAAAGCTACTCAAGGGGGATAATCGGTTTAATAATTAGTTGCTTAAATGACAACGAAATAAGACATCATTCTTTTAAGTTCATTTCTAATACACGAGCATGAAAAAAGATAAGACACCAGTTAGCGGCACCATCACCTCTGGAAGCTATACCGGCTCAAGAAAAATATTTGTACCAGGCAAGCTCCATGACATCAAGGTAGCTATGCGTGAGATCGTGGTCGGTCCTACCATTACTAAGTCATTTGGCGTTGAGGAGATTTTGCCAAATCCGGTAGTCACAGTCTATGATACCAGCGGCCCGTATACCGATCCCAATGCAACCATCGATATTACTAAAGGTCTTCCCCGCCTGCGCGAGCAGTGGATCAAAGACCGCGGTGACGTGGAACAACTGACTGACTTTAGCGCGCACTATAGCAATGAGCGCCTGGCAGATGAAAAGCTGGATGCTTTACGTTTTGAGCATATCAGGATGCCTTACCGCGCCAAAGCTGGTGCCAATGTATCACAGCTCCACTACGCCCGCAAAGGCATCATCACAGCCGAAATGGAATATATAGCCATTCGCGAAAACCAGCGCATTGATGAAATGATGAATGGCAGCGAGCTATGGCATCAGCACCAGGGCAATAGTTTTGGAGCTAATACGCCTTTAAAAAAGATCACGCCTGAATTTGTGAGGGATGAAATAGCCGCAGGCAGGGCCATTATACCAGCCAATATCAATCACCCGGAAAGCGAGCCGATGATCATTGGTCGCAATTTCCTTGTGAAGATCAATACCAATATCGGTAACTCGGCTGTGACATCCAGCATAGAAGAAGAAGTAGAGAAGGCAGTGTGGAGCTGCCGCTGGGGTGGCGATACACTTATGGATCTGTCTACAGGAAAAAATATACATGAGACCCGTGAGTGGATAATTCGCAATTGTCCTGTACCGGTTGGTACGGTGCCTATTTACCAGGCGCTTGAAAAAGTAAACGGCAAAGCAGAAGACCTTACCTGGGAGATATTCCGTGATACACTCATAGAGCAAGCGGAGCAGGGGGTGGATTATTTCACAATACATGCTGGTGTTCTGCTGCGCTACATTCCGTTAACTGCTAAAAGGGTTACGGGTATTGTATCTCGCGGCGGTAGCATTATGGCTAAGTGGTGTTTGTCTCATCATAAAGAGAGTTTCCTGTATACGCACTTCGAGGAGATTTGCGAGATCATGAAAGCATACGATGTCAGTTTCTCACTGGGGGATGGTCTAAGGCCCGGCTCTATTGCCGACGCAAATGATGCCGCACAGTTTGCTGAGCTGGAAACCCTTGGCGAGTTGACTAAAATAGCCTGGAAGCATGATATACAGGTGATGATTGAAGGTCCTGGCCATGTACCTATGCACCTGATAAAGGAGAATATGGAAAAACAGCTGGAGTGTTGTGCAGAGGCACCATTTTATACCTTGGGGCCATTAACAACAGATATTGCTCCCGGTTACGATCATATTACTTCGGCCATTGGTGCTGCCATGATTGGTTGGTATGGCACTGCTATGCTGTGCTACGTGACGCCGAAAGAACACCTGGGCCTGCCTGATAAAAAGGATGTAAAAGATGGTGTTATCACCTATAAGATAGCTGCCCACGCTGCCGACCTTGCGAAGGGACACCCGGGAGCGCAGTACAGGGACAATGCATTGAGCAAAGCACGTTTTGAATTCAGGTGGGAAGATCAGTTCAATCTTTCACTTGATCCCGACACGGCAAGATCGTTTCATGATGAAACCCTGCCTGCCGATGGTGCCAAGATCGCACACTTCTGTTCAATGTGTGGTCCGCATTTCTGCTCTATGAAGATCACCCAGGACATAAGAGATTATGCAGCTGAAGAAGAAATGCGGGAGAAAGGGATGCTGGAGAAGTCAAAAGAGTTTGTTGAAGGTGGAAGTGAAGTATACCTCTAGGCGAATGACTCGCCTCGAATAATTTGTAATCCAGTGAATCACGGTTCAGACAGGCCATACGCATTATCTATAGCGGGTTTCGACCCCTCAGCAGGGGCCGGGCTGCTTGCGGATGTAAAGACGTTTGAGGCAAACGGTGTCTATGGGCTTGGCGTGGTGTCTGCACTTACGTGGCAAAATGATGTAGAGTTTGAGAAGGTGGAATGGATTGATTATTACAAGATCATTCAGCAAATAGGCGTGTTGCTGCGGCGGTTTGATGTGAAGTACATAAAGATCGGCTTGATAAGAAACGCACAGGTTTTACAGGAGCTGATCTCTTTTCTAAAGCAGAGAATAGAAGAGCCGGTAATCATTTATGATCCCATAATGAAGGCCAGCGCAGGCTATTCCTTTCATGAATGGGGAGAAGCGGAACTAAAGCAAACACTGCAGCATCTGTATTGCATTACGCCTAATTTTCCGGAAGCTATGCAGCTATTTGGTGCAGAGCATTTGCACTCCAGTCTTATATTCCACAGCAAGCACGTAAATATCTACCTCAAGGGTGGGCACGCGGATAGCGCTATGTCCTCCGATACACTTTTTACCTGCGAAACAACCTATACATTTACAAATGACAGGCTTCCCCACGGTGAGAAGCATGGAAGTGGGTGTGTGTTGTCTGCGGCACTTACAGCTCAGCTGGCATTAGGGCATGCAATCCAGGTTGCCGCTGCACGTGCCAACAAGTATACTTATTACTTCCTGCAGAGCAATGATACATTACTAGGTTATCATAACACTATTTCGATATGAAAGCAGTAAGCAGGTTGCAGTTTCTTACTGATAATGCCGCAACAGCCGAAATGGCTTGCCAGGGCGGTATCGACTGGATTCAGTTGCGCATGAAGAACGTGTCTTACGATCAGTACCGCGCGGAGGCGCTAAGGGTGCAGGCGGTGTGCAAACGATATAATGCTACGTTTATTATCAACGACAGCATTAAGCTGGCGCTGGATGTAAATGCAGATGGTGTGCATGTAGGTAAGGAAGATCCGTTGCCGCCGGCAGAGGAAAAAGAACTGCTGGCAAGAGGTGGAATTTTCGGTTGCACCACCAATACTGTGGATGATATCCTGCATTTTGTTGGTAAACCGGTAAGTTATGTGGGGGTTGGTCCGTTTCGGTTCACCACTACTAAGAAGAAACTGAGCCCCATTCTTGGGCTGGATGGTTACACTAGCATCATCAATGAGCTTAGAGAAAAACAAGTAACTGATATACCGCGGCTTATAGGTATTGGTGGTATCACTGAAGCTGATGTGCCCGCACTTTTATCTACAGGATTGTACGGCATTGCAGTTTCCGGTGCCATAGGCAATGCGCCTGATGTAGCAGAAGCTGCCAGGCGTTTTAAAACCTTTATTAGTAATTAATTGAAGAATTTATGAGCGATAAGCTTTTCATAGGAGATAAAGAATTTTCATCCCGCCTGTTCACAGGGACGGGTAAGTTTGGTAACCACCAGGTAATGGAAGATGCACTATTAGCATCTGGTTCTGAACTGGTAACGGTAGCACTTAGAAGGGTAGATATGGATGATGACCAGGATGATATTTTGCGTCATCTTCAGCATAGCCACATCAATCTGTTGCCCAATACATCAGGAGTGCGCAATGCTAAAGAGGCTGTATTTGCTGCGCAGCTGGCACGGGAAGCGCTGCAGACCAATTGGCTAAAGCTGGAGATACACCCTGATCCTAAATACCTGATGCCAGATCCGATAGAAACCCTGGCAGCGGCTAAAAAACTGGTTAAAGATGGGTTCATTGTTTTACCCTATATCCATGCCGATCCAGTGCTGTGCAAGCGCCTTGAGGATGTAGGAGTAGCAGCAGTAATGCCGCTTGGTGCGCCTATAGGCAGCAATATGGGTTTAAAAACGCTGGAATTCTTACAGATCATAATAGAGCAAAGCAATGTGCCTGTGATTGTTGATGCGGGTATTGGTGCGCCCAGTCACGCAGCTGCTGCTATGGAAATTGGAGCCGCTGCCGTTTTGGTTAACACTGCTATTGCCGTTTCCGGCGACCCGGTTCAGATGGCCCGCGCGTTTAAGATGGCTGTGGAGGCAGGCAGACTTGCTTTCAACGCAAAACTTGGAGCAGTAAAAGCACATGCTGAGCATACCAGTCCGCTAACCGATTTTTTAAATCATCTTTCAGGTGTTCCGCATCTTGAGTAAAAGCAGCTAAAACTATTTACAGTATGTTCAGAGACGAATTCGATAAGCATAAGTGGGAAGAAGTTCAGTCTTCTATCTACGCAAAAACAGCGGCAGATGTGGCGCGGGCTTTGGGAAAGACGAAGCGGGGCATTGAAGATTTTAAAGCGCTGATCTCTCCTGCAGCTGCTCCTTACCTGGAGCGTATGGCGCAGCTAAGTCACCGGATCACCCAAAAACGTTTTGGTAAGACAGTGCAATTGTATGCACCGCTTTACCTCTCTAACGAATGCCAGAACATTTGTACCTACTGTGGTTTCAGCTACGATAATAAGTTGCGGCGCAGAACACTTTCTGCTGTTGAAATTCTACAGGAGGCTACCTATCTTAAACAACAGGGCTTTGAGCATGTATTGCTGGTTACCGGCGAGGCTACAAAAACTGTTGGTGTTGATTATTTGCGGGACGCCATAAGGCTGTTAAAGCCACACTTCGCTAATATATCCATTGAGGTGCAGCCGCTTGATGAGGATGAATATACCATCCTTGTGGCCGAAGGACTCTATGCAGTGCTTGTGTACCAGGAAACCTACCATAAAGACAACTACAAAACGTACCATCCCAAAGGCAAAAAGTCAAACTTCGACTACAGGCTCGATACTCCGGATCGTCTTGGTGCTGCAGGTATCCATAAAATTGGTCTAGGTGTTTTAATAGGCCTTGAAGACTGGCGTACAGATAACTTCTTCACGGCGTTGCACGTAGGTTACCTGGAACGTAAATTCTGGCAGACGCGCTATAGTATTTCATTTCCCCGCTTACGCCCGGCCACAGGCCTCATTGAGCCAAAAGTTGTTATCACCGATAAAGAGCTGGTGCAGCTCATCTGTGCATGGCGGATCTTCAACGAAGAGATTGAGCTGTCTATATCTACAAGGGAAAATCAGGTCTTCCGTGATCATGTTATTAAGCTTGGTGCTACAACAATGAGTGCAGGTTCTAAAACCAATCCCGGAGGCTATACAGTAGAGCCGGAATCGCTGGAGCAGTTCGAAATTGACGATAGCCGCTCAGTGGCTGACGTGAAACAAATGATAGAATCGAAAGGCTACAAACCAGTATGGAAAGACTGGGCGCAGTTTGCCGTTCATGAAAAAGCTTGATGAAATCTGAATTTTCAACCTAAATCTTATGTTATCTCCAGGCGAACAGGCGCGCTATAGTAAACAAATCATCTTACCTGAGGTAGGAGAAATTGGTCAGCAAAAACTGAAGAAAGCCAGGGTACTCGTGATTGGTGCTGGTGGCTTGGGATGTCCTGTATTGCAATATCTCACGGCTGCCGGTATCGGAGAGATAGGTATTGTGGATGGCGACATCATTGATATCTCAAATCTCCAGCGGCAGGTATTATATTCGGAGGCGGAGATAGGGCAGGGGAAAGCGCAGACTGCCAAAAGGAAGCTGCTGCAGTTAAATCCGAATGTGCAGATAGAAGTGTACCCTGTTTTTATTGACAGCACTAATGCACTGGAGATCCTTGCAGGTTATGACATTATTGTTGATGGCTCTGATAACTTTCCTACCCGCTATCTCGTTAATGATGCCTGTGTTATGCTCGGCAAGCCCATGGTATCGGGTGCTATTTATAAATTCGAAGGCCAGGTCTCGGTCTTTAACTTTAATGGTGGGCCTACATACCGTTGTTTATTCCCAGAGCCTCCCGGTGCAGGCGAGTCTCCCAACTGCGCTGATATAGGCGTTATTGCAGCATTGCCGGGTATCATCGGCACTATTCAGGCCAATGAGGTGATCAAAATGGTGACTGGTATCGGGGAAGTATTGTCAGGCAAGTTGTTGGTGATGGATACATTAAGCATGCAAACCCATACTTTCTCCTTCAGGATTATCGAAGCTAATAAGCAGATCTCAGAACTTCCGTCTTTGGCGCTTAACTGTGATATTTCCGTTGGCGAGATAGAGGTCGATGAACTCGAAGCGATGCTTGGCAACAATACTGCAGTTCAATTAGTGGATGTACGTGAGCCAGAGGAGCATAGTGCCTGGAATATCGGAGGGGTAAATATCCCTCTTTCCTCATTAGATAGCAGTTATCATTTGTTCCATCAGGTCAGTCCTATTGTTTTATACTGCGCATCAGGAAACAGGAGCGGCCGCGTTGGCAAGCTCCTGATTCGAAATGGTTTTAAAAATATATTTAGTCTCAAAAATGGAGTCAACGCTGTTAAGCCGCATTTTGGCGCTCAGACATTGTAGCCACATTTGTTGCTCTCAGGAAGGTTGCCACGGGGTTGCCCGACATCCACAAGGATCCCAGCATCGCACCGCCATCAAAGCCATACTCGTGCAGCGACTCCATTTCCTTTATCCCCACGCCTCCAAGGCCATATATCTCGGGGCAGTATTTATTTAGTTTGGCAAGCTTCTGCTTCGTTTCTGCAGCGCCATAGGGGTCTATATTCGCTTTGTACTCTTTCTTGGATATACTGTCGAATACGGGGCTAATGAAAACGTATCCGTAATGGAAATCATTCTCTACAATTTTTTGCCACGTATGAAAGGATGTGGAAAATACCGGTTGGGGAATGTGGGATAGTTTTTTTCTCAACGTCTCGTCTCGCCGTGCAGACGTATTCAGGTGTATGCCGCCCAGGTTGAATTCACCGTAAAGCTCATAGCTGGAGGTCAATACCAGCCGTGGGTGAAATTGAGGCTCTATCGCCTTAATATATTTGCGATAGTCGCTGGTGTCGTACTCAGATTTTCTCAAATGGAGCCGCTGCAGGCCATTTCTGAAAAGGTCATTCACGGTCTCGAGTTCATGCCTTATGTCTTCTTCCGGAGTAATGATAATGATCTTCATAGGCTGTATAAGGTGCGGTTTTTAGTGGCGGTTATTGTGATCTTAATGGCGATTATTTAGGTATATCTGTGAAATTTATTGTTAATTTGGACTAAATATATGTAAATACAAATATCATGCCATAATGTTATACGCTAATACATCACTTCTATTGCTTTTCTTATTCGCAAAAAGATGTTGATGTTAGAAATTTCCTGCAGCTAAATAGCATCGGCGTTTAGTTGTTCTGTAATAAATGTAAGGACTGCGCAGATAACTTTTTGTTAACGGGCAAATTATGTGGTGAGTGCTATTTTTTTTGTAGTAAATGCATAAAATAGAGGCTGCTCAACAGCATTTTCTACAGTCCTACCAGCAGCATTCATTAGATTTGCTGTTGATGAAATGACTCTAAACAGTAGCGAAAATTCGAAAACATGTCCGCAATGCGGCACCATATTTATGTGTAGTCCGGCAGATTGCTGGTGCAGTAAATTGCCTCCTGTGATGCCTATGGTTGAAAATGCATATTGTTATTGTCCCAAATGCCTTACGGAGAAGATTGAGAAGTTGATGGGTTCGCCGACCTGACGATTCTATGCCAGCGCCTATACATTAGTACTCATTTTTTATCAAACAACTTCTTACAAATGAAAGCTTTCACTACAATCATTTTCCTGCTCATATCTAACACATTCATGACCTGTGCCTGGTATGGACATCTCAAATTCAAAGAAATGAGCTGGGGGCAAAACCTTGGCTTGTTTTCCGTGATCCTGATTAGCTGGGGCCTGGCATTTTTTGAGTACGTTTTCCAGGTTCCCGCCAATCGTATTGGCTTCAACGAGAACGGTGGGCCCTTTAACCTTGTGCAGCTGAAAACGCTGCAGGAAGCAATAACACTGGTGATATTTATGATCTTCTCAGCGGTTGTATTTAAGCAGCGATTTGAGTGGAACCACATCGTTGGTTTCTGCCTTATTATTGCTGCTGTTTATGTCATCTTTAAGAAGTGGTAACTTCCAAAAAATGTTTGCTGGCATATTACAGGTTGTTTATCGTGACTGCAACGGATAGGGTAATCAGACTCTATCCATCCTGAATAGCTGGTATTATCTCAATTGCTAAACTGCTTCGCTGATGATCTCGCGCGCCAGTATTTCTTCCAGTTCCGTGAGATCTTCGGTAAGCGGATGCTGGGTAATGAACAGCAATTCTCCGGCATCGTTATACCGCATTTCCATAGGAAATGGCTCTGCTTCTTTCCCATCTATCCATATAGGAGGGTCCACTTCTATTTCGTAGCGCAGCATGCCTTCTTCTTCATGTACCGTTACATCACATATCCATTCGCCGCCGCGTTCCAGTTCTATAGCCAGTTCGTATTGTTTTGTAATCATAAAATAAAGGTATGATAACCACATTATTTATTGAGCCTTGATTTTGCCATTTGCTATTTAAAATGTCTACCTGTGAACAAAAGAAGTGTGTAATAGAAATATTGATTCCCCGGCACGTTTTTTATGCATCCCTGTCTTGCAAACCCACGGAGCACCACTATCGCTGACATCAAGAGCTTAGATCATTATCATTGTTTTGCGCGCGGGTTTAGCAGCTCAAAAAGATAGGTTATCCATTTATTTCAGCACAAATTTTTTGTGCACCGGTGCCTCGTATGGCGGCTTCCCGTTCATGAATATTCTGGCGCCGTTTATACCACCTATGTATAGCTCACGGGTGGCCGCAAAATCGGTATTGATATTGATATAAGCGCCCTCACGCAGACCTACAACGGTAGTATCATTTTCCTGGTGAAATTCGGCCAGGCGCTGGTAGCGTGTTTCGCCTTTGTGGCTGCTTTCCGGTTCAGGATCCAGGTAGTGAGGGTTTATCTGGAAGGTGAAAAGGTTTAGTCCGTCAAAGCCCTGTGCCGGGTATACTATCGGCATATCATTGGTGGTGCATATGCTGCGTGTGGCCAGGTTAGTACCTGCGCTGCTGCCCATATACTTTAGTTTGCCACCCAGCACTGCATCCCGTATCTCCTGCACCAGCCCTTGTTGCTGTAGCGTGTGCAGCAGGCGGAAGGTATTGCCGCCACCTACAAATATTACCTCATAGTCAGTACATACTTTTTCGCGGGGCACAGTGTGTATTCCCGTTACCGCAATATCCAGCTTGCGAAAGAAGGCCGCTACTTTTTCTGTATAGGAGTTCCACTCGCTGCGGGCCGCGGCATAGGGCACGAATAATACTGGTGTTTTAATATCTCTGGTCAGCTCCAGTATAGCATCTTTGTTGCACTCCAGGTAGCCATAGCCATGCACGGCTGAGCTGGAAATAAGCAGTATGGGATATTGCACTTTGCGAAATTTATGGCATAAATGTAGTGGAATATTCTAAACGTTGAGGCGATGTAAGAAACAGCCGTTTTAATACTTTATCGGCATTATAGCATCCCCGCCATATCTGCCGGATCCGTTTTGCTGCATACCCGGCACGTGATATTGAGAATCATTTACTACAAAGAAGATATCGTTTGTGCAACCAACGGGATCGCTGTCTGCGCCTTTTACACTGCGTTCATTATGAGTCACATTTCTCATTTTGTACGTTCTGCCAGATGGGTATAAAGTTATTATCCGGTCATACTTGTAAAGGAATTCATCTGTTGCTCCTTTCGGTAGTGAATACTGCGAGGATTGGATGGCATAGAAGAAGGGTAGTGCCGCAAAGGTATCTACAGGCGTAGAAAATGCACCGTTCTTTAAGTAGTCAACTACTGTGGCCATCGTATCTCTTATAGAGTCCGCAGCTGGCGCTGTGTGAAACTCAAATACATAGTCATAATAGTTGGTGCATGAATATTGCCTGGAGCAAGTAGAAAGTGTGGAAAATGCGATAATGCTGAGATAGAGAAGGCGAAGCATATTTTAAGGTAGAAAAAAGATTAATTTCTCTATTACGCCTTTGCTTGCATTTCTATTGTGTTTTTCTCTTGTTTTTGTTCCAAACATCTTATTACTAAATTGATTATTTTCTTACATTTATTGTCTAAACATAAACCTTATGGGACTGGGTACACGTATGACTAACGGCTGGCAGGTAGCTAAGAACAGCCTTGCAGTGCTGAATGCACATAAAGAACTTATAATTTTTCCTGTTCTCTCAGGGTTGTCAATGCTCCTCGTCATCGGCTCCTTCCTTTCTGTTGTTTATGGTGCGTTTGGCTGGGCGCAGGTAGACACGGATAAGTATAGCTCGGGCACCATTTATTTGTTTCTATTTTGCTTCTATATAGTTAACTACTTCATTGTTGTCTTCTTTAATATGGGCCTGGTGCACTGCGCCAAACTATACTTCGATGGTGAGGAAGTGAGCGTAGCAAAGGGTCTCAGGTTCAGTGCCGGACGTATACACTATATTTTTCTATGGGCTGTTTTTGCTGCCACTGTGGGTACTGCGCTGCGATTTATACAGGACAATGTAGGCTGGCTCGGTAAGATCATTGTAGGTATAGTGGGGATAGTATGGAGTGCCGCCACCTTCTTTGTTATACCTATACTTGCCTATGAGAATGTGGGCCCGGCTGAGGCACTGAAACGCTCTGCCAATCTCATGAAACAGAAATGGGGTGAGGGCATTACTGCCAACTTTAGCCTCGGCCTGATATCCTTTTGTGCTATACTGCTGGTGGCTGTGGGAGGCATGGCTATATCTGCCCTGGTGAACGAAACTGCCGGTGTGCTGATAATGGTTGCCGGTATTCTTTTTATTATCACCATAAGCAGTGCGCTGCATACTATTCTTATCAGCGCTCTTTATAACCAGGTAAATGGTGATCTGAATGAACATTTCAACAGCCAGCTGCTGGACGATCTGTTTGTAGAGAAATAGAAAGTACACAGGCGTATCAATCGGCATCGTGGTCAGCGTCAGGTTGCTTCCACCCTTGACATAGGGCAACCTCGCCTGTTTCCACTCTATCTGGTAATACATTCTAATGTTTGAGTATTGTTAAGTGCCTACATACCGTTCAGTTGCGTCTTGAAAGTATTTGGGTCCATCTTCACAAGTGTTACAGCATAATTGGAGCCGTTAGCAGGCGTAACTCCAATTATGCCACCATAAAAATATCCGTCAATAAGCGCAAATATTCCGAAATGAACGGGAATATCAGGCACATGGGATTCTGTGAACACACCATCTGCATAGCCGCCAATTCTACCAAGTATTTGCTCGCCTTTAAAATTGTCATATAGTGTATAGCCGAATACCTTATTTGCTGAGGGCAGCGTAGCTCCTATTACGGATACAGTAACACTAAAAGACTGGTAATTCGGCGAGGTCATAAAACGATCGGCATTGCACATGGTGAGGCTATCGGAAATCATCTTTAGGGTGTCACCATTAATGACTATTGCTCCTTCTGAAAGGGTATCGGTAGTGTTGATCCAGTTGGCTTTTGTCTGCGTGGTATCCGTGGCTGTCTGGGCGGTAAAGAACAGCATACCTGTAGGCGCCCCTCCAGGCTGTGGCATATTTGCATCGAATGTAGCGCCCGGGCGCATGAATAGCTTTTGCCCATCCTGGCTGGCAGATACGTTTATTTCTCCGCCCGATATCAAAGGCTCGTCGTTACTTACGGGAAGCATCTTGGAGAAAAGCATGTCTCCCTTCTGCAGGTACTCGGCCACCTGTAGCTGAACCTTTCCGGTTACGAGGGCACCACCTGCTGTCATCAGGGTATTAGCATAAAAGGAATATCGGGTGCCGCTGTTACCGAAAAAACTGGTATCGCGCTGAGCATCAATAGTTACAACTTTGGCGTGAACAGCAAGACTGGCAAATAGGTTCTCAGCGGAAAAATACTGCCCCGTTGTGATGCTGCCAGTCTTGTCGTATTTTTTTGAGCAGGAGTAAAATAAAGTAAGGCCGGCGGCTCCGAATGCCAGGATGTATGCGAATTTCTTCATTAAGGTTGGTTTTTAGGTAGCGGTTAAGCCCTGGCCAGAAACCAGGCAGGTGCTAAAATAGCACCTTTCTCTTAATAGACACTATGAAAATAGAAATCGTTGGGTGGCTGATAGCAAGAGTTGAGGTGCCTCATTTTCTAAAAAATTTTGTCATGTCAAAAATCTCTTCTAAATTTGCTGACTGTTTAGTCAGTCATAATGCAGAAGGATAAAAAACAACTACTATTGGATGCTGCCCTTAAACTCTTTGTAGAGTATGGGTTTCATGGTACGCCCACCAGCCTTATAGCTAAAGAGGCTGGGGTAGCTAATGGTACGTTGTTTCACTACTTTAAAACGAAGGATGAGCTGATAGTAGCGTTGTATGTAGACATTAAGAACAGGATGGCAGCCTATGTATTTGAAAATGCAAAAGGGCAGGCCACCTTTAAGGAAACTGTGAAGGAGCAGTATCTTGCATCCCTGTTCTGGGCGCAGGACAATCAGCTGCAATACCGGTTTGCCGAGCAATTCAAGAACTCGCCTTATCTGTCGCAGATAGCGCCAGATGAGATAGAGGCATCTGTTAAGCCATTTCACGATATGCTGCGCATGGGCATAAAAGAGGGGGTGATAAAATCACAGCCGGTAGAGCTTTTGTTTACCATAATCAGCAGCCATGCCTATGGTATCAATCAGTACTTTATGTCCACCAATTTCTCCAAAGCAAAGCAGCACCAGGTCATCAGCGATTCTTTTGAGATGCTGTGGGCAATGCTGACCTGATTTTTTTAATTAAATTATAGAGTGAGTAGTCAATCAAAATAAACTTAAACGCAATAAAATGAAAAAAGTAGCATTAGTAACCGGCGCATCTTCCGGTATCGGCATGGAAACAGCAAAACTCCTGGTTAAGCAGGGATACATAGTTTATGGTGCAGCCCGCAGGGTAGAAAAAATGCAGGCTCTGAAACAGGATGGCGTGAAGCTGCTGGCAATGGATGTAACTGATGAGGTAGCGATGGTAAGCGGGGTAAACCAGGTACTGCAGGCAGAAGGGCGTATAGATGTGCTGGTAAACAATGCTGGATATGGATCTTATGGTGCGCTGGAAGATGTGCCCATGAGCGAGGCTCGCTACCAGTTTGAAGTAAACATATTCGGTATGGCGCGGCTCACACAGCTGGTGCTGCCGCATATGCGCGGCCAGCGCTCAGGGCGTATCATCAATATCTCGTCTATAGGCGGCAAGCTGGGGGAGCCCCATGGCACCTGGTACCATGCTACCAAGTATGCGGTAGAGGGCCTGAGCGACAGCCTGCGTATGGAGCTGAAGGAATTTGGAATAGATGTGGTGATCATAGAGCCGGGAGCTATAATAACAGAGTGGGCTGGTATAGCGCGTGAGCATATGCTCAAAACATCTGGCGACACGGCCTATGGTGCGCTGACGCGTAAACATGCGCAGATGTTTGAGAAGGCAGACAAGATGGGATCCAAGCCAATAGTAGTGGCAAAAACTATAGTAAAAGCAATTACCACCAGCCGACCTAAAACACGCTATGCTACAGGCGGCGGTGCCAAAGTGATCCTTTTCGCTAAAGCCTTACTGTCTGACCGAATGTTTGATCGGGTAATGCTGGGGATGATGAAGTGATTGTTCCAGGCGACTTTATCTTTTGAGTTACTGCCTAAGTTAATATGCTCCGAATCGGGTACTATATTCTATGAATAGATAGTCGGTTTCGGGGCATTTTTTTATCAACTACGTTTATAATTGTTGCATATATACACCCCCTACGTGCTATAACCTGGGGCCAAAGAAAAATTACAAACTGAAGCAAATCCGGTTCTTCTCATCATAGTCCATTCGTTGTCAATCATTTACCGATTTTGGGGTGAACAGGCATAAAGCCGTTGTGAAATATTTTTTTGTTAACAAGAATATTGTGATTGATTTGTTAATAAAACTACATAAATTTGTTATTGATAGGATTTAGGAAAAATAAAAACCTAAAAATGATGTCTATGAAAAATTCTACAAAGAAGCACCCACAGACTTGTGCATTACGGCTTAATATGCTTTCTAAGACACTATTTGTCGCAACAATTTTTACATTGCTCACACTTGGTACCGGCAATGCTTTTGCGGCACCCGTGCCCGGCATTACCGGTTATTATTTTTACATGTGCAAGGGTGCTACCGCACCATTTTTTGATGATGCGCCTGGAGGTGTTTGGAGCATTAGTCCGGCCACAGCAAGCGTTGCGAGTGTGTCGTCGGTCGGAGTAGTAACAGGCCTTAGCGCAGGCACAGCTACCCTCAGTTATACCGTAGGCGGTTCATCTGCATCTATAGTCGTGACGGTTTTCGCAACCCCTGATCCCATTGCTGGTCCCGGCAGCATATGCCTCAGTTCTGAGATGAACTTGTCTGACACGGGAGCAGGCGGGGTATGGAGCAGCGGTATCCCTTCCACTGCAACCGTGGGTTCTACGGGAATTGTTACAGCCAATAATCCCGGCGTTGTGCCGATCTATTTTACATATACAGTAAGCGGGTGCAGGGCCACAAAGGTGTTAACCGTAAATGCTACCCCTGCTCCTATTGGTGGCCCGGCTGCAGTATGTACCGGTACCAGTATTATACTTACCGAGGCAACGGGAGGCGGCACCTGGTACTCCATTACTCCTGCTATAGGATCTATCAGTACGTCGGGTGTTCTTACCGGCCGTGCAGGCGGCACTACTACCATCTCTTATGCCGCCACCAATAACTGTAAGACAACAAGGGTAATCACCGTGGACGTGACAGCAGTAGCCGGCACGATAACAGGACAAAATACTATTTGTGTGGCAGCTACCGCAGCATTATCAGATACTGCCAGCGGTGGCGTTTGGAGCTCCACGAACGGAAGCGTAGCAACTGTGGATAGCATCGGCAATATAACTGGCATGAGTGCCGGAACAACTCTCATTACCTATGCGGTAACCAACAGTTGCGGTACGGTTGTAACCACACATGCGTTAACCGTGAATCCACAGCCTTATGCCGGCACCATTAGTGGAAGCGCCACAATTTGTGTGGGTGCCACACAATCTTTATCAGATGCATCGGCAGGCGGCGCATGGGGCGCAACCGGAGGCGCTTCCGTGGACGGATCAGGTAATATAACCGGACTGACTGCAGGAACGGCATCTATCTCATATACCGTAGTCAACAGTTGCGGAACGGCATACACGAGTTTTATGGTAACAGTGAATGCACTTCCTGATCCCGGAACTATAAGCGGAGCCGCGAGGCTGTGTGCGGCTACAACCGCTCTCTTCACGGCTACTGTGCCAGGTGGTGTATGGAGCGCCACTGGAAACGCGGCTACTGACGGGCTGGGAAATGTGACCGGCATAACCGCGGGCACAGCTATGATCTCCTATTCTCTATCAAATAGCTGTGGCACGGTGAGCGCTACTGAAGTTACAACCATAGACCCGCTGGCCAACGCAGGTGTAATAACGGGCAACCCGGTAGTATGTGTGGGCACTTCTGTTCACCTCACCGACGCGGCTGTCGGCGGATCGTGGAGCGCAACACCTGATGTGTCCATAGACGCGTTTGGGAATATTACCGGTATCGCCGCTGGTACGGCAACAATATCTTATATCGTTACCAACGGCTGTGGCGCAGCGGTGGCTTCAATGGCCGTAACCGTGAATGCGGTGTCTGTGGGTGCCATCACCGGGTTGTCAGTTGTAAATGTGGGGTCGGCAATTAACCTATCTGATTCTGTAGCGGGTGGTGTGTGGACTTCAAGCAACAGTAATGTAACTATAGGCAGCAATGGTGTGGTAACAGGTATAATGCCCGGCACTAGTACCATCAGCTACTCAATAACAAGTGTATGCAGCAACGCCCTGGCTACAAAAACAATTACTGTAAATTCAGTAAATGGCACTCCCGGTTCTATCACCGGTTATTACTTCTATTTATGTACAGGTAATACTGCTCCGTTCTTCAACGCAGTTGCAGGTGGCACCTGGAGCATCAGTCCGCTGAGTGTGGCTACCGTATCTGCCACCGGGGTGGTGACTGGCTTAACCGCTGGCACTGCTACGCTCAGCTATACGCTTTCCGGCTTACCTGCCACAGCTATAGTAACGGTGTATCCCACACCTGCCGCCATTATGGGCAGTGCCGCGGTATGCCAGGGCGCAACAACAGTACTTTCAGACATTACCCCCGGTGGTGTATGGAGCAGTGGTATTCCGTCTACTGCTACAGTAGGTACTGGTGGCATAGTGAGCGCTACCAATGCCGGTATGGTTCCTGTGTACTATACCATGGTAGCTACCGGCTGCAGGGCATCGGTAATGATCACGGTAAACCCCAATCCCGCCGCTATAACCGGCCCTGTAAAGGTGTGTACCGCAGCTACAATAGCACTGAACAGCGCTACTGCCGGTGGTAGCTGGAGCAGTGCAAACGCTTACGCATCGGTAGATAATGCGGGCATTGTCAATGGTATATCTGCTGGTTCTGCAATAGTTAGTTACACCTTAGGTACCGGTTGCTTCAGGGCTGCACCTATAACAGTAAACCAGGCACCCGCGCCTATAAGCGGAACACTTAGTGTTTGTGCAGGCAGCAGAACATTTTTGTCTGATGCGGTAGCGGGAATATCCTGGTCCAGCAGCAATACCGGTATAGCTACGGTATCTGCTTCAGGCAGGGTAACCGGAATTTTTGCCGGTACCTCAGTGATCACTTATTTACTTGCTAACACCTGTATCACTACGTCAGTAGTAACAGTGAATGCGCTTCCAGCTGTTGCAGCCATTATGGGCGCTTCCGTTGTAACGTATAGCGTTCCGGCAACACTGTCTGATACCACAAGCGGGGGCCTGTGGACCAGCAGCAATGCGGCTATTATTAGTGTGGGCAGCGGCACCGGCGTAGTGAGTGCAGCAGCCACATCCGGCAGCGTATATATCACCTATATGGTTACTAATAGTTTCGGCTGCAGTGCCACAGTGGGCAAAGCTGTTAGCGTCGCTACACCACACGGTCGTACTGGTAATGGCAGTACAGCACCGGATGTTAACACTACTCAGTCGGACGACATAACCGCGGGTGAACTGGTAAGTGATGAAACTATATCTGCTGCAGAATCCACAACAGGGGAGAGGGTGAGTGTACCATCAATACCAATGAGCATCGGTCTGTTTCCAAATCCTAACAGGGGTATGTTCTTTGTAAAAGGTACAGCAGGCGCAGCTATTGATGCTTTGGTAAATTACGAGATCATAAATTCAGTTGGCCAGGTAGTGTACACTGCGACTACAATAGCTGCAGGTGGCGTTATAAATGAGCAGCTCGTGCTTCCCGAAAACTTATCTAATGGATTGTATATGCTGAACGTAGGCAACGGGGCTAAGCGTAAAGTGATAAGTTTTGTTGTTGAGAAGTAAGAAAGTCCTGATCCGGAGATTTGCCCAATGGTTACGTTTTGTATCTTGTATTTCATTTAGCATACCACCGGTAATGGGTAAGTGATAACAAGAAAATTCAATCATCTAAAATTATGAAAGCAATCAACCCCTGGATCAATTTCAATGGCAATGCCGAAGAGGCATTCACTTTTTACAAATCAGTTTTTGGCGGAGCGTTCACAAAAGTTGTTCGTTTCAGCGACCTTGCAAGCGATGAATCTCAGGTTCCGGCAAATGAGACGGATAAGATAATGTACATTGCTTTGCCCATTGGCAAAAACAATGCGTTAATAGCCAATGATGTGCCCGCATTTATGGGCCGGGTAAACGAAAACGAGAATAGGTCTAAAATAGCAGTAAGTACAGAAAGCCGCGAAGAAGCAGACAGGATCTTTAATGGATTGTCTGCAGGCGGAACTGTTGAAGGTCCCATCGGCGACAGCCCCTGGGGCACTTATGCCGCAATGTTCAGGGACAAATATGGCATTGAATGGATCGTGGAATTTGACCCGGCCGGGAATTAGCAAAATTGCATGTTTTTGCCCCGTAGGCGGCCACCTCTTTGTAGTAATACATGATCTCCTAATATAGCGCCCCGTAGTGGCGCAACCTGCTCGTGGTGAGTTTGTCCATACACAGCAAGATTGCGCTCCGCTGGGACGCATTCGGAGACATACACCTAACGATTTTGTTTATCTTTTTTTTAGAATACTACGCAAAACTGTGAAGAATACTAACAGCGGCCGAAAGCGGGGCTAAGTAAAAAGCCGCGTTCTGTAGCAATTCATTACAGAAATGATATAAAACCTACTGTCGATTCCGCCGTTGTTGGTGTTCTTCACCAACAACGCTCCCGCAGGACACGTAATGCAACTTTGTTTCCCGCCGATGTTGGTGTTCTTCACCAACATCACTCGCGTAGGACTACTCACCCCGGAATTCTCAAATGCAACGTATCTTAGTTCTAAAAGATGCCACATGCCATCGGGCAAGAAATATGAACTTCACTTCTTCACCGCCACCATACTGGAGTGGAAACACCTGCTTGCCAATGACCGCTACAAGGACATTATCCTCGATACTCTGCAATACCTTGTAGCAAATAAGAGGATACACCTACATGCCTATGTGATCATGAGCAACCATCTTCATATTCTGTGGCACATCATTAACCCGCACAAACGTGAAGATGTGCAGCGCGACTTTCTGAAATTCACAGCACAGATGGTGTTGAAAGACCTCAGGAATAATAACCCCGATTTACTGAATGAGCTCTACGTTGGTGCCAGGGATCGCAAACATCAGGTATGGGAAAGAAATCCATTAACAGTTGAGTTATGGAGTGAAGACGTGATGAAACAGAAACTCGACTACATTCACAATAATCCCGTGAAAGCCGCACTATGCTCGCAGCCCGAAGACTATAAATACAGCAGTGCATCTTATTATTCTCTAGCCGTAGATGCTCGCGGCATATTGACCTCTTGCCTTATGTAGCCCCAGTGTTGCCTGCCCGGAGCGAGCGTTATTGGTGAAGAACACCAACAACGGCGGAACCTCAGAATATGCCAGCAGGTGAATTTAAGCGCACTGTCAACAGGCAATTACTTCTTCAGGATAACCGGCAACAAGAGCATATTGACGAAGCCGTTTGCGGTAGTACACTAATAGCATAATGGGAGCGCCGTGGATATGGTTATTTCGTACCCTGCAGTGTCTCTGCCCTTCGCAGGCCCCGGCGGCATCAGGATACTGAGGCATTTGTCTTTGTTCCCAGCGCGAGTATCGGCGAGTCCCGCTGAAGGAGCGGAGACTCGCCGAGGACGTTAAAACTCAATTTTCATAATCCCCCCATTCTGTGGATAACTCCATTTTCCCCCATCCCCCTTTTTTCGTTACTTTGTAAGACGCCGAAAGGGCCCGCCGCGGGTCGGAAATTGTGCTGCAAGAGCCAATGAAATTCTCCCACTTACATAATCATACCCAGTACTCTTCGATTTAAATAAATGCGTTAAATTTGTAAAAAGCGACTCAAATGGACGAGGTTATTTTTTTAGTTGAGGAAAGTGAGGAAGGAGGGTTTATTGCCAAAGGAATGGGTGTATCTATATTTACCGAGGCAGAAACTATGGAGGCCCTTAGGGTAGCCGTGAAAGAGGCTGTGCATTGCCATTATACTGATAATAAAGCCCGGCTTATACGTTTGCACGTGGTAAAAGACGAAGTATTCGCAGCATGAGGTTACCAAGAGATATCAGCGCCTCTGAATTGATCAAGTCTTTAAAAGTGCTTGGCTATAAAGAAACCCGGCAGGTAGGAAGCCATATACGCCTTACCACCATGCAGAATGGTGAGCATCATGTTACCATCCCAAACCATGATCCGTTAAAAATAGGTACTTTCTCTGCCATTGTCGGAGATATAGCGGTGCACTTTAACATGAGCAAAGAAGATATCATAAAGTTGCTTTGGAAGTAGGGATATGTGGATAACTCCATTTTCCCCCATCCCCCTTTTTTCGTTACTTTGTAAGACGCCGAAAGAGCCTGCCGTGGGTGGGCAATTGTGCTGCAAGAACCAATGAAATTCTCCCACTTACATAATCATACCCAGTTCTCCCTGCTCGATGGGGCTTCCAATATTTCGAAGCTTTTTGATAAGGCGCGCAAAGATGGTATGCCCGCTATGGCCATCACAGACCATGGCAATATGTTTGGTGCGTTCGACTTTGTGGCCGAGGCGTGGAAGAAGAAAAAAGTGGTGGGCAAAACACCTGAGGGCAAGGATATAGAGGAGCCGGAAGTGAAGCCAGTTGTAGGCTGCGAGTTTTACCTGGTAGACAACCGGCACAAGCGGCAATTCTCTAAAGACGATAAAGACCTGCGTTACCACCAGCTGCTGCTGGCGAAGGACGAGATAGGATATAAGAACCTGGTGAAGCTATGCTCACTGGGCTATATGGAGGGGCTGTACAGCAAGTACCCCCGTATAGATAAGGAACTGATACTAAAATATCACGAAGGGCTTATTGCCACTACCTGCTGCCTTGCCGCCGAGGTGCCGCGCACCATATTGCGCAAGGGCGAGGCCGAAGGGGAGAAGGTGTTTAAATGGTGGCTGGATCTATTTGGCGATGACTACTTCATAGAGCTGCAGCGCCACGGCATAGGCGACCAGGACAAGGTGAACCAGGTGCTGCTGCGCTTTGCAGAAAAATTCAATGTGCCCATCATTGCGAGCAATGACAGTCACTACGTAGACCAGACCGATGCCAATGCGCACGATATACTGCTGTGCATAAACACCGGATCCAAGCAGGCCGACCCAAAGTGGAAAGAGCTGGGCGATGATGATGAAACCCAGCCGAAGGGTGGCCGTTTCGCATTCCCCAGCGACAGGTTCTACTTTAAGAATACAGAAGAAATGGGAACCATATTCAGCGATCTGCCACAGGCACTGGATAATACCAATATGGTGCTGGAAAAGATAAAGCCGCTGAAGCTGGAGCGCGATATTCTGCTGCCGCACTTTAAGGTGCCGCCGGAGTTTCACGATGACCAGAACGCCTTCCTAGAACATATAACCTGGGAGGGAGCAAAGAAGCGCTATGTAGAGATAACTGCTGAGGTGGAGGAGCGGCTGAAGTTTGAGCTGTTCACCATCCGCACCATGGGTTTTGCGGGCTACTTCCTTATCGTTAGCGATTTCATTAAGGAGGGGCGCAACATGGGTGTGTTCATAGGCCCCGGCCGTGGCTCGGCTGCGGGTTCTGCCGTGGCCTACTGCATAGGCATTACCAATATTGACCCCATAAAGTACAAACTGCTGTTCGAGAGGTTCCTGAACCCCGACCGTAAGAGCATGCCCGATATTGACACCGACTTTGACGACGTAGGCCGCCAGAAGGTGATAGACTATGTGGTGCAGAAGTATGGCAAGAACCAGGTAGCACAGATAGTCACCTATGGCACCATGGCCGCCAAGAGCAGTATAAAGGACGTGGCCCGTGTTATGGACCTGCCGCTGAGCGAAAGCAATGCGCTGGCCAAGCTGGTGCCGGAGCGGCCGGGCATAAGCCTGAAGCGTCTGCTGCGCGCCGAGCTGAAAGGGGAGGGTAGCCTGGACCAGAAAGAAGGCCTTGGCTCAGAGGAAATAGAGTGGGTGATGAAGCTGCGCGAGATACTGGGGCAGCAAAGCCTGCACGGCGAGGTGCTGCGAAATGCCGAGAAGCTGGAAGGCTCTGTGCGCAACACCGGCATACATGCCGCTGGCATCATCATAGCCCCCAGCGACCTTACCGATCTGCTGCCAGTATTCATGGCCAAGGATGTGGACTCGCTCATTACCCAATATGAGGGTAATGTGATAGAAAATGCCGGCGTTATTAAGATGGACTTCCTGGGTCTGAAGACCCTTACCATTATAAAAGATGCGCTGGCGCTGATAAAAAGGAATTATGGCCTCGAAATAGATATAGATACCCTGCCGCTCGATGATGAGGAGACCTACGAGCTCTACCAGGCAGGCGATACCAATGGCACTTTCCAGTTTGAAAGTGCGGGCATGCAAAAGCACCTGATCAACCTTAAGCCCGATAAATTTGACGATCTTATAGCCATGAATGCCCTGTACCGTCCGGGCCCCATGGAGTATATACCTAACTATATAAAGCGTAAGCACGGCCAGGAACCCATCTCTTACGATATACCGGAGATGGAGGAATACCTGGGCGATACCTATGGTATTACCGTGTACCAGGAACAGGTGATGCTGCTGTCGCAGAGTATTGGCGGCTTCAGCAAGGGCGATGCCGATGTGCTGCGCAAGGCAATGGGCAAGAAGCAGAAGGCTGTGCTGGATAAGATGAAGGAGAAGTTCATAAAGGGTGCAAAAGATAAAGGCCACCCCGAGGACAAGCTCCAGAAGATATGGACCGACTGGGAAGCCTTTGCACAATACGCCTTCAACAAATCTCACTCTACCTGTTATGCCCTTGTGGCCTACCAGACCGCCTACCTCAAAGCGCACTACCCGGCAGAGTATATGGCCGCCGTGCTCAATAACCAGGGCAATATTGAAAAGATCAAGTTTTACATGGAGGAGTGCCAGCGCATGGGTCTGCAGGTGCTTGGTCCGGATGTAAATGAAAGCCTCAAGGGCTTTGCTGTGGCCAAGGAAAATGTGGTGCGCTTTGGGCTCAATGCCATAAAAGGAGTGGGCGAGGCCGCGGTAGACGATATAGTGCTGGAGCGCGAGGCCAATGGTCCTTACCTTACCGTATACGACTTTATAAAGCGCGTAAACCAACGCACCGTAAATAAGAAATCAATGGAAAGCCTGGTCCTTGCCGGCGGGCTGGATTGCTTTGCCGCCCAGCTGCACAGGGCGCAGTATTTCTATGCGCCGCCAAACGACCCTATAACGGGGCTGGAAAGGCTGGTGCGCTTTGGCAACCAGTTCCAGGCCAGCTCATCTATGGCTACCAACAGCCTGTTTGGTGAGGCTACTATGCCCGAGGTAAAGCCGCCGCTCATACCCGAGTGCGAAAAGTGGGGCTTGCCCGAGCTGCTGGACCGCGAGAAGGAAGTGGTAGGCATCTACCTCAGCGCCCACCCGCTGGATGGGTTTAAGTTTGAGATGGACAACTATGGCATGACACCCGTGGCCGATCTTGACATAAACCGGGGTCGCAACATACGCATAGCGGGCTTTGTAACCGACGTAGGTCACATGACCACCAAGAAGGGTAGTAAATTTGGTAAGCTCACCATCAATGACTATTCAGGCCACCTGGAGATACTGCTGTGGGAAAAGAACTACGTGCAGTATGGCAACTACTTGGTAAATGGCCAGAAACTGATGATACAAGGCGTGTATGACGAGCACAAATACCGCCCCGGCACCATGGAATTCCAGATACAGAATATGATGCTGCTGGATGAGGTGCGCAAGGTGCTTACGAAGAAGATACATCTGTCCCTGCCGCTCATAAAGGTGAACCGGGAATTTGTGACCTTCCTGGAGGAGAATATGAAAAAATACCCAGGCGCTACAGAGCTTACCGTCCATATTATAGACTGGGATGGTAACGAAGTGAAGCTGAAATCGCAAAACCGTAAGATAGAGGTTAACGATGAGCTCATCCAGTACCTGGCAGAGCATGAAGAAGACATACGCTACTCGCTTGATAAAGCCTGATAGCAGATGGGTATAAAAAGAGAGCGGGGTTGATCGAATCAACCCCGCTCTCTTTTTATAAGCTTTAGTCGCACTTCTCCTCAAACAAGAGAGCCGAAGTGCAACGTGAAATTTAATTCGCTATTATCGTCACCGTCTGGTTTTCTGTCATAGGCAGTGGGAAATTGCCGCGTGAGCGTGAGAAAAGCCACTCGCCGTCATTTGCCGCCGACTTGATGTACAAATTACTGCTATCTACCGCGTTAAAATAGCCCAGCTCTATAGATGACTGGTAAGCCAGGTATGGTGGAGGAAGAATAATGCTCTGCTGCACACCCAGGCCTACAACATTTTTATTTACTACAAAGTACTTTAATGGTCCTGATGCGCTGTCATTAACCACGTACAGGTAAAAGTATTTAGCAGGTACGTTCAGGTCTACAACCACCTTGCCGTTTACCGGGAAGATGTTCATTATGGTGTCCCAGTTTACCTGCACCCCATATGGACCATGTGTATAGCCATTGCCCTGCAGTGTATCGCCATAGGCGCCTTCAAACCCTTTGGAGCGGCCGGCCGGCACAGTATACGCATAGTTATTCAGCGTCAGTGTTATATCGGTATGGCCATGGTTCCAGTATTCTATGGTAGTCTTTATCTTTATCTCGCAGTTATCGCCTTCATATCCGGTGGGGCAGCTGCAGTATCCGTTCACGCAGGTACCGCCGTTCTGGCAGGTTACATTATTGCAGCGGTCTTTATTGCAAGATGTATTATATAAGGTAGCGCCGAAAGCCAATAAGGTGATAAGAGCGGTTACAATAAATGATCTTGTTTTTTTCATCGTTGTGCTTTTAGTTTATACCGGCAACAGCTTCTATTCCGGTTTTTTGTTCCGCTACTTAAGTGGAACAATGCGTTAGAGCATAAAATTAATAGATTCTTTCAAAGAAACCCAATAATTAAAGCCTAATCGACATTTACATGTCCATATTATCAATAAATGGTTTAGGTGTTTTTCTTTTAGCCCTTGCATTGCTCATTTTTGCAGAAATCTGGCGGCCCCGTCCACAGTACTTTGTCTATTGCCCTCCGCTCGCCGCCCTCTGCTCCTCGCCCTCATTTTGTTAGCAGTATGTGGAAACCTTATAGTGGTATATCGCTATTCTATTCGCCCGCCATCACTTAATCACTTAACTTTGTGTTTTATTCAAACCGATAAATAAATATCAATAAACAATGGCAGCAGTATTCACCGATTCGAATTTTGACACTGAAGTGCTCAAAGCTGATAAGCTTTCTGTAATAGATTTTTGGGCTCCATGGTGTGGCCCTTGCCTGGCTTTAGGCCCTACCATCGATGCCCTTTCTAAAGAGTACGAAGGCAAAGTGAACGTAGGTAAAGTGAACGTAGATGAAAACCCGAATCTTTCTATCAACTACGGTGTTACCAGCATACCATGTGTGCTGTTTATAAAAGGTGGCCAGGTGGTAGACAAGCAGGTAGGTGCAGCGCCAAAGAACGTTTTCGACAAGAAAATACAGAAGATCCTCGGAGCTTAATTTACCGGTATTCAAAATATAAAATAGCCGCTCCGCGTCGCCGGGCGGCTATTTTATTTCAGCCATTTTTTTGCATTTAATTATTCATTTTTTGGTTTTCCACTGCTGATTTTTGACCTAATAATTTGGTATCTTGCAATGCAAGCAAGGTTCATTTATAATGAAGATATTAGGCACTATTACAGACCCGGCTGGCGTCCCCAAACCCGCCACGGCACTAGATCGTTTTTTTGTATCCCTAATCCGCGATGAGCGAGACCTTCCCTTCGTCTATCTTACGCTTAAGATCACCTTTTCACTTATACCGCTGGCTGTGCTGCTCTATTGGCCCGGCGTGCCCGGCGCTATATGGTGGGCTGCGGCCATCCTGTACCAGTTCTTTAATAACGTGTCGTTCAAGGGGCCTTATGGCCTTATGATGCACTGCACCAGCCACCGCCCCTGGTTTAAGCAGCAATACGGTTTCCTCAATTACTACCTGCCCTGGGTTATAGGCCCACTGTTTGGCCAAACGCCTGAAACCTACTTTACGCACCACATAGGTATGCACCACCCTGAGAACAATATGCCCGAGGATGAAAGTACCACCATGCCTTACCAGCGCGATTCACTGCGTGGCTTCACTCATTACCTGGGCACGTTCATATTTATGGGCATGTACCACTTGTGCACCTATTTTGTGCGCAAGCGCCGCAAGCGTTTGCTATACCGTTCGGTGCGTGGTGAGTTGCTGTTCATAGCCATGTGCGTGGGTCTGTGCTTTATCAACTGGCCTGCTACACTCGTGGTTTTCATTCTCCCGTTCTTCACGTTCCGTATCATAGCCATGACGGGCAACTGGGCCCAGCATGCTTTTATAGCACCTGATGATCCGGGAAATGCCTACAAAAACAGTGTTACCTGCATCAATACCAAGTACAATGTGAAATGCTGGAACGACGGCTACCACATAAGCCACCACCTGCAGAGCACCATGCACTGGACAGAGCACCCAAACTACTTCCTCGCTACCTTACCAGAGTATGAGGCCAACAACGCCATCGTATTCGATGGTATCCACTTCCTGCACGTATTCATCTACCTTATGTCCAATCGTTATGATCTGCTGGCGAAGCATTTCGTCAATATCGGTAACCGTTTCAGATCAGATGAAGAGGTAATAGCATTTTTAAAGTCTCGTACGGCAAGAATAGATATGGCGCCTTTTATGGCCACTGCGGTGGCGTAGTTGATTTTTTTGCTTATCTGCAATACATTTAATGCAGTTGTAATGCTGAATACTATTGTTCCAAGGTCGACACTACTTCAGAAGTACATCGACTCATTCTATCTCTTTAATGCTGCCACAGATGGCAGCATTAGCTATTTGGCTTTTCCTCACACCAATACCGGCTTGTCTTTTTTTAAAGGGGTTAGTATATCTCGTGGGCATAATAGCGTGCAGATCAGTGAACAAAAGAGTGATCCTGATTTAGTTTGCATCGAAATTCTGGGAAAATATATGCAACCGGTATTCGTAAACTACCAGGGAACCATTGAGGAAATTTCCATCGTTTTTAAACCACTCGGTATAAATAGATTTATCAGGGAAGATCACTCAGAAATTGCCGCTGATTTTTCGCAGCCATTTTACAATGAAGCTTGGTTGCGACAGGCTAATTTGTTGTTTTCCTCTGAAGATAAAATTGAACATTTAGAACAGTTTCTGCTTTCCATTTTTCAGGAGAAAGATGAATTTGAGTTGATGCAGAAATCGATTGATCTTCTTCAGGATGAAAGCATGGAAATGAATGTTTCGGACGTAGCAGCGAAACTCGATCTGAATCTGAAGACTTTTCAACGAAGCTTTAAAAAAATCATGGCATGTTCGCCTTCTGACTATAGGCGGATAGCTAAGTTCCGGCATTCGTTGCACCTGAAATTTCACTCCAATGAAATAAAAACACTTACCAATATCACCTATGAGAGCAATTATTCCGACCAGTCTTATTTTATCAGGGAATTCAGAAAGTTAACCAATCAAAATCCAGGGCTGTTCTTCAAAGAAGCCAGGCAGGTTGATGGCGATAAAATTATTTGGGAAATTTTGTAGCTGTCCCAAAAGTCCAATTCCGGCTTGTACGATCCATCGAATTTTGTAGAAAAATTGGATGGTATGAAAACACCAATGAATAAGTTCGTTTATGTAGGTTTTTTGCTATTAGGTATATACCAGGGCCTTGTAGCAAACGATTATTTCCAGGCTGCGGCATCTCTCGGTATCGGTCTCGCCTTCGACCCGTTCAATGTTGATCAGAAATGGAACGACAGGCCAAATTGGCAAAAGGTTGTCCTGGTTGCCAACTTAGCTTTGGTCGGTGCAATGTTTGGCTTTGGCATAGGCCTGAACGATAGATAATCGTTTGTAGTTTAATATGCATGGTTGACCCCACATGTTGCCGGTGCTAAGGAATATGGCAGTAAAAGCTCTTATTTTTTGCTACATTTGGTTGTTACCGTTTTCACGCCTGCTGTGCGCAAGCTTATAAACATACCTATGCAAAAAATAATTACGCTTATTGGCATTTTCCTGCTCGCTGCACTAACCGGCTTTAGTGCTGAGTGGGTGGCGTTTGACAGCAAAGAAGGCGGTTTTAAAATCCTCTTCCCAAGGCAACCAGTCGTCAGCGATCAGGAGGTGGCCACAGATCATGGCAGCATCCCGCTGAAAATGTTTATGCATGATGCAAGTAAATTTAAGGACGACAACGAGCTCTACAGCATCAGCTATATAGATGAAGTTGACTCAGAGATAAACTCCGATATGCCAGATGAATCTGCTGATCAAATGCTGCATGCATCACTGGCAGGTGCTGAGAAAAACATATCCGGGCAAATGGTCTCCGAGAATGTAATTTCATTGAAAGGATACAGGGGCAGGGAAGGCAAGATAAATGTTCCAGAGGGCAGCTACGTTATGCGGATACGCGTTTACCTGGTAAATCGCAGGTTGTATCTGTTGCAGATAGCGTACAAATCATCCAAAGAAAACAATGCCTCAATTGATAAATTTCTCAGCTCGTTCGACGTATCTGCAGGACCCAAAACCATACATGAAAAGGTGACTCACGATAGCTGGGCTACGCTGCAAAAGGAAGGTTTTAAAATAGCATTCCCTGAGTTGCCGGAAGAGGTTATGCAGGATGTGAATTCCAAAATCGGCGTGCTCAAGCTCCACACTTTTACCTACGAAACAGGAAAGTATAAAGACTACAACGAAGCCTATGAATTTATGTATTCCGACTATCCGGAAGATATGGTTAATTCAGATTTCAAGGAATCGATCATTGATACCTTTTTCAATGGCGCTATAAGGGGCATGCTGAAGAAAGAACGCTACAAAAAACTGTCGGAGAAAAAGATCACTCACAAAGACTATCCCGGCAGAAGCGTGAAGATCGGGATGTCGGAAGAGAAAGCCGTAATGAACTGCAGGCTTTACCTGGTACATAACAGGGTCTATATCCTTGAAGTTATCTGCTACGATAAGAACGAAAACAATGCCTATGTAGATAAATTCTTCAACTCATTCGCCCTCGCTGCTGATAAATAGTCAGGCAAACCTGCTCTGCTCGGTAGTTTCATATGGAGCATTCATTTTACTGTTCAATAAGTTTCTTCTTTGTCTGGGCTTCTCTAAACAGGCTATCCACAAGTTTTTGCACCCTTGTGCTGAAGACTAATATCGTAGGTATAGCCACACAGTACGCCATTCCCCACGACTGCAGCCACACACCGAAAAAATGTGTGCCGAAGCCAATGTTGACCGATATCAATGTGAATGATATAATACCCGTTGTTACTACGCCCATTATCATGGCAAATGCTATTTTGTGTTTCATAATTGTATGTTTTAAATCGTCTAAAATATACCAATCGGTATTTTAATGTTCAAAAAAAATTACGCGGTCATCTCTTCATTCAGCATTTTTACTATCCTGTCCATACCTGCATACAAGTGCTTTACGTTGTGCTCAATTTTAAATAGCATTATACTACCTTCTATCAGGGTTATTATCGCATAGGCATATTCCTGTGGCAGGATATCTTTTTTAAATTCGCCATTCTGTTTTCCCATCTCAATGATGATGCTCATTTTTGCCGCCCATTTCTTTATACTTTGCTGCACATTCTTTTTCAGAAAGGGCAGGTTATCATCGGCCTCTATTGAAGCATTTAATATAGGGCAGCCGCCCCGTTCCGCCATCTTTTTCCAGTTTTCACGGTAGTACTTCGTTATTGCCAGTATCTTTCCGCTTGCCGTGTGCTCCGCATTTATGTATGCATCCAGCCGCTCGTTAAACCTGCTGATGTTATACTCATATACCTCCGTTGCCACTTCTTCCTTGCTTTCGAAATTTCCATAGATAGAACCCTTTGTTAATCCTGTTGCAGTAGTGAGGTCAGCTAACGATGTTCCTGCATAGCCCTTCGTATTGAAAATTGGCGCCGCCTGCTCCACTATGAAGTGCCTTGTCTTTTCTGCCTTCGTCATTTCACCTGCTTTCATATCACAAAGTTACAAAAAATACCAATCGGTATATTATTTTTTCTGGAAGCGCTTCTGTGCGTTGACTTCTTTTCTTTATCTTAACAACCACTGTCGCCTGCCTATCGTAAATACAACCGTAAAACACGAACATACTAATCATACAAACCATGAAAATCATAGTTCTGACAATTTTTACGGCCATTGCGCTCACAGCCTGCGGGCAAAATGTTGCTCACAACACAGTGGCCTCAGTAGCCGCTAACTTCCAGAAAGATGTTGTGCCGGCAGACCTTTCTAAGTATAGACAGGCCACTTTTGCCGCTGGGTGCTTCTGGCACGAGGAGACTCTTTTCGAAAGTATTAAAGGGGTGGTTACTGCCGTTTCTGGCTATGCGGGTGGCACCAAGGTGGCTCCTACCTACGAAGATGTAGAGACCAGCACTACCGGCCATGCCGAAACAGTAGATGTATACTACGATAGCTCTAAAATATCTTATGCCACACTTGTGAAAATTTATTTCGAAGCGCAGGAAGACCCCACTCAGGTAAACGGACAAGGTCCCGATGAAGGCCCCCAATATCGCAGCATAGCTTTTTATCGCAACGAGTCGGAAAGGGTAGTGATTGAGAACTATATTTCAGTCCTCAATAAGTCCGGGAAATATAAAAAACCTATAGCCGCAGAAGTAAAGCCGGTTGCTATGTTTTGGCCCGCAGAAGGCTATCACCAGCATTACATCAATACTCATTTCGATGAGTCCTATGTATCAAATGTATCTATCCGTGGCATAGCGCATTTTCAGTCCGCAAATCCAGAACTTATTAAGCCTGGCCATAATTTTGCCATTAAATAATTTGATTGAAATTCCCGTAGCTGAAGCTATAGATCAGATCTTCTCTCTGTACCGGAACACTACTTTTTTTACATTGTTCATCTTACTGCTTGCCACTACTATGTCGCAGTAATTGCCGCTCACGAATTTATAGCTGATTTCATCGCAGTCCTTATCGAATATTATCGCCACCTTACTCGTCAGGAATTTCTTCATAAACGATACGCGGGTGTGAATGTTTATCTTTTCCTTTACACCCATTGGTAATACGGTAAAGCACTTTGGCAGCAGCAAGCCTTCGTTCTCTGTAAATTTCTTGGTCACCTTGAATTCAGGAAAGTATACTGATCTTTCTTTTACCTTGCCATTCTCGCCATAAACGTAGTTTTCTACATGTATTACATCCTTGTTGTTGTCATTCAGGCGCACCTCTTTCACCTTCATATTATTCTTGTCAAAGTAAGATTTCGTGTAGAACTCAATCTTATTATTGAAGTAGGCGCTTTCTGTCATTACCAGCTCATTCGTTTTCTTATCGGTAGAGTAATCAAAGTTCTTTTTGTACACATTGCCGGTAAGCTTATTATCTTCCAGGCTATATATTTTGCGGCCTTTGTCGTCATACTTCCATTCGTTCAATACCTGCAGGTTATCGTCCCTATATTCTTCTGTCTTTATTACTTGTTTCTTTCCGGTCAGGTAGTTTATCGTTTTATAAATGGCCTTATCCCGCAGATGATAAAAATGTGTCTGTGTTACCATGCTGTCAGTAGCTACATAAGTGATCGCACTGTCAGTCAGGAATAGTTTGAAGCTGTCTGCAAATGTATAGCTGTATGTATATTCACGTATTATCATTGACGCCTGGTAGTTATTCCAGCCGGCTTTAAAGGTAGTCTGTGCATGCAGCAGTGGGGTAGTGGCAAGTAAAATCAGGAGCGCAATGATGTTTCTCATTATGGAGTCAGGCATTTTTCTTACCACGTTTGCAGGAATGCGTACAAAGTAGGACAGCAAACTAAATGGAGCAATTTTTTTTAGTAACACAGTGTGGATTGCACGGCATCGGTACAGCTTAAAAATAAAAATCGCCCCTGATGCAGGGCGATTTTTTTATTGTTTTCATTTTCAATTCGTTACTTAATTACTTACAGCCTTGCGGTGGTGTGTCAGGTAAAACTTCAGGCTGGCTGACATTACAGTGAACACATCATTCTTTTTGTTTGCAGTATGCGGCGGGCTGTAGCCATCTATGTAGTCTGTCTGGCAGTCCTCATACTGGAAGTTTACATTGGCCATAAAGCCACTCTTCATAAACAGGAAGTGAGGCACATGCAGTGTATATCCTATGTTGATAGGAATAAAAAAGCCGGTTGAATTTTTCATCAGCACCGGGTTAGATGTGCCGTCAGACGATATGTTTACTATTTTCTTTACGTTATTGTTTATCAGCCCAAGTCCTACACCACCATATATACCGCCGAAAATACGGAGGGCTATATTATCGTTATAGTTCCTGTTGAACACTGTGAACAATGTACCAAGCTCCACATTTATATGCTCGTCTATAGAGGTAAAATGGCTAAAGCTGCGCAGCTTTGTTTTCAGGTCCTGGCTGGAGAGATCGCCTATCATTATCGTTTCACCAAAGATAATGCTGGGAGTTAAGTTCTTCTCCAGGTGACCTATATAAACTGGCTGAGGATTTGATTTCGGCAGATCGCCGTACATCTTCGTTGAGCCAATGCCGAAACCAAAGCTGATATCAGTACCATGATTTCTGTCGCGGTCCCGTTCATCGTCAGAGCTATTACTTTTTTCGGTCACATTGATCTCTGTACGCACCTGGGCCTTTGCAGGAAGGTACGCCAGGAAACTGGCCGCTAAAAAAATAATGATCTTACGTTTCATATCTGGTTACAACTAAGTTACGAATTTTACCCTTTCAAATCAATAATTAATAAAATTGTTGTTGACTATTTTAAAATCGGCTGAAAAACGTTGCTTTTTTTGAATTTTTACTTTTGAATTAGTAACGCCACATCTTCTGCTTGTAGTTGTTTATCTCGCGCTCTATGCGTTCAGCTTCCTTTTTCTGGCGTGCCTCATCGTTCGGATACTTATCCTTTATCTTCAGGTCGGCAGGGTTAGATTCCTTCACGATCACTGTTTTGAAATTACGTTGAATGAAAAGGTCATCATAGCTTTCGTTATAGATGTCGCGTTGCGGGTCTATCACTTCCTTAGCTGCAAACAGGTTGCGGCACTGTGGGAAATAAAGCCAGAAAGGGTGCTGGTCAGCTATATACTCTCCTGTGCTCGTCTTCAGTTTACGCACAGGTGCCAGTCCTATTATCTGGGTTACCACCTTTCCACGCGTCTTATCAAAAAAGATATCTTCTTTGATCTCAAACTTGGTCACGGAGTCTGCATTAAACTCGTTGAATGTCGTCATTGTGCCTATCTGTTCTCCGGTTACTGAGTCATATTTCGCTGTTATCGCACTGTCCTGGAATATCCTCATCACTTTCCGGTAATTAAGTTGGCTCTTGAAGCTTTCATCCGCATAGGGTATCAGCCTGTTTGTACGTATCGCATCCATTATCAGCTGCATCAGCGTTTCGCCCGGTGTTGCAAATATCCTGTTCACAGAGTCTGTCAGGTCCATGTCGCGCCATATACGCTTGTAGAACTTGATGTTGTTCTTATTGATCTTTGGATATGCAAATGGCTTAGCGCCTTTAAGCATTGTTTGCTTATAGAATCCGTCCACAGGACGGCTGTTTTCCAATGAGTAGTCATTAGAAATAGTGGTATCCACAACCAGTGTATCAATCATCAGGTTCCTGGCAGTGTCCAGGTCTTCTACTGGTGTATTAGATACAGGTTTTGGTTGTTCCACAGGTTTTGTAGTACCCGTAGCGTCGTCCGTTGTTGGTTGGGTTGTTTTAGTCTTTCCCTTGCCTTTATCTTTGCCCTTCCCCTTGGTCTGGGCATCCAATACAGTCGTACCAAGCGCTACCGCGAGCAAAACCAAAAATACCAGGACAATGTTCTTTCTCATAATAAATTAAAATTCAATTAGTTAGTTGACCAAAAACGCGATTGGGTCTAGCTGCCTCTTCATGCCATCTGGGCCTGTTGCAAATATGTTATCAAAGAACACCCTTGAGCCTGAAGTAATGCCGTTGATAGCAGCCTGCATTTGTGGCGTAATGGCGTTGTTGTTTGATTCCAGTACCACAGGTTCTCCCTTAGGTTTAGTAATGTACAGCGTAAAGTGGGTGATATCAAATTTGGCGTCAAATTCAAAATCATCAAGTACGGCAAATATCCTGTTCTGAGCTTTGATTTCACCGGTACCCATCTTGCCACCTGCCTTACCACCAAATTTCACACGTGGAGCTGGTATGCGCTTAGTACGGAATTTGTAGCTGCCCAGTACGGTTGATTTACCGTTCTCCATAGTGCCGCTTACAGATATGGTCACTTCTCCCGGATTTTTCACCATCACAGAATAAGTGCCGTTGCCCGCCGGATGCAGCTCACCTGCACTTATGGTTGCATGTATCTTGTCTTTTGCAAATCCGGCAGCAGAGATCGATACTGGGTTAGGAATGCCTATGTAGAACACATTCATTTTATCAGGAGATACAACCGCAGACGGTCTTGCAACGGTATAGCTTTCAGTCACCGGGTATTCCTTTATCTTGCCGTTTACATCTTTCACCTTCAGCAGGGCCGTCCAGCTCTTTTCACCTTCAGACTGTGCTACCGTAGAGTAAATACCCTTGCCATTTACAACGTTCAGCTTTTGGCCGCCTATTGTAATTTCAGGATTAGATGTAGAGCTCGATGCAGTTAAAAATACGCTTGCCTTGTACTCCTGTCCTACGAGTATATAAGAAGATGGTGCAACTGCAACTGCTTCAAACTGATCCAGGATTACATCTGAATGAACAGCCTGGCCCAGTATTTTGGATACTACCTCCTGTTCGGTATTTTTTAAATCGGCCTGTATTTTAGTAAGTGCGGTTATTGCAGCTGTTAGCGGAATACCCTCACCAAAGTTGTCGTCTTCCCATGATGTTTTCAAGGTGCCTGGTCTTTTCGGCGGATCTTTTACAGTCAGGGCCAGCTTATCACTTTCTTCTTTAGTCATTCCGGCAATTGCACATATTTTGATCTTAGTGTCTTCTATGTGTTTTTTCAATTCCAGCGCAGTTCCTTTTTTGATCATTATGCGGGGAGAGATATCGATGTCCGCACGGGCTTTTACATCTCCCGTCGTTTCTTCAATTCCGCCACCTTCTTTTACCATCAGTTCTTTGATCTCATTGATATAGCTGTTAAGCGCGGATACATTTTTCTTCACTGAATTTGCTTTCTCCTTAATAGGTGTTGCGCGCAACGGATCATTCTTCATCATCGTTGCTTCAAATGAACTGAATGTATTATTAACCGTGCCCTGAACATTTTTTGTAGAAGTCTCAAGACTGACTGTAAGATTTCTAAAGGCATCAAGAACATGGTCTGTAACCGTGGTGGCCGCTATGCCTAGCAGCACCAGGTACAGTATACCCATCATCTTTTGCCGGGGGGTTTCTTTTAGACCTGCCATGCGTTTATTATATTTTGAGCTTAATTACTTAAGCGTAAAAGTGAATTTAATAGATTTATTGGTACTTCATGCAGCTCACGCTGCCACATCCTTATTTCTTAAATGCTTCCAGCTGTGCCTGGTATATACGGCTCAGGTCTGTAATGTTCTTGTTGTACGCCTTCATACCATTAGTAGCTGCTTCAAACTCTTTCAGCATAGACGCTGATGATGCAGTCATTTGATTGATAGCAAGTAAAGTTTGAGAGAACTGGCTGAAGCTTGAGTTCATATCGTTCATATTCTTGGCAAATGACTTCATGCCCTGGCCTGCTATTTCAAGGTCTTTCATCATACCCTGTGATACAGCGCTCATCTGGCTGATAGCCATAAGTGACTTGTTGAACTGGTCAAAACCGGAAGTTACAGTTCCCAGGTTCTCACGGAATTTCTTCACATCACCGGTAGATGATTCAAGCTCCTTAAGGAAATTCTGAGTCAGGCTCACCGAATTAGCTACCTGGTTTACAGAAGAAACAGTTTTCGTGAATTGTTCAAAACCTGCTTTCAGGTTTTCGATTACATTAGGTGTTACTGAAGTAGCAAGAAGGTCATTAAGTTTCGCTCCGCTGCCGGGCGTTGTAGATACAGTAGGCGTTTCGTCTTCCGCGCTCATAGCTGCAATACCAAGTATGGCAAAAAGGAATGCCTCAGTACCAAGACCTACGGAGATCATAAGTTCCGCACCAGGATAGTGAAGGATTTTAAACATCAATCCAACGATTACAACTGTGGCTCCCCAGGAGATTACACTATTAAGTCCAACTTTCTTTTTTCCTTGCTGTGGGTTACTGCTCATATTTTTTTTGATTTGTAAGTGATGATTAAATTTTCAGGTTGTGTTTATTGTGAGATTAATGTTTAGACTAGCTATTCATAAAAAGGTTTCAAAATGGGTGATAATTACCTTACGTTTTTTCTGTTGCTGCCGGTATTCTTCCTGCGGGTAGCAACAGATTTGTTAAGTATTTCCGGTGCCGGTAATATGCACCTGAAGCCAATATAACAGTGAGCATTCATCTGCAATTCATTATCCCTTGTGTAGGGGCTCAGTGCGCGCGCATTACTCATAAACGACCCGCCACGTACCACTTTGCGTTTCATCGCATCGGCCTCGGTAGTGTCTGCATCAAACAGCAGCACCGGGTTTACGTCTGATATGAAGGCAAAAGCAGATGGGCTGTAAGCATCAAGCACCCACTCAGATACGTTGCCCACCATGTTGTAGATACCAAACTCATTTGGAGCGTATGACATTACCGGCAGCGTAAACGTACCACCATCATCATTATAGCGTCCTTCTTCCTGTTTAAAGTTTTCCAGCAGCTTACCATCGCGGTCTTCTTCCATGCTCGATGAGCGTGTAGGCACAGTGGCCAGTGCTACAGATGAGCTGTCGTGCAGCACGCTGTCGCTTACCAGCATTGTGCTGTCTATTATTTGACTTGGCGGTGTTATAACACTGTCTACAACTGGCTGAGCGTCAGGTGCTTCAGGTTCAAATACACCCTTCATATCTGCGCCTGCAGCATATACCCACTGGGCTTCAGATGGTAAGCTGTAATTGAGGCGGTAGTACTTAAGGTAGTCGGCTATCCACTCATAGTTAGAGGATGCTTTTGAGCGCCAGTAAGCAAAAGCCCTTGCCTGGTGCCAGTTTACACCTACCACAGGATAGTCATCAAATGGCGGAGTATTAAAATAGTTCTCAACCAGCATGTCTACCTGGGCATTCGTAAGATCCTTCACCCATATCTTTTCGTCAGGATAAATATTTACGGTAGCATAGGCCAGCTCACCCACCTTCGCTTTTGGATTGGTACCCAGGGAGCGCACATAAGCATAGGTAAACATATAAAGCTCTTGCTTGATCCGGCCATCCGCATCCAGCATCGGTGCTATCTTGGCTTTCAGCTCTTCATCTGTTGTTTCAAATATTTCTTTGTGATCTACTTTAGACCAGTTTATCTTCCTTTTGGACCAGTTGGTGGTGTCCTTCTCAGGTGCAGCATTGGCTGCGTCTTTCTGTATGAAGTTCAGCGTATCCTTCCTGGTTGAGTCCACCTCGGCGCTCTTTTTGCTGTCAGCGTTTTTCTTGCTGGCTACCGCTGGTGCATCGTAGAAATATTTCTCGTCCTTTATATAGTTTGTTACAGCTATGGAGTCAATAACCCATTCTGTAAACAATCTGTATTGCTGGTTGGTAATTTCTGTTTTGTCCATGTAGAATGAGGTAAGGCTCACTCTTTTTTTGCTGTTGGTATCCGACGAGGAAGAACTGTATTTGATGGTCACTGAACCACTAGGTACATATACCATGCCGGGAGGCGCAGCAAGTGTAGTATGCCTGAATGGAATAACAGGTCTTGTACGTGATTTTAATTGGGTCGGGTTAGGATTAGGATTACTTTTTTGAGCAAGAGCAAGACCTGATAAAGAGGACGCCGCAAGAAACGTTGCTGCGGCAAACGAAAATGAACTCTTTATGTGCATACGACGTGTTTTTATCATTTAGTAAGATGCCTGAATTTAAGCTGAGATACTGTTCACAGTAAAAATAACTGTGGCAAAAAATTACTAAACTGGTCCACGGCAGGCGAAGGGTGTTAAACAAGTGTTTTTAATCCTATCTACCCACGTTTTCCAGACTATACCCTTTGCAATATAAAGCTTTAAAACCTAAAATAATTAAACGGGGAACACCCCCACCTAATTTGCGTAAAGATAAGTAAGTTCCGGTAAAAGCAAAAAATATTTCAGAAAACTTAGACCGAATCAACGCCTACACATGATTGAATTATATTTTCGTTATTTGCCGAGAAAATCAATCTTTTTTTACGTTTTTTTGTTTCAGGGAAATGCCAGAAGCAGTCGCGGGAATCATTTAAATTCACTGTTTTGAAAGGTAATTTTGCGCTATCCTTGCTTATTGGCGCGCTCACTTTTTCTGTTTTTATAGCGCACGGTTTTTAACATTTCGTCATGCGTATGGCGTGCTTCAAAAGAGCAAATTTAAATGTTATTGATTAAAAAATTTTATTCAATTTAATAGTTTATTAATTTAAAGTATAGAATTCTTATGCTACGTGAACAAACGATTTTTGAAATCAATAACCACCGCTTCATTTTATAATATTTATATCTATATTCCTGTCATTAACAAGTACACCACATTACCCATCCAATTTATCATTACACTTACATTGCTAAGGGGATTATTCTTATCTTGCGTTCGTTTCTTAAAAAGACGTTATATTTATTTAATAATTAATGCATGCTTAAAGTAGGAGTCTTTGGAGCCGGTCACCTGGGCAAGATACACATCCAGCAGTGGCAACATGTGCCAGATACACAGTTGATTGGCTTTTACGATCCCAATGATGCCCAGGCTGAGGCTGCAATCGCACAGTTTCAGATACCAAGATTTATGGATATGGCCAGTCTCATAGAAGCTGCCGATGCCATAGATATTGTATCGCCAACCACTTCTCACCACGATATCGCTAAAAAATGCCTGCTCAGCGGCAAGCACCTGTTTATAGAAAAGCCGCTTGCCCATACGCTGGATGAAGGTATGGAACTGGTGCAGCTGGTGAAGGAAGCTAATGTAAAATGCCAGGTGGGGCATGTAGAGCGCTATAATCCTGCATTCCTGGCGGTTGGTGAGCAGTTGCTGCAGCCCATGTTCATTGAGGCCCACCGTCTGGCACAGTTCAATCCGCGGGGTACAGACGTATCGGTAATACTGGACCTGATGATACACGATATAGATATCGTGCTCAGTCTGGTGAAATCGCCGGTCAAGCGCATCTCCGCCAGCGGGGTTGCCGTACTTAGTGAAACCTCAGATATTGCAAATGCACGCATAGAATTCGATAATGGCTGCGTAGCCAACCTCACTTCCAGCAGAATTTCATTAAAAAATATGCGTAAAATGCGTCTTTTTCAGCGAGATGCATACATAGGTATCGATTTTCTCGAGAAGAAAACGGAGATCATACGGATTAAAGAAGATGAAGCTCCGCCAAGTATGATGGATGTACCCCTGACCATTGGCAATGGTGAGAAAAAGGTGATTTCTGTAGATATGCCCGAGGTAGCGCCGCTCAATGCCATACGAACGGAATTGGCCGAGTTTGCCGCGGCTATTCTGAACGACCGCCCGGTACGCGTTTCTGTTTACCACGGTTACCAGGCAATGGACGTAGCACACCAGGTGCTCAAAAAAATGAGCTTGCACAACGAACTGCACAATGTTTAACCATAATATACGTTAATGAGATTGGAAAAGGCTACTATGGTGAACATTTTTACCCCTTCTAAATTATTAGGTCTTCTTTTTTGCGCTGCATTTCTCTGGCAGGGCTGCAATATTATCAACCCACACGAGCCTATACCCACCTATATTCACATCGATTCGTTCTCTTTTCAGCAAAGTCCCGGTTTAACGGTGCTACGATATGATAATTCCCCAAGTGGTCAGTTGCCAACTTTATCGCATGAGATAAATACTGTTTGGGTTTATTATAATGGCAGCAGGGTAGGTATTTTTGACCTGCCGGCCACATTCCCGGTGGTGGCGTCGGGTTCCGGCCAGCTGCAGATTGTGCCGGCAGTAGCAATTAATGGCCAGAATAACAATGTCGCACAATACCCATTCTATAGCCCTGACACATCTACTTTAATAGCTCAGCCGGGCAAGATCATAAACTACACGCCTAAAACAAAGTTTTACCGCGATGTTACCGTGAAGCTCATTGATTACTTCGATGAGTCGAACAATACACCGAACTTTGCACAGAGTGGCGGCAACCGTTCATTAAGAATAATGTCTGACAATGCTGAGTCTTACGATGGCAGTAAGTTTGGGCAAATAGATCTTTTGGCCGTTGGCGATAGTTCAGTTGATAGTTCCAGGAATATTTTCACTATTCCTTCCGGCGTAGCATTTATCGAATTCACCTACAAGACTACCATACCATTCTACGTAGGTCTCCAGGCAAACCTAAGCAGCGTCATTTCCTCAGCTCCATATTATTTATCAGGTATCAGCCCCACCACCTCGTGGAAGAAATTCTATTTACAGGTAGATGGCTTCACGGCTAATGCCCAGGGCGACAGCTACAATTTTTATATAAAAGCTGTGCTTGCAGATGCTCAGTCGAGCGGAAAGCTTTTGATAGATAATATTCAACTGGTAACGTTTTAGCAAGCATGCAACTCAGCCCACCCAAAAAAAGAGCTATACGGCAACTGGTGTTGCTGGATTACATAGCTGCTGCATTGGCCTGGTTCACGCTTTGGATTTACCGCCAGCATGTGCTCACCGGTTTTTCCTATCTCGACACCCTGCAGAAATTTCATACACGCGATTACATAAATACGTTGGTGGTAATTCCGGGTGGATGGCTCATTGCTTATTTGCTGTCCGGCACCTATTTCGATCTCTATCGCAAGTCCAGGCTTAACGAGATCAACCGGACGCTCATCTCCTGCATCATTGGTTGTATAATGGTCGCCGTTATCGTATTTGCCAACGATAACGCAGACTACGCATATTTCATCAGCGAGTTTAGCCACTACCTGCTCATACACACCTTGTTCGCGCTTATATTCCGCCTTGTAATACTATACAGGGTAAAGGCGAATTTAAAGATGGGAAAAGTAGGGTATAATACCCTCATAATTGGCGGAAATCAGCAGGCCATCAATATCTATAAGCAGGTACTTGACAATCCCAAAGTACTCGGCAATATTTTCCTCGGGTTCATTTATTCCAGCAAAGAGGCCAGTAATGGCATGACGCAGTTTCTCCCGCAGCTTGGCCACATTTCCCAGCTTGAGGAAATAATAGACAAGCACCAGATAGAGGAAGTGATCGTAGCCGTAGATTCATCTGAGCACCACCTGCTGGAGAATATTCTTACGCGCCTCTGCTACCGCCCTGTTGTGGTAAAAGTACTGCCCGATTATTATGACATCATATCCGGCTCGGTAAAAACCAACAACGTTTATGACGCGGTGCTCATCCACATTCACCCCGATCTTATGCCCGACTGGCAGCGGGTTTGCAAGCGCACCATAGATATTCTTGTTTCTGCTTTTGCGCTTTTGCTTATTTCGCCATTCCTTATTTTTACGGCTATTATGGTCAAGCTGTCATCAAGGGGCAGCATATTTTACAAGCAGGAGCGCATAGGGATTTTCGGCAGGCCATTCCACATTTACAAGTTCCGCTCAATGTATATAGAAGCAGAAAAAGATGGACCCGCGCTATCGAGCAAGCTCGACCCACGCATCACGCCATGGGGCAGGTTCATGCGCAAATGGCGTATAGATGAGCTGCCGCAATTCGTAAACATAGTGAAGGGCGAAATGTCCCTGGTAGGTCCCCGGCCAGAGCGCAAACATTACATAGATATCATCAGTGCAGAACATGCGCACTACAAGTACCTGCACAAAGTAAAGCCGGGCCTTACATCATGGGGTATGGTTCAGTTTGGCTATGCCGAGAATGTATCGGAAATGGTAGAGCGTATGAAGTACGACTTGCTCTACATTGAGAACTGTTCCCTCGCACTCGATCTGAAGATCATCCTCTACACCTTCACCGTCATCTTCCAGGGCAGGGGCAAATAATTTGATAACAGAGATGGTGTGTGCGGCTTGATTTAGTACCTTTAATCACTGTATCAAACATGATGTCTACCCACAGAAAGATTTATTGTACGATCTCGGTGCTGCTGTCGCTTTTAGTACTCGGTATTTTGTGGCGTTTCGCGGGAGAAGAGTATCGGGGAATGTTCGTCATTCCGATGATCATAATAATCCGCATGAACATGTTCATTTTCGCATCAAAGACAGGAAAAGCCGGCAATTAAATATTCGCTGCCTTCAGCTTAATAATACTGGTTGAACTTTAACTCTACACGAATAACCCGCGTCATTGCGCGCCACGATGTTTAGCCACGTGCGCTGGCCGTGGCAAAGCAATCTCACGAACCTCAATTTCGCTATTAGTGTGCTTTAAAAGTTTAACCGGTATAACACCACATTTTCAAATTTCCGCATCTTCAAATTTTCAAATTAATTTGAAGGCATCTTCAAATTACCCAAAGCTTCTCCCACAATAAAAAAGCTTCCGGTAATTAGTAATGCGTCAGTATCCTGCATGTTATTTTTTGCAGTAAGCACCGCAGCCGCTACACTCTCATATGCCGCTCCTGTCAGTCCTTGTTGGCTGGCTGCCTCCCTAAGCTCCGCTGCTGGCAGTGCCCTCGGCGTATCGGCATTGCAGAAGTAATAAGTTGCGTCTTTTGGAAAAAGGGAAAGCGCCTCAGCTATGTCCTTGTCTTTTACAAAACCGAGCACTATATGTTTTGAGCTTGCGCTCACATGCTTCCATTGCGCCAGCACTTCTGCAAGACCCGCCGGGTTGTGCGCCACATCACAAATTATCGTGGGGTGCTCCTGTATCCAGTCCCACCTGCCGCGCAACGCTGTGGTTTTCTTTACGCCTGCAAGAGCATTTATTGCACCCTGCACCGTTATATTAAATCCGGTATGCGATAGCAGTTCCACCGCAGTCAGCACAGTCTTTATGTTGTGTTGCTGATAGTTACCAAGCAGGTCGGTAGTCAGATCATACATTTCACGTTTTGCATTGTTCACCGCTTTATATTGCTGGTATTTGGCATCATGCTTTATGCGCACTAAGCTCCATAGCGATTCCGCATAATACAGTGGCGAACGCTTATGTACCGAATGTTCAAAGAACACACGTTCCGTCTCATCATTTTGTTCACCTATTACTGTTGGTACACCTTCCTTTATAATACCCGCCTTTTCAGCTGCTATTTCGGCAAGCGTATTGCCTAGCAGATCTTTATGGTCATAGCTGATATTGGTGATAACAGACAATACAGGCGTAATAACATTTGTACTATCTAGTCTGCCTCCCAGTCCCGTTTCTATAATAGCGATGTCCACTTTTTCTTCTGCAAAATATGCAAATGCCATGGCCACAGTTATCTCAAAAAACGACGGATTTACCTGTTCAATCAATCCCTTATTCTTCGCCACAAAATCCACTACCCATTCCTTACCCACCGGCAAACCGTTCAGCAGTATCCGCTCCCGGAAATCAATAAGATGTGGCGATGTATAAAGCCCCGTTTTATAACCCGCCTGCTGAAACACAGCTGCAAGTGAGTGGCTGGTACTTCCCTTGCCATTAGTGCCGGCAATATGTACCGACTTAAATTGCTCCTGTGGGTTGCCCAGCGCAGCACACAGCTTTAGTGTATTCGTAAGGTCTGGTTTCAGCGCAGCCTTGCCTATTCGCGAGAACATCGGCAGCCGCTCATACAAATAATCAAGTGTTTGCTGGTAAGCGTTATTTTCGCCCATGCTGGTGTTAGCGTGTTGAGAAATTTATAGTGATGTCGCCCGACTGTTCTGGGCTGTCACTCTTATCAAAGTGCGCACTGCGCAGCTTTTCCATTGCCAGGCCTTTTAGGTCCTTGTTCGAGAAGCTCTTTACAACCGCGTTAATGATGTTTCCATTCTTGTCCACGGTCACATGTATCACCACCTTTCCGCCTTCATGAAACTCAGCTTCAAAGTGGTCGGGTGAGATGCGCCTTCCGGATAGTGTATGGTGTATGCCGCCATTCCCATTTCCGGGCACTCCGGTATAGTTAGCCGCGCCCGGTGTGCCGCCTGCCACGCCACGGTCGCCCGGGCCTGTAGTATTGCCTTCGCTTGTGCCGGGCTTATTTTGCATGGCGCTGTTGCCGCCCTGGCCATTGCTGGCTGGCATTATATACTTCGGCTTTTCTATGGGTGCAGGCTTCGGTTTTTCCATCGGCCTGTTTTCTGATGGTACTGTTTTCTTGTCCTTTTTATTCTCATCCACGTCCGGTGCATCAGCCTGGTTGCTGCGCACTAGTTCTTTCGGCAGATTGCTTTTTGGAGCTACGGCTTTGTATACTACCGCTGCAGAGTATGCTGCAGGGTCTTTTGTATTCATCGGTTGGTCGGTACCACTGCCGTTATCGCTGGTCCCCAGGTTCACCTCCAGCCCGCCATCAGGCACCACAGGTGGTATAGGTGTAATGCTATACCGCAGAAAAAAGAAAACCAGCAACAGCAATGCATGCACGCCTATTGTCCAGGCAAGGGCTTTGTTATTTACTGCGGGCTGTTCCTGTTGCAATGCTATCATAGCCGATAACTTTCATTAAAAGTACTCAAAAGATCAAAGACTGAAGACGCCGAATTATCAACATTCCACAATTAAACGTCGTTTTTAACTTTTTAGTGTTAAAAGCTTCGGCTTCAATTAGATATTCATCCCCAGCCAATTTTTATTTTTGAACTGACCTACAACCACCTCTCCCGCAAGATTGGCGCTGGCTAAGGTTCTCAATGAGCAAATGCCTCATCAAAATTCTCCATTCGCTCTATCGGCGGATTAAAGTAGCCGAACTTCACATCAGGGAATTCTTCGTGTATCAGCTCCATCATCTGCTTTATACCCATGCACTCTCCCGGGTCTGTTACGCCCATCTTGCCCAGGTACCAGTCCGGGTCTATATTAAAGCTCCGCCACTGTATCATGCTCAGTCCGGTAGTCTTTATCAGTTCCCGCAGTGCTTCGTACTCCGCCACGCTATCCGTCATCCCCGGAAAAACAAAGTAATTGATGGAAGCCCAACCGCCATGTTTCCTTACCACCCGCAGGCTTTCTACTATGTCTTCAAACTGGTAATTGTTTGGCCGGTAATACTCGGTATATAGCCACTTCTGTGCAGAGTTCAGGCTCACGCGTATGCTGTCCAGCCCAGCCTGCATCAGCTGATCCACGGCTGCAGGTTTGCTGCCGTTCGTGTTTATATTTATGCTCCCTTTTTTGGTGTGCTTGCGTATCTCCGTTATCGATTCTTTTATGGTCTCCCACATCAATAGTGGCTCGCCCTCGCAGCCTTGCCCAAAGCTCACTATAGGGTAGGGTGCTGTCTCCAGGTGTGGCACAGTAAACTCTACTATCTCAGCAGCAGTTGGCTTAAACTGCAGCCTGTCCTGCGGCGACACTATCGACTCATCTTCCGGCTGAAAAGAGATACAGCCCACACAATTCGCATTGCATGCCGGAGATGTAGGTATAGGGCACTCCCAGCGGCCCATAAAGTAATTCCTTGCTGCAGGGCAGTTATAAGTAAGTGCGCAGTTATCAGCCAGGTGCTTCACCAGCCGGTTATGCGGGTAGGCGTGTGTCAATACGCCTACTCCTTCATTTATTTTGTTTTCATCGTAGCCGCTGCACTCCTGCCTTATATCGCGCTCTATACGCATGGCAGGTACATAAAATTTATCGTCCAGCCATCCCGCAGCTGTGTAGCAAAACAACGGTAGGGTAGGCGCATCTTCCATGGTCTCATAAGCCGCAATATAAAAGCCGGTATGGGCTGGCGGTAAAAATGCAGCAACAGCCCATCCTTTTTCACATAGGCGCATCTCGCCGGTTTTTACATCTATGCCTATGCCCCTTCTGCCGGGCAGTTCATAAAGGTTTCCGCCGTCTGGCAGCTCTATCCATTCTTCTTCTGGTATTGGCATTGCATCCCATCCGCTGCGGCCTACACTATATAGGCTGGTATCCTCAAATATCTGCCCGTCACCGTCAGAATACAATAAATATGGTTGTTCCGTTAACATTGTTTTCTTTTTTACACAATTCAGAGATTACCCGCCTCACAAACAAACTACTGTTCCTGCTATCTCAAACTGCATTTTTAAACTTTCAATTTTCGACTTAAAAATCCTGAATTTTTGAATTTTGACTTTTGAATTTTGACTTTCAAATCACCAATCATCATTTCTCCGCTCACTTTTGTGCGCTGCTACCTGCGCTGCGCAGTAGGCTTCAAATTTCCCCGGTTCTATATCCGTATCTGAAATGGTCCATTGAAACAGGTGATTATCTACGCAATTAATGGTAAGTATACCAAACCGTAAAACAACTTCTTCCACCTCCGTCCATGGTAGCGTACGTCGCCGGAGTACAGGCAACTTTAGTCCGCTGTCATCCGCATGCACATACAGCACCGCATCCGATTTTCTTTCCCAGTATAGTGCAAACAATATGCCTATACTCAGCATCGCAAACATGCCGGTAGGAAATTTCCATTGCTGCGACACAGAATAAATGGCAATAGCCAGTGCAATCAGCAGTTCCGCTACCCGTACCGGTACATTTACCTCCCTTGTCAGCCACTTATTCTTGAAAAGAGTCACACCAAGCAATAGGATCCCGGCAGCCAGCAAAGCGCCGCCCCACATCGGTATTGTATAGTTGTAAACGGTTATTATAGCTCCGGTGCCAATAAACCCCAGTGCGCACACCAGGTGCAGCGTAGTGACCTGGTGCGGTTTTACCTTCTCTTCCGCCAGCGGCAGATCATAATTCATGCCGCAAAGGTAAGAAAAACACTCAAGTGAAATATTTTCTCAGATGTCCCCTGGCATCGTGCATTAGAAAGCCAGTCATACCGCCAACATCCTTAAAGACGCCTCAGCATAAATAATGTTGATAACCCGTAAAATTAATTCCCTTACCCCCTCTCATTTTCAGCCCTTATCAAAAGAAGATATCCACAAAATTCGCGTCAGCAACCACGCCCAGCCTAACTTTGTTCGCCGAAAACAAGTCCCCGAACGGACCAATGAACCAATAAACTAATCAACTAATAAACCAAAAATGAAACAAGAACAACAGCAACAAGCACAGCAGCTTTATTTTCAGACAGACCTCTCTAAAACCGAAATTGCCGGACGACTCGGCATATCACGCCGCACACTCCATCTCTGGATCCGCCAAAACAATTGGGAGGAGATAAAGAAGAATGGAGAGAATATCCCTTCGTTTCTCAAGGAGAACTGCTACCACGTCTTCGGCACCTATTCCACACAGTTGCTCTCTGCCGGCCGTGAGGGACAACCCATTTCCGTTCCCGAGGTGAATGCCCTCTACAAGCTCTCGCTCATGATCAACAATTTCAAAACCAAAGGTGCGCTCAATGAAAGCCTTGAAGCATACGCACTGTTATCAGAAAGTATAGTTAGTAAAGATCCGCAGCTGGCGAAAGCGATACAGCCGCACATCGATGACTGCATAACCTGTCACGCAGCGCAAACAGGCGCAAGAAAGAGATCGGCTATTAGTCGTTCTGCGCCTGTGTCGGAAGACGCACGGCGGGAAGCGCATCTGGATGAAGAAGACATTCGGGAATGGCGCAGCCAGGAAAGTAAAAAGGAATCCACAATCCCGCCAGCTCCTGCACCCACTGGTTCGCCAGAAAACAATAATGCATTGCCCAAGGCTCAGCCACAACCGGTCCCTGTCAAAGTGCCGGAGAAGAATTTGCGGCAGTTGCTTCGCGGCACCGCCACTACCGGCCCGTCTAAAGCACTGAGGCCCGTTCATACTGCTGCAGCTTAAAATTTCTCACGTGGGAAATTCTCAAACAGCAACACATTGATTACCAATCGCCATGTGGGAAATTTTGTTCTGGTTAAAATGAGTATCCGTAACTTTAGTCAAATTCGTTTTCGAATACTTAGCTATTTCGTGAGAATCAGATGAATAGAGCTGGTAACCATTTTCTTTTTAACAAAACAAGGCTGGCACCCACGCCCAGTGGCTTTTTACATCTTGGCAATATATACTCATTTGTTATTACTGTGGCGCTTGCACGTAGTTCTGGCGCTAAAGTATTGCTGCGTATAGATGATGCCGACAGAGAGCGAACAAACAAGGTCTTTGTACAAGATATTTTCGATACGCTCTCATACCTGGATATTCCTTTTGATGAAGGTCCGCTAACTATACCCGAATACGAAACCATTTATTCGCAGGTTCACCGCATGGACACCTACTACAAGGCATTGCATCAGTTGCGCGATGCTGGTAAGCTCTTTGCCTGCACATGCACGCGCACGCAGGTAGTTCACGGTCCTGATAGCGTTTATCCCGGCACCTGCAGGCATAAAAACATCCCGTTTGATGCGCCAAATGTGAGCTGGCGGATTATAGAGGATGAAACAGAGTTGGAGGTGAAAGGCGTGGATGGGTCAATTACCAAGGCGCAGCTGCCTGCTAATATGCGCAATTTCATCGTTAGGAAAAAGGATGGTTTCCCGGCTTATCAGCTCACATCGCTGCTCGATGATATTCACTTTGGCATAGACCTTGTGGTAAGGGGAGAAGACCTGTGGGCATCTACACTGGCTCAGCTCTACCTGGCGTCATTGTTGGGGAGCAATACATTTTCAAATACCAGTTTTTATCATCACCCGCTTATTTCAGGTGCCGATGGTAATAAGTTGTCAAAGTCTGAAGGCGCTACCTCTGTCCACTATCTGAGAGATCACGATGATGCAGCGGGTATTTATACCTTGCTTGCTCATACATTGAACATAAGCGGGTCTGCCTCCGGTTGGACGGATCTGGCCCGCCTCATCTATAATTCAGATTATTTGCCTGGCATATCGGGCTTAGACTTATAATGGAATGATTTTTTATTGCAAAAACGAAAAGGATAAAAACATACTGTAAATGAGGCGATTACTTACCCTGCTTGTGCTTTTACTTGCTTCCGTGCCTTCCTTTGCAAGGCGCAATGACAGCCTGTGGATGGCGAGGCGCTATACTAAAACCGAGCAATACATTACCATGCGCGACAGCGTGCGGCTTTTTACCTCTATATATGCACCAGATAATAATGCCGAGCCTCATCCCATATTGCTCATGCGCACACCTTATTCCTGTACCCCGTATGGCGAGGACACACTAAGGGACTTTTGGAGCACATACGAGCGGGCATATCTTGAAGAAAAGTATATTTTAGTTATCCAGGATGTAAGAGGCAGGTGGATGAGTGAAGGTGAGTTTGTAGATATGCGTCCTTATAGTCCCAACAAAAAAAGTAACAAGGACATTGACGAAACAACCGACAGCTGGGATACCATAGACTGGCTGGTCAAGAACATTCCTAATAACAATGGTAAGGTCGGAATGTTCGGTGTTTCCTATCCAGGCTTTTATTCTCTTATGGGTGCTGCCTGTGGCCATCCTTCGCTGGTCGCGGTTAGTCCGCAGGCGCCCTGCATCGACTGGTTTGCCGGCGACGACGATCATCACAATGGCGCTTTCTTTGTTATGGACGAGTTCGATTATGATGTCCCTTATGGCTTCGGTTTCGGTATTCCTCATCCCAAGCCTATTTCCACTCCACATCCCTCGGTAGGTTACCCGGTGCACGATAACTATAAATTTTACCTGGAAAACATGCCCCTGAGCAAGCTCACAAAGCTCACAGGCGACAGCATCCGTTTTTGGAAAGATCTCGTAGAGCATAGCGATTATGACGATTACTGGAAAGCTCGAGACGCACGAAAAGCCACTAAAAACTTGAAGCCCGCAATGCTCTGGGTAGGGGGTACATTCGACGCAGAAGACAATTGGGGTGCATGGAATGGCTATCTGACCGCTGAAAAAAATAATCCCGGCAAAGAGTTCAACAAGCTGGTAATGGGCCCATGGTATCATGGCCAGTGGGACAACAAAGATGGCACCCACCTCGGCAATATCCATTTCGGCAGCAATACATCTACCTGGTATCAGGAAAATGTAGAAGTGCCCTTCTTTAATTATTTCCTGAAAGGGGAGGGCGACATTTCAAGCCTGGCCGAAGCAACTATTTTTATGAGTGGTGCCAATGAATGGAGAAACTTCACGCAGTGGCCACCTGTCGGCACACATGATGAAAAACTTTACTTACACAAAGATGACGTACTCAACTGGGCATCGCCTAAGTCGGCTGTAAGCTTTGATGAGTATGTCAGCGACCCGCACAAGCCGGTACCATACGCGGCAGAGGTTCACTTCAATCGTACCCGTAATTATATGACAGACGACCAGCGCTTCGCTGATCGCCGCCCCGATGTGTTGTCATTCAAAACCGGGCTCTTGCCGGAAGATGTTACACTCACCGGCAACGTTATCGCTGCCCTGCAGGCTTCTATCTCCACCACAGATGCTGATTTTGTAGTAAAGCTCATAGATGTTTTTCCCGATAGCCTCTACTACAACAACATAAATATTTATGATGATTCAGACCCCGTGATCAGATACCCTATGGGTGGCTACGAAATGCTGGTACATGGAGAGGTGATGCGCGGCAAATACCGCAACAGTCTTGACAAGCCCATTCCTTTTGTTCCGGGCAAGATCACTCCCGTTACTTTTAAGATAGGCGATGTAGCACATGTTTTCAAAAAGGGTCATCGTATTATGGTGCAGGTCCAGAGCAGCTGGTTTCCCTTGGTAGACATGAATCCGCAAAACTTTGAAAACATATACAAGGCCAAAAAAGAAGACTTCCGCAAGTCCAACATCCGCATCTACCACGACAAAGACCACCCCAGCTACCTGATTCTACCCGTGCTGAAAACATAAGTCACCTCATGTTAGTCAATGTTCTTAGCTGTTATCTGTATAATACCTCTTGCCGTAGGCATGTACGCCTGCTCAATCGTATTATCCTAAACATGATTGACCATAATACTTGTCATGCCGTAGGCATCTATGCTCGCTAGGAATTTATTAAAGAAATTACATCGCTTTCGCAACTTTCTACGCAATACCCTCAAGCCAACCTAAGCGTTACGCCGGTTCTCTAAACCAGAATACATGGGCTGCGCAACACGCTCCGCTCACCTTAAGCCTGCCACTCCGGTAGACACCTAATCTGAAAGCGAATTTGAGGGCTGCGCAACACACTCCCTTCCTTTTAAAGGAGGGGATGCCCGAAAACACCGCGAGGCGGTTTTCGGGCTGGGGTGGTTGGCTTGCCCATCGCCGTTTCTACTTGGCGAAATTGAAAGCCATTGACCCGCCAAAATGCACACAACAATCCATCACATAATGCAATTATGGTTAGAAAAATCCCGAAAGGATGACATCATTATAGAAGCTATACCCATGCCACACAAACCCTGAAAGGGTGACATAAATAAGCACCACCATGAAAATATCTCTACACCCCATCCCCATCAAGCAAATTCCCAAGGCCCCCTAAAATGCTGCCTTCCTCTTTCCGTTTACCGAACCCACCGTACGATATAATGCGCGATGCCAGCCTGCTTATAGGCAGTGTCTGTATCCACACCGTTCCCGGTCCGCGAAGCGTCGCAAAGAACACGCCCTCGCCGCCAAAGAATGTATTCTTAATGCCGCCAATGAACTCAATGTCATAATGCACATCGTTCGTGAATCCTACTATGCAACCCGTATCTATCCTTACCAGTTCACCTGGCTGCAGCGCCCGCTCCAGCACATGCCCGCCGGCATGCAGAAAAGCCATTCCATCACCTTCCAGTTTCTCCATTATGAACCCTTCACCGCCAAACAAACCCGTACCTAGTTTCTTCTGGAACTCTATCCCTACAGACACACCTTGCGCGGCACAAAGGAATGCATCCTTCTGGCATATCACCCTGCCTCCAAGTTTCATCAGGTCCAGTGCCACTATTTTCCCTGGGTATGGCGATGCGAATGATACGCGGCGCTTGCCGTTGCCCACGTTGGTATACGCGGTCATAAACAGGCTTTCACCTACCAGCATCCGCTTGCCTGCAGAGAACAGTTTGCCAAGGAGCCCACCCGTTTGCTGCTGGCTGCCATCGCCGAATATGGTGTCCATGCGGATGCCATCATCCATCATCATAAAGGCACCGGCTTCGGCTATTGCTGTTTCGTTGGGGTCCAGCTCTACCTCTACATACTGCATTTCTTCGCCTATTATCCGGTAGTCTATTTCGTGGTTTTGCATAGTTTCTTTTGATTCTAACATTAAGGGATTTTATAAAAAGAAAAAGGATAGCAGAGCTTTCGCCCAACTATCCCTTACAGTAGTATGATTTGCTAGCTCAGACCTTCTATATTGCCATTCACCAGCTTTATATGCATCGCTTGCGGGTCCTTTGGCAGCCCGGGCATCCGCATGATCTCGCCAGCTACCGCTACTATAAATCCTGCTCCTGCATTTATCACCAGGTCGCGAATATTGATCGTAAAGCCCGACGGTGCACATATCTTCTTTTCATCGTCAGAAAAGGAGTACTGCGTCTTAGCTATACATACAGGCAGGTTGCCCCAGCCGTTTGCTTCAAACGATTTCAGCTTTGTAGTTGCCGGGCCGGTAAATACGACCTCACCGGCGCGGTATATTTTTGTGGCTATCTTTTCTATCTTGGTTTTAATGCTGTCAGTAAGATCATAGGTGAAATTGATGTCCTGCGAAGGGTGGTTCTCTATCATGTTCACCACCTTTTGGGCAAGCTCGGCAGCGCCGGCACCACCACTGGTGAAGCCATTGTTTATAGCAAAGACTACACCTTGTTGCTCGCAGAAGTTCTCCAGGTGGCTTACTTCTTCATCCGTATCATGTTTAAAACGGTTGAAGGATACCACGACGCTCTGACCAAAGTTCTTCATGTTCTCAATATGGCGCTGCAGGTTAGGTAAGCCGGCTATCAGCGATTCCATATTGGGTTTGGTAATGTCAGTAGCAGGTACGCCACCATGCAGTTTTAGTGCTGCAGTAGTGGCCACGATCACTGTTGCCTTAGGCCTCAGGCCAGACAGGCGGCACTTGATGTCCAGGAACTTTTCTGCACCCAGGTCACTGCCGAAGCCTGACTCGGTAACTACGTAATCAGTGCAGCTGAGGGCCATCTTTGTGGCCAGCACAGAGTTACAGCCGTGGGCTATATTCGCGAACGGGCCGCCATGTACAAATGCAGTGGTCTGCTCAGTGGTCTGTACCAGGTTTGGCAAAATAGCGTCCCGCAGCAACACCGTTATCGACTCTGCTATGCCCAGGTCCTTCACGGTAAATGGCTTTTTGTCCGTGCGGTATCCCAGCACTATTCGCTCTATTCTCGCCTGCAGATCGTCTACGTCGCTAGACAGGCAGAACAAGGCCATGATTTCAGATGCAGGGGTAATATCAAAGCCGGCTTCAGTAGGTATGCCATTGGCACTGCCGCCCAGTCCGGTTACAATGTTCCTGAGTGAGCGGTCATTTACGTCAGCAACGCGGCGCCACACTATGCGCTCCAGTGCTTTGTCGGTATTCCTGTTCTGGTATTGATAGTTGTCCAGCAGCGCCGCTATCATATTGTTAGCGCAGGTTATGGCATGGAAATCGCCGGTAAAGTGAAGGTTAATATCCTCCATTGGCAACACCTGCGAATAGCCACCACCGGCTGCTCCGCCCTTCATGCCAAAACAGGGTCCCAGGCTTGGCTCACGCAGCGCCACCGCTGCTTTTTTACCTATGTGGTTCAGTCCCAGGGAGAGCGCCACGCTGGTTACCGTTTTACCTACCCCCGCTTTATTTGGGGTTATGGCAGTAATGAGTATAAGGTTGCTGTTTTTTATCTTGTCTTCATTGATGTATGATAACGGTACCTTGGCCTTGTACTTGCCATAGGGGATAATGTCGTCCGCTGCAATACCTATGTTCTTTGCAATCTCAGAAATAGGCTTTAATACTGTGGAGCGGGAAATCTCAATGTCTGAAGGAAATGGTTTTGTCGCTGTCTCTGACATAGTTTTTATTTTTAGGTTTAAATATAGAGAAGTTCCTTTGCATTTATACTACAGCTGTTTATCAAGTGCGAAATTTGGGTTAAAAAGGGAGTGCCATAATACCGTAAACTATTTTATCGGTAACTTGTACCACATTATGTTGAAGAAGATATTCCGGGTATTTGCGTGTCTTGTTGCGTCTGTAACGCTTAGTGTTGCTGCATTTGCGTCAAAGATCTTTATTCCTATGGATGCCGAAGGTCAGACCAATCATCTCAAAGCCTATGGAGTTGCTTACGCTGCCTTAAAGGCCGGAATACCTATGGACTGGCTGCTCAACTATAAGGGTGGCAGCTTTGGGCTGGATCAGATAGAGAGTGTAGAGCGTATGTGCAAGTTGCGTGGAGTGAGTTATGAAGTAATGAGCGATGCACAATACAATGGCATACTTAACCAGATAATGGATCCTGATTTTAATGGCGACATCATAAAGCTGGAAAAGCCACCTAAGGTAGCAGTATATACGCCTCCGGGTAAAGAGCCGTGGGATGATGCGGTAACCCTGGTACTTACTTATGCTGAGATTCCTTTTGATAAAGTGTACGATGATGAGGTGCTGTCAGATGGGCTCGCGAAATATGACTGGCTGCACTTACATCACGAGGACTTTACAGGCCAGTATGGCAAGTTCTGGGCACAGTTTCACAATGCTCCGTGGTACATAAAAGATCAGAAAGATGCCGAAGCACAGGCAGCTAAGCATGGCTTTAAAAAGGTGTCACAGCTAAAGCTGGCTATCGCTAAGAAAATTCGCGATTTTGTGGCCGGGGGAGGGTATATGTTCGCAATGTGCTCCGCTACAGATTCTTACGATATCGCACTCGCTGCCGATGGAGTAGACATTTGCCCGGAACAATTCGATGGTGATCCCATAGATCCTAACGATCAGCAAAAGCTTGATTTTTCAAAGTGTCTGGCGTTCAAAGATTTCACACTTTATAACGAGGCAACGCACTATGAGTACTCCAATATAGATAATACAGAGCCGAGATTACAAATCATACCTAAGAATACAGACTACTTCAGCCTGTTTACTTTCTCAGCTAAGTTTGATCCTATACCTGCCATGCTTTGCCAGGACCATACCACCACAATCAAGGGCTTTATGGGGCAGACAACTTCATTTCGCAAAGATGTTTTAAAGTCAAGCGTGCTCGTTATGGGTGATTTTAAGCCAGCCAACGAAGCAAAATATATTCACGGTGAGTATGGAAAAGGAACCTGGACCTTTTACGGTGGTCATGACCCTGAGGACTATCAGCACATGGTTTATGATCCACCCACAGATTTAAGTCTGCACCCGAATTCGCCGGGCTACAGACTTATTTTGAATAACGTGTTGTTTCCTGCTGCTAAAAAGAAGCCTAGAAAGACCTAGTAAAAACCTTGGCTAGTCTTTCGAATTTTTATCCTCTTCATCAGTGCCAAGCAGGCTCTTAAAACCTTCCACCAGGTCCTGATCAGTTTCTCCGCCTGATAACGGATATTCAGTCTCTACATTCTCAGTTAAAACTGGTTCTTTCTGCTCGCTCTCGTTTTTCTTTAGATCTTCCATTGCTGTTTTTTTGCTATAGTGATGAAAATTGTGCCATTAACTATCTAAACACTCTTTGGTTGCCCGGTGCACAACGGACACTCTTTGGTGCCACAGTCAGTTTCAGTAAAAGGGCGAACCCTTCAAACTCTTCAGCGGTCAATTCCAGCGGAAAGAACCTTACATAAACTGTTAAGTGTAAATGAATTAAATTTGCAGTGCAATGAGTAGTGAATCTAAAAGACCATCTTTTCTGCCGGCTATGTTTTCAATGAAATGCCCAAGTTGCAGGAAGAGTAGCGTATTTTTGAATAAGAGTATGTTCCCGTTAGGTAAGTGCCTCGCGCTTAAGGACGAGTGCGAGATATGCGGCCAGCGGATGAAATCAGAAAGCAACAATGGTGGAGGCATAAACTATGCACTTACTATGATTCTTTTCTTCCTGAACCTGTTGTGGTACTGGCCTGTTTTCGGCCTGTCTTATAAAGACAACAGCGTTTTTTATTTTCTTGGTGTTAGCATTGTCATCGTGTTGCTTGCCCAGCCATACCTCATGCGTCTGTCCCGTATGATGTACCTGTACATGTACACTGCCTTTGGCAATTCAAGACGGGTAAATATAGGCGAGGATAAGTGACGTAAAGCAAAAAGCGGAAGACATTGCCTCCCGCTTTTTGAAATCAGTTATGCTCTTCGGCATTAGTATCTCACATCCATTTCCTTTATCAGGTTGTCGGCATGTCCCATTTTGTCTATCAGGAACAGTATGTATCGTGCGTCGCACACTATTGTTCTCTTATACTTTTTGTCAAAGGCGATATCGCCACTCATGGCTTCCCAGTTGCCGTCAAATGCAGCGCCTATAAGCTCGCCGTTTGCGTTCATAACCGGGCTTCCTGAGTTGCCGCCGGTGATGTCGTTGTTGGTGATAAAACAAGTGTGCAGTGTGCCATCAGCATCAGCATAGCGGCCATAGTCTTTCGCCTTGTACAGGTCCACTAGTTGTTGCGGCACGTCAAATTCCTCGCTTCCCGGTTTGTATTTCGCCATCAGGCCATCAAGCGTTGTATTGATATCGTAGTGTACCGCATCCTGTGGCTCATAGCCAAGTACTTTGCCATAAGAAATGCGCATCGTTGAGTTTGCATCAGGATAGAAATTTTTGTTTGGCTTCTGCAGCATTTGTTCACGCACATATTGCTTGCTCAGTTCAGCCTTTTTAGCATTAAAGGCATCCACTTTTGGCTGGAAATTTGTGGTGTAGTTAGATACGTAGCTCACTGCATATTGCATAGCCGCATCAGCCTTCAGCTTTGCCATTGACGGTGCTTTGCAGAATGCATTGAATTTATTGCTGTCAGAAAGGAAGGTATGAGAGAATACATAGTCAGCATAGCTAGTATAGGTAGACATGTTACAGTCGTTTTTACCTTTTAGTATCGCCTTCTTGTAAATGTCGGGCAACTGCTGCTTAGGTATGTTTTTATAATAGAGATCGGTCATTTGGGCAAACATATCTTTGTCAGTGCCGGGCTCAAATACCTTGTAGGCAGGCCTGTAGGTAGTCTTCGCCATAGTTACATACTTCTTTATAGTGTCTTCTGTAAGGGTGCCGTTGTGGCGCTCATACGCATCATAAAGTGGTTTCAGGGACAGGGCCATGCGTGTAAGAGCCGGAGCTTTGAAGCACTCTGCATAAAACGCTGCATGTTTTGCATAGGGCGTGTAATCTGAATACATTTTTGCAAACTTGTCCATCAGGTCGCCCGGCATATTGTTTGCCTTTTCCCATTTTGTAAACTCTTCTTCAGCCTTGCTCTTTTTACTTACCACGTTCAGGCGCTTTAGCTGCTCAGTTTGTCCGATAAAGTACTTCCAGTAGTTGGCAATGCTTGAATAGCTGGACGTAAGTTGCAGATACGTGGATTTCTTCATATTCATATGCTTGTGCATAATGTTTAGGCGCAGATCGCGGCAGGCAACTATAGAAGGGTTAGTGACATTAATGGCCAGGTCTACACCGTTTGATACTTCGTACCGGTTTGTGCGGCCGGGGTAACCAAAGATCATTGCATAGTCTCCTTCCTGCTCACCATGTGCTGATACCGGGAGGAATTTTTTAGGGTGGTAGGGTACATTGTTCGGGCTATAAGATTTTGGCTCATTATTTTCATCTGCGTAGATCCGGAACATGGAGAAGTCGGCAGTATGGCGCGGCCACATCCAGTTGTCGGTATCCCCGCCAAACTTTCCCAGTGATTTTGGTGGTGTACCAACCAACCTTACATCTGTATACCTTTTGTATATCAGCAGGAAGAACTGGTTGCCATTGAAATAGTCTTTCACGTTTGCTACAAGTTTACCGCCGTTAGACTCCTTATCTTCTATTTCTTTCTTTATTGCATCGAATTTCTTTGTGTATTCCTCTCCTGTGGCATTACCTACTGCGGCCTTTACCTTGTCAGTTACATCTTCCATACTCTGAAGGAAGAGGGCGGTAACACCCTGCGCAGGTAGTTCCTCCTGCATATTGTGCGCCCAGAATCCATTATCAAGCAGGTTTCTTTCTACCGTGCTAAGGTTGGCAATGGCGTCGTAGCCGCAGTGGTGATTAGTAAGCAGTAAGCCATTCGCCGAGATCATCTCAGCTGTGCAGCCGCCGCCAAACTGGAGAATAGCATCTTTAATACTACTGTTATTAATGTTGTAAAGGTCTTCTTTAGATAGCCGAAGTCCCAGGCGAACCATCTCATCATAATTTTTACCAATGAGCATAGGTATCCACATACCTTCGTCTGCGCGAGCGCCAAACATTGTGATAACTGCTACTAACAGCAGAACTGCTTTTTTCATTTATGTTGCTTTTTTGAGAACGACAAAAGTAAGGTTACAAGTTCACTTATTCATACCCCATTGGATGTGAGGAATAAAAAAAGAAAACCCCCGCATTTTGATGCAGGGGTTCAAACTATTTTATTATGAAATATTAATACCAGAAATCATGATATCCGTAACCGTGTACGTGCTGATACTCTTTTCTTTCGCTCTTCCAGGCTTTCTTGTGAGATTTGCGCTCTTTCCTGGCCGCAGCCCAAGGACGGTCTTGCCACATTTTCTTGTGCACTTTATATGCTTTCTTCTCTGATTTCCAGTCTTTTTTCCATGCCCTGTAGCAATGGAAGTCTTCGCGGCAACATGCTTTCTTGTCCTGTGCAAATGCGCTGCTAACGCTGAACAACATGATAGACAAGAATGTAATAAGGATGTTTTTCATCATTTTTCTATGTGTTTGTGAGGGCAAGATAGATAATTTATTTTTCTTGGCATAGCAATACGAGGGAATTTTTTTAAAAATATTTTTTAGCCCCGGATTGCTTGCCTCCTATCAAGATAGCAGGACACCCTCCGGGGCCAAAAAATACTGTTATTTGCTTATTTGTGCATTTCCTCTTTCAGGTCGCTTTTGTCATCTTTCTTCATGGCTTTTTCTTTCTTTTTCATCGCCTTCCGCTCGCTGCCGTGAAACTCTTTTTTACGAGCCTTATGTTCCTTTTTCATCGCTTTATCATCCTTCTTCTCCGCCTTTGGACCTTCCTGGGCAAATACACCGGATGTGATCATGGCAAGCATTGCAATTAACAGGTACTTTCTCATAAGATTGTTGTTTTAATGTGATCAAATAATAGTTCACAAAGACCACTTAACTATCGTGCCAGCGTCGGCGGAATTTTCAAAATACCAGGATCAAGGATAATTCATCGGCGGAAGAATCGTGGAAAACTTTCTGATCTCAAAGTATTTCTCGCTTCCCTTGTATCGATAAGACAATAACGCCACGCCCTTATATTGTATAGGAATAGTATGGTTGACTTCCCTTGGCAGAGGCGATGCGTAGGGACTGTGGTCACCGAATGCGTCATGGGCAATGCTTGTGGTAATGATGAACCGTATTGTTTCATTGCTGGAAATGCGTCGCGTATTCACGATTTCCGGCTTCGCCTTTCCCTTAATAAAAAGAGGTACCGGTTTTTTGCCGATCCAAATAGTATCAGGGATCGGTTCTTCATTATACCCTGAAAACTCGATTGAAAAAGTAAACCTGGATCCTGAATGTCCGGCAACCCCTCCGCTCCAGTCCTGGCGTGTTGCACTAATTAGCTTTGTGCTTTGGGCGCAGACACGCTGAATAACACACGTAAATAAAACTAAAAAAGCAATTGCTTTATGCATGGCGATATCGTGATACCACTACAAGACGCTGTATTAACTAATTTCCATAATCCTAAAGCAAAGAGACGGCCATCTGTATAAGACCGATCGCAAAGCCAAGTACAGCTCCGATGATCTCAATGAATTTAAACTCTTTCTTCATTACAGATTGAAGTATTTCTTCCAATTTGTCAGAAGAGAAGTTGGAAACCTTGTCTGTGACCATTTTCTCAATATCAATCTTTTCACTTAATGAGTCAGTGTATTGATGAATGATCTCCGGCAGCAAGGATGCTATTTCCTCCATCATGCCCTCCTTTATTTTGGCCATGGTGCCATCACCGACGAACATGGAAATGATCGGCAGTTTTTCCTTGAGCTTTACCTGGAGAAAGTTATCTAAATGTTTTTCAATTGTTGGGCTCAGGTTTTGCAGCATTTCAGGGTCCTTCAGCTGAATGGCAATTTCATCGAAATGAATTAACTCTTTAGCCACAACGCTGCCCAGCTTTTCTGCTACCTGGCGTTGTCGCTTGGGGAAAATTCCCTGGATCGTTATGCCGAGAAAACGCTTAGGATTCCTGGGATGAAAAAGCATGAAGATCGCAATCCACGTGGTAAACCATCCTGTAAATGCAGCAACAAACGGCTGCATCCAAAACATTATAGTATTCATATAGGTTGGCGAAATTACTCCAAAATCGCCAAACGGATAGTGAATCGCCTCCGGCTTTAATTACCATTGGTTACTTACCGCCACCGCCAATTTTTGCAAAAATGAATATGATAAGTGCTATTACGCCGATAACCAGGAAAACCCCAACGCCAACGCCGGTCTTGAAAATATCTCCGATGATCTGGCAGCTGCTAAGTGTGAGCAGAATTATTGCTATGGAAAGAATCTGTAACTGTTTCATAATATATACCATTTGTTATTAATAGTTGCAGATAGCTTATTAAACATCATGCCAAAGGGGTGTGAGCCATTGTAAAAAATAGCGGCTGGCGTAAATTGCCGCGATCTAAATCACTAACTTAGCGTTTCACAGAAAGCGTTTCAACGAAATATATGATAGCATTTATAGGTACAGGCCTTTTAGGTTCGAATTTTACAAAAGCATTGCTGAAAAAGGGCGAGCAAATACATGTCTGGAACAGAACCGCAGCTAAAGCTAAAGCGCTGGAAGCTGATGGAGCAATAGCATTTGATAATGTGGATGAGGCCGTGAAAGGCGCAACACGCATACATCTTACCCTGAAGGATGATGCTGCAGTAAATGAAGTTTTACAAAAAGCAAGCGCAGGCTTTGAACCCGGAGTAATTATCATCGATCATACTACAACCCTGGCGAGTGGTGCAGCTGCGCGCACCGAAGAGTGGAAGAAAAGGGGGTATACCTACATTCACGCGCCGGTATTTATGGGGCCGCAAAATGCACTGGAAAGCACCGGGACAATACTTGTTTCAGGCGACGCTGACGTAATAAACAAGATAGAACCGGAGCTCGCTAAGATGACCGGTAAAGTATTGAATTTCGGCACAGACACTAATAAGGCTGCCGGGATAAAATTGATCGGTAATTTATTCCTGGTAGGGATGACTGCCGGTCTTGCGGACACGCTTAGCCTTGCCAAGACTCTGGGGATTTCAATTGATGATGTTTCCCAACTATTTGGTACATGGAACCCCGCGGCCATGCTGCCCGTGAGATTGAAGAAGATGACCAGTAAAACATTTGACCAGCCATCCTGGGAGCTTAGTATGGCGAGAAAGGATGCCGGACTGATGATAACGGAAGCTGAAGCGGGTGGGGCTCCCCTTGCAGTTATTCCCGCAATTGCTAAAGAAATGGATAAGTGGATAGCCCGGGGACATGGAGGCGATGACTGGACAGTAATTGCAAAAGATGCCGTAGAGTAAAATTTTAAATTCGACATTAAAAAGGGTGGCATGACAATGCTGCCCTTTTTTATTTTGATCCTGTTCTTCGCATAATACACTTCAAATCAATTGAGTTCGTTTCGCCCGGAAAAAATATGCCGGAATTAATTTTTTCGGGGCCATCTTTTTTAATGTCGTGGTCGTAGGTTAAGATAAGACAACCTCATTTTTTACCGAAAAACTAATCGAAATGAAAACACAAAATGAATCACATTCCCTAATGGCTATCCCGGATGATGTGCCAAATCCGTCAAGGCGACATTTTTTTCAGCTATCCGCGGGCTTGGCGGGTGTGGGGGTGCTAATTGGTGCCTGCCACAAATCATCATCTAACAACGGCGTAAATCTGGGTAGCGGCGATATCGGCGTGCTTAACTATGCATATGCGCTGGAACAACTTGAAGCAGCATTTTATACACGGGTTATTGCGTCCCAATATTCTGGTATCACTGCAGACGAGGTAGCCTTACTGACAGACATCCGTGACCATGAAGTGGCGCATCGTGAATTTTTTAAAGCGGCCCTGGGCACAAGCGCGATACAAGCTTTGTCTGTTAATTTCTCGTCTATTGATTTCTCTAACCGCGCAGCTGTGCTTGGTGCTGCCAAGACATTTGAAGATCTCGGCGTGTCAGCTTACAATGGTGCAGGCCGACTCATTACGAGTGCGGAATATTTGTTGGTTGCGGGCAAAATAGTGTCTGTAGAGGCGCGTCATGCGGCTTATATACGAGACCTGATCGGCTATAATAGTTTTGCAGATAACAGCGCCATGGGCAGTAATGGACTGGACCTGGAAAGTTCACCCAATACGGTATTGGCTGCAGCAAGCGCTTACCTGAACACAAAATTGGACGCAAGTAATTTACCCAACAATTAAAAACCAACCACCATGGATATCAAATTCATATTAGACGAAATAGAAAAGGCAGATCCTGAAGTTTATGAGAAACTCAGCCCGCGCCGCGATATACTGAAAAGCTTCGGATCGAAAGTTGCCGTGGCCGCTATCCCCATTGCTTTCGGATCTCTTTTTACAAAGGCCTATGGCAAAACGACCAGCACAGTAATAGACGCATTGAACTTTGCGCTGGAACTGGAATACCTGGAGTATAACTTTTACTATAGCTGTACAAACTCAGCTATACTTAGCGCCCTCATACCTACCATTGACAAAGCAGCTTTTTCTACTATTCTGGCGAATGAGCTTGCGCATGTGAATTTTTTGCGCAATGCGATTCACAATGCCGGATCTACACCTTACACACCTACCCACTATTCCGGAGATCCGGTAACGGGTAGCCCCATTGTGCCTGCAGCCTATGACTTTACTGCCGGCGGCGCATTCCCTGTGTATTCAGATTATGCAACTTTTCTTACCGTATCGCAGGCTTTTGAAGATACAGGCGTAAGGGCTTATAAGGGCCAGGCTGGTAATCTTCAGTCTGACCATAATATTCTTACTGCGGCTTTACAAATACATTCCGTAGAGGCACGCCATGCCGCTCACATTCGATTGATACGTAGAAAAGCAGGAGCGGCAGATGCTCCGAAACCATGGATAACGGGCAATACCGCGCCAGCTGCCGCAGTGCAGGCTAACTACAACGGAGAGAACAACACTATGCAACTTACAGTAAATATAACCTCGTTGCCTGCGGTTACCGGCACAGTATCGAGTATAGCAGCTACAGAGTCGTTCGATGAGCCTTTGGACTCTGCTACTGTAGCAGGCCTGGTTGCGCCGTTTCTTCTTCCTTAAGTCACATTAATGCTACTGTTGCCGTCTCAAATTGTCTCTGAGGCGGCAACATTTTTTTGTTGATATTGAAATAGTCGTTTTCGTAGAACTTACCCTGTCAGCTCAGCTAACTATGGAATTATTGCTATTTTTAATCAAATTGAAATTTTAAACCGCCGATATGAAAGCGATCGCAAAAGGAGAATTTGATGTAAAGCTTATTCCGCAACAGGACGAAGTAGTTATTTCGCTTTTTGGGCGTATGACTATTGATAAAGAGTTTCTCGGAGACCTTGTTGCGAGGAGTCAAGGGCAAATGTTAAGTTCCGGTACCGCCATTTCTGGTTCGGCCGGATATGTAGCTATAGAAAGAGTAGAGGGCGCGCTAGAGGGGAAAACTGGCACTTTTGTTTTGCAGCATAATGCGACGATGAACAGAGGTGAAGGGACGCTTGATATTATGGTGGTGCCTGATTCCGGCACCGGGGAGCTTGAAGGTCTCTCTGGTAAATTTGCCATTATCAGAAAAGATAAAAAGCACTATTACGAGTTTGAGTATACGCTTCCAGAGCAGGTATAATAAATGCTATTGCTTCAGAACCATTCGTATACCCGCATTTTCTTTGTCAAAACATACATCGGTATGCACGAGTGCGAAAGTCACCAGCGTCTTTAACCTGAAATGTATCCTCCCTACAGATACTAGCGACCTGGTTTATCTCAATCCTGAGTTGAGGTCTTTTAATTTCTCGCTTCCCGGACAAAGCACATCCTTCCCCAACTTATTCAGTGGGGTGTCTGATGTTTTAATCAGGTGGTGCAGATCCTTTGTATTCCGATCTATAAAAAGCAAACCAGTAAGTATTTCATGTTTTGAGGCAGCAGACTTTACTGCATTGATAGCAGATATCCTGTCTTCAGGGTTCCACTCACGGGCTAGCTTGTGAAGCTGAAGGTCGCTGCCATCGTGCATTTTTACCCCCTGCACAGTGCCTTCGGCATATTTAGTGGTTATCTCTTTCATCATTGGTACAAAGTCCGTAGTGCCAGTACCTTCAATATGTTCACGAACGTAGTCGTAAGACTTTGTAGATCCGATGTTGTTGTTAAAAGTAACGCAAGGCGAGATAACATTGATAAATGCAAAGCCTGGGTGCTTCATGGCCTCTCTTATAAGCGGCACCAGCTGCTCCTTATCGCCAGAAAAACTCTGGGCAACAAAAGATGCGCCAAGTTCTATAGCAAGGCTTGCAAGGTCAATAGATTCAAACAGGTTTACATTTCCTGATTTATTTTTCGATCCGGCATCTGCGGTAGCGGAGTCCTGGCCTTTGGTAAGGCCATAGCAACCATTGTTCATGACGATGTACGTCATGTTCAGGTTGCGGCGAATAACATGAACAAATTGGCCCATGCCAATTGATGCCGTATCGCCATCGCCGGAAACACCAAAATAGGTTGGAAATACATTCGATTCCCAGTTTACCATGTATGCCTCTGTATACTTTTCCTGCGCTATAAGTCTTATGTACTCCGGAACGGGAGTATGAGCTGGACATGCGTACTGGCAGTCAACTACCTTATGGAAATATTCGGGGTCTTTAATGTCAGTTGGTTTCAAATCTTAAAGTTTTAATTTTAAAAACCTTGTTTCAACTATACTGGACCGGAGACCCACCTGTTTTCTTCCATAAACTCCGGCACGCTACTCTAAAATACAAATTTTTAAACAATTAAACTGTTTTCTTTGACCGATAGTTCAACGAGCTAAGTGCTATCAAATGGCCACGACTCAAAAATGAGGGTGCTTTTTGTTGGGAGACATAGTCGGTAAACATTATTTCTGTGAAAAAATTGCCGGTGATTGTCACTTCGTATATTCGGAAATATATAGAATCACACCTGCCAACAGGTTATCGTATCGATGAAAATACTTTTAAAAAAGCTTTGCATTTATCCGAAAAACTGCGGATATTTGGTAGCACACCTACACCACCAGTACACCAAGTTTTACCTTAGCCTTTGAAAACAAGAGTATGTATGTAAGAGCATTTCAATGCGCTTTTAGAATAGTCTCTTACTCTTCCCTAATACCATGAAACACAGTAGTTATTGATCTTTTGGTCACTTAAATGCAATGATATGGGATTCAGGACATTTGTTTCAATGAAGATTGCGATCATTGGCACCGGCCACGCTGCAGAGGCTTACGCCAGGCGGTTTTTACATGCGGGCCATATTGTGCTGATGGCCTGGAAAGATGGTGATGCTATTGGTATAACCAGTGAATTGTCTGACTACAGAAACCTTCAGGTTTGCAGTATCGAAGAAGCCGCGGCTGGTGCAGATCTTATTATTATTGCTTCTTCACCCATACATGTGCGTGAGGTAGCTTACTGGCTCGGAGACATCCGGCGGAAAGTCATAATCGATGCCACATCAAACATTCACACCGGCAATGAAGAACAGGTTACCACGGTATGTGCCATTAAGGCCATTACAGGTGCCAGCCACATTGTAAAGGTGTTCAGCACAAGAGGATACGAAGACTTGTTGCGTCCGCTCTTTGGTCACGATCAGTTACAGCTTGTATTGGTTGGTGAAAGCAAAAAAGCGAAGGAAATAGTAAAGATATTAGCGATTAATCTTGGCATCGAAACGTTCTTTGATATGGGTGGTGCTAATGCCATTCCATTGTTTAACGAGATGACACGCGGTTGGCGTAAGCTTGTGCTTACACAAAACCCTTCCATACTTCCGCCTGTTGTTAAAATTTAAAATTATAAGTAATACTTGGCAGTATAGGTAAGATATATACTTCGTATACGGTCACTTTAATTCCATTGGTTACGGTTCCCTGGTTATCTACATACAGGAAGTATGGATTGTGCCTGTTATAGACATTGTAGATGGAGAACGTCCAGCTACCTTGCCATTTGCGTGGCTTGGCGTGCTGAGGAGTATATGTGGCCGCAACATCAAGGCGATGGTATGAAGGTAGCCTGAACGCATTTACTTTACTAAACTGTTCCTGCAGGTTGCCATCTATGAAGTAGTACGCAGTAGGCAATGTAATGGCATTGCCGGACCCATAAACAAATACTGATGAGAATGTCCATTTTTTGCTGAGTGCATAAGTACCAACAAGCGATATGTCGTGCCTGCGATCATATTTTGCAGGGAATGAATTGCCGCTGTTGAGGTCCGGGAATTTCTGATAGGTCCATGAAAGTGTGTATCCTATCCATCCGGTGAATTTCCCCTTGGTTTTGTTTACAAAAAACTCGCCGCCATAAGCTGTGCCTGTACCAAATACATAAGAGCGTTCCGGGTCCTCGAGGATATTAGGCGTATAATTCTCTTTGTACTGCACCTGGTTCTTCATGTCCTTATAATACACCTCTACCGATGTTTCGATCATATTGTCCTTAAAATTGTGAAAGTAGCCTGCTGAGTACTGCCAGGCCATCTGTGGCTTTACCGTATACGTACTGGGTACCCATACATCTGTCGGCAGTGTGCTGCCATTGTTTGTTACAAGGTCCAGATATTGGTAAGTCTTTGCAACGCTGGTCTTAAGTGAAGAGTTTTCGTTTAGCTGAAAGCGCATATTAAAACGAGGTTCCCAGCCTCCATAAGCTTTTACAAGCTTACCGTTTCCATAGCTGGTGCTATCAGTAGCTTTTCCGTTTGCATCGTAATTGTAGGCAGTATATGGTCCTACCTGCCCAAACCATGAGTAGCGCAGGCCCACATTTATTTTCCACCATTTTGTCGGCTCAAAATCGTCCAGGATGTATACGCCTGCTTCGTGTGCATACTTGATGAAGGCATTGCTGGGATCCAGCTGTATGCTGTCTGCTACACCTGATATCTGGTTAGGAACAAATTTGTGGTGAATGTATCCTATGCCTGCTTTGAAATGATGATTGAATGTGGTGTAATAATCGAAATCGCTTTTTGCATTATAGTCGGTGATGCCTGATGCCAGCTTTATGCCAAAAGTGCTTTCGCTGAAGTTGGAAGCGAAATTGTAGTCGTTATAAACCAGGGTAGTATTTACGAATAACTTATCGTTGAACTGGTGGTTCCAGCGGAATGTAGCTGTCTTGTTGCCCCACGGAATGTTAGCTTTAAATGTGCCGGTTGGGTTTTGGAACTTGAACTTGTCCAGCCCCATGTAGCCGCTAAGGTATATTCGGTCTTTTTCTCCCAGCTTGTAGTTTGCTTTAAGGTTCAGATCGTAAAAATAGTAACCTATATCCTTTAGCTTCTTGGAGAATGGCCGGGCAAGCGCATCAATATAGGTGCGGCGGCCGGCCAGCATAAACGAACCTTTGTTTTTCTTTATTGGTCCCTGCAATGTGAGGCGGGATGCTATAAGGCCGATGCCGCCCTCTGCATGGTACTCTTTCATATTCCCTTCTTTCATAGACACATCCACCACCGATGAAAGCCTGCCGCCATAATTTGCCGGCGCACCGCCTTTTATAAGGGTCACGTCCTTGATGGCGTCAGAATTGAAGACCGAGAAAAAACCGAAGAGATGCCCGGTATTGTAAACTGGTGCATCGTCAAGCAATACCAGGTTTTGGTCGGGGCCGCCGCCTCGCACGTAAAAGCCGGAACTACCCTCACCGGCAGATTGTACCCCCGGCAATAGCTGCAGCGTTTTCAGCAGGTCTACCTCACCAAAGAGTACGGGCAAAGTCTTGATCTGGGCCATTGATAGCGTCACTGTGCCCATTTCTGCATTCTTCACATTATCATCCCTTCTGCCTGCAGTAACTTCTACTTCTTTAAGCGTGGTAGAGCTGTGCATCTCTGCATTGAATGATTTATTTTCAATAAGGTTGAAAGTTTGCGTAATGGTAGTGTAGCCTACGTAGGAAAATATAACAGTGTATGTTCCCGGCTTTACGGAAACGGAATAAAAGCCATAGGTATTTGTTTGAACTGCCTGATCAGCTTCTTTGAGATAGATGGTGCCGCCAATGATATTTTCACCGGTCTCCGCATCTCTCATATAGCCGCTTACCGAAACTTTTTGCGCAAACAACGCCAGGGATGAAAAAGTGACGATTGCGATAAGGAACAATGCTTTCATTGCTATGTTTTTCATGGTATACGTGATCTTGTTGGGTAGTTCGGATAAAAATCGAAGGGTTATTTTATAACATCAGTCACTTCACCACATTCCAGCATTTTCTTGCCGAAGTAAGGATTTTTGATGTCACTGTCGTCACTCAACCAATGCGCGCCCTTATCATTAAACGCCATAGGGCAGTATTCCCGGTATATACGCACATTTTTCAAATCCACATTTTTTAGCAGGCCAAACAGAGCACTGGACAATGGGCCAAAAGCCAAACGTTGTTTCTCACAGGTTTCGTCTTTAACCGAGGATGAATACTGGCACTGCAGCAGGATGGTGTCCAGGAAGGGTTTTAAAGTTGTGAAATTCGTTGGGTCTTTTTCGAGCATTGTTTTAAAACTGCGTGTAATGGAGTCCAGCCCGGTTGCTGCACTCTTTGCCTGGTCCGCCTTCGATGCTACCAGCGCATTTTTAAGATCATAGTATCTCCCTACAACGGACATCAGTACTTGTGTGCCAGTGTCACCGAGCTTACTTTGTACTGGTGCGGACACCACGTTTGTTTGGGTTTTAGTTGTGTCGTTGGTGCCGGTTGTGGTGCCAACATTGCTGTTACAACTGATAACACCTAATAACGTGCAGGCGAAGATTATTATAATGGAGCGCATAGATTAAAATTCCCGCAAAAGTACACAACATGCGGGTTAGTATACTCCTTCAGTGTTTATTACTTTTTCGTTGCTCCATGCTTTCTGTAGTTTTATTGCATATGAAACATTTTTATTTTTAGATTGACTACTGTAGTCCTTCAGGTATAGTCGTTATTTTAAATATAAAACATCGGAAGAGGACTGAGTGTAATATATAGACGCGAAAGTAAGGACGATGTAGGCAGGTAAGATATTTGAAAATGCGATTTGTTGTCAGGAATTTTAGATTTGGGATTTTCAGTGTATTTTGCGCCCCTATAATTAACGATATGAATTTCCAACTCACAGAAGAACAGATAGCGGTACAGATGGCTGCGCGCGATTTTGCAAGGACAGAACTACTGCACGGTGTCATTGAGCGCGACGAGAAACAAAAATTCCCGGCTGAGCAGATTAAGAAGCTGGGCGAACTCGGCTTTATGGGAATGATGGTTGATCCTAAGTATGGTGGATCGGGTATGGATACCATATCGTATGTACTTGCCATGGAAGAGATATCAAAAATTGATGCTTCCGTTTCTGTCTGTATGAGTGTGAATAACTCGCTGGTTTGCTGGGGGTTGGAGAAATACGGCAACGAAGAGCAGAAGCAGAAATACCTTACACAGCTTGCACGTGGGGAGAAGATAGGCGCGTTCCTGCTAAGTGAGCCTGAAGCCGGCTCAGACGCTACATCGCAGCGTACAACAGCTGAAGATAAAGGAGACTACTACCTGCTCAATGGTACAAAAAACTGGATCACTAACGGTAATTCTGCATCTTACTACCTTGTCATCGCACAGACTTATGCTGAAAAGGGCCATAAAGGCATTAACGCATTAATAGTAGAAAAAGACTCACCGGGTGTCACTGTAGGTGCTAAGGAAAACAAGCTTGGTATACGAGGCAGTGATACACACAGTATCATGTTCCAGGATGTGAAGGTCCCAAAGGCTAACCGTATTGGTGACGATGGCTTTGGTTTCACATTTGCCATGAAGGTATTGGCAGGCGGCCGTATTGGTATTGCCTCGCAGGCGCTGGGCATAGCAAGCGGAGCTTATGAACTGGCTTTAAAATATTCTAAAGAGCGTAAAGCATTTGGAACTGAAATATCTAACCACCAGGCAATAGCGTTTAAGCTGGCAGATATGGCGACAGAAATAGAGGCTGCACGCCTGCTATGCCTGAAAGCAGCATGGACCAAGGACCAGGGGCTTGATTACACACTCTCTGCATCTATGGCAAAGCTTTTTGCATCAGACATAGCTCAACGTGTTACCAATGAAGCAGTTCAGGTACACGGTGGTTATGGATTCGTAAAAGAGTTTCACGTAGAGCGCTTGCTGCGCGATGCGAAGATCACCCAGATATATGAAGGAACCAGTGAGGTTCAGCGTATCGTTATCAGCAGAACAGTGCTGAAAGGATAATTCAGTGGGTGTCTTTAGGTGAGGCATTGAATCTACCAAAATACTAGAGTGAGACGACCGACACTAAAAATTGTTAGCTGGCTGATGCTGGTGATATTCCTTTTGGGGGTAGCGCCAAAGGAGTATCTTCATGATGCATTGTTTCATCATGAAGATACTGTGCATCCAGTATATAAAAAGGGTGAACTGGTTATCTCAAACCAGCATAAGCACTGTTCATTTCTTGGTTTTGTATTTGCTCCGTTTGTAGCTACAGAAAAGCACTTTCTTTCATTTGAAGAAGTTGTAGTCCACAATGAGGCCTACCTTCTTCCCGTTTACTTTTATAAGTATGTTGTAGCACATGCAGCTGTCTCGTTACGTGGCCCTCCCACCTGTTTTTGTTAAATGTAGTATCTGCTCAACGTTCAACATCGAATTTTACGATTGTTGATCTGGGTGTTTGCCTCCAATTTATTGTAGCATTTGCTATGCTGAATAATTCAGCATACGATACAATGCGTATGCCTGGCGAGCTTAGCATAGGTTTTCGCGGAGGTATTTCAATACATTTTTTCAATTCATTTATCCACTAACGACTTAAGCCATGTTTCGACAAAATCTTTTTATACTTTTTATTTTATTAGGCTTCGCTGCTAATGCGAAGCTTCCTGCGGGCAACACACTCTCTGGCATAGTCAGGGATGTAAATGGTGCGGCACTGCAAGGCGCTGTAGTAGAAATACCAGACCTGAAAGCAGGCACGGTAACCGATAGCAATGGATATTACCTGCTTGAAAATCTACCCACAGGCAAATTCATTGTTGTTGCGGGCGAGATTGGCTTTTCCAAATCGCACGCTACTGTTAACATCATTGGTAAAGTCGAGTTCGCATTTGTGCTATCCGAGAGCGCCATTGAGAGCAAAGAAGTTGTTATAACTGGTCAGTCAAAAGCCACAGAAATAAACCGGAGCCCGGTGCCGGTGGTAGCTGTAAATGAGCAATTTCTTAAAGAAAACATAAGCAGTAATATTATTGATGCCCTTGTAAAGGTGCCGGGTGTAGCGGCAGTGAGTACAGGCCCGAATATTTCAAAGCCATTTATAAGGGGATTGGGATACAACCGAATACTTACACTATACGATGGCATGAGGCAGGAGGGCCAGCAATGGGGGGATGAGCATGGGGTAGAAGTGGATGAATACAATGTGGATAGGGTGGAACTGGTAAAAGGACCTGCAAGTCTTACGTACGGGTCAGATGCACTGGCCGGGGTAGTAAACCTGATACCTACACCGCCCGCGCCGGAAGGAAAAGTAGAAGGCGAGGTGACCGCAGAATACCAGGGCAATAATAATATGGCAGGAGCAAGTGGAATGATGTCTGGAAACGCGAATGGATTTTACTGGCTTGGCCGTCTGTCTCACAAGCAGGCTATGGATTACCGCGATCCCATAGACGGCAGGGTATACGCCACGAATTTCAATGAGACTGACGCCAACGCATCATTCGGCTTAAATAAGAAGTGGGGTTATTCGCATCTTCAGCTCAGTGTTTTCAATGATCTGCAGGCAGTGCCCGATGGATCCAGGGATTCTGCTTCCCGGCAATTCACCCGCCAGGTAACTGAGCTGGACTCATTCAGGCCAGTAGTTACTGATAGAGAGTTACGCAGTTATTCGTTACCTGCCTTGCACCAACATGTGCAGCAGTATCGCGTGCAGTCGTCTAATAATTTCCATGTTTTAAAAGGTCTGCTTGTTGTAAATCTTGGGTTCGAACGCAACATCCGCCAGGAATATAGTCATCCGGTATATACTTCAGTACCCGGTCTTGACCTTCAGTTAAATACCTATACCTACGACCTGAAATATTATTTTCATCCGTTAAATGGGTGGGAGATTACTATGGGTATAAATGGTATGTACCAGGTAAATGATGCCACTGCGGGTACGGAATTCATTATACCTTCATACCATCAGTTCGACGTGGGGCCCTTCGCAGTATTCAAAAAGGCGGTTGGCAAACTGGAGCTTGCCGGAGGAATGAGATTTGATAGCAGGACTTTCCACAGTACTACGTTATATACGTCACCAGATCCGCAGACTGGATTTGACCACTACTCCGGCACGCAAAGCACTATTGGGTCAACATTGCAGTTTGCTGGCGCAGATCATAGTTATTCGGGGGTTACTTACAGTTTAGGTTTTGCTTATGTTTTCTCAAAAAAAATAGCAGTTAAAGGCAATATTGCCAGGGGCTATCGCGCTCCGAATATTGCTGAGTTGTCAGCTGATGGGGTACATCCGGGCACCAATATTTACCAGGTGGGAGCGGGTGGGCTTAAGCCTGAGTTCAGTCTGCAGGAGGATATTGGCCTGGAATACTCGTCCCGGCACCTGTCGATAAACCTATCTGTGTTCAACAGCGATATAGCTAATTATATATATAATCAGAAGGTATTGAACGCAAGTGGCGGCGATTCTATCAAAGACAACGCTACCGTGTATCGCTTTGGGTCAACCCATGCTCAATTGTATGGTGGCGAAGCCAGCGTAGACATTCATCCGCACCCCCTCGACTGGTTACACTTCGAAAACAGTATTTCCATCGTTTATGGAATTAATAAAGGAGGAACCGGTGTAGCGGTAAATGATGACAACAGAAATTTGCCACAAATACCTCCGATACATGGTATTTCGGAGTTGCGGGCAAACTTTAAGCACCCAAACACCTATGTGCACAATACTTTTATAAAATTACAGGTTATAGCGTATGCCCGGCAAGACAAAGTATACCGGGCAGATAATACAGAGTCTGTAACACCAGGGTACCTATTGTTAAATGGAGGAATGGGTGGGGATATAGTAAGGCGAACCGGCAAAGTGATTTTCAATCTGTCACTTTTCGGGAATAACCTGCTGGATAAGGCCTACCAGGACCACCTGAGCCGGCTGAAATATTTTGAACCTTATACTTCAGATCCAAGAGGGCAACGTGGTATCTATAGTATGGGAAGAAACATAGGTTTAAAGATAGCTATCCCTATAAGCGTAAAATGAACATAGCAACCTGGAAGATATGAAATAAATATTTTTATTTCGCTTCACCCAAGATTTAACAATAATAACACGTCTATAATAATGGCGGTGTGCGTATTCATAGTACAACTCATTGAAACACTATATTGTTTGTGCTAACATGACGCAGATTTTTTTAACAGAGCCTAGCATATTTCTTGATTATTTTTTTAACTTTGGAACTTTACTAAAAAATAGAAAATGAGAAAAAATAATTTATTCTTCCTGTTGTTCGCAACTTTATGTTTTGCAGGGAAAACAATGGCGCAGGAGACCACCCATCAGCCATGTTTTACTGACGAGCTGCATAAGAAGCAAATTGCGCTGCATCCCGAGTTAGTTCAAATCGAAGCCGATTATGAAAAGCAGATCACGGAAGCGCTGAAACACATAGATCTGAATAAAGCCGCCAGAACTACTTTCACAGATCAGTCGGGCAATGAGTCATTTTGGTATGATATTCCGGTAGTTGTGCATGTTATTCATGATTTTGGTGGAGAATATGTTTCAGACAATACCATTTTCAATGCTGTAAGAGACTGGAATACGGTGTATGCCAAGCAAAACAGCGATACTTCGGAGGTTATTTTACCATTCAAGGGAAACATTCCTAATTCCCACACTCGGTATATCGGCAATCCACGCATTCGCATCCATCTTGCTACTATGGATCCCAATGGAAATCCATCAACGGGAATTACACGTCACAGATCTTACCTTACTTACTCAGCCGGCGAAATGGCAAAATATGACGACTGGGCAAATAACTCTTATGTCAACATTTGGGTAATCAATCAGATGAGTGCAGCTAACGGACAGGCTGCAGCCTACGCACATCTTCCTCCGGATGTTTCCTTTATTCCTTTTTGGGATGGAATTATTACTTTATCCAGCTACTTGGGCACTGATAAAACTATCAACCATGAGATGGGCCATATGTTCAACCTGTATCACCCCTGGGGATCAACGAACAACCCCGCTGTTGCTTGTGGCGATGATAACGTAGACGATACTCCGCCTACAATGGGACACAATACGCCTGGCTGCCAATACAGCCTGCCTAGCAGCAACCAGAACAGTACATATGATACCGCCTGCGCTACAAACTATTTCAAGATTTACACAGATGCAACGGGTCATGACTCACTGGTAAATTATCCTGATACTACGAATGCTCAGAACATCATGGACTATACTTATTGTTCAAGAATGTTTACGTATGGTCAGGTTCAGCGTATGCATGCCGCACTTAATTCAAGTGTAGGTGGCCGTAACAACCTTTGGGATACAGCTAACCTTATAGCTACAGGCGTATTAGATGCATCAACACTTCTCTACATTCCAAAGCCAGATCTGAAACCAATACCTGATTTCTCTGCAACTAGAACAGCATCCGCGTATAAGGATAAGGTAAATTATTTCACCTTCCCTGGTATCAATGTTACGTTCAAAAACCAGAGCTGGAGAGATACCGTTACTGCCCTTGCATGGACATTCAGCAACGGAGCATCAGCGCCAACATCAACATCTCTTGGTTCTGTAATTACTTATTTTACACAGCCAGGTTGGGTCGACATTACAATGAAGGCTACCGGCAACCATACTGGTGACACCACAGTGGAGTGGAAAAACGCAATATTCGTAGCTGATTCCGTGGGTGTAAATGCATCAACCTATGTGCAGAACTGGCAGCCAGGCGATGACATAGCAAAATGGCCTTCTTTTAACTACTACAATAATGAGTTCCGTTGGAAATGGGATTCAACTGTTGGCTATGATGACCATTACTGCATGAAGTATACCGGCTTTGACACCCGCTTAAATCTTTCTACCTTCAACATTCCTCACACGGGCAGCCCTTATGGTGATTTTGATGATCTTTTCAGTGTTCCTGTTGACTTGTCTTCTTACACCGATACTTGTAATATTGACTTCTACACTGCGGCTGCATCACGCTCTGCCAGTTCACTTGATGTAAACGATTCTCTGGAAATTGACTACACGGTTAATAGTGGTGTTACATGGACTAAGCTTACTGTTCTTGCTAAATCAAACCTGGTGAACAGGGGCGCAATGGCTGAAGAGTTTTTCCCTACCAGCTCACTTGACTGGGCTGCAAAGACAGTAGGTATCCCTGCTGCTGCACGCAAGGCTCTTACAGTATTCCGCTTCAGGTATTTGCCTGGTGTTGCAAATCTTGTTGATCCATATTTCGGACAGCCATACAGCAGCGGAAACGATTTCTACATGGACCGTATTCATTTCAGCCGCATACCTGCTGACGTGGACATGGTAAAACTTGCTAACGCTGAAGTTGTTATTGTGCCTAACCCAACAGGCGGTGACGCTTACGTGGTTGTGAAAGATGCTGACAACGAAACTGCTAAAGTGATCGTTACTGATCTTACGGGCAAAGTTGTTTATTCCACAAGCGAGCAAATGACTGGCAGTGAAGTGCGTATCCTGGTACCACATGCTACAATATCTGTTGCAGGTATGTACCTGGTAACAGTAACTACCGGCAGCCAGTCGCAGACTAAGAAACTTGTAGTGTATTAATATTTGGAATTATCGTTAAAAACGTGGCTGCTCTCTTTGAGCAGCCACGTTTTTTTTAGCAGCATCACTTATCTTTGTTTGAAATGGCATTTGCATGGACCAGAATATAGTATCACTATCGCAGGCTAATATATACCAGGGCAATAGCCTGATACTTAGTAATGTGAACCTGGAAGTAGATAAAGGTGAATTTATTTACCTGATAGGAAGAACGGGCAGCGGTAAGTCAAGCCTGTTGAAGACACTGTATGGTGATATTTATCTTAAGGAAGGGCAGGGCAATGTAGCTGGATTTGATCTTAAAGATCTCACCTGGCAAAAAATACCGTTGCTCCGGAGAAACCTGGGCATTGTGTTCCAGGACTTCAGGTTGTTGACGGACAGGGATGTATATGACAATCTTGAGTTTGTATTGAAGGCGACTGGCTGGAAAGATAAGGCGCTGATGAAGGAGAAGATTGAGAATGTGCTGACAAAAGTGGGGTTAAAGAATAAGGGTAGTAAGATGCCTCACGAAATGTCAGGCGGGGAGCAGCAGCGTGTGGACATAGCGCGGGCCTTGCTCAATAACCCAAAGCTGATACTTGCGGATGAGCCTACCGGGAACCTGGATCCTGACACGACTGATGAAATAATGCAGCTACTGTTCAATATATGCCGCGATTTTCAGACGGCGTTTATTATGGCTACACATGACTATACTATTATACAAAAGTACCCCGCACGGGTAGTGAGAGTAGAGCAGGGGCAGGTGAAGGAAATAAGCGCGGCCGGGGTGTAGTGCAAACTGGTTGCTTAGCAAATCAGGACTCAATTTCAATGTCGTACCTGTGTAAAAGCCCCTCTACGCCAGCAAGCGAAAATCTGGCTTTTCTTATCTTATTTAGTTCCGGGTTTATTGAGTAGTTCTGGGCTGTGCGCAAGTCTGCTTTTTCAAGATTGGTATTATCAAAAGTGGCACCGGCAAGATCGCAGTTTTCAAAGATCGCGTTGGTAAGGTCGCACTGAGAAAAATCTGCTTCATTGAGCCGACAGTTTTTGAAAATGGTATTCTTTAATTTTAGCTGGTAAAAGGAGGAATGACTAAGTATGCAGTTGTCGAAACTGATACTTAGCCCAAATTTGTTGCAATCCTCAAAACGGAGTCCAAGCATTTTACAATCAGCGAAAATAGCGTCACGAAATGAAGTTTTGGAAAGTTTTGCAAGACTCAAATCACACGCTTCGAATCTACATTCCCAAAAAATAATTTCAGACAGGTCTGCGTTTGCGAAAGTGCAGTTGATAAAGGTGCATTTTTCATATTCACCAGCAATAAACCCCTGCTTTAAAAAGTCAGTTTTGTCGTAGGTCGTATTCTTCATTAGTTGTTCCATCGTTAGAATACCATGCAAGTTTTGTTTGATTGATCTCCCTGACCTGTTAATATTTAAATATTCATCGCAAATACGCAAAGCTCAAAGGTAATGGACGTTATTGCATTTTTATTTTTTCTACAATATAAGCCCTTCGCAATGTGCTAGGCTATGGCATACCGTATTGGCACCGTTTTTTAAGATGTAGTTTGAAAAAATACTACACTATGAAAACTGAAACAATGAGCATAAAATTAAAGTGGTGGCAGGTGGCGCTGATAGCTGTCGCTGTGTCTGCACTGGGCAGTCTTTCAGCGCTGATGTCGTCAAAAAAGCAACGAAAAGTTTATACAAACGATCTCGAGCAAGCTCCATGGTCGCCACCGGCATGGGTGTTTGGCCCGGCATGGACCATTAATAATTATTTTCTTTTGCAGGCGTTACGGAGGATTATAGAATCCGACCTGCCTGAAAAGAAGAAGCTATTGTGGCTGCAGGCTGGTATATGGGTAGTGTTTTTCTCATTTAACTACGTTTATTTTAAAAAGAAGAGTCCCGTGCTGGCTGATGTGTGGACGATGACCGACACAGTACTTGCCATAGCGAGCCTGCTCGTTTCGGCGAAGGCTGATAAAAGGTTGTCCCTAAACTACCTGCCTTTAACGTTGTGGACGTCATTTGCCAGTACACTATCTGGTTACCAGGCGCTGAAAAATCCGGACCCTGCTTTAGGAACAAAGCCTCTGTTGGAGTATATGCATCAGACTAATTAACTGTCCGCTCATATTGCACGTGTTGCGTGTTTTACCTTTTTAAATTATACAGCCCGGGTCTCCCCGGGCTGTATAATTTAAAACAAATGTCAAATGCGATTTTTAAAACTTATTCGCAGATTGTATGACATTACCTGCATGTTAGTTCTTAATAAATGTAGTTCGATATGATTGCTCCCCGGAGGAAAAAGTAAGCACATAGAAGCCTGCAGGAATTCCCGCAATATTTATTTTCTGAGATTCATTTTTGTCTGTAAGTAAAGTGATCAGTGTTTGGCCAACTGTGTTGATCACGTGGATAGCGTAATTAGCTTGGCGGAATTCCTGCGATTGAACACACAGTGAATTATGCGCAGGATTTGGCGCTATTGTGAAGGTGCCAGGCAGAGCGTACTGATTGCTAATGCCGAGGGGAAAAAGGTTGACAACGATCCGTTGTGTATCGCTCTTTCCGCAATTTATAGCTGCGAGGGTGACGGTGTAAACGCCCAGTGAGCTGTAAGTGTTTGTGGGACTGGTAAGTGTGGATGTATTACCATCGCCAAAGTTCCAGACATATGAGGTGGCATTTGCTGATGTATTGGAGAACGCTACAGAATTGCCCGTTACGGTGTAGGTAGCCTGGGCAGCGGCATCGTATTGTCCTATATGCCATTTTGCGAGGCTATCATAAGTGATAAGCTTTGCTGCCAGCCTGATGTGTGCTGCATCTGAATCGGACAAGCTGAAATTGTAAGTGATGTGTGTTGGATCCTTTTTAAAAATAGCTGTGTAGAAGGTGCACGCCGCCGCATAAGTGCCGGCTTCTGATGGGTGACTTTCATCTGCCTGGTAGAGCTGTATAGAAGGGTAGTGTTCTATGATGTACCTCCTTACTGCACCAACCGGAGAAACTAATGCGTTGTTACTATCAGCCATCATCATATAGCGTAGATACAGCATGCTGTCCATGCCGCTGTAGGTGCACACCGGTGGCCAGGAAGCACAATTTGACGTGTCGCCAAATTCCCTTCCCCATGTCATGTAGAACATCGTACGTCCGCAGGAGTTATCGTGATGTATTACACTGTCTAGCAGTTTTGCATAGGGGAATACGTCGGTAGCTACCTGCGCGGGAGGGAAAGATGGCAACTGGCTCTGTTCCTGCAGTACCACGTAATTCCAGTCGCCTGTGGCTATTTTTGCTAATGATGTGGCATCAACCGAATGCTGTTGCAGCGTATAACCGCCGATGGCGTTGACATCATAAACAAGCGTATCTCCTGTCGAGGTAGCTACATTTGCCGTTATCAACGGAAGGTTATTTACATAAGTATAGCTGTTGCCTAGAAATAGAACTTTGTATTTATGATCGTTTACAGTCTGTGCGTGGGAAGTAAATGACGATAGACCTAATACTGCGCTAACGATAATATGGAAAAAGCATATAGCTGAAAATCTATTGTAATGAAGGCTGCATTTAGGTTTAATGACGATAAACCGTGTTGACGAAGTGTTTATATAATACATTGCTGATGGTAGCTTTATGGCTGCAAAGATAAAGCATATCAACGGAGAAACCGCTTTAGACTGCTGCCGGTGACTGGCTCAGTGAACTTGCAGGTACTACCCACTCTTTATCGGTATCATAAAACGCGATCAGGTCAAGTATATGTAACGCGGTAAAACATTCGGCAATCGTCTCCTTAGGTGCAGAGAGCTCTTCCGCAATATGATCAATATGCACCGCCGGGCAATCATGCGTGCCTATATGTAGCTCTTCAACCTTTAAATAGACTTTCCATTCCATGGTATGTACCATAACAACAAATTTCAATTTAGGGGTATAATATCAGTGGTGGCAGCTACTAACAGCTATCTGTATCAAAGGTAATGATTTTAATAACATGTTATTAACATTTTCGTAAATCGATAGAATTTAGGGGTAAAATATAAAAGCGAACAAATATGACAAAACTATTTACTTATAATAAAATGGATTACATCAATAAAGTTCACAGATTGCAATCGCAGCAGATACATCCCGCTTGCAAGAGCGTTATCGAGTATGATCTCCTTATTGATCTGGCCATTGTTAACGTCTACTTTATCCATGTAAATCAACTTTCCATCCACACCGGTTACTTCGGCATACACATCTCCGGTGGTCTCAAATGAACCTCTGATCGTAAATGTGCCGGTGTTCGGGTTAGGGAAGATGCTCATGTTTTCTGCAACGGCAACAGAAACTACGCCGGTAGAACAAGTATCTGACAACAGGATGGTGCTGAAACAGCCACCTGGCATGGTATAGGTAATTGTGACGCTGCCCATTGCCAGAACATTAACGATACCGGTGACAGATCCAACGGTTGCAATATCACTATTGCTGCTGGTCCATAAGCCTCCATGCACGCTGTCTGCTAGTACCTCAACGGAACCAGGGCAAACATTAGCATTGCCCCCAATCTGAGCGGGTTGCACATAAACCGTTGTGATCAGAGCTGTAGAACACCCTGCCAATGAGGTGTAGGTAACTGTAGTAGTACCGGGAATCAAGCCGTTAAAGACACCCGAAACAGCATCAATAGAGCCGATAGTATTATTGCTTACCGACCATGAGCCTCCGGGCGTAATATCTGAGAGGGTGATGGACGCGCCACTGCAAACCCGCGTATTGCCGCTGATACCAGCCGGGAGTGGATCAATCGTTTCTACTGCGAGGCTGAAACAGCCGCCGGCTAGCTGGTAGGTAACTGTGGCAGTGCCTGCAGAAAGGCCGGAAATAATGCCGGTAACCGAACCGATGGTTGCAACAGAAGTACTACTACTTGTCCACAAGCCGCTATGGGTGATGTCTGAAAGTACGTAGGTAGAACCGGTACAGAGACTGCCAGCGCCAAGCACTGTGGCAGGTTGCAGATTTACAGTGATAACCGACGACACTGCGCAACCTGCTGAAAGCGCATACGTAACCACAGTCGTGCCTTGGGATACTCCGGTGAGCACTCCCGATGTCGCATCGATCGTACCAACAGCAATGTTACTGCAGCTCCATGAGCCGCCCGTTGTATCGTTTGTAAGTGTAGTAATCGCTCCTTCACATACATAGGTAATTCCTCCAATTGCTGCGGGTAGTGGATCCACAGTTTTTGTTGCAGTGGTGAAGCAACCTGCGGGTAGCTGGAAAGTAATTACTGTAGTACCGGCAGACAATGCGCTAACCAACCCAGTTACGGAACCTATAGAAGCTACAGCCACATTGCTGCTGCTCCATGTGCCGCCTGATGAAGGTAGATCAGACAAGGTGGTTGTGGTACCGGAGCAGAAATGGGAGGCGCCTGATATGATGCCAGGCTGAGGATTAACGGTAGCTACAGATGCCGTTTTGCAACCAGTAGGTAGGGTATAGGTCAAATTAGTAGTGCCAGCCACTAAACCAAAAAGAATGCCTGATGCAGGGTCGATGGAACCAACTGCGATATTGCTGCTGCTCCATACTCCTCCCGTTGCGTCATCGGTCAATATTGTAGTGGCGGTTGCGCAAACATGGAGCGTACCTGTAATCGCTGCAGGTAGTGGATTTACTGTTTCAATACGTACACTTGAGCAACCAGATGATAGCGTGTATGTAACTGATGTAGTGCCGGCGGCAATTGGGGAGATAATGCCGGATGCAGATCCAATAGTGGCAACTGCCAGATTACTGCTTATCCATGTTCCTGTGCCGGGTATGTCGCTAAGCGTGGTATTCACTCCTTCGCAAACGGATGACGCGCCAAGGATAGAGCCTGGTTGCAGATTTACGGTAGCGATGATGCTGGTTTTGCAACCGGAGGGGAGCGTGTAGGAAATAGAAGTAGTGCCATTGACGAGCCCGGAAAGGCTGCCTGACAATGCACCTATAGTAGCTACAGCGTTATTGCTGCTGGACCATGTGCCTCCTGCAGCAGTATTGCTGAGTGTCGTGGTATTACCTGCACAAACAGTGGCAATGCCGGAGATGGCAGCAGGCACAGCGTTAATAGTTTCGGTAATGGTGCTGAAGCAACCGCCGGGAAGCTGGTAAGTAATTGTCGAGGTACCCGCTGATACTGCAGATATTATACCGGTTACAGATCCTATGGTTGCAACAGATGTAGTGCTGCTACTCCAGGTACCGGAACCCGGCGCATCAGAAAGAATCGCAGTCGTGCCTTCGCAAACTGATGCAGCGCCGAGGATAGCGCCGGGCTGCAGGTTCACCGTAGCCACGGTAGTGGTCCGGCAGCCAGTGGGTAAGGTGTAGGTGATATTGGTAGTGCCGGCTACCAGGCCGGATAAAATGCCAGATGTACCAATGGTGCCAACTGTAATATTGCTGCTGGCCCAGGAACCGCCGGTAATGGTATTACTTAGCGTTGTGGCGGCACCTGCGCAGATATTCGTGGTGCCGGAAATGGCAGCAGGCGTGGTGTTTACTGTTTCGATAGCTGTGCTGAAACAACCTGCAGCGAGCTGATAAGTGATCACAGCAGTACCTGCCGATATGCCTGATACGATGCCAGTTATTGAACCGACTGCGGCTATAGCGGTATTGCCCGAGCTCCAGGTACCTGACCCGGGAGCATCTGATAAAATAGTATTGGACCCGGAGCAAACTTGTAAGCTCCCCAGTAACGCACCCGGCTGCAGGTTAACCGTGGCTACTGTAACAGTTCTGCAACCGGTCGGCAGAGCGTAGGTTATGAAAGATGTGCCGGCCACCAGACCCGTTAAAGCGCCTGAAGTGGAAGTAATGGTTGCTACCGTGGTATTGCTACTGCTCCATGTGCCACCAGTTACCGCATTACTTAGTGCAGAGGAAGAACCGGCACATACGGCAGACATGCCTGTAATGGCGGATGGCGATTGATTAACAGTCTGGATAGTGGTAACGAAGCACCCTGCTCCCAACTGGTAGGTTATGATGGCCGTTCCTGCAGAAACACCTGTAATAATACCTGTCACAGAGCCTGCGGAGGCAACCGAGGTGTTTGAACTAGTCCAGATGCCACTATGTACTACATCTGACAGAACTGTTGTGGCACCGGCGCAGGCTATAGGTGAGCCTAATATAGCAGTGGGCTGAGGTGTAACAGTAACAACTGTAGTAGCTATGCAACCGGTAGGTAGTGCATATGTAATAATTGTTGTGCCGGCAGAAAGTGAAGATACTATACCAGATGTCGATCCAACGGTTCCTACCGCAGTGTTGCTACTACTCCATAAGCCGCCTGTGCTGCTTTCTGTTAATGCAGAAGTAAGGCCGGAGCAAATATTTGTAGAGCCAGTTATAGTACCTGGCAGTGGGTTTACCGTTTCGATAAATGTGGAAAAACAACCGCCTGCAAGAAGCTGGTAGGTAATAACGACTGAACCGGCGGACACGCCCGATATGATACCAGTGATTGACCCCACAGTAGCTATAGCTGCGTTGCTACTGCTCCAGCGGCCGCTTGGAGTGGGGTCTGATAATACTGCAGAATTCCCCGGACAAGTGACAACCGCCCCCGTAATTATTCCCGGTTGCTGATTCACGGATGCAACTATAGTAGTACGGCAACCGGCGGCCGATGTGTATGTGATAAAGGTGGTGCCTGCAGTGATACCTGAGACAATGCCCGACAATGAGCCTATAGAGCCCACAGCGGCATTGCTGCTACTCCAACGGCCCCCGCTGCTGGCGTCGCTGAGCGGGGTTGTAGCGCCTGTGCATACGCTGGCTGTACCAAGTATAGGGGCGGGTATAGTATTGACCGTAACAACTACTGTAGCCACTAACGTGCCGCAGCCGTTAGATTCTGTATAGCTGATTGTAGTGGTGCCTGGCAGTAATCCTGCTACTATACCTGACGTGCTGCCTACAGTACCAGTTGCAGGGTTGGTGCTGCTCCAAATGCCGCCGGGAGTAGTATTGCTGAGCGTTGTCGAGAACCCCTGGCATACAGATGCTGAACCGGAAATAGCTGCGGGTACAGGAGGTAATGGATTTACAACTACTACACGGGTAGCTGCTGCGCTGCCGCAAGCGGTAGTAGTAGTGTAGCTGATCGTGGTAGTGCCACCGCTTAAACCTGTTACAAGACCTGAGCTTCCTACCGTGGCTATGGAAGAGTTAGCACTGCTCCAGACACCGCCTGAAGTGATATCGGTGAGTGCTGTTGTTGCGCCGCCGGCACACAGTGTTGCAGTACCAGTGATGGCAGCCGGGGGCACAGGAAGTGTGGTAACGGTAACTATTATCGAAGTTGAAGCTGTCCCACAGCCTGTAGTAACGGTGTAGGTGATATTCGCTGTGCCTGCAGTTATGCCTGAGATCAAACCTGTCGATGAGCCAATTGTGGCAATAGAGGTATTACTGCTGCTCCATGTGCCGCCGCTGATGTCATCAGACAGGGTAGATGGGGCAGAAATGCAAACCAGTGTGGAACCGGAGATCGGGTCTGCAAAGGCGGTGTTTGAAACTGTGATCGCTTTCCGAGCTGTATCGGCGCCACACGAATTATTAACTATAATATATAAAACAGTATCAATGCCATTGACATTGCCCGTAACCAGGCCCAGCGGGGAGACATCAGCATTTGAATTTGTAATCATCCAGGTGCCACCGGTTACAGCATCCGTAAGCGTGATGTTGCCGCCAGTGCATACTGCAGCCGGACCAGTAATAGTTCCGGCGGATGGCAATGGATTGACGGTCACCAGTGTGGTCACAGCGGCGCTGCCGCAGCCATTTGAACTTGTATAGCTAATGACTGAGGTGCCACCGCTTATGCCAGATACAATGCCGGAAGTGCTTATGGTTGCAACACTGGTGTTAGTGCTCGTCCATGAGCCACCTGTAACAATATCTGTGAGGGTTGTTGTGCCGCCTGCGCAGAGTGTGGTTGTACCAGATATGGGTGATGGAGTTACAGGCAGCGGATTGACAGTAACATTGACCGTAGCAGCCAGGGTACCACAACTGTTTGTTAATGTATAACTTATGGTTGATGTGCCTGCACTAATACTAGTGACAATGCCGGAAGTTCCCACAACAGCCACGCCCGTATTGGTGCTGGTCCACGTGCCTCCAGTAACGGCATCGCTGAACGTAGTAGTCGCACCGCCATCGCATAGGGCTGTTATACCGGAAATTGCGGCAGGAACAGCGGGGAGTGGATTTACTGTAACGACTCTTGTTGCGGCAATCGCTCCGCAGCTATTGCTTTCAGTATAACTGATAGCAGATGTGCCTGGGCTTATCCCTGTTATGATGCCAGTGCTGCCAACAGTAGCTATGCTTGTATTAGTGCTGCTCCAGCTGCCGCCACCAGTAGCATCGGTAAGCGAAGTGGTTCCGCCTCCGGCACATAGAGTGGCTGTGCCCGTTATTGCTGCGGGAGTAGTGGGTAACGCATTTACAGTGACTATAGCGCTTGTAGCTATGCTGCCACAGCCGTTTGTTTCTGTATAGCTTATTGTCGTTGTACCCACGCTGACACTGGTAACAAGGCCGGATGTGCCAATGGTTGCTACCCCTGAATTGCTGCTGCTCCATGTGCCACCAGGGGTAGGGTTACTAAGCGCTGTAGTAGCGCCTCCGCTACACAAAGTGAGCACGCCCGAGATGCTGGCTGGGGTAACAGGGCCGGAGCTTACGATAACTGCAACGGTCGCAGCGAGAGTGCCACAACTATTTGACGCTGCGTAACTGATAATGGTGGTGCCAGCAGCTATGCCGGTTACCAGGCCGTCAGTGCCTATGGAAGCTACGCTAGTGTTGCTGCTGCTCCATGAGCCCCCCGTAGTAGCATCGCTTAAAGATGTGGTACCAGGTAGGCATATGGCGGCAGCACCGGAAATAGGGGCAGGGGAAACTGGTAGTGGATTGACAGTAACATCAGTTGCCACTGCCGTGCTGCCGCAACTATTGGTAAGCGCGTAGCTGATGGTGGAAGTACCACCCGCCAGTCCGGTAACGATACCTGTACTTCCAACCGCAGCGATGCCGGTATTGGTGCTGCTCCATGTGCCGCCTGCGGTGGCATCTGTGAGCGTGTTTGCGGCGCCTGCACAAACTATAGTTGATCCTGTAATGGCTGCAGGTGTAACAGGGAAAGAGTTGACCGTGACTATTGCAACTGCCGCTGTGCTGCCGCAACTGTTTGTGATAGTATAGCTTATTGTTGTCGTTCCTGCACTAACGCTGGTAACGAGCCCTGAGGTGCCAATTGTTGCGATAGCCGTGTTCACGCTGCTCCATATTCCGCCTGCGGTAACATCGCTGAGCGAAGTAGTGGCTCCGCCTTCGCATACGCTGCGTGTGCCCGATATCGCCGCGGGAGTGGTGGGCAATGGATTCACTGTGACAACGAGCATTGCTGCGGTGCTGCCGCAACCGTTTGTTAGCGTATAGCTAATAGTGGTGGTGCCGGTGCCAATACCAGTGATAATACCAGACGTACCCACTGTACCCACTGATGGATTAGTGCTCGTCCATACCCCACCGGCAGTAGCATTGCTGAGTGGGGTAGTTCCACCTGCACACAGTGAAGCTGTGCCGGATATGGATGTTGGGGCAGCTGGCAATGTGTTTACAGTGATCTCAGCGGCCACAGAATTACTGCCGCAACCGTTTGAAATAATATAACTAATTGTTGTGGTTCCAATCCCGGTAGCTGTTACAATGCCTGAGGCACTTACGGTGCCGACACCCGGGTTTGCAGAACTCCAGGTGCCACCGGTTACCACGTCTGTAAGAGGCGTTGCTGCTCCTACGCAAACCGAAAGCGAGCCGGAAATAGGGGAGGGTATGGCTGGTAAAGGGTTAACTGTGATGATTCTTGTAGCGGCTGCATTACCGCAGCTATTAGACGCGGTATAGCTGATAGTCGTAGTTCCCGAGCTGATCCCTGTGACTACACCTGAGGTGCTAATGGAGCCAATTGCCGGGTTTGTGCTTGACCATATTCCACCACTTGTTACGTCTGTTAGTGAGGTGGTTGATCCACCAGCGCATACTAAAAGTGTTCCTGATATTGCAGAAGGAACTGACGGAAGTGGGTTAACGGTAACGTCTGCTGTAGATGCTACACTGCCACAAACCGTGGTTTCAGTATAGCTGATCGTAGTACTTCCTGCCGTGATACCGGTCACCAACCCTGATGAATTTACTGAGCCTACTCCAGGGTTAGTACTTGTCCATAAGCCTCCAGCTGTTACATTTGACAGCGGTGTCGTTGCCCCTGCACATAAAAAAAGTGTACCGGATATTGCAGCAGGTGTTACGGGCAGAGGGTTAATAGTGACCACCCTGGTTGCAGCAATGCTGCCGCAGCTATTCGTCTCTGTATAGCTTACTGTGGCAGTACCGGGGCTGATACCATAGAAATTGCCCGACGGGCCGATAGTGCCGTTGGGACCAACGCTGGTCCAGGTTCCGCCCGGAACCGCGTCGGTAAGGTTGGTAATGTTGCCAACGCAAACCGTTGGTGTGCCATTGACGGGGCCGGGGGTAAGTGGCAAGGGATTAATGGTAACGACTACTACGGAGTATGAATTGCCGCAACTATTCGTCACACTATAGCTTATCACGGTTGTACCGGCTGTTATCCCTGTAACAATACCTGAAGAATTTACAGAACCCAGCAATGGGTTTGAACTACTCCATGTACCACCCGGTGTTGCATCGGAAAATGAAGTACTCGCACCTGCACACACTATTTGTGTTCCGGTAGGTGAGCCCGGTACCGCCGGCAACGCATTGACAGAAACTGTCTTAGTCACAGTGCTGCCCCCTAGCGTATAGGACACAGTTGCTACGCCTGCGATGGACCCGGTTACTGTGGCCGAGGTGCCGGACCCCGCGACTGTCGCAAAACCGCTCCCTCCAGACCACGTACCTCCGGGCGTAACATCAGTCAGTGTTATGGGCGAACCAACGCATACACTTGATATGCCCGAAATATCGGTTAGTTCTGTTATTGCAAGATTGGTCGTGTTCCATTTGTCGCTTGCATCCTGTCCTCCGTTAGCATTTACTGCGTTTATGACAGAAAAGAAAGTGACGCCGCCAGACCCTGCCACAGGGGCTGTCCAGGTAGCAGATACGCTGTAGGTAGTTCCGGCCCCCCCGGTACCTGATACAAAAGCACCTGTAAGGGCTGTAGATTGCTCTACTATTTTTAAACCTGCGGCGGTTACGGTATGCGTGCCCGCTGTAGCTGTAAGCGTTCCTGACCCCGCGGTATGGGTGACTGTTTTTACTGCCGATATCTGAAAACCGAATCGTGGTAATGTAAGTGTTGAACTGGTTTGCGAGCCGTTCATCCGCACTGTGTAGTTGCGCCCCGCAACATAGGTGGTTACTGGCAGGCCCGTAGCCGTTTCAATCACCGTCAACCCAATGGTTGTTGTTGCTGTGACAGACGCGCTATGGCAGCCGGCTCCGCATCCTGCTATGCCAGTTGCACCTGTACGCTCGGCCCCGGAGGAAGAACCTACACCTCCGGATGAACTGGATAATATAACGTAAAGCAGAACTGCGATAAGAGGTAATAAAAAATGTATTTTCTTCATAAATTAAATTATGCGAGTAATAGTGTAGGTACACACAAATATATTGATAAATAGCACGATATACGTGACTGATTTGTGACTGATTTGTTATCTCGGGGTAAAGATATAAGGATATTTTCAGGCATAAAAAATGCCGGGCAAGCCCGGCATTTTTTAATGTTTGAAAAGCAGAAATTAATCCAGTGCTGTAGCATCTTCGATAAGGACCGAAGCTTTATTATTCAGCATTTCGATGAAGCCACCAGAGATCTCGTAAGTCTGCGTATGCGTCTTATCCTTCAGCACTTTCATTTTGCCTTTACCAAGCGAAGCTATCATAGGTGCGTGCCTGTCAAGTATCTCAAAAGCACCTTCAGTGCCTGGAAGTAGGATACCATAAACGTCGCCGCTAAATACTTTATGCTCTGGTGTTAATATTTCTAATGTCATGTTGCAATTTGAAAATTTAGTGACCTGAAAATTTGAAAATTGAATTAGTTAATGATGTGCATTTTATCCCGATAACTATCGGGAGCACATTTTCAAATTTTCAGATTAACTCTTAGCCTGCTCCATCAGTTTCTTACCCTTTGCGATAGCATCATCGATGTTACCAACCAGGTTGAACGCCGCTTCCGGTATTTCGTCTACGTCACCATCCATGATCATGTTGAAGCCACGGATCGTTTCTTCGATCGGTACCAGCACACCCTTAAGACCTGTGAACGCCTCGGCAACGTGGAACGGCTGAGACAGGAAGCGCTGTACTTTACGTGCACGCGCCACGGTCATCTTGTCTTCTTCACTCAGCTCATCCATACCAAGGATAGCGATGATATCCTGGAGCTCCTTGTAGCGCTGCAATATCAGCTTCACACGGTTTGCTGTGTTATAGTGTGCATCACCAACAATGATCGGGGTGAGGATACGCGATGTAGACTCAAGCGGGTTAACCGCCGGATAGATACCAAGGTCAGCGATCTTACGATCGAGTACGGTTGTCGCATCCAGGTGGGCGAAGGTTGTAGCCGGAGCCGGATCGGTAAGGTCATCCGCGGGTACGTAAACGGCCTGTACGGAAGTGATCGAACCATTCTTGGTAGATGTGATACGTTCCTGCATCAGACCCATTTCGGTAGCCAGCGTAGGCTGGTAACCCACGGCCGATGGCATACGACCCAGAAGGGCCGACACCTCAGAACCTGCCTGTGTGAAGCGGAAGATGTTATCTACGAAGAACAGGATGTCCTTTCCTTTACCAGTGCCATCACCATCACGGAAATATTCCGCAACGGTAAGACCTGAAAGGGCCACACGTGCACGTGCTCCGGGTGGTTCGTTCATCTGTCCGAATACGAAAGTTGCTTTACTGTCTTTAAGTTCATTCATGTCCACGGTGCTGAGATCCCAGCCGCCGCTTTCCATACTATGTTTAAATTTGTCACCGTATTTTACGATGCCTGCTTCGATCATTTCACGCATCAGGTCATTTCCTTCACGTGTGCGCTCACCTACACCTGCAAATACCGAAAGACCGGCATACGCTTTGGCGATGTTGTTGATCAGCTCCTGGATCAGTACGGTTTTACCTACACCCGCACCACCAAACAGACCGATCTTACCACCCTTTGCATAAGGCTCGATAAGGTCGATTACTTTGATACCAGTATATAATATTTCTGATGAAGTGCTCAGGTTTTCAAACTTTGGCGGCTTATTGTGAATAGGACGGCCATTAGTTTTATCAGGAGCGGGAAGACCATCGATAGCATCGCCGGTAACATTAAACAGGCGGCCATTGATCTGCTCACCAACTGGCATAGCTATAGCTTTACCTGTGTCACGGACTTCTGTGCCGCGTACAAGACCTTCGGTACCATCCATAGCCACGGCGCGAACACTGTCCTCGCCAAGGTGCTGCTGTACTTCAAGCACTAATTTGTCTCCATTTTCCCTGGTCAGTTCCAGCGCATTAAATATTTCAGGAAGCTTGCTCCCGCCACCAAAATAAACGTCCACAACCGGCCCGATAATTTGTTTGATTTTACCAACGTTTGGCATAAGTATCAGTTATATAAAGTAATCCCGAACTTTGATCGGGGGTGAAATTTTGCGCAAAGGTAAGGGCTGGCAATTGCATTTCAAAAGTAAAAATTCAAAATTAGTATCCACAGGTGTGGATACCGCATTTGTATATTTTTATTTATTTATGTTTTTTCGTTGATTTGTATCAAACCTTACTGATTTCGCACGTTCATACTATTATAAATAAGGCGATGAAGTTCTTTTGGGGTAATGATACTAGCGCGGTATTGATTTGAAGTAATATACCATTGATCATCTCCCTGATTGTATTTTTCGGGTATCGCCTCCCAAAGTATTTTTTTATCACGGGTAACGATAAATATCTTTCCATATTGCGCATTCATGCATGCAAAAATAGATTTGTCAGGCATTTCTATTACGTTGCCCCCGGTTGTAACATGGAGCAATGAGCCCTTTAGCGACTTAAGTTCTTTTTGCGTTTGTCTTAGCAATTGTTTTTTCGCCCAGGCTTTTTTTAATAAGGGACTCACATTTATTCCTTCAATGTTGCATTGATACTCCCAGATTTTAGTCAGGCTATCTTTACCCCCCTTGTCTTCATCCATAATTAGGATAGTGGGTAAAGCGGTTGCATCATTACATGCGTTGTTATTGTATAGGTACAAATGGCCCTCTTTCGAGCGCCTTATGCCATGCTGATCGCAGAACAATCCATTCCCTGAAGGCGGAATCCCTGGTTTGAAAATTTCGCCGTAGGTATTTACTATGTTTCCTTCGGGGTATTTGATCTTTAAAATGCGGGAAATATTTCGGAAGCTCAAATATATTACGCTATCCTTTTCATCGAAAAAAAACGCGTTTTCATGAACATCAATGACTTTGGACATCCCTTCGGGCATAAAATTGACGACATCGGAGTTCATGAAATAACCGGATGACTTCCAGGACCATACTACTTTGCCCTTTTCGTCGTATTCAATTATCGTTCCAAACGGTGTCTTTTTTCTCTGGGCAGGAGTAGTTCCAAGGGGTTTAGGCTCATCTCCATCAACCGAGAAACTGGAATCTACCGGCTTTACAACGTGATCCCAAAACACATGTTCCGTACCTAATATCATATAATGTCCATTTGACATCCTCGTCATTTCATGATGATAGCGCTCCGAATCTTCTCCATTTACAGCCCCGTCATCCGGGCCTCTCCAGAGCGTATCTCCATTATAGTTCATCTCGTAAGCATGCTGGTTAAGCATGAAGGTAATTGTGCCTTGCGGGGAGGTTTTCAGGTCGCGTATCTGGGCATTGCTTTTGTCTTCTCTTTTCTGCATTGGTAGATACCATACAGGGTTGCCCTTCATATCATACAATACGTTGCTGCCATCAATAAAAACATAGTCGTCCTTATATTTAACGGCAGGCTTCAATATCTTTAAGCGAATATTGCAAGTGTCGATGCCGCGAAAATAGCCCGTGCTGAAATGCTGCAGCTTACTCTTTGACTGACTACCGTTCTTATTGTAATACACCACCCGCCAGGTATATTCTTTATCAAAATATGGCAACTCAAGAATCGATGTGCTTTTGTAGCATACTTCAGTTTTGAAAATACCTAGATTGAATAGGCTGTCGCTACTGTAGTTGCCGGCGGCAAATTCAAGTTTGTATTTCTTTGCCGTGTTTTTTTCCTGCGGATAAGAAAAACCGATGATCCTGTAATTTACTTGCTCGCCTTCGGTGGGTAGAAATTGCGCGGATAGTAATTTGGGAACAAACAGAATGAGAATAAATAACCTTAGACTATTAAGCATGAAAGTGAATTCAAAGATTGTAAATGCACGGTGTGGATAAAAAGGCAGATAACCGGCAATAATGAAAAAAACTCCTGTACGGGAGTTTTTTTCATTATTTTTTTTGTTGCGCGGGCTATTGCTTCACCCACTTGAGTGTAACCGATGTGGTCTGGTTGCGAAGCTGTATCAGGTATTGGGCTGATGCAAGTTCGGAGATGTTGATCTCTTTCACATTTGTGCCTGTGCTCCATTGTTCTTCAATTATCTTACGGCCTGTGATGTCAAAAAGAGAAACGGTTATAGTTTCGCTCACTGATTTTGTACTATTTATCGAAATAGTGTTGCCACTAAGCTGAGTTACCTGGAAAAGAGAAGATGTGTTTTTTACAGTGTTCGCGTGAAGTGTGCTTACTGTTAACGTATCAAAACCCGCACAGCCTGCAGAATCTACAAGAATTCCGTATAAGCCTGGAGCGGGAGTAATATATGTATTAGTAGTAGCGCCTGTGATGGCTGAGATCCCGCTATACCACTGGTAGGTAGTGTAGCCTGTGGGAACCGATAGCGTGCTTCCTGACTGTGTAATTACCGGGTGTGGGGTAGGGGAAACATTTATTAGGGTGGTGGAAGAGCTTGAGCCTGTGCCGTTAGACGCTGTCAACGTAACCGAATAGGTGCCTGCCACAGGGAAACAAATAGCAGTGCTGCTCCCTGCTGGAGTTGCAATAGTTGGGCCTGACGGAGAAGTTGACCAGCTAAATGCAGTGGGCGCGCCAGTGCTGGTGCTTGTGAATGTGATACAGCTGTCCTGGCATGCAGTGCTGGCAGTACCGGAGAACGAAGCAACCGGAGCACTTTCGGTGCTTAAAGAAATGCTATCTATTGCGAAAGAAGGGTCAGTGCCAAAAGCATCGTCATTATTCGCCCAAAAAAAGCCAATCTTGACATTAGGATTATTATTTGCGCTGGCTGGTAAGGTGATAGTATCTACTGCCCACAGCCCCTGTCCGCCTACGCCGCAAGTCGTGGTCTTCGGTGTATTTACCAACAGGCTCCAGGTGGTCCCGTCATAATACCAAACACTGCCGTCATCTATGCTTCCATCTCCGCCTTCTATGTAATAAAATTTGAGTAGGATATTGGATTTGCCTGTGCAATTTATTGTTGGCGATTCAGCTCGTCTGTTTGTGGTGATACACAAAAGTGGTAATGAAGAGGAAGATGATGAGGATGAGCCGGCGCAAGCGCCGCCACTAAAATAGGAAGCACCCATATCTCCAAGAACCGCAGCATCACTGCCTATATGGAGGCTTGAGCCAAGTCCCGCGCCGGTTGCGCAGGTAGTGCCGCACTCGCCCGCCACGTGCCCTGCTTCTTCGCATGATACGTACCATGGGTTTGGGTAGGTGGCTTCCGTTGAATAAGAAGAACTTGCATTTGCCGTGAGCGTCCAGGGACCGATTGTGCTCGTATAGCTGCTAACCTGTAGTCCGGTACTACCTCCATCAAAATTTTCAGTCCAGAACACCTGGGCGTTGCCTGTATATGCTCCGAACAAAAAGAGCGCAGATAAAAATGTAGAAATTTTTTTCATGAAGTGTATGTTTTTCTTAAAAGTACAAAAAAATTACATTATCCAGATGCGCTGGTCGATCTGGGTAGATTTGTTTTGCTGGTTAAGAATGATCTCCCCCTTTTTTCACCCCGATTTTGCAGTTATAAAAATGCAAATCACGCCTTTGGTGGTAAGTCTTTCCGTGTAACCCAAAATACATTTGAGGCATCTAAACAAGTAAGGATTTTAAATTTAAATCAGGCTTATGAAACAAATCATTTTAATTTGTTCGATGGTGTCAATTGCCAGCATTGGAAAATCGCAAACCATGGCAATGGGCAGTAATTCGTGGAATGGGGGCGGCGAGGTGAAAAAATATAACAAGGCGCTAATGGCGCCGGTAAATGAGTTTGACGGCATAGATATGTCTTTCAGCAATGGCAAAGCGATTTTTTCGGGCATACCTGCTACCAACCGGCCAGCCTGGGTAATAGTAACAAATGGAGAGGGCGAATTTATGAAGCAGATGCGCCTGACACCCGAACAGAATACTATAGACCTGAACAGGCTGCACAACGGTCTGTACTTTTTCACCATAACCTATAGAGGCAAGAGCAAAAAGGCATTCACGATCAACCTTTAGTCGTAAGTCCGGGAGTCGTTTGTTATGAGTCCGCGCAGTAGTTCATGTAGGTCGCATACAGATGTCGTATCAAGACACAATTCATTGCGTCTCGACCAAATCACGTAGCAATTACCCAATCGCGGACTTACGATTTATGAGGCACTACTTACGACTTTACTATCTATTTCGCTGAGCGGAAAGATATCTTTTATGCGCACACCGCGTTCTGTCTGCTGCAGGCTGCAACATTCGTTTTTTGGGTCGTGCTCAAAGAAAAGGGTCCAATTGTTAGCCACTGCTTCGTTGAGCAGTTTGTGTTTTTCGTTCAGGGTATCCAGCGGGCGCATATCGTATGCCATTACCCATGGCAATGATACGTGGGCGGCACTTGGTATAAGATCGGCACAGAAAAGCACATTTGTATTGTTGTATTTTATCTGCGGCAGCATCATAGCATCCGTATGGCCATTTACGTAGCGTATACGAATGTCTGGCAGCCATTCTTCGCCATCGGCTACTTCTATCAGGCGCAGTTTTCCGCTTTGCTCTATGGGCAGGATGTTTTCCTTTAAAAAAGAAGCTTTTTCACGCTCATTTGGGTTCAGGGCCGAGGCCCAGTGAAGGTGGTTGCTCCAGTACAGGGCATTTTTAAAAGTTGGTACCAGCTTGTCTCCGTCGCGCTTTATAGAGCCACCGCAGTGGTCGAAATGAAGGTGCGTCAGGAATACATCAGTGATATCATCTGTAGTGAAGCCACACTTTGCAAGACCTGACTCAATGCTGTCTTCGCCATGAGGGTAATAGTGGCTGAAAAATTTTTCGTCCTGTTTTGTGCCCATACCATTGTCTATCAGTATAAGGTTGTTGCCGTGCTCAATGAGCAGGCAACGCATCGCCCAGGAGCACATATTGCTATCGTCGGCAGGGTTTGCCTTGTTCCACATAGATTTTGGCACTACACCAAACATGGCACCGCCATCCAGTTTAAAATACCCTGCGTTTATTGTATGTAATTTCATAAAAGTCAAAAGTTAAATGTCAAAACCCCAAAGTGCTTATTTTCCCGCTATCTGTAGGGCGCTCTGTTTCCGTATCGCAATATACAAAACGATTGCCCCGGCAGCAAAGAATGTAACCAATGCCACAACTCCACTCCGCATATTCATAATACTATCTATAAATCCGAAAGAGATCATACCGACTACAATGGCCACTTTTTCGGTAACATCATAAAAGCTGAAAAATGAAGCCGTATCATGCGTTGGTGGCATCAGCTTGGAATAAGTGGAGCGGCTCAGCGACTGAATGCCGCCCATTATGAGGCCTACCACTGCCGCAACCATGTAAAACTCATTAGCTGTATAAGTAAAGTATGCGGCTACACATGCCGCTATCCAGATAATGACAACAAAGAGTAATACCCTCAGGTTGCCATATTTATCTGACAGTTTTGACATGATGTATGCCCCGGCAATAGCCACTAGCTGTATAACCAGTATTACGGCTATGAGTTGGCTGGTTTCAAGATTCAGCTCCTTTTTGCCAAATTGGGTGGCCACCAGCATCACCGTTTGCACGCCCATGCTATAAAAGAAAAAAGCAATGAGGTAGGTTTTAAGCACACCTAGCTTTTTGATTTGTGAGAATACTTTCTTGAGTTCAAAAAAGCCATTGGCAATAATAGAGTGGCCGGGCTTATCTGCAAGAGGTAGCCCTTTTGGTAGTTTGAAAAAAGTGATCTGTGCAAAGCCGGCCCACCACAGGCCTACGAGCAGGAACGATAACCGTGGGGCAAATGTGCTATCGGTAATGCCAAACCATTCAGGCTTAAGGACAAACAAAAAACAGATAAGCTGCAGCAATACACTACCGATATAGCCGTAGGCAAATCCCATAGCACTTATGTGGTCCCGATCTTTTTCGAGGGAGATCTCCGGCAGGTACGCATTGTAAAAAACAAGGCTGCCACAGTAGCCGAGCGCAGCGAGCGCCGAGCAGATGATGCCAAGTTCCACCGTAGTGCTTTTGAAGAAAAATAGGCAACAGCACGAGGCAGATCCAATATAGCAGAACAGCTGCATGAATTTCTTTTTATTGCCTTTATAGTCGGCAATAGAAGAAAGAATAGGGGAGATAAGGGCTATGATAAGGTATGCAGCCCCTATCGAATAGTCGAGCAAGGCACTATTCTTAAACGGTGCACCGAAAAAAGATACCTGGTCGGCATTTGCGGTGCCTTCTTTAGCGGTTATAGCTAGATAATAGGCCGGGAATATCGTAGACGTGATCACCAGGTTGTAAGCCGAGTTAGCCCAGTCATACATGGACCACGCCCGATGTATGGATTTTGATGAGGTGATCGAAGGAGAATTGTCCATTAGACAAATATAAAACCACAAACTGCTAAAGGAACTTTTGCACGTGAATATATTTTTGGTTTCTGTAAAAGAGGAAATTGCTGCAATTACGAAGCTTGATATGGGTTTATATTTGCACCATGAGCTATAAAGATGTGCCAGCCGGCGGTGTGCTGAACTGGATAAAAGAAACATATGAGGGGAAAGAAGTAAAGGATTCGAGATCTGAAGCGGGAAACTGGCTGGGGATGACGCTGGAAGAAATTGAGAAAGGGCGATCTGTAATTTCGCTTGAAGTGCGCAAGGAAATGACCAATCCATACGGTAACATACATGGCGGTATGATGAGCCTGGTGATAGATGAAAGTATAGGTTGGGCCGTAGTAAGCCTGGATGCTGAACAGCACTATACTTCCCTTACACTAAACGTAGACTTCCTGTACGCTATCAAAAAAGGAGAAAGGCTACGTGCAGAATCTAAAGTGCTGAGAATTGGCAAAAAGATAATAAATGTGGAATGTCATGTATATGATATGAACGGCAATGTGCTGGCACGGGCCAATAGCAACCTGATAGCAACACACATGGAGTTTAGTTAAGGATTTATTATACTTTTGCGCCTGTAGATTATGAAAGTAACACAACACATAGCCGAGGCTAAAGACACTATAGTTTCTTTTGAGATATTGCCGCCTACCAAGGGTAAAAGCATAGAATCCATATACAGCCATCTTAATCCGCTGATGGAGTTTAATCCTGCTTTTATCAATGTTACCTATCACCGCGCTGAGATGATCTCTAAGAAGCGCAATGATGGGTCGTTTGAGTGGGTAGAGATACGCAAGCGCCCGGGCACTGTAGGTATTTGTGCCGCCCTCATGAATAAGTATAAGGTAGAAGCTATACCACACCTGATTTGCGGCGGCTTTAGCAAAACGGAGACGGAGAATGCGCTTATAGATCTTGACTTCCTGGGCATAAAGAATGTGCTGGCCCTGAGAGGCGATGCGGCGAAAGGTGAAGGATTTTTTAAGGCCGATCCTCACGGCCATGCTTTTGCTGAAGACCTTGTGCGCCAGATAGTAGACCTAAACAGCGGCCACTACATGGAAGAAGAAATTAAAGACGGAGCAAAGACCGACTTCTGTATTGGCGTAGCCGGGTATCCCGAAAAGCATTTTGAGGCGCCTAATATGGAAACCGATATTTCCTATTTAAAGCGTAAAATAGACCTCGGAGCTGATTATATTACTACACAGCTTTTCTATAATAACGCACATTATTTCAATTTTGTGAAGCAGTGCAGGGCCCAAGGCATACAGGTGCCCATAATACCGGGATTAAAGCCACTTACCAACAAAAAACAACTTACCGCAGTACCACGCTCGTTTCATGTGGAAATCCCCATAGAGCTTTCTAAGGAGATGATGAAAACGAAGACTGAAGCAGACGGAGAAAAAGTAGGCACGGAATGGCTGTTACAGCAATGCCGCGACCTACTTGAAAATGGCGAAAAAGTCCTGCACTTTTACACATTGGGCAAGCCTGGTGTGATATATAATGTGCTGAGGGAACTATTCTAAAACGATTGAATTAGTTGTGCGCAACCCTGTGATGGGGTGTGTGCTTGCTATGATGCAGAATGCGTTGGGTTTTCAATTCGTGGTCTTCCTCCGGCTTATCAGATTCAGCCCTTTTCGCCATAATAAATTGATACAGTTTAAGTGCAGGGTAAACGAGCACTGCAGCTGTAGCTACTCCAAATCCGATTAATTTCCAATTAGGTTTCATGATCTTGTGGTTTTAGATTGTTACACGACTATGCTATAAAAAACCAGGCCACGAATGGTAGAATCGGCTTTTTTCAATAATTATTTCGCCTATGAATTGTTAGTTTTAGAAAACTTTTCAGCCACATGAGAGTATTCTTCATAACCTTATTTGTCTTCAGTTCCATTCTTTGCCATGGCCAGCATCAACACGAGGTGCCGAATGAAGCAAAGACACTGTATAAGATTGCGCATGACGACTACGCGCCCACTGCTTCTACCAGCGACAGGATGAGCGAGGTGATAAAATTGCTGGATAAAGCCATCGCTATTGACAGCCAATATTATGAGGCGTGGGCGGCTAAACTGGGGTATCAATGCCAGCTTCACTGGTTTGAACTCGCCATTGCTACTACTGCAGATATAACGCGGATCTTTCCCCATGAAACAAGTCTTTTGTTTTTCAAAGGGATACTTCAGTTTAGAATGGACCATGAGGTTGCCGCCACGTCCACATTCAGGAATTTGCTGGAGCGATATGATACTATGCCCGAACCACCCGCAGGCAGTAGTGAACAGAAAACCTACCTTATCAATAAAGGACTTACGATAAGAATGTTGGGTGGCGTGGTTGATGGCAACAAAATACTGGAAACGCTGGCGGCAAACGAACCTGATGCGGCTGAGAAAAAATATATTCTAGCCTATATTAAAGCATCGCGAGAAGAGATAGTGAAAATGATGACGCCCTGAGCCCCGGACACAAAAATGCCGGACGCTACTGCGCCCGGCATCTACTAAGTACTAAAGTACTATCTACTATCTACTATTAAGCGATTGTTACTGAACTATCAAGATATACATCCTGAATAGTATTCAGCAGGGTCACACCTTCGCCCATTGGTTTCTGGAATGCTTTACGGCCGCTGATGAGGCCCATGCCGCCGGCGCGTTTGTTTACTACTGCAGTTGTTACTGCTTCTGCCAGGTCGGTAGCGCCCTTAGACTCTCCGCCAGAGTTGATAAGCCCTACGCGGCCCATATAGCAATTAGCTACCTGGTAGCGGCAAAGGTCTATTGGGTGGTCGGTAGTTAGTTTTTCGTAAACCAGTTTATGTGTTTTGCCATACGCTTTAGCATTTTCACCCGCATTCATTGCATTGTAACCGCCATTGTTGGTTGGTAATTTCTGTTTTATGATATCTGCCTGTATGGTCACGCCCAGGTGGTTGGCCTGCCCGGTAAGGTCTGCTGCGGTATGGTAGTCTACGCCGTCTTTCTTAAAGCCGCTATTGCGCAGGTAGCACCACAACACGGTAGCCATACCCAGTTCATGTGCATACTCAAATGCTTTGGCCACTTCCACTATCTGGCGCGCGCTTTCGTCAGAGCCATAATAGATGGTAGCGCCCACTGCTACAGCACCCATATTCCACGCATCCTTTATATTGCCAAACATGATCTGGTCAAACTTGTTAGGGTACGTGAGGAATTCGTTATGGTTCACCTTTACAATGAATGGTATTTTGTGTGCATATTTACGCGCTACAGCGCCAAGTACGCCATAAGTAGAAGCTACTGCGTTGCATCCGCCTTCTATAGCCAGTTTCACTATATTCTCAGGGTCGAAATAAATTGGGTTTGGAGCAAATGATGCACCGCCGCTATGCTCTATACCTTGGTCTACCGGAAGGATAGACACATAACCAGAACCTGCCAGGCGGCCATGGTTCATAAGCGTACCAATGCTGCGCAATGTCTGCACATTGCGGTTGCTTTGTGACCACACGTCATCAAGATGGGTAGGAGAAGGCAGATGTAAAGTCGACTTGTCTATAGTTTTGCTGGTATGCTCTAAATAATAACCGGCCTTATCGCCTAATAATTCGTGAATCTTGTTTGACATATAGATGATTATGTTTTTTATGGTTTGGCTGCAAAGGTATTTTAAAAAGTCAAAAGTTAAAAGTGAAAAGTTAAGGCTAACGCGCCATTAAGTTCACGTCTGTTTATGTCATTCATTCATGTGCAATAATGTAAATATTTAATGGGGAGAAGTCGCCGGATCTTACCTCGTTTATGTGTTTAGCATTTTCTGCGACAAAAGAGCTGTCATTACAAAGCTCCATATCGTCAAAAATAGATGCTGTCGGCCCGGTTTTGTAGTGAATATAATAGTTGACTTTATATTTAGTTAGTTCATTGTAAATGCCGGCTGTTCTCGTTCTGCCATCACTGAATGGCAGAATGTAATAATATTGGTTATCCGAGAAATACGCCAAACGCTCCATGAACCGGTGCGATACATTGCCTGTGAATGAGCCGTGAATGCCAGAAGATTTCATTTTCTGAGCTAAATCAAATTCAATTTTACCGGCGCCATACATTTGATACAGCCCTGAAGCGGGCACAATAAGATATGATAAAGGGAAAATAAAGGACAACGCCTTGTAAGATAGTCTCAATTTAAAAGGCTTCTCCATCAGTAAAATAGCCCCTAAGGCCATACTCAAAGGAACCATATACCAAAGATACCTCGCCTCGAAGTTTATCAGGAAATATCCAAGGGGGAACAATAGAAAGGAAGTCATGATCACCTTCACGCGTTGGTCGATGTTGATGGTCGCTTTCTTGAAAAATTGGGCACTAAGGCAAATAATAACTATTAAAGGGAAAAAAACAGATAGCTGCAACGCGGCAATAATAAATAAGACGACATGGTATCCACCCCTCCATATTTGTTGCCAAAGCAGTGAAGCAGAGTTCCAAAAATGTGGCGTAGCTCCATTAGCCAACCAAGGGTCTTCCCAGTAGTATGGACTGTCATTATAACCTGGTGGGATTAATAAATTTATCCCTTCCTTCCAATGAGGATGCCCTTCCAGATACCACGACATATTGAGTGTGCCGGCTGTAGATGTCGTCCATATACCATACTTATTGTGCAGCAGCCATATCCATGGCAGTCCGCATACTACCATTACACCAATGGCTGTTGCAGATATTTTAATCCATTGTGCTTTATCATCTTTACAAATAAAATAAGTGCAGCAGATAGTATTAAGAATAAAGAAAGGAAATGAATAGGCCTTTGCAAAGTAGGCGAGTGTACCGATAAAACCCATGGCTATCCATAGTACTGGCTGTTCCTTAAACCGGTCGGAAAGTATTATTCTCAGCGTGCTTAACAGGAAGAAACACTCCCACAGGTCATCAAACGACTGGGCGAACACAGCGTAGCACAGAAAGAATGCAAGGGTGATGCACATAAGCCATTGTAGCCTGCGCGTAAGATTGAATTTAAGAAAGAAAGATTGCGATATATATAGAAACCCCGTAGCACCGATGGCGTTAATAATTATAGATGCTGGGATAGGGGAGAGACCGGTTTTTATTAATAGTGCAGTAAGCCAGCAGCTCCAGGGGCTCCAGTAGCCATTTATTGCTCTTTGGTAGTCACCTGTTGCGTAACGCTTTGAGATCGTAAGGTATGCTGTGCCATCCGGATCAATGTAGTATTGGTAATGAGGGTAAATGATATACAGTACCACACACATCAGCAATGCAGACAAAAAGAACGGTATGTATTTTTGTACGATCTGCATCTATGGTGTTGTGGTGCGTTTTTTCATGATACCTAAATACCCAACTGCGGCAACGCCTATTGCTATCAGCGACACCGGCAAAAAGTAGCGGGTGTTTGCAATAGGTCCGGCAGCTATCGCAAAGTATACTAAAAATATAAAAGTAAACAGGCGCAGCAGCCAGTTCGTTTTTCTATCAAAGAAAAATAAGACCATCCCAACTAACCTTATAAAATTGAACAAAAGCACAAGCAGCACTATAGGAAGTGAGGGGTTGTTGCGCATATATTCACCCATGCCGCCAATCCCTTTATTCTTAATTGTGGCGGAGAACCCCGTTTGCTCCTTGCTGTAGAGCCTGCCATAAGTGAGCTTGCCGGTAAAGAGGTCCATTTCGGCCTTGCCTGGCTCTATAAATATGCGGGCGCTGTTCTTTAGATGATATGCCATGTATGGGAAGAAATTTTGTTTCAGTAGTTCCATTCCTCGCTCATTGGCATAGTCATACCTGTCTTTATAGTCTGGTATAGAGGCAATATCCCGCCGCTCCTTTAGCAGAAACTTCCCCGCGCTGTCGGCTCCTTCTTTCTGGCTGAAGTAAGAATAGTAGTAAAAGACTGCATTAAAAGATTGGTTGCTGGTAAAGTGGAACTTGCCCGTGCGTATATAGTTGCTATAGTTGTAGCACAGCACAGCACACACCGGTATAAGGGCTGTTAACACTATACGTTGCAGTAGTAGCTTATGGTAAACGCCCAGTCCAATGATAATAAATACATGCACTAAGGCAAAAGGATACAGCACCGGTTTCACAAACATACCTGCAATGAGCGCCAGGCTCATCCAAATCGCATACCTGAGCTTTCTGTTTTGCAGGAAAAGAATGAAGCTACCAAAGTAAAACAGCGTAAAGCTTTGCAGCAGAATATCAGGTGCAATAGTGTTGGCATTTATGAACTGTGCCGGGTAGGCTACCGTAAGCAACAGCAGCACCCAGTCATACTTTGCGTCATATCCTGTTCGCAGCAGTATTTTGCGGCTATAGTAAATGTTGAATACGGAAATGGTATTTTGTACCAGCAGCACCACCCAATTATTGATGGCAAACATATAGATAGCCAATAGGAAGAGTGGATAGACCGGTTGCCGCTGTGTCATATATTCCGGCGAGATGGGCATGGCCGGGTTCCCGCTATAAAAGAAACCGTAGTTTTTAATATTCAGCGCCTCATAGATGTACTCGTACGAGTCGCCCATGTATATGCGCTTATAGGTACAATCCAGCAGGAAAAACAAAAGATGCACCAGCACTATAATGCTGATGAATATTTTATCCTTCTTGTTGAACTTTAAATCCATTAAGACTATTACTTATGAATTTTTCATTTGTCCGCACTTCAGCATGCGCCAGTTCCCATGCATATCCTTCTTTATCTCCACATCCTTATATCCCTGCTCTTCAAACAGCGCTTTGCACTCTTCTGCATGGGCTGCGTCTAATTCACAAAAGATATAACCGTTGTCGCTGAGATGTCCTTTGCCAAATGCCGCGATTGCTTTGTAAAACACCAAAGCATCATCATTTGGCACGAACAGCGCAACTGAAGGTTCAAAATCCTTCACATTCTTATGCATATTCTTCTTCTCACTTACCGGTATATAAGGTGGATTAGATACAATCACCTCATAACGTCCAAGTTGCTTGTTTCGTTGTGCTTCGTCGAGAAAATCAAGTGTTTTTATTGTTATGTTATCAATGCCCTTCTTTTTCTCAGCGGCAGTGAACACCCATTCTATATTTGTTTTTAATACCTCTATGGCCTCTTTGCTTACATCGGCACAGGTTACAATGGCGCCGGGGACCAGTCGCGCCAGCGACAGGCCAATGCAGCCGCTACCCGAACCTATATCCAGCACCCTAAGCCGTTGCGGGCCTTCAATATTTGTAGCGTCTGGATATGCAACCGCAGACTTTAGGCCCACAACATCATCAATTACCCATTGCACCAGTTCTTCTGTTTCCGGGCGGGGGATAAGAACGTTTTCGTTTGCCAGGTAGTCCCTGCCCATAAAGTACGCATTGTTGGTAATGTACTGTATAGGCTTGCCCTTCGTTAGTTCTATTGATTTAGCATCATAAAGTTCCTGCTGCCGTTCTGACATCATGCTGTCCTTCCGCAAGAGTCGGTCGGCTTTACTCAGCCCGGTCACGAACTCGAGGAACAGATGTGCAACAGCCGCCGCTTCCCCTTCATCGTACAGCGGCTGTAATTTTTTCTTTAACTCATAGAAGGCATCATTATAGGTGTGCATGCGGTAAAGATAACTTAAAGGCCGAACCCTGCATAACCGCAGCCACAGCCTAAAGGGGCTTTCTCCATATTTTGTTACAGTTTTTACTACTTTTAGTCTTTGTAGATACAGTTGGTATTTTAATGTTGTGAATGATATGGCCGTACAGACTCCTGAAGACGTAAAATTTATGTCCCATTGCTTTAACCTGGCGCAGCGGGCTAAAGGGCATACAACGCCAAACCCTATGGTAGGTGCGGTGCTGGTGCACGGTGAGCGGATAATAGGCGAGGGATGGCATCACTTTTACGGTGCAGACCATGCCGAAGTTAATTGCCTGAAAAGTGTGGCGGCGGCAGACAAGCATCTTATTGCAGAGAGTACAATGTATGTGAATCTGGAACCCTGCGCACACCATGGTGCAACGCCTCCCTGCGCACACAGGCTGGTGCATGAAAAAGTGAAAAAGGTAATCGTGGCCAATATGGACCCTTTTGAGCAGGTGAACGGAAGGGGAATAACTATTCTTAAAGATGGTGGCGTTGAAACAGTAGCTGGACTTATGGAAGCTGAAGGGGCGTGGATGAACAGGAGATTCTTTTGCTTTCATAGCCAGCAACGACCATATATTATACTCAAGTGGGCACAAACAGCTGATGGATTTATAGCACCACACGACAGATCGCGCCTGCAAATAACAAGTGCCGAAAGCCAGCAACTACTCCATAAGTGGCGAACTGAGGAAACGGCGATAATGGTGGGCACAACAACGGCAATTAACGATAATCCCGAGCTAACAGCTAGGCTGCACGAAGGCAAACAACCACTGCGGATAATACTCGACAAAGATCTGCAAGTGCCGCACACCCACCATGTGTATGATACTAAAGCAGCTACATGGATCATAAACGAACAAAAGGAGCTGCTGACGGGTAATGTGCACTCTGTGCGTATGCCATTTGATAAGAACCTGCTCCCTGCGCTTTTACACCGCCTTCACGACCAAAAGATATTGTCACTAATGGTGGAGGGAGGTGCCAAACTGCTCACCAGCTTTATTGAAATGGGACTTTGGGATGAGGCTCGGATATTTACCGGGGCTGAGTCCATAGGCAAGGGTATAGTTGCCCCTGCCATACAAAATGCCTCGCCTGCCTTTACTAAGCATATTGGTAAAGATGAGTTGCAGGTATTTGTGAATGGCCAGAGTAGCTACCCGTATGTGCAAAGAATGGAGTTATAGTGGTGATTTTTGAATTTTGGCTTTTGAATTTTGATTTAACTCTATGTTTTTTCTCATTGCTACTATTTTATTGAATGTTGTTATTTCGGTGATTTTTAAACTATTCCCGAAGTATAAGATAGACACGCTGCAGGCTATAGTGACCAACTATTTTGTTTGCGTCATTACCGGCTGTTTGTCTATAGGTCATATACCTTTTACTGCAGCCAATTTTCATGCAGACTGGTTGCCATGGGCACTGGGTATGGGCGTTGCGTTCATCTGCATTTTTAATATGCTGGCCTACAGTACCAAGGTAGATGGCATAACCACAACCATAATAGCCAGTAAACTGTCACTGGTAATACCGGTTATATTTTCGCTTTTAGTGTATCATGAACATGCCACTATGTTTAAAATTGCAGGTGTACTTTTGGCTTTTCCTGCAGTATACCTGACTACAAGAGTAGAAGGTGATGATCACAAACCCCAGAGCCTGTTGTGGCCGGTGCTCATTTTTATCGGCGGTGGTCTGCTGGACACAACCATGAATTATGTGCAGCTGCACTTCTTAAGTGCTCCTGCTGACCAGTCGGCGTACACCATTTTTTGTTTTGCCACAGCAGCAGTTACTGGTGGTGCGCTGGTAATAGTGTTGTTGGCGCTGAAAAAGATAACCCTGCAGCTGCGTAATATCGTTGCCGGTATATGCGTGGGCATCCCCAATTATTTTTCTATCTACTACTTCATTCGTGCGCTGAATAGCAATGTACTGGAGAGCTCAGCGTCCATACCTGTGCTCAACATTGGTATATTGGCGGCATCAGCGCTAACGGCCATCCTGTTATTCAAAGAGCATGTGAATCTGCTGCGCATTATGGGTATGGCTACTTCAATCATTGCTATTTTACTCATAGCCTTCGGGAACAAATAATGACGGATATCCACAAATACAAGACTTTAGCGGGCACAGGTACGGGCGACTTCAGGGACCGTGGAAGCAAGTTCCTGGCCTACTCATACTCGGTTACCTCAGCTGCCGATGTGAAGGAGCGGCTACAGGCTTTGAAAAAGGAACATACCAAAGCTGTGCATCATTGCTATGCCTATCGTATAGGCACCGATGGCACCCAGTACCGGGCCAATGACGATGGCGAACCTCAAGGCAGTGCGGGCAAGCCCATCCTTGGCCAGATAGATAGCATGGGCCTCAGTAGTGTGCTGGTAGTAGTGGTCAGGTATTTCGGTGGCACACTCCTGGGCGTGCCGGGGCTTATAAATGCGTACAAAACCGTTACTGCGCAGGCGCTGGAAAATGTACCGGTCACCGAGAAATGGATAGAAGATATGGTGGAGATCAATTTTGATTATCCGGCAATGGGGGAGGTACTCTACTTGCTTAAACAGGGTGAAGCAACTATCTATAAGCAAGACCTGCAATTGTTTTGTGTTATCAATGCAGGTATTCCCCGCTACCAAAGTGATACATATGTGCAAAGACTTTCGGAAATTCGTGGAGTGACGGTGAAAAGGCTTGCCGGCATTGTATAATCAGCATCGCTTGTTATCTACCGAGAAGAACACCCAAATTATAAAGGAAGAAGCATTGCGCCTTGGCTTCAATAGCTGTGGTATAGCCAGGGCCGTGCAGCTCGATGAAGATGCCCTGCGGCTGGAGCGCTGGCTGAATAAAGGCCATCAGGCCGGGATGCAGTATATGGAGCGCAATTTCGATCTCCGTATAGATCCTCGAAAGCTTGTGCCGGGGGCAAAATCGGTAATCACATTATTACTCAATTATTTTCCTTCAGAGCAGCAACAGTCCCTGGCGCCAAGAGTAGCAAAGTATGCATACGGTATCGACTACCATTTTGTAATCAGGGATAAGCTAAATCAATTACTTGAGTTCATTACATCCAATATAGGCGCAGTAGATGGGCGTGGCTTTGTAGATAGCGCGCCGGTGCTGGAGCGCAGCTGGGCGGTACGCAGCGGCCTGGGCTGGGTGGGCAAAAATGGTAATGTGCTAACTAAGAACGCCGGCTCATTTTTCTTTATTGCCACGCTCATCACCGATCTCGACCTTATTGCAGATGCACCGTTCACTACAGATCATTGCGGCACATGTACCCGGTGTATAGATGCCTGCCCCACGCAGGCCATTGTATCACCCACGGAAATAGATGCCGGCAAATGTATCTCCTATCTCACCATAGAATTGAAAGATGCGCTCATACCATCCGAATTTCATAACAAGATGGAAGGCTGGATGTTTGGCTGCGATATATGCCAGGATGTATGCCCGTGGAATCGCTTTTCAAAGCCAAATACAGAGCTGGCTTTTACGCCAATACCGGAAATACTGAATCTGTCTGTAAGAGCCTGGGAGGAAATGAGCGAAGAAGTTTTCAATAAGACGTTTAAAAACTCGCCCCTTAAAAGGTCGAAATGGAAGGGCATACAGCGTAACCTCAAGGCTATTAAAGTAATTGAGTGATCTCGGCATTATTTTTGAACTATTTTATTTATAATTAAGTGTTTATGAAGAAGATGATATTGGTTTCCCTGCTCTTTTTACTTCCGGCAGTTACGTATGGCCAAACGAAATGGAAATCTGCTGAGTATGACGTTTCTGCTAAAATAAAAAATGCCGGCCTTACCGTCACCAGTCACTTTACCGGGCTTAAAGCAGACCTGGTATTCAGTCCCGAGGAACTGGCGAAAAGCTCGCTTTATGCAAGCGTAGAGGTAGCGACCATTAAAACCGGCATAGATAAGCGCGATCGCGACTTACAGGAAGAACAGTACTTCAACACAGCAAAGTACAAGCTGATTGAAATGAAGTCAACGAAATTATACAAGAAAGGCGATCAGTACGCAGGCATGTTCAGCGTTACTATTAAGGGCGTTACCAGGCAAGTGGAGGTTCCGTTTACTTTTACCAGGAATGGCAGCGAAGCAGCTTTTAGAGGCAGCTTCGGTATTAACCGCCGCGACTTTGGTGTGGGTAGTAAAAGTATGATGATGAGCGATGACCTGAAGGTAGATATCAGTATCAAAGCCAAAAGTTAAGCACTGGCCGGCATCGGCTGTGTTGCCAGCCTTAGCTCACTAAGCACTGCTTTTTTTCTTTTTTTCAAATGAGCCTGTTCGCGGGAACAGATTGCGCTTATCGTATTTATTTCTTCCGCCTCCAGCCTCGGCGATGAAAAGGAGCTTAAATGTTCAAAGATCAGTCGCGCATCGTTGAATTCACCTATGTCAGTCGCCAACACCTCTATCTTTTTTATGGGCACCAGTGCTATTTCTTTATAGGCGCCTTTCCACTCTTTTTTCAGCAGCTTTGCTCCATATACAAGGTCCTTCAGCTTTTTGCGCATACTATGCAGCTGCACATTGGTTGGCGCCTTCCCAGCCGAGGCTTTGGCTACAGATGCTATTCGTTCATTGAAAAAGCTGGCAGCTACCTCCGTACTTAGTTCGGTATAGTCGAGATTATCAAGCCTTTTCCTCAGCTTTCGGATCACCTTTTTCGAGTAGTAGTTGTCCCATTCTGTTTTCTGGCGTTCTATATCGTTCTCCAGTTTTTTAAGATAAACAGGGAGCGATATATTGTCGGTAGTCAGTCTTTCTATTTCCAGCTGGGCATCGCGTATGGCGCCGGCCACCTCGTATAGGCGTTTAAATTTCCGTGGCAGCTTAGCCACAGGCTCGTCTTTCCCGGTGCTTAGCAACCTCAGAAACGAGCGGAGCGTCTTTACTGCCACCCTGAATTTGTGAATAGTATCCTTATCAAAGCCGCCGGATATTTTTTCACAGTGCGTACTTATGTCGTCAACATTATCCTGTATCAACCTTCTTATCCTGCCCGGCTTCATTGCAGGCAAAGGTATGCAGTTGATATTAAGGAAAGGTTAATTAGCCAGCCCGTTTAGTGGAATGGTATCTTTTTGTCCGGGCATCCCTGCAGCTATTGGTCTGCAGTGGCGTTGGCACCATTCAGCTTCGTATTTCTGTTTAGCTTTTTCATTCTCTAGCCACAATTGCACTTAGCGAGGGGTGGAGGACTCTATACACAAATTTACAAGCCCGCTCTCAATCACAAAATTCACAAGCCCGGTTTTAGTATGTACACCCAGCTTACTAAACAGGCTCACCCTGTAGTTCTCTACCGATCGTGGTTTTATGCCCATCTCACTGGCAATAACTTTATAAGGAAGGTCCTTTGCACACAAGTATAAAAACTGTAGTTCCTTATCTGTTATTTCTGGCTGCTTTTTTGTTTTTTGCAATACCAGTTTTGAAACAGCATTGGTAAAATAATGGCCTTTTTTGATCACCTGCTCTATTGCTTCCATTAGTAGCATCTCTTCATTGTTTTTATACAAAAAGCTCGCAGCCCCGGCCCTGAGTATTCTTGTTACAAGTTCTTCATGATTATACATGGATAATATGATCACCTTCAACTCCGGCCACGTCTCCATCAGTGTCAGCAGTGTAGCATATCCATTCTGCATAGTAATTCCAAGGTCTACTATGCATATTCCAGGCACTGCTTTTTCCGATTTTAGCTGTCTTATTAGCTCGCTGCCGGTTGCGGCTTCTACAGCTACATTGTAATTGCTGTGCTGCTCAATTATCGACTTTAATCCGGCACGTTCCATGGCGTGCCCGTGGGCTATAGCGACCTTAATCGCAGTGGGTTTTTTCATAGAAAAGGTATATAAAGGTTTGAAAAACAATATTATAAACATTTTTTGTCTTTGTCAATAGGTAAACGGCTAATTCAGGTTTTTCTTATACCGTATTTATACGGTATCGTATACCGTTAAAAAGCTGCTTGCTGGTATGTATTACTACATATTTCAACGATGTATAAAAACCCTGCAGTTTTACGTATAAGAACGTTTACTATCTTAAAATTCAGGGTCTACTTTTACTGTGCAATTTCAATTATTCACTTTTCAAAAGCATATTTATGTGTCAAAACAATATGGACGATGCTAACGACTACAGCCTGCTCACAGCTAATACAGGTATGGTCACTATAGACACCGCCAATTCCAGTCTGGCCGGTACTGGCACCACGGTAGTGCTCACAGCCGGCGGCACCAACGGTACTATTGTTAAGTCCGTTATCATTAAAGCTATAGAGCCGGTTACCCAGGGTATGGTTCGGCTTTTTATAGACAATGGCACCAGCGTAGTCCTTTACAAGGAGGTTCCGGTCGATATTCAGCCTCAGGCTGCTGCAGTGCCGCTGCCGGTTCCTAAGTATACCATGTTTGAGTTAATGCTCAATAGCACCTTGAAGCTCCCGAGCGGCTTTAAACTAAGGGCCTCTACTCAAAACGCAGAATCATTCAATATTATCACAGAGGCGCTCGACTGGACCTATCCCGAGACATTGCCTTATTCCTGCTGCAATTTTGAGCAGGAAGCAGCCGACACTGGTGTAGGTGTGGTTTCTGTTGCCAATGCTGCTTTAAATGGCTCAGGCACCATCGTTCCCCTGTTCACGGCAGATGCCGCTGCCAATGGCGCTACCATAAGTTCTATTACCATTAAGGCCCTGCAAAGCACTAATCCGGGCACAGTGCGTTTGTTTATAAGCGACGACAGTGGCACTCCTAAGTGGTATCTGATGCAGGAAATTTCCATTCCTCAGTCCACTCAGTCCGCTTTTGAGCCATCCTTCAAGCAGGTGCTCAATATGAATTATAACCTGCAGCCAGGCTACCTCATCGGCGCATCTACCGACATTAGCCAAAGCTTCGCCATCACCGTAGAAGGCATAAACTGGACATACCCTATATAGCGCGTCATTGCGAGGCACGAAGCAAGCCTAAGACACGACAAAGATTCACGATCTAGGCTTTCGACTCACAACCAAAAAACTAACAACGAATCCTCGTACCTACGACATACGACTCACGACTTATGACTATTAGCACCTGTAAAAACGACTACGCTCACCGCTTTGCTGCCACAGGCATCAGGGCTACAAAAGATGGCAGTCCTTACCTCGATGGTACAGGTAGCGTATTGGTATTCACCGCTGCACAGTCCGTTCGGGTGCGCTCCATCACTGTCAAGGCTATAGCACCCGTGCAGGCTGGCATGGTTCGCCTCTTTATTAGTCGGGGCGCTGGCCCGCTGGCTCTTTACCGCGAGGTACCGGTTCCTGCGCATCCCGAAGCTGCTGTTGTACCGCTGCCCACACCCAAATACCTGATGTTTGAGACTGTGCTTGAGGGGGAACTGTTATTAAACACCGGCGATAAGATATATGCATCTACCCAAAATGCTGGTGCATTCAATATAATAGTGGAAGCAGTCTCCTGGAACTACAAAGAAACGCTGCCTCCCGATTGTTGCAGCTTTGCGCAGGGTACTGCAAACACAGGTGTCGCGCAAATATCAGTTGCCAATCCTGATAGGAATGGCTCAGGCGCCATTGTTAGTATTTTCAATGCCGGTGCTGGCCTTTGCGGTGCGTTTGTAAGATCCATTACCATTAAGGCCCTGGCAAGTACGCATGAGGGCGTGGTAAGGATATTTATAGGCAGTGGTAATAAGTTGGTGCTCATGCGCGAGGTGTGGATCCCGCAAACCGCGCAATCCAGTTTCGATCCGTCTTTCAAACAAGTCATTGACATGAATTTTTACCTGCAGCACGGCCTTATTCTGGGCGCCTCTACAGAAAATGCGGAAAGCTTTGCAATTACTGTAGAAGGAGTAAACTTAAGTTATCCAATTTAAATATTCACTCTTCTTGGCCGCACCGAAGGGTGAAGCTGCTGACCAGAGAAATCTTAAAATTTTTAACTAACAATTTTATAACCACTAAAAACAAAAATTATGAAAAAGCAATTATTAAATTCCCCTAAAGATGGAAATGTCCAGAATAACCAAATTGCCGATTTGAATGTCTGCAAAGAACATATATTGATTAAAAAAGCAATAGATGATTTTTCAAACAATATGATAGACATTTTTAAAGGATCGGAAAGTAGTATTATTAATAGTTGCGTGGACCCGAACATTGCAGGAAACCCAAACCGTAATATTTCTTCGATTCCAACTATTACTCCAATAGGCCCAGTTCAAGGCAAGACGTGGACCGGAGGTTATGACAATCCATGTGGCGGCACAGGATATACCACATGGTGGTGCAGTTATGATGAAAAAACAGGGACGCAGCATGGTGGTGGAACATATTGGGGTGATGTATGGGCAGGCGAGCCTTCTGTGAGAACATTGTGGTTTTATTAAAATATAATCTATGGTGTTGATATTATCTGATGGGGTTGACAAAAGTGTAAATACCGTAGTGAGGTATTTGTATTTAAAAAACGCACACCCAATAGTCATTCAGAATTCTGATATTTCTACTATTATTCAACTAAGCATTAATGAATTTACAATTTTTAGAGAGCAAAATATTAGTAGTGACAAAATCTCCTCATATTGGTTTCGGAGAGGACAGCTAAATATTGAGAACAACATTATTGATTGTTATCAACAAAGCCCGTTAATAAATTATATAAGAGATTTTGGTAAAAATGAGATCGGCAGCTACATTTCTTACATATATTATTTATTAGAAAAAAAGAAATCAATTGGCTCGATATTTAAATCGGAAATAAATAAATTATATGTTTTGCGGTGTGCTGAGTTATGCGGATTATCAACTCCCAATACTTTAGTTGCAACAAATTCTGATTCCTTGTTATGCTTTGGAGACGAGAGCCTATTGATAAAATCTGGATCAAAGTTTTTCTCTTATACAATTAATAATCTTATTATTAATTCTTATTCATCATTGGTGAAGGTAAATTCCCTTCCTGAATCATTTTTTCCAAATATTTTTCAAAATTACATAGAAAAACAGTATGAAATAAGAAGTTTTTTTTTGATAAATGAATTCTATTCTATGGCGATATTCTCTAAAAATGATGAGAAATCAATTGATAATAGAAAAAGTTTTTTGTGTAACAGGTATGTTCCTTATAAATTGCCCAAAATAATTGAACAAAAGCTATTCGATTTAATGCAAAAACTTCAATTAAATACTTGTTCAATTGATATAATAAAATCAACAGATGGACATTTCGTTTTTTTAGAAGTAAATCCCGATGGCATATTTGAAAACGTTTCATATTTTTGCAATTACCAACTCGAAAAAAAAATTGCTAATTATTTGGCAAAAAAAAATGACTGATTTATGGACGACAAAAATAATAATATCAATGACATTGATTCTATTTCAAGGGAATCTAAAAGTTTATTATTGAAAGCTGAAAATATTACTTTGATTAAAATGAAACAAGCACCGCGCCAAGCATTTGTGAAAAAAATCAAGATGCCATTTTTGGGCAGTGGCGAATTTCACATTGAATATTTATACAAACAAATTTCAAGAAATAAACAATTTATATTTGTTATTTCAATATTTTTATCGTTTTTCAATACATTTTTATATGGGCAAAGTAAAAAAAATGTTTTATTTATCGGGAATAGTTTAACCTATTTTGATTCAAAGAATAACCCTGAATATCCACATAATAATAGGATGCCAATGATCCTCCAAAACATGCTAAATGAAACAAAAAAAAACATTAACATTGACAAAGTTGCATTTGGTGGCTCGACTTTAACAATACATGCGACATATATTGGCACTGATGGTAGCAATGAAGTTTTTCGTCGTGCCGATGAATTCGAAACGCCCTCTACTGTTAAAAAAATATTGAGTAGAAATTGGGATATAGTGGTTTTACAGGAAAATTCAGCTAGTCTTGTTGTTCCTGGTATTAGAATGTATTCAACTAAATATGCTTTAGTTTGGTTAGATAGTATTATTAAATCGAAAAATGGTAAAACCCTACTTTTCCAGCCTTATGCTGGACAATATGATCCAAAGATAAAACGATCGCATAAAACTTGTTTAACAATTGATTCATTCGGTTATATTTTAAAGGAATTTGCTTTTTATCCCAATGAGAATATATATATAAGGCAAAGAGATACAATTTTTTGTTCGGATAGTTTTATCAGTTCTAAACAAGAATTTAAAGAAATTGAGTTACAATGTGATAAACTAGCAAAAGGTATTGATGCAAATGTTGTAAAAATCGGTCTTGCTTTTGAAGAATGTAAAAGTATCTACCCAAAGATTAATCTTTATTTAAATAAACATGATGATCATCCGTCCGAACAAGGTGTATATTTAATCGCTTGCATGTTTTATAAGGCTCTAACACATGAGAAAATATCAAATATAAAATATTCGGCGAACTTAAATAAGACAGAAGCGAAACAAATTCGTCTTTTAGTCGATAATATGCGATAGGAATTTTTTATTAATAAAATATTTATTTAACAATATCGTTATGGACTGCCACTACATAATACTTTTTGCAAATTGTATCCCAGTAAAGGGGGTTAATCGAAGTTTAATTTGTGATTTACAGAAAAATAATATATCTATCATTCCAAATGAATTATATGATTTGACAATTTTATTTGATTCAAATAGTGTAGATCGCCTTCTTGTGTATTATGGCTTGGAAAATCGGATTATTGTACAAGACTATTTTAACTTTTTAATAGAAAGCGGTTATGCGTTTTATTGTCAAGAGGACGAAATAGAAAATTTTCCATCGCTTGATATAGACCAATTTGATTTACCATCCCTTATAAGCAATGCAATTATAGAATTTGATAGTGTGGATGGTGACAATATCATGCACGTCGCAAAGGAATTAGACACAGTTTTTTGTTCCGCAATAGAAGTCAGATTCACGAAGAAAATTGAATTTGCTGACCTAGAAAACTGTATTTCGTTGTTTAACGGGAATGATATAAGAATATCAGAAGTGCATGTCGTTGTAACTGATAATTATTTCAATTTGGATGATTTAAAAAATCTTTTCGTAAAAAATTTAAAATTGACGACAATAACAGTTACCGGTTCATTGAAGCAATGCGAAATTTCTGATTTTTCTTATGGAAATTCGCATATTTTTTTTACTACCTTAAATTCTCATCAGCCAATTTGTTGTGGTAATTTTATTCCTAATTCATTTACTACGAATATGTATTTTTTTATTGAATCTCAACATCACAATACCTGTTTAAATAGGAAAATTGCGATTGATAAGGATGGTAATATAAAGAACTGTCCGAGCATGCAGAAAACATTTGGCAATATTCGTGATGACAAACTTCTTACGATAATAAAAAACGAAGAACTTACATCAAAATGGAATATAAGTAAGGACGAAGTAAAAGTGTGTCGTGATTGTGAATTTAGGCATGTATGCATGGATTGCCGTGCATACGTGGAAGATCCTCACGATATTTACAGTAAACCACTAAAGTGCGGCTACAATCCTTATACAATGGTTTGGGATGAATGGAGTATAAACCCCTTAAAGCAGGCAGCAGTGGAATATTATGGTTTACAAAAATTGGTTAAGAATTAAAACGCGTAAGGATATAGATTCCAAGCGCCGGTTCTTCCGGATTCAACAGACGGCCGCACCCGTAACAAATATAAGATAACAGTAAATTTACACATCAATCACCATCGCAAAGCCGCCGCGAACACTGACACTTTTAAGTTCGGTCCGGATTCTGGTTTGGGTTGTTTAGTTTTTTAAAAGAAACGATTGAAACAATAATTGGTGAAGCTCACGAGGCTATCCCGGATAAAATGCTTTATGTTGAAAATGCAACCTGTTGGTGATTGTATTTAAATGTAGCATTATGGAAAAGAAAAATCAAAAGAGCCATGAGCGAATGGAAATTGTTCGACCTCATGCAGCAGGCATCGATGTAGGGGGCCGTAAACATTTTGTAGCTATTGGCCAATCACCAGACCAGGTGAGGGAGTTTAGCTGTTATACTTCAGAATTGCATAAGCTATGTGCGTGGCTACAATCCGAAGGTATTACAGACGTTGCTCCCGGTTCTTCCGGATGTTAGCGCAGCGCATCCGGAACCATCGATAAAAACCTGTCTCTGACAGTCTTCATCAGCACTGGCGCTCAAAGCTATCGGCTCTTCAGCAGACCCCCAGTTAGCCGTAGTATTCCAAAAATAGAAACACAGCAGCAGTTGGGCGTATGTCTTCGACTACGTCCCGGCGGAGTGCAATCTCCAGATTGCCTTAAGCAACCCATCGCGCCTGGCTCATCCTTATTTGCAATCTGAGTACCATGATTCCGCATATACAATCCCATTTAAAAAAGATATCCACATATTTACTGCCACAACCATCTTCGGCATAAACATTGCGGTACTCTTTAGGTCTGTTTTAAGCAGTTTTGAAGCGCATTTTTTGGCACAGTAACAATACAGATCTTGCAGGGCAGCAAACATTCTCGACGATTTAGATTTTTTATTTTTCGAGCTTTCCTCAAGGCGCTACACGGCACTCAGAAAACGACCATAGAATTCGGAGCTGATCGCTAAATGCTACAAGGCCGCAGGCAACACCGTTAGTAGTAACGGAAAACCGCAAACTGTAAACTAAAAGCCGGACTATCCCTATTTCAGTACGAGGCCGCGATGGGGCGCAACGGGTAAAAATGAGGCGGAAAATTACCCAAAAAATTGAATCAGGTTAATCATAAAAATCAACTGAATCAAAGTTCAGACAAATACCCCACATGGGTAAAAACGGGGCATTTTGGGAAATTAAATAAAAGCACAATAAATCAATACAGCCGTGGCATACAGCGATTACCCACACAATAAAATGCCCCATATAAGCAACATTATTATCTGAAAAAAGTGAGGCATTTCCGCATTACCTGCTTAAAAGCGGGTAAATAAGAGGGGGTGCTAACCGGAGATTGATAAAAAAAGGATTAGTACCGCTCTATTATCCCTGCTATTCCCTGCCCGCCACCAATACACGCGGTTACAATACCGTACTTTTTATTCAGTCGTTTCAGGTCGCTGAGTATCTGTATGGTCAGTTTAGCCCCGGTGCAGCCCAGTGGATGGCCAAGGGAAATGGCGCCACCATTAATGTTTACAATATCCTGGTTCAGCCCCAGCTCGCGGATCACAGCAAGAGACTGTGATGCAAATGCCTCATTAAGCTCCACCAGGTCTATATCGCCTAGCGACATACCAGCCTGTTTCAGTACTTTAGGTACTGCTTTTATCGGCCCAATTCCCATAACCCTGGGGTCCACACCCGCACTGGCGCAGTTCACTAGCCGGCCGATTGGTGTCAAGCCTAGCTGGTTCATGAGTTTTTCGCTCATCACAATAGTAAAGGCCGCGCCGTCAGACGTTTGGGAAGAATTGCCGGCAGTCACAGAGCCACCCTGCGCGAACACCGCAGGCAGCTTACCCAATGCCTGCAGGCTGGTATCTGCACGTGGGCCTTCGTCTGTGTCTACTATCAGTTCGCGCACAGCACGCTTGTTCTTTTCGTTTAGGTATACCTCCTGCACTTTTATGGGCAGTATACCTTCTTTAAAGTAACCTTGTTGTATAGCATTGAGCGCTTTCTCGTGAGAGCGCAGTGCAAACGCATCTTGGTCCTCACGGCTCACTTTATAGTCATTTGCCACCTGCTCTGCAGTTAGGCCCATGCTCAGGTAGTAGTCGCCGTTTTCTTTGGCATATTCAAAGTTCGGCATGGTGCGCCATCCTGCAGTTGGCACTAGGCTCATGCTCTCCGTGCCACCGGCTATTACGCAGTCTGCAAAGCCCATCTGTATCCTGGCAGCAGCCATAGCTATAGCTTCCAGGCCGGATCCGCAGTAGCGGTTTATCGTCACCCCCGCAGCCCATTCGCCTATCGCTTTGTTGGCAATGATACGGGCTACCTGCAGGCCCTGCTCCGCCTCTGGCACCGCATTACCCACAATCACGTCATCCACAAGTTTAGGATCCAGCTGTGGCACACTCGCGAGCAGGCCCCTGATCACATCTACAGCCAGGTCCTCAGGGCGTGTAAAGCGGAAAGCCCCGCGTTTAGATCTGCCTACTGCTGTTCTATATCCTGCTACTATATATGCCGATGGTGTGCTCATGCTTGTAAAGTTATAAAAAAAATACGCCACTTTCAGCTACTCTTCATCATTGCCCATGTCACTTTAAAGTTTAGTATAGTTCTATGTATTTACCCCTTTGCAGCAAACGATTTGCCATTTCTTTAGCATGTTATTACCTATTTTTGATAGTATGAGATACTTCTTTTCGCTCATTGTATTCTTTGCGCTGTTCTGTGAAGTAAAGGCCCAGGATGTAAGGATCATTCAGCTTAAGAATGAGCCCGGTGCCTATGTTCCTAAGTCATTTTACATTGCCGCCGTTGCAGATAGTACCCATGACTCCACAGGTGTAGGCACCATTAACGACGCAGGCAAGTTGAGCTATATTGCTTTACAGAATGGTACGGCAACTGCCATTAAAGATTATATCGACAGAAACATACCACAGGACACCACGGCCCAACCCATAGCCCTGAAGATAAAGAAGCTGGAAACAGAGGTAAAGAAGAAGGGAGCTAAGTGGAGCATAAAGATGTCGGTATCGTTTGTATTCTCGCTGGATGCAGCCAACTTGGAATTGATGGGCAGTGAAAGCGGAGAGACAACCGCGGATCCCGTGGCCTATGTTGACGAGCATATTCGCAGGACTATCGGTAAGGAGCTGGAACAATTTGAGAAGTGGTGGCTGCAGAATAAAGATAAGTTTGCAACGTCGGCGTTAGTGAAGGTGAATGTGACACTGAGCAAGACAACTGACAAGAAGAACATAATTGTATACAGCCTCAGGCGGCCGTTGAAGCAGGAGGATTTCCAGGGAAAGGTGCAAAAGGATGTACAGGAAAAGGCCATGACTGCGAGCGGCAACTTCTTTGCTTCATCATCAGAGGTGCAGAAAGGGCAGACGGTTTTTAATGTAGCTGTTACACCTTATTTCGATAGATCGGAGTCATGGTTTAATACCGATAACAGCAATCCCTACCTTCTTGCCCATGAGCAGGCGCACTTTGATATCACAGCTTTTAAGACCTGCGAACTGGTAACAGCCATAAGTAAAGCCACATTTACCAAAGACAATTATGCCGCCCTTTTTGAGCAGCTACGCAAGCAATATCTTGAAGAAGGAAATGCCGAACAAGATGCCTATGATACGGAAACAAAGCATGGCACTATACCTGAGCAGCAACAGTCCTGGCAAGACAAGATAAGCAAGCGCGTGAAGGAAGTAGGGTGCTACTAGCTCCATCTCTAGTACGCTCTGTGTTGGCCGGTACGGTCGGGTTTGGGTAGTGACCTTATCTTTCTCTCGCGGCGATAGTAGGTTTTATATTGACTTGCAGTAAGGATGGACTTCATCGCCGCATCTTTCTTCTTCATAGCTGTGCGCTCCTTCTTAGGTGAGCCATGTGCATTATCCATCTGCTGCTGATAGGTGAGAGATATCTGGCCGGCTTTAGCTTCCTGTGCAGACGTGAGGTGCAGGCTGTCTCGTAGCCACCCCATCTCCATCTCCGAGCGCCGGGCGGGCGACCATGCAGGCTGGGCAAAAGAAGTGGCGCTGTATAGCAGCAATATGATAAACAGTAGATTATGCGGTTTCATTTCTTATCCCAGTTCGATTTATAAAAGTACTATTTATTGCGCCAACGGTTTTAGTACCCAATAATTTTTATGGCATCGGTTTTCAAATTACTTTTGACACATGCGTACGCTCATAACCAACATTAAGCAACTCCACCAGGTAGAAAGCCCTTCCGTTGCAATACCCGGCCACATAACGAGAGTCAGTGGAAAGGATATGGCTTTGCTACCATATATCGATAATGCATGGCTAATGATAGAGGATGGGCTGATTCATAGCTTTGGTGAAATGGGTTCGCTTGCTGATAACCAGGCAGATGACGTGATAGATGCTACCGGTAAAATGGTACTGCCCGCCTGGTGCGACAGCCATACGCACCTGGTGTTTGCTGCGCCGCGTGATGCGGAGTTTGTGGATCGCATTAAAGGTTTGTCTTATGAAGAGGTGGCGAGGAGGGGTGGCGGTATACTCAATTCGGCACGTAGGCTTAATGCGATGGATGAAGAAGAGCTATATGATCAGAGCCTGGTGAGACTGCACAATGTGATGGCGCAGGGTACGGGGGCTATAGAGATAAAGAGCGGCTATGGGTTATGCCTGGAGGGGGAGCTGAAGATGTTGCGGGTGATAAGGAGACTTAAGGAAAATGTGCGTATACCCATAAAAGCTTCTTTTCTGGCTGCTCATGCATATCCTGTTGAATATAAAGAAGATAAGGCTGGTTATGTGGACTTGATTATTGATAAAATGCTGCCTGTGGTGGCAGGGGAGGGCCTGGCAGATTATATAGATGTGTTCTGTGAGCAAGGCTTTTTTGGCGTGCCGGAAACAGAGCGGCTGCTTGAAGCTGGCTGGAAATACGGCCTTAAACCCAAGATACATGCCAACCAGCTTCATCACTCGGGTGGGGTACAGGTCGGTGTAAAACATAAAGCATTGAGTGTAGATCACTTAGAGTGTGTAGCTGAAGCAGAAATAGAATCTCTGATGGGTAGTAATACCATGCCTGTATTGCTGCCGGGTGCCGCTTTTTTCCTGGGTATGCACTACCAGCCTGCGCGAAAAATAATTGATGCCGGACTGCCGGTATGCCTTGCAACTGATTATAATCCAGGTTCTTGTCCATCAGGCAATATACCTTTGCTGCTTTCAATTGCCTGTACCCAGCTGAGCATGACACCCGAGGAAGCCGTAAATGCAGTGACAATAAATGGTGCAGCAGCCATGGAACTTGAATATGAAATGGGCACCATAAAGGTGGGTAAAAAAGCCAACCTCATTCTAACTAAAAAAATCCCTTCTCTTGCTTACCTGCCTTATGATTATGGAAACAACAATATAGAGCGATTGATTTACTGATGATAAGTCAAAAGTCGAAAGGCTGGAGCGAAAAGTTGTAAGGGTTGCTTCCCTTATCTTTTTGCCATTTTGTTAGCGGCACCAGTGAAATAAATTTTCGAGCTGTCATCCATGGTGTACTCCAGGTTTGGGATAGGGGCATACAGTTGCAGATAGCTTTTGTTATGAATATCTATATGGGCATTTCTAATATTGTTGCCAGTGCGCAATAGCAAGTTAGGTGAGCTGTTTAGACTTTCGCCCATCTTCACAGTTAGCGTGCCAATAGTGTTGCTGTCTGCTATAAGATAGGACCCATTGTCCTGCACAATCGTAAGGCTATCTTGTTTAAAACCATGAATTATGTTCTTGCGGCTATAAAAATAATCGTAGGTAGCCGAGTCTGTCTCTACTTTTCCATCTACTTTGCTGGTGTTGTTTAGTGTAAGACTAGTGAGCGATGGACAGGAGATGTATACCCGATATCCTTCGTAGTAGGGATCGGCAAGCGGCATTTTTCTATAGACTTCAGCGTCTACAGCCAGGTGGCCGTTCTTCTGAGATAGCCGGATGAAATTCGCCTGGTTCTTTTTTATCATCACTTTATAGGGTCCCTGCACAATTTTTACGTTGGCTGTAGCTCCTGCGTTCACATCTATGGCATTAAAATCTTTAAAGTTCACGGCTTCAAATCCATTCAGTGGATCAAGGTAGCTTTTGCTCAGGTACACGGCTTTAAGCTTGCTGTCGTGCAGCAGCAGTGCGGTTAAACCGACAATAAATGCTGCAATTATCAGTATGTTGCTTGTTCTCATTGTTCTGTTTTTTAGAAATTGAATTTCTTATAACGTTCTTCTATATCGGCAAGGCTGATGCCTAGCTGCGATATGGTTTTAAAAAACTCCGGCAACTCATATGCCAGGAACCGCTCTTTCTTATCTGCCTTTACTTTTTTATCAGCACCTGGTGATACAAAAAAACCAAGTCCTCTTTTATTGTAAATAACCTCCTGATGCTGCAGCAGTTCATAAGAGCGCATTACCGTGTTTGGGTTCACTTCCATTTCCACTGCCAGGTCGCGCACTGAGGGAATCTTTTGCTCCGCAGTCCACTTACCCGACAATATGTGATCGCTCACGTATGCTGCTATCTGCAGGTATATCGCTTCATTCTCCCTGAATTCCATTTTTCGTTCTTTATATCTTAAACCTGCTTTTCCTTTAACCTGAAGTAAGCCGCAGACCAGATGATGACAGCGGCCACTACCGCGAACATATAGAATATATATGCTGATTCCTCCGGGATGGACAATAGGTGGTATTCATTGTGCTCCTCGAAACCGAGATTCAAAAACGGTACTGCACTGAATACCTGCCTGCCTGTCATGCCTTGCATTATAAGCTTGTTTACCATTGTAAATACTACGAAGAAGATGAGTATCACAAACCCGGTCTTTACGAAATGAAGCTTTTTGAAGAGTAGTGCACAAAGCATGGTGAATGAGTGCAGAACGGTATAGGCAAGGAAAATATTGACCAATTCGGGTTCGCGAAATAAATTCATTATTTCACCTGGGTGTGCAGCTGCTGCTGTCATCTTCTGCGTTGGCTGCAGGGCAAGGTAGAATGAACCGACGAATATTAACTGGAATATGGCATAAGTATATATCCATTTAACCATGAATTTCTCCAGCGCGGATGCCGGTAACGTAAGTGAAGCTATAGCCGTTCTGGGCTGGCCGAGATCGGAAAATACCGAGCTGGTAAAGAGTGAGCCTGTCAGGATGAATGTAAAACCGAATGTCATGACCTGGTCTCGTATTTCCATGGGTCTTTGTGTCATTACATTACGAAATGCAAAGAAGATAAACAGTGAGCCCAGCACTACCAGGAACGACATCAGGTATGCCCGGTAATGTTCTGCAGTATGTTTTGCAAACAGCCGTCCGAAACGGGTGATACTAAATTGCTGGTTCATGTTTGGCTTGTTTTAATAGTTTGGAAATTTGCTCGCCATTAGTAACAACGGCATTGAAAAGCAGTTCAAGGTCTATCCTGTTATACTGACCAGTTGTGTTTCGAAGTATGGTTTTTTTTCCACGCACACTTTCTTCCTCATATAGTACGTCGGTGGCAGCTGTATCAGTTGCAGTGGCAAAGGTGAGCTGGCGGGCAATATCGTCTATAGCCATGTTCACAGCTATATCGCCATCATTAAGCAGCAGCACGGTATCTATGAGGCTGTCAAGGTCACGCACCTGGTGGGTAGATATAATAATGCATTTATCTTCTGTGAGCGCCGCAGCAATCAGCTTTCTGAACTGTACTTTAGATGGAATATCCAACCCGTTCGTAGGCTCATCAAGCACCAGCAGGCTTGTATTTGTGGCCAACCCAAAAGCGATCATTGCTTTTTTTTGCTGCCCGAATGACATTTTATCCATCCGTACATTCTGGTCTATATCCAGCCCCTTGAGATGATCTGTATACTGAACCAAATCAAACCCAGGGTAAAAGCCACCGGTTCGTTTACCAAATGCCAATGGAGTAAGGGATGGAACATAGACATCCTCAGGAAGGAAAAACAGATCTGCAAGCACAGAAGCCGGGCGGCCGGAAACACCTATATTATTTATAGTGCAGATCCCGGACTTCGGGAAAGCCAGACCAACCATATTCTTAAGCAGTGTAGACTTGCCTGCGCCATTTTTACCCAGCAGGCCATAAATGTGTCCACGCTGCAATTGCAGGCTGAGCCCATTAAAAAGCTTTTGTTTGGGCGAATAACTGAAGCCAAGGTTTTGGATAGCGATCATGGTATTAAGTGTATTAGTTTATTAGTACACTACAAAAGTAGTAAATTTTTTAAGAAAAAAATGAAATGTTACAACAAGGAAATTTTCCAGGTTGCTTTTCTTGCAATGGATTTTATAGTGCGTTTTGCTACTTTTTTCTGCGGGCGAGGATTATTGCGTACCAGATCATAAGCAATAGATATAGCAGCATCCAGGTGAAATCATAGGTTTCCAGGTGGCCATTGCAATACCATAGATAGCCTACGGCCGAGCACATAATGGTGTTGAGCACCAGGCTGAATTTTATTTTAAAGTATGGTTCTACGCGGTTTCTGAGAATGGTAACTACGGTTGCTACATTGTATATGACCGTGAATAGCGACAGCGTGAGAAAGAGTATGGCGAGCATTTTTTAGTTTAAAGTTTACGGTTGCAATTTACATTTTACCAATTCGTGATTTGCCTTTTTCAGGTAATGCCCCGTTTGTGTTTATATTTTTTCGGTGATGATATGGGGCATTTTGTTTTGCTGCATTTTTGGTGAAGTGCTTTACTGTGGCGACTTTGACGATATTATTATATAATTTTTGATTTCTGAAAATGCCCCATTTTGCCACAGGTGGGTGTTTGTTGATTAGTTGAGTGGTTGTTTAGTTGTCCCGTTTTTTATTTGTTTAGTGGTGATTTGGGTTCCATTGAGTGGGGCATTTGGCTGGTGTTTTTTACCCCCCAATGCCTCATTTTACCCGCTTGTCTGACCCGGAATTTAGAGAATTGAAGAATTCCTTGAATGCTGTTTTTTACCCGTTTTATGCCCCGTTTTTACCCACTGCGGTGCTCTCGGTGATGGCGCAATTACTGCTGCACAGGTGTGGCACACCTTAGAAGTGTGCGACACCCACTGTAACTGAGAGGTGGAAAATTCTGTGGTCCACCACCAGGTAACTGCCAGAACTGCGGATGCAGAACTGGCTGGATTATGTAGCAAAATGTGTGCCGGAGATATCCACATTGTTATTTGTCATCGCCTTTCAAAGATTGAAATCCGCTAGGACGTAGCCGGAGACTACGCCCAAATTCGGCAAATCCGAAACAGCAGGACATCTTAAACTAAGCGTCGCACATGCAGCCTGCTGCACCCTTGCTGAAAGTGGGGTAGTGGACTCTGCCTTCGCGAGTTGGCTGGTGTCGTCTATTCTTTTTTTGCTTGGCCAAAAGAAAGAAGCAAAAAAAGGTTTTTTTCTAAATGCTCCGCCGGAAAAGGTATGGTCAGGCATCTAGTACTAATGTTTTGTTGAAAATAGTAGATTTGTGCTGCACCGACTATTGGCATTATTATGAAGCAAATCCTATTCACCATTTTCCTGCTTTCTTTAGTATCTGCATCGCGCGGACAGAAAACGGCCTCGCCGCCGAAAGAAGTAAACCCCTATGCGGCTACTGACGCCCTTGCGTTGCAGCTGCCAGACTCTATGAGCGGTTCTACATCGCAAATAGCGACCTATATAATGGCTAATTTCCCTACAGACAGTGAAAAAGTGAGGGCAATATTCATATGGGTGGTCAGCAACCTGCAGTATGATATTGACAATATGTTTGCCATCAATTTTTATGAAAAAAAGGAAGAGAAGATAGCCAAAGCACTTAAGACAAGGAAAGGTATATGCGAAAACTATGCTGCCATTTTTAGTGATGTATGCCTGAAGAGCGGCCTTAACGCCTATGTAGTGACCGGCTACACCAAACAAAATGGCGTTGCAGATTACATACCGCATGCATGGTGTGCTGGCCAGGTAAACGGAGCCTGGTTTCTGTTTGACCCTACATGGGGCTCAGGGTATGCATATAATGGGAAGTTTGTGAAAAAGATCAATAATGCGTATTACAAGGTGGTACCTGAGCGCCTGATAAGATCGCACATGCCGTTTGACCCCATGTGGCAGTTTTTGAACTACCCGGTTAGTAACCAGGAATTTTATGAAGACCGTGTACTGGAGAACAAGTCAAAGCCGTACTTCAGCTATACCGACTCCATTGCGGCTTATGAAAAACTGGACGAAGTAGATAAATACAGGGCCACCGCAAGAAGGGTAGAAGCTAATGGTATCAAGAATTCACTTTTGTACAATGAACTGGAGTTTTTAAAAAGGGAAATAGAGTCTTCCAAAGTGGATTTTTATAACAGTGCGGTGGCAGACTTCAACGATGGCGTGAATAATTTTAACGACTTTATTAATTACCAGAATAAACAATTTAAACCAATAAAGCCGGACGCCGATATACAGGCGATGTTTGACGCAGCCTACAATAAGATAACCAGCGCAAAAAATAAATTAAATCAGATCGCTGATCCCGGTCCTACTATCTCTGCCATGATAAGTTCTTTTCACCGCTCTATAGACGATGTAATGCCCCATATGCAGGAGCAGAAAGAATGGTTATCAAAATACTTCAGCAAGGGAAAATTAGGACGCGCAACTATGTTCACGAAATATACGTGGATGGGTGTACCGCTAAACTAAATACAATTTTTACACAACCGGAGCGGTGTGTTTGGTACAATTCCCAAAGTACGCTCTTTTCAAGATGGCTTGAAAAATGTATGCCTGAGATACCGAATTTTGGATGTATGAATTGGAAGTCCCTGGCTAGCAGTTTCGTAATTGTATAATCGACCAGTGGGGGACGTAGTGGAAACTTACCCGAACTGTGTGGGCGAAATGGCATAGGGACAATAACTAGTTAAATGAAAATGGCTAAAAATGTTTTCGTAGTATTTGCATGCCTGGCACTAATAGCTTGTGGAGGGCCTGCTCACCAACCCGCAAAAAAGGTGGTGCCTGATACTTCTGCCAACGCCCCCAGAGTGCATACATTAGTTTACGACAGCAGCTACTGCGCCAGGGAAACGGATACGGCCCAGCCCTTTCCTGATTTCAGTGATCTGCCGCGGGAGACACAGAAAGAGATATACAGTACGGCACAGTATAAGATATGGGTAAAACGTAAACGCCTTATGAAACAATGGGCTACGCAATATGCAATGCTGCACCTGCCTGCTAATGCCCGAATCATAGACGTGAAGGCCTTTGGCACGCCGAGGGGTATGCGTACCATAGTAGCCTGGATGACGGGGCTGGAGGTGCATCTGGACCCCGGTGATGACCCTTATTGCTGCACCTATGTAACTATGGGAAAAGGATATTTTTCCGGTAGTCTGCATTTCTCGTTAGTCAGCAATGTGCAAAACAAGATAATCAACACGATAAGGATATACAGTGCCGGAACATGGCAACGGGATGATACCGTACATTATTCGGAAGAGTGTGTGAATTACCCATTTTCTATAGCGAACCCCCGCTACCGGGACGAAATTGCAGGCCTTATATACCATGCCAGGGGAGGTACGGACACCAGAGATGGCGAAGCCGATATAATGGATCTTCAAGATCTTAACGCCGATGGTAAAAAGTACGAGTTCGGATTGTTTATACAGGGGAGTTGCGTGGGCAAGAGCTCTACATTGATAGGGTACAACGAAAAAGAGGATATTTTAAAATGGTACCAGTGGCATGTTGACTGGAAAGAGACCGGCCTAAATGGTAAGGATAGCGCCTACAGCAGTATAGAGCAATGGATAAATGAAGCTATGATCTGCCCGTTTGAAAAAGATGGCACAAAGAACTATGAATATGACTATCGTGGTCGTGGTGGCTCTGTGATGCGTTATTACCTGCGCTACAACAAGGCGACAGACACTTATTCAGGCCTGATAGATAGCAGGGAGCTACCCGAAGACACCGCCATAAAGCCAAGCTGGATGCCTCAGGGAAGGAAACTATAATCAGCGTGCGCGGCAGAGATTGTAGGCGCTATCGGTGAGGGTTTTTTAGTTTGCGCCACCGGATGGCCTTCGGAACATGTAGCGGGAAGGGTGTTTTGTGTCCTGCGGGAGCGTTGTTGGTGAAAAACATTCTCGGTCAGCCTGAAGAATACCAACAACGGCGGAAATAACTTCTACGGGAGGCTGAAAGGCAGATTTATTCCAAAGATCTTTTTAAAAGAAAAAAACTAAAAATATAACCACTACTTAAGGCCCTCAAAATTACTCATGATGAAGCAATTATGTATTTTCCTTTTTGTTCCTTTATTCCTTATTACTTCCTGTATAAAGACAAAAAAACTAAACTACACGATCAGCGCAAGACACGACTCTGCCGATGCCAGAGATAACAGGGTCGTTGTTTCAGCGATGAAGACCGGTGGCGACGATGATTTTGTCTCATTGTCGGTGGAGGGCCTGCCCGACTATTTGATCGCCGATATATCCCAGCCAAGTGAAAAGCCGCCCTTCAATGCCTCTATCGCCTTCAAGCTCACTACCTTTAGCGAACTACATGCGCGCAACTGGACAAACTATACGTCCACTATTAAGGCCATAAGCAGAGCCGGCCTGACGAAAAAAGTGGATGTAACATTTCCGTATACTCCCATAAACCCTGCTGCCGCTTTTGACCTGGTAACGTTCTATTATACCCGTTCGTGCACCATGACAGGCCATGTGAATGACCTGACCCTTGTATATACCCCATCGCCCAACCGTATTGTCATTGGGAGGCTTTATTCTACCATGATAGCGGATTATGATGTTCCTGCGACGCTGGACCCAATGACCAGGAAAATAACAATGGACCCTTATACGGTTGAAGGCTTTACGTTTCGGGGTACTGGCAGTTTCTATCCTATTGATGGTACCGACTCTATAGGGTTTACTCTTTCCTACAGCCGCTCCACCATTAGTACTTTCGACAGTTGTACTGCGACGTTTAATCAGTTCGACTAGTTAGCAGTTTGCAGTTATCAGATCGCAGGAGCCAGGTTGCGGTGGCAGGAGCCAAATATTTGTACTTTTTTGTCGTTCAATAATATCTGCCAGTCGGAGGGGTCGGACCACAAATGCGTTAAATCTGAATAGCACGCTCAAAATTGTGAGTATCTATTTCTCCGCCAACCCTCTTTTGGTACATTAATTGCGGCATTTATTAATTGCGTCTGAAGCAGTTTTAGCCCTTCATTTTGGCAGTTGCTGCAAACATTCTCGACGATTTAGTCCGCCGAACGCGCTGCGATGTTTCGTTAAGAACAACGTGCAAACCTGCCGTAACTTTAGAGTTAGCAAAAGCTCTTCGCAGTTAAGACCCGAATCGTCAATGGAGACTCATTCCATGATTTAGTCTGGTTCCGAAGGCACTTTAAGTTTCAG
>CANFHA010000013.1 GCA_947446645.1 Chitinophagaceae bacterium | reverse complement strand
TTTGCCCAGTTGTATATCTGGCGTTTGTTTTTGTAGTTTTTAATGATTATTATTGTACACATATGAAAAAGCCAGGAGTAAATGGCTCCTGGCGGTAAAATAAGAAATGGAGCGAACCTCCGACCTATTTTGTAAATCTGCCGATCGTATTCCCATCGAGGCAGTTAGTAAGAATTATTAATATATCCTTTGAGGGATTGTTCGGGTGTACCTGAACTGCAATTTTATTGCACTAAATCTAAACATATATATTCCAGAGTAAAGCCTCCCTCAGTCATACGCACCTATATGTTTAAACAGTCGGTCGGTACAGAATCTGTAACCAGCCAGTAAAATAATAATACGATTAAATAAAATTAATATGATAGATAGCATTAAGCTATTTACTACTGATACGTCAATTGTTGACATAAAACATCTTGAAGATAAATACGGATTTAACACACTAAATGCCAATAACGGCTATTTTAGTCATAGATTTAAAATAAATAATATCAGTATCAAAATAGATAACCATGGGTTACACATTGAAGGTAGCGCACCCAAATACTTAAATAATAACAATGTGAAAACATTAAAATTAAACCAAATACTACCCTTTACTACTAAACTGAGCGAAGACCTTGGATTTGATGTAACTGGATTGACAATAACAAAGATTGATATTACAGATAATATCGTTCTGCCTAATAACACATTTATCTACAAGCGATATTTTGGGCATTGTAGATATTTTCAGAAAATAGAATATGAGTACAACGGTATTCTCTACCGTAATGGTACACGAAGTATAACCATATATGATAAGACACTTGAAATGCTGAATACAAGGGTACAAATACCTGATACTTATGCTAACTTGAACTTATTAAGGATCGAGTATGGAATTACTAAGCGTGTTAGAGATCATTTGGGTGATGGCATTGTAACCATGCATGACCTAACCACTCCTGAAAACTATCTCTTATTGGTTGATAAATGGGAATATATGTTTAATCAGATACATAAGATCAGCTTCCAACCTACATTAGCTATGCCCTATGTACCAGGAATGCGCCCCAGGGAATACTACACGATTGTAGGAGTACAAGCCAATGGGGGAATTACAAAAACTAAGGCAGATATTGAAGAAGGGATCTTACTCGGTCATTTTACCGAGCGAGTTGGCAAGCATCATATAGATAATATTATAGAATATCAAAATAAGTATAGCCGACTTAGTGACGGAGCGTTTACAGACCGAAAAGAAGAACTAATAACTTGCTTTAATCAAAAGGTAAGGGAAAACAAGAATATATGATGCGTATTGGGCATTTTTAGCCTGTTTTAGACCATGAAAGCACCGTGATATGAAAAGGGTTGCACATCCGTATCCGCATAGCCCCTTGTGGCAGGGGGAAGCTCCAGTACTGGGTGTCGGTGATCTTCGTTTTATATAAGTACCTGTAAAAGCCAATCCTAAAATTTGACCAACGTTCGAAATAAAACCAAATTTTGTAAAAATTTTTGAAAATTTTAAAAATGATAATATTGGGATTTGGCTTTTACAGTTATTGGTTAGTGTATCAAAAGTAAATGTGTATCAAAATAATATGTAAAGGTGTATCATTTTTGATAGTTTTTCGTATCTTCGCAATATAAATAATTAAAATGATACAGTTATGAAAGTTGTCATTTACAGTAGGGTTTCTACCACCATCCAGGATTATACCAGGCAAACCGAAGAATTGATCGAATATGCTCAAAGAATGGGTTATGAAGTTGTCAGTACATTCGAAGAAAAGGTATCGGGTGGTAAGAACAATGAAGACAGACCGAAGCTAATGGAGATGGTTGAGTTTGTAAAGACCAACCAGGTGGACAAGGTATTAACCTGGGAGTTGAGCCGCATAGGTAGAAATACGATTGAGGTACTGAATACCATTAAGCTCCTGAATGATAACTGTATATCACTATACATTAAGAATTACAACATAGAAACCCTGAATGACAAATGTGAGATCAATCCGCTATCTCAGTTTATGATACAAATACTGACATCGGTATCTGAGATGGAAAAGACCACTATCCGCCAGCGTATAAAATCTGGTTACGACAGTTACCGAAAAGCAGGTGGTAAGGTTGGTAGAAAAGATGGGTTTCGTAAGGGTGATGCGGATTTACTTGCTGAGCACAAAGATGTGGCAAAGCTTTTGAAGCAAGAATTGTCGGTTAGAAAGATTATGAAGTTAACTGGTAAGAGTAGTGGAACGGTACAAAAAGTTAAGAGAATTATATCTTTAAATGTAAAAAAAGGTTAACATGCATTATAAATACATTAATGTTAATTAATTTTATATAATTCTAATAAATTTCCAATAACACCCGTTACTTTCTTGAAGGTATATAAACCATTAACCTCCCAAGAAGAAGTGCCTTTCAACATACCTTTCTTTAATATTTTTTCTTGAAGTTCATCATGGGGGTACAGATACCATTGATCAATATGGTTGAATGCTATATAAATATTCTTATTGTTATATTTTAGATCTAATGTAAATCTACCCTTAAGTTGAACTTTCAGGATAGTAGAATCATCAATGTGGATTGCTAAAAAATCCGCACCTTGGTAATCATCATTGAGCCAGATTGAATTAAAACCATAAGTAGCTAATATTGCTGCAACTGTATGAAAGTTGTAGTTCTCTTTTTGGCGTGAGTTTAAATCTTTATAAAAAAATTTTTGAAACATGTAAATTTATTTAATTAAATCAAAGTCATTTAAGTAAATAACAATATCTTGTGCGTGATCACCATTTCTACCTGACACATGATCATTGTCAACTTTGAAATCATAATAAACATGCGCAATGATATACCCATCTTGTCGATTATTATATATTGAGAAACTTGTAAAATGCGACTTATATGGACTTTGTCTACATGTAAATGTTTTTATTATTCCATTTCCATCAGCGGGCAATTGGTACTCGACTCGTTGAATATGTTTAGCTACATCTGGTATTCCAGAGAAATTGACTATATAATCATACATCTTGTGTCCGCTTGGACTTATGGTCTTTTTTATAATGCAATGAAAATTCTTTATACTGGGATATACAAACCCTCTGGGAGTAGCACTTTTAGATGCTAATGATATAGAATAAGGTGATAGTGTTGTAGCATTGATTTTCTTTGATGAATATTCATATTTATATTCATCATATATATATTCTGCTGATGATCCAGTATTTTTCACTAAACAAAGCAGCTTTAATGAGGTATGGTCATCACTATTATCTGCAGTAAATATATCCCAAGAAATACCTGAGGAGGGTAATTGAATTGGATTTTCTTTTAAGATTTGGTCGTTTTCAGAAATATTATATACCGTTAAATAGTAATGTCCATTTTTTTTAGAAATACAAGGATTATGCTCAGACAAAGGCATTTCCTCATTGTTACGATTATATTCTATGGCATAATCAATTATGCTTTTTTTGCTTAAAAGATTATAGAAATAATACTTAGGTGGTTTTGTAAAATTAGTTTCCTTATTGATGACAACAATATTATTATATATTTTTAAATAATTCTCTACCATCATGGAACTCAAAAACATATTTTTAATAATTGCATTTGTGTCTTTAAAAGATGTAATAGTAATTGTATCTTCAGTTCTCTCAATCTTATGGTATATTCCATTAATTGATTTCACATAAACCAAAGAATCATAATATACGTTAATGCTTCCTTTGGATGAATATTGCAAATCTGGATATTGTCCGTAACTGCTTTTAGAAGTAGTTAATATAAATAAATTAAATATTATTAATAAATACATTTTCATATGTAATTGTTTTTTTTCGTATTAAATAATAAATGTCAGCAGTTATGCCAAGATATAGTATCACTGGAGCCTCTTTTTATCCTGAACTTACCTTTACCGTCAAATTGCACCATCAAATACCCACCATGCAAATAAAAGCCTAATGCAGCATTAATAACTTTTGACCAATCTTTATTCAACAGAGGTGTAAAATCAATTGGATAAGGGTGATTCGGTGAATCAAATGCAAACCGCCCATCGTATTCTTTTGCGTCATACCACCTTTCAATGATGTAACTACTCACAGACACCTTTTCAATTAGACCAACAGCATAAGCAGGTAATTGACTCTGGTTGCGCTTAGATACTATCCAATATTTCCTTGTAGCCTCGTATGTGTTTTCTCGTTCACTTATCAACTTGCCAATATGAAATACATATACCGTATCTATTGGATTTTGGGGATTTACATGGCTCATGTCTTTGTATTTACAAATAGCTGCGAATATACGAAATATATTTTTCAGTATCAACTCTATAATTAGTAGGTCATGCAATAAGAAACTAAAACTCGCTCTCAGATTGTTGCTTATACACCAGGTAATCATAGCAGTCGATAATTCTGTAAAAATCGGTATATAAGTTAGAAATAACGATTTTCTTCGCTACACAAAAAGCTCAATAGATGTCTCTATTGGGCTTTTTTATTTTATTGCGTTTACCTTTACTCCATTATGTCGTTATACACTACAAAAGCACCCGTTACCATTACCTGCAACAAACGGCTGGCACCATACGTGGAGCTTGAGGTGCTGGAACTGGGATTCACACCCAATGAAACACTGGTAACAAGCGTGCGGCTGGAGGCATCAATAAACGATTGCATAAGGCTGAACCTGAACCTGCGCTGCGCCAGCCAGGTGCTTTACAGCCTGAAACAGTTTGAGGCGGTAAATGCTGACGACATTTACAAAAACGTGGTTGACTATCCCTGGGAGAATGTGATACCCGAGAATGGCTACTTCTCGGTAACCAGCAATGTGCTGAACCCTACGATCAACAATAACATGTTTGCCAACCTGCGGGTAAAAGATGCCATTGTGGACCGTATGCGCGATAAGCGCGGCACCCGGCCATCTACCGGTGCAGAGCTTTCCGGTGCTGTCATTCACCTGTTCTGGAAAAATGAATCGGCAGAAATATTTATAGACACCACCGGCGATTCGCTGGCAAGGCATGGTTATCGCAAAATACCCGGTCGCGCGCCAATGCTGGAAGCACTGGCATCTGCCACAATACTGGCCACCAAGTGGGACAGGGCTTCGCCATTTGTAAATCCGATGTGTGGCTCAGGCACTGTGGCTATAGAGGCTGCACTGATTGCAACCGATACACGCCCGGGTCTGTTCCGGCTCAACTATGCCTTTATGCATCTTATAGGGTACAACGAGCAGGTATACCACGATGAGATGGAAGCACTGGATAAGAAAATAAAGGAAGTGCCCGGCCTGCGCATTATAGCCACAGACTACAGCGATATGGCCATAGCTAATGCCCGTAAAAATGCAATAGCGGCAGGAGTAGCAGACCTGATAGAATTTGCCATTTGCGATTTCCGGGATACGGAAGTTCCGGCAGGCGGCAAGGGCGCTATGTTCATGAATCCTGAATATGGCGAACGCCTTGGCAATGAGTCAGAACTTGAGAACACGTATACCGAGATCGGCGACTTCATGAAGAAAAAATGCGGCGGCTACTGGGGCTACGTATTTACCGGCAACCTGGACCTGGCCAAAAAAATAGGCCTCAAGGCAAAAAGAAGAATAGAATTTTATACCAGCATTATAGATTGCCGCCTTATGGAGTTTGAGCTATATGAGGGCACAAGGCGCATGGCTCGGGAAGAGGGTAAAGAAGGCGAGTAATACCGGGCAGACATCTAAACAGGTCATGAAAAATTCTCTCGCAAAGGCGCAAAGGCGCGCTTTCCCGTGTAGTGTTTAAAAGACCGCCAAGGTGCTGATCCGCCTACCATTTGTGGGTACTTAAAATGTCCAATTGATATAAATACGGTCTCTGATGTAAGGAAGCAAAAAGAACGAGCGATGGCAACCCATCGCTCGTTCTTTATTATATCCATTCGTTATTTACCCGTGCCTGTAGGTGTTGTCTACCTGCTCGCAATCTGAAACAATGAGGAACTTGGTTGCCTTCGGATCGCTCTTCAGTCTTACCCCTACTACAAAAAATCTATATTTAGCATTTGCTGCAGTTATGATGCCCATAGCGCCATCTACCTTGCTATTCAAGCCACTGCTGCCTATGAACTCCAGGCCATCAGCAATGCGCAATGAGCTTTTCAACTCAGCCAGTGTGGCAAGGTCGCCCATCATCGGCTTAAAACAAACTTCAAACCTGGATCTCTTATTCTGTTTGAAAAAGGCATCAACCTTCCCTCCACCATTGGCACCCGGCGGCACAAAAATATGCCCGAAGCGATAGTCATTTTCAAATACCGGCTCCGTATTGTTGAAGTCGCCATCACCTGCTTTCAGGTCGCGCGAAGCAGGGCTTTTGGTTAGCGCTCCTTTTTCTTTGCTGCCTACCGCTTTACAATATTTTGCCATTACGCAGCCGGAAAATACGCCGCTCATTACATCAGTAGCACCGCCTAGCTTCGTGTACAGGTGGGCATCATCAGCATATGGCAGATAGTTGATGGCATCTGAATGCACGTCAATAAACTTTCCGTTCTCGTACTTCTGAATTTTTACTGTTTTCTCGCTGGTGGTTACGAGGCATTCGTATGAATCGCCATCTATAGCGCCTCTGCCCTGACTTTTCAGGAAAGACATAACATCATCAAGGTACAAACCTCTTTTAAAATGTTCAAAATCAATAAGTGCCATAAATTATCGTTTTAGTTTATTTACAATATTAAATTAATTAAAACTGTGATTCAAACGAAAGCATTTTTATTTTCCTTTTCAAAAGTTAACGAGATACCATACGAATTCTAAAATTGCAAAATTAATATCCGGATATCCGCACAACATACAGGCACGAACATGCAAAAGATTTTTTGCACTTAAAAACGAAAATCATTATATTTGAAATAACTAAAGCCGCTCCGTATGAAGAAAATATACAGTGTTCTTGCAGTGCTTTCTGTTCTCTTTGCAAATACCCAGGCCGATGCACAGGCTTTCAGAAAAGGCTCATTGGTGCTTACCTTCTCAGAGGGCGCTACCATTACCAATTATACTACAACCAACATCAGGGAAAGTAAAGATGTATATAATACCGTTCATGCACAAGGCAACCGGGACCCGCTTGCTTTAGAGTATGGCATATCTGACCGCTGGGGAGTGGGATTGAGCATGGGCTCAGATATCTACAAGGTAGACCCGGACCATATGTATAACTATGTATGGGCGGCAGGAAAGATCAACTCTGTAATGGGTGAAATATCTGCCGAGGTAAACTACCATTGCTTTGTAACAAAGCGGGTAGATATTGCTGCCTATTCGGCACTTGGCCTTGCCGGCGTCAACTTTACGGTAAAAGACGACGGGAAAGAATACAACTACAATTGTGGTGGCACAATAGTGCGCCTGGGTGTAAAGGCAAAGTATTACGTCTTCAAACGTGTTGGTTTCCTGGGTATGGTCAGCGCTTTTTCCACGCACTGCACCACCACCGGTGACCAGCCGGGTTATACCGGTGAGTCGCACCCGTATGCTACCAGCATAAAGGGGGTGGCTGCTGAGCTGGGCCTGTGCTACAGGATCTTAAAGTAGTACAAGCATGGCGAGAACCAGGAGGCGGGCAAACAACCGAAACGACTACACCAACCATAACAAAGTAAAAATTGTACGCGGAGGTGCCGGGTTCTTTGATGCTATTGAGCAAATTGCCGACGGTGCGCAGTACTCTATCCATTTTCAAACCTACATTTTTGACGAGAACGAGACGGGCAACCGAGTTGCCAATGCACTGATACGGGCAGCCATGAGAAATGTGCGCGTGTACATGCTTATAGATGGCTATGCATCCCAGAAACTCGGCCCGGCGTTTATCTCCCGCCTCAGGGAAGCCGGCATCCATTTTGAGTTTTTCCGCCCGGTGGTGCTCAGCAACTTCTTTTACCTGGGTCGGCGATTACATCACAAGGTGATAGTTGCAGATGCTAATGTATGCATGGTAGCCGGCATAAACATAAGTGACCGCTACAACGATATTAACGGCCAGACTGCATGGCTTGACTGGGCACTACATGTAGAAGGAGCGGTAGCAAGGCAGCTAAACGATGTATGTATACATATCTGGAACAGGTCTGTGCTTCGTAAAAAAATAACAGCTACCCTACCCCTCAATTCGCTGCCGCCCTTACCTGCCGAAGAGTGCATGGTGCGCATACGGAGGAACGACTGGGTATACCAGCACACCCAGATCACGCGCAGCTACCGGGAACTGTTTAATACCGCGCACAAAGAAGTAATGGTGATGACCAGCTACTTCTGGCCACCATTCAAACTATTGAAACGGATGGCTGCAGCCTCGCGGCGGGGAGTAAAGATCCGGCTCATTCTTGCCGGCACGGCAGATGTTCCATTTGCCAAGTATTCCGAAAGGTACCTATACCCCTGGCTGTTTCGCCACAATATTGAAATCTACGAATACAACAAAAATGTGCTTCATGGGAAGGCCGCAGTTCGTGACAATGAGTGGACCACCATTGGCTCGTACAATGTAAATAATATAAGTGCATTCGCCAGCGTAGAGCTAAATCTTGACGTAAAGAACAACGAAATAGCATCTGAAATGACCCGGAGTTTTCAGAAAATAATTTCTGAAGATTGCAGCCAGATAACGGAAACCAGTTTCAAGGCTTCGACCAATGTGATAAAGCGCTTGGGCTATTATCTATCTTACCGCTTTGTGCATATTGTTTTTTACCTGTTTACATTCTACTTTACACAAAGGCGCGAACGGGAGTAATGGATGCTTTCATCCCAATCATCTAAATGCCTTTTATCCGCCGCAGGAAGGCATGGAAAGTAGCCTTATCCCAACCCGCAAAGCGCCCCCGCTGCACAATTAGCTTGTTGTCTTGTTGCCGACGTAAAAAATAATGAAATACAAACCTTGTTTCTGCCCCCCTCCACCCAAGCATCTCACCAAAGCGCATATCATTGAACACAAGTGTATCGTGCCACATTTCTGCCGAATAATATCCCTGGGAAAATCGCTTTAAGGTTTTCAGCTCCGCACTTCCCGTTTCATTTTTGAGCAGGCTGTCATTGCGGTATACATACCTGAAAGGTGCGTTCTTTTTATCGAAAACTGATTTGTAGCCGGCATAGTAACCGTTCTCACCTTCGGCTACCACGTACCAGAGCATGTTATTCAATGGCGTAGGTGTGGTAAAGTATCTTCCGGCTGCAATCCCTTTTTCCTTCAGGTCGCCCGCTACGGCATTATCTATATAGAGCTTAAACGCTACTCCACACAGAAGGTATAAACCACTTAGGCCAAGCCCGGCTTTTGCCCAGGCTATTCTCTTTCTGTTACCGAGGCCAGATACAAACAAGAGCCCGGCAGCTATTGCCGGCCATAGTGTGAACAACGGGTCTGCTACAAACAAAGTATTAAACGACACCCTGTAATGACTGAATGGCTCAAACCAACCGGTACCATAGGCATTGAACGCATCTATGAATATGTGCACCAAGATCTGCAGCCCCCAGAACAACACCCATCTCCGAAATTCCATGCCGCCGGTCCTGAATATCTTCGTGGAGTACCATGCGAGCAGCGGGGTGACCAGCATAGCAAATAACAATGAATGTGTGAAGCCGCGGTGTGCCATGACATCGCCCGCCGTAGGCAGCCAGAAAGATGCCACGAAGTCAATGTCAGGTAGATTTTGAGCAAGCGCACCAAGCACAAGCGCTTTTTTACCTATCTGCCGGCCGGCCACTATCTCGCCGATACACGCGCCCAGCGCTATATGAGTAAGTGTATCCATTGCTCTCCAGAATTAAAAAAATAAAAAATCAGGCTTCAGTGCTTGAATTTTCTACTATAATTATATATTTTACACGCAAATTACAATATCATTACTTGACAAAAACAAAAAAGAACACTTTATGAAACTGAATGTCGTTACTATCTTATTCTTTACGCTGCTGTTATCAACGGGCTTAAGCACAAAATCTAATGCTCAGCATTGTGGCTGGCACAGGTACGGATACTGGGCACCAGAACATGGTTCAGACACCTCACATTGTGGCCACGGATATTGGGGCCGTCATGCATGGGGTGGTTGTCATGCAACGGCTAGCCATCACTCTTGCTGCCCTGCTATGGCTGAGCGTTTCAAAGAAGATAGCGCTTTCCTTGCTAAGTTTCACGAAGGCCATATGATGCACAAGTGCTCTGCTGACAAAGCACATACTTGCAGCCATTCAGATTGCAAAGGCAATTGCCATCATGGTGATTACTACGGCTGGCGTTGGGGCTGGGGAAATCCATGGCGCTACAACAGGTATTACTACCGTGGTGCAGGTTATTAATCTCTGCTTCATCTAAAATAAATTGAGGGCTGCTCTTTAAAAGGCAGCCCTCACTATTTTACAGTTATCAAAAAATGTGCAATTAGCAATTGAGTATTACCGACCCATTCTCCTCAATACCTTTTCTACATCTTCAGGCGTATCTATACAGTGACTTTCAAACTCTGTGGTTACACATTTTATCTTGTAACCTGCCTGCACCCAACGCAGCTGTTCCAGCGACTCAGCCTGCTCCAGCGATGAGACCGGCATACCGCAGATCTGCTCCAGAATGTCCCGCCTGTAGGCATACATTCCTACATGCCGATGGTACGTAAAATGGTTGTGCCACTCCTTCTCGTCAACCCCCTTAATAAACGGGATAACCATACGGCTGAAATAGAGCGCCTCCATCTTGTCATTGAGCACTATTTTCACTTCTCCCCTGTCAAACAGTTCTTCATAATTATTGACAGCTATCATCTGCGTGGCCAGTTCAGCAGTGCCATCCTGTAAAACTGCACCCAACTCATCTATTTGCCTGGGATCTATAAAAGGCTCGTCGCCCTGTATATTGATCACATAGGTATAGCCGGCACCTATTTGCTGCAAGGCATCCCAGCAGCGGTCGGTGCCGCTTGCATGGTCTGTTGCCGTCATTACGGCATTGCCACCGAAAGACTGCACGTGCTGCAAGATGCGTTCATCATCAGTTGCCACTACGAGCTTATCCAGCACGTTGCTCTGCATGGCCTGCTCATATACACGCTGTATCATTGACTTACCCTGTATCTCTATCATTGGTTTGCCCGGGAAACGGGTAGAGGCGTACCTGACGGGGATAATTCCTGCTATCATTTGGCTTTATATAATTGCCCCGGATTATTCAGCCGGGGCAAGATTTAAAAATGGTCCGATAAAAATCAGTTCAATAGATTAGTAGCTTTTCAGATCCTGGATATCCAGCATACCGGCCGGCTTTCCATTGTCCAACACTAGTATAGTATCCACGTTCATTTTTTTGAAGATGGCCTGCGCTTCATTCAGCAGCGCATTTGCGTCTATACTTATTGGTGTTTTGTATTCAAGATCACCAATCTTTTTACCCAGTATGTGCTCACCATCGTTCTGCAACAGGCGCCTCAGGTCTCCATCTGTAAATACTCCCTTCAGGCTTCCGTCTTCGTTCACCACTGTTACACAACCAAAACCAAATTCAGTCATTTTCACAATGGCATCCTTCATATTAGTATCGGCCTTTACCAGCGGATTAGTGCCGTTAATTGCCTCTTTTACACGCACAGTCATCAGCCTTGTATCGCTTAAGAACTGCTCTGTACCAATAGTAGTGAAGTTATTTTCGGTAAGGCCCTTCAGAACTTTCAGTGGCACAGTGATCGTGTGCACACCTATATTTATTGCATTACGAACATGCTCTGCATGGCGTACTGAGCTAAACATGATCTTGGTGTCATAACCGTAGTGATGTACGGCTTCCACGCACTGCTCCACAAGAGCAAGCGCATCGTGGCCCTGGTCCTGCAGCCTGCCCACGAGCGGACATACATAGCTGGCACCTGCGTGCATGGCCATATAAGCCTGCTGCAGTGTGTACACCAGGTGCACATTTACCAGCAGGCCTTCGTTGCGCAGTAATTTGCAGGCACGCACACCTTCCAGCGAAACAGGTATTTTAAAAACAGTACGCTTCGGGTCCAGGCCCAGGTCCAGCTGACGGCGTGCTTCTTTTACTACATCTTCTGCAGTATTGCCCAGCGCTTCTATTTGCAGCACCGGCACCATCTTAGACAGTTTCAGTATGGTACCGTCTATGTCTGCAATGCCTTCGCGCTGCATAAAGGTAGGTGTGGTGGTCAGCCCATCCAGGAAACCTAATTTAAAACCTTCCTCTATTTCCTTAAGGTTGGCCGAATCGAGATATAATTCCATTTTGTGTGTTTATTAAAAAATTATTTAAACATATTTCTTAAAAAAGCGTTCAGGATCCAACACCTGTACGTCTGAAAAATAAAAATCATCAAGATCATTTGTCACTATACAGGTGCAGTTGGCATGTAGGGCTGCGTAATACTGAAGACCATCTTCAAAATCATGGATCTTCTTGTTCTGCATAGACGATACTGCTTCCCTGTTTCCACAATCCACAATATCCAAATGTTGCATCAGCAACCCTATTCTCTTTTTTGCACTTTCCTGCCCGTGTTTTTTTTCTGCAAAGTAAAACGCAATGGCAAGACAAATATTGGTAGTAACCAGGGTTGTGCCCGGCGAACCCGCCATACTCAATACTCTTGAGGTATAGGTATATAGCGGATATTCTTTATTAAGCACCGAAACAAGAATATTGGCATCCAGGAAAAATTTCATTTCCTGGTTTTATAATATTCATCCTTCATGTCTTTCCGCTTACGCGGCGCGCTGATATACTCTGCCTCCCCCTCTGATACTGTATGCACCCAGTCAGCTACCGGTATATCTTCTATGTTACGGTAGCCACCAGCTGTTGCCTTACGCAATAATATCTCTGTAAGCCTGCTCAGGCTAATCCCTTTATTTTCTGCATATTGCTTTGCCCGGTCAATAATACTGGCGTCAAAGCTTAATGTTACTTTAGCATCCATGACATCCTGCTTTTATACGACAAAGTTATAAAACTTATACGTACACTCAAAAAAATCACCCCCAATTTTCTAGGACCTGTATTTTACCTCAACCGCATGAAACTCAATGAGTGGTTTAAGGAACTCTTCCAGTTTATCCACACTCAATTGGCTGGCAGCATCACACAGCGCCTTTTCCGGTTCTGGATGCGTCTCAATAAAGATACCGTCTACCCCAGCGGCTACACCTGCATAGCTAAGTACCGGTAAAAATTCCTTTGCCCCCCCTTTTGCATCAGCACTAGGAATACCATACTTCCTGATAGAATGGGTAATATCAAACACTACCGGGTAACCCAGTTGCGACATATGGTAGAAACTGCGGGGATCTACCACCAGGTCGTTGTAACCCATAGTATAACCGCGCTCTGTAAGAATGATCTGGTCGTTGCCTGCTTCAACGCATTTTGCCACCGGGTGTTTCATATTCTCCGGTGCAAGGAATTGGCCATGCTTAATATTTACGACCTTACCGGTTTTCGCTGCAGACACCATCAGGCCAGATTGCATACACAAATATGCAGGGATTTGCAGCACGTCACACACTTCAGCCACCGGAGCAGAATGCTCAGGGTAGTGGATATCTGTCAATAGAGTAAACCCGAACTGCTCCCGCACCTTAGCAAGTATCTTAAGGCCCTTGTCAAGGCCCGGCCCGTCGTAGTACTTCAGGCTGCTGCGATTATCCTTAAGAAAAGAAGATTTGTAGATGATCGGAATATTCAGCTTTTCGCTAACCTCACGCAGTTTCTCTGCGGTCTTCATCATTATAATTTCTTCCTCTATCACACACGGTCCCGAAATGAGGAACAATTCATCGGCTCCACAATTTATATTTCCAACTTTTACTATTTTCTTGCTCATATACTTATATGCTTGGTTAGATGTTGCACAACATATTGGTGCGTCATCTGTTTACATTCTTTTATATAGTTCTTTGATCGTGTCAATCGTTACTTTTTCCTTCCAATCGGTCCCTATCGCGTGGTTCCACATATGCGGCAGGTTATAAGCTACTTCAGCCATTGCAGTTATCTGCTCATCCGTCCAGCCCTTGCTCAGCCCCTGGGGAAGCTGAACATTATGTGTTTTCAGCATTTGCTTCAGCTCTCCTACCCCTTCACCGTAATAGTCCTCAAGGTGCTGGAAAGCAAGACAGTTTGCGTAACAATGTTTCTCACCCAGTATTTTAGACAGCCCGTAAGATAAAGCATGACAAACACCTACTTCAGAATAGGTAAGGCTAAGACCGCCCATCATAGATGCCACCATCAACTTATCATCGTTTTCCGGACTCTGGCCTGCGTTATCACCAAGATATATCTCCCGGCAAAGTTTCAGTGCCTGCTCTGCATAGGCATGGCTGTAAGCATTATTCAGTGTGCCATTCTCAGACTCTACACAATGGATATATGTATCCATACCTGTGTACAACCACTTATCTACCGGCACTGAGGCGGTAAGCTCCGAGTCGAGTATCACCTGGTTAAACACCGTCCAGTCGCACTTCAGTCCTAATTTTTTCACAGGCCCGGTAAGCACAGCGGTCATAGACACCTCTGCACCTGTTCCTGATATGGTTGGTACGCCCAGGTGGTAAATGCCCGGTTTCTTTATGAGGTTCAATCCCTGATACAAAACAGATGAACCCTCGTTAGTAAACATGAGCGATATTGCCTTTGCAATATCCATTATGCTGCCCCCGCCTATTCCTACTACACCGGCGGGCAATCCTTTCGAAGCCAGAATCTCATCCCTTAAATTATCTATCTGCTCAGTGGTAGGCTCATGAGGATCTACATCGATAAACCGCACCACATCTTCAGCCGCGGCAGGGATGCGCGCTTCCAGTTCCTTGCCCTTAAAATAGCTATCCACCACAAAGAGAAAGAACCGGTTATTCTCATTTCGTTTTTCTGCCAGGATACCCTCCATATTGGCAAAGCTGCCCCTGCCGAAAACCACCTTATCTATATTCTTAAAATTCTTGTGCATTTGCAAAGTCAAAATTCAAAAGTTAAAATTCGAAAAGCATTATATGGCTGCCACCGCGGAAGCTGCCTTAACTGCGTTCGAAATATTATTTGCTAGGCTCTTCACTTCTTCTTCTGTCCAGGTACATCGCACGCCAAACGAAATCAAACGGCCTATTACTTCCTGTGATTTTGGCAATTGCAGATCATTATAATCCTGTGGAATACCAAGCACCTCAGCTGGCAATTTTGATACCGTGGCCATATTCTTCACGTGGTCCCACTGATTAATGAAGTGATACATATTGCTGTACCAGTAGTTGAACCCACCAACGCCTGCTTTGTTCAGCTCATCTACTGTGCGCTGCGCGGCTTCAGTATCGGGCAGCAGTAAATTGAGAAAAGTTGCAGAGTCTCCTGCCGGGTCTGTGAGCGTTGCAAATGATATGCCCTCTGTCTTTGAAAGAATATCAGTAAGCATTTTTTTATACTTCCTGTTCACCTCACGTATGTGTGGCACTTTACGTGTCTGAGCCAAACCTACAGCCGCATGCAGCTCGCTGATACGGTAGTTGAAGCCCAGTACAGGGTGTTGCTCCATCCCCCTGTTAGTGCCCACATGGTCATGGCCGTGGTCTGAATAGGAATCGATCTTTTTATACGTTTCTTCGCTATTGGTAATTATGGCGCCGCCTTCGCCGGCTGTAGCTATCTTGAAGAAATCAAATGAAAAACTGCCCGCGGTTCCGAACAGACCAACCGAAGTTCCTTTATAAGATGCGCCAAATGCCTGTCCGGCATCTTCGACCAGTGTGAGATTATGCTCTTTTACCAGCTCCATTATTCCATCCATATCGGCCGTGCCGCCGCACATATGCACCAGGCAAATGCCCTTTGTTTTGGGTGTCAGCACCTTTTTTATCCCTTCTGCACTGAGGCAAAGTGTTTCATCAATCTCTGCAAATATGGGTATTGCACCAATGAATAGGACCGCCTCTACGCTTGCTATATATGTGAACGGAGGTACAATAACCTCATCGCCGGCACCTATGCCGGAGGCGGCCATAGCAATAGCTATTGCTGCAGAACCGTTAGACACGGTGTGGGCGTATTTCGCGCTGGTAAATTTCTTTACTTCCTCTTCAAACTCTCTTGCTTTCCAGATACCCCTACGCTGCTGATCATGGCCGTAGCGAAAAAGAATTCCGGTTTCCAATACATCATTTATTTCTTTGCGCTCCTCAGCGCCGAATAATTCTGTTCCTGGCATTTTATTTGGTTTTGAGGGTGTAAAAGTAATGTTTATCTTAATCAGGAAATGGTAATTTAACCTTAATAAAATTGGTAAATGTCCTTAAATTTGTAGAAACGGCATTGGAATGACGGCGACCAGTATAGTAGATAAACAAATTTCAGACAATTTAATTCAGCTAACCCTCTCGCAAAAAAAGGCTGTATTGAGTGTTATCAAAGCCTTTACCGCCAAAAGAAATGACTATGAAGATGAGATGAACCAACGGTTTGCTGAATTAGAAAGTGGCTCTGTTACAGGGCACACCTGGGAAGAGGCTGTTGATATTGCCCGGCAATCTTACATATCTTCGAAAAAGAAAAAATGAATTATTCCTATCGCTTACACCCCAAAGCTACAGAGGATATTGCGAATGCATACGCATGGTATGAGGAAATACAGACAGGATTAGGTGAGCGATTTATACAAACAGTCAAAAATAAAATTGAAAATATTCTTTCAAGCCCCGCCTTGTATGGAAGTAAAAAGAAAGGGTTTAGAGAAACTATAATTGGTAAAGATTTCCCGTTTCTCGTTGTTTATAAAATTCTTGATTCTGAAAAGGAAATACTCATCAGTTCCATATTTCACGCAAAGCGGAATCCAAAAAACAAATATCGAAAAATATAACGTCATTCACGATAATCCACTCACCCATTCATGCTCATCTTCGCAACCGGCATTAAGGTGTTTTATCTTTAATATTTCTCAAAGAGTAGAAAGTGATATTAAAGTAAGTCCTGCCTAAAATAGCTTGTTTCTCGCACGGGCATTCACCTTACCAATTAAGGTAAAACGCTACTTCAACCATCCTTTCTGCTCAATCTCCCTGAGTATAGTATTGGCCGCACCTGTATGGTTTCTCATGAACTCTTTAAGCGCATAACTTATGGAGCCACGATACTCATCATCGGCAATTAATTTGCCAAGAACAGCTTTAGCCTCTTCAGCATTATTTACCGGGAAAACGTATTTGAGCGTGGCCAGCTCCCTGGCCTCTACAAATTTCTGATAAACCGGGCCAAATATAACCGGAGCACCAAAAACCGCCGGTTCCAATATGTTATGTATGCCTCCTTTCTGGAACCCACCGCCTATAAATGCCACATCGGCATAGGAAAAAAGTCGTGACAGCATACCGATGTTATCGATTATCAAGACCTTCTTCTCCTGTCCAGTGTTCCCTGCATTCAGTACTGAGAACAAAATAGAATCTTTAAAAAGCCCCTGTACTTTCCGCACGTGCGGCACATCTATTTCGTGGGGTGCTATGATCAGCTTCCAGTCAGGGGGCATCATGGCCATGCACTCGCTTAGTACCCCTTCATCCCCCGGCCAGGTGCTGCCACCTATCAAAATTTTATGATTGCCTTTGAATTTATCTAGGGTTGCGATAGCCGTTACATTCCTGGCAATAGCCGCCACCCGGTCATACCGTGTGTCTCCAGAGATAATTACATTTTTATTGATCCCTATTTTGTCAAGCACAGTTTTTGAAACTTCGTCCTGCAGGAAAAAGAAATCAAAACATTTCAGCATATCCCGGAACATTCCGCCGTACCATTTGAAAAACACCTGCTCTCCACGAAATGCGCCCGAAACAAGGATTGTAGGTATACCTGATGCACGCAACTGAGCCAGGTAGTAATACCAGAATTCATATTTTACAAATAGGGCTATCGTTGGGTTTACAATTTCTATAAATCGTTTCGCATTTACCCTCCCATCATGTGGCAGGTAGAACACATAGTCAGCCAAAGCACTGTTTTTACATGCCTCGTACCCAGAGGGAGAGAAAAATGTAACAACAACCTTGTATTCCCCGTATCTCGCCCTTATCACTTCGATCAAGGGCTTAGCTTGTTCAAACTCCCCCATTGATGAGCAATGCACCCAAATCCTTTTTTCCCCTGCTAATAAAGTGCTGCTGAAATGATGCTCCCAATCTTTTCTCCCATCTACCCATTTTTTCGCTTTGTCGTTGAACAACGCATAGAACCTCGCCAATAATGAGTAAAGAAAAAGAAAAAGATTATAGAGGAATAACATCGATTAATGCTTGCTAATTACCTGCAAAATACCAATTCCCTGCCCAAATCCCTAATAGCCGCACTGAGACGGCGGCAAGAAAGGCAACGTCAATCATCTTCGTCTTTATCCTTTTCTTTCCTGACTGCCACAAATGCAGCACGTTTTGGTGCGGGCACTGGCCTTCCTCCTTTTATGCTCTTCCATAGTACCTCTGTAAGCTGCTTGTCTGGTACATTGTCTGCCTTCGCAAGGTCAAAACCCTCGCTTACCCTTGAGAGCTCATTATCCGCAAGGTTCAGCCCCTCCAGGTCCACTTTTGTTGGTATGTTCTTAAAGCCGGTCATATCCGCAACAGGTGTAAAGCACCTGTACATAGGCGTAGCCGCCGCATCATACTGGCTCATTGGCGGCAACCCCAATATCAGTTCGATCGTGCGCAGCATACCGGATGTAGAGTACATAGTATGATCTACAAATTTTCTTTTCACATAAGGGCCCGCCACAAAAGCAATACTACGGTGGGCATCCACATGGTCTGGCCCGTTTTGTGCATCATCTTCCAAAATGAACACAGCACAGCTTTTCCATATTGGGCTTTGCGACAAATGTTCCATCATCTGTCCCACGGCCTGGTCATTATCTGCCACAAAAGCAAACGGCGTGCGGGATTTCGTACCCAGACCAGCCGTATGGTCGCTTGGCAGATACACGATGTTGAGTTGCGGTACAGCATTGATAGCCAATAGGGAATCAAAGTCTTTCTCCCATATTTTTTCACGGGCCATATCCCGTACACCCAGGTTCCAACCGGGATAGCCGGGGCACATATGTTTCTGCAGGTCTGGGAGATAAACAGTGCCATCGTCATCCGTAAATTCTCCATAGTCCCGAAATGAAATACCCGCGCGCAGTGCAAAGTCCCACAAGAAACCATTTTTGGGTGTAGCTACTTTTTTATTTGCTGCAAAATCATAATTACCACCACGCCCTCCATAGTTGGTTGGCCAGTTCTTTTCTACATAGTCATTTGCATAAGCAGCCATACTCCAGTTGTGCCCATCTGCGCTCACTTCCGCATCCACATAGAAATTATCGAGCAGCACAAACTGCTCGGCAAAGGCATGCTGATTAGGCGTTATATTCCGTCCAAATAGCAGCAGGCTGGTGTCCCCATTTCCATTGGGCTCATCTCCCAGCACCTGGTCATACGTCCTGTTTTCCTTCATTACGTAAAACACATGCTTTATGGGCGATGCTGCACCTACTTTCATAGGCACAGGGTTGCCAGCCTCACCATTGGCCAGTAGTTCTTTTTCTTTGGTATAAGGTGTATTAGCATACACCTGCTTCGAATAAATACCAAGCTCCTTGTCATTCGGCTCATGCATCACACTCATGGTACCTTTAAACAAGCTGCCTATGTACTGTTCGCTCCGCTTGTTTGCTTTCTTATAGTTCGCTTCTCCTCCCTTGCGTGCCGGCTGGGGGCCTTTAGGGTTGGGCATGGAGCTGTTCCCTTTACCATTCAGGACAAAGACGTTGTGCCCTATCACCCTCACACAAGTAGGGTACCAGCCCGTGGGTATATATCCCTTCGAACGGCTTGAGCCCGGATCATTGACGTCAAACACAGCCAGGTAATTATTATCGGCATTGGCTATATACAGCGTTTTATTATCGGCGCTCAGCGCTACACTGTTGGTGGTAGAGCCGCTTGGCGCATCGGGGTATAGTGCAGTATTGAGTGTTTCGATTACCTTGTTTGATTTTGCATCTATTACAGAAACCGAATTGTCTATTGAATTGGCCACAAACACATACCTGCCATTTTTAGTAATACAAATATCATTAGGATTGCGACCTACATTTATCGAATCGATGATCACCTCGCTCCTGGTATCAAAAACCATAAGTTTACTGCCGCCCCATATAGATATGTATAGTGTGCTTTTATCTGGAGATAATAAACAGGTATAGGCTTCTGCGCTTAATTGAATCTGTTTGGTAACCTCGTCCTTTTTCAGGTCGGCTATATAAAGGGAGCTATTTTCCTTTGTGGCCACATATATTTTTTTTGCCGAGTCGTCAATATCCAGCCCGGTGGGCGATATTTTTTCGGGCCATTTCTTGCCAAGTACTATAATGTCCTCAAGTTCCAATTTTTTATTGGCGACGGCATATTTCATTATCCGGTTATCGTTCCCTCCCGAAGCATACAGATACTTACTGTCTTTACTAAATTTGAGCCCCAGCCAGCTTTTGGGTATCTCTTTTGTGCAAAGCACTGTGTTTGTTTTAACATCTATTAGTTGGATGCTTTGTGTGCTTACACCATTGTTGGTTACTGCTATATACTTGCCATCGTTTGATGCAGCCATATTCAGCGGCAGGTCCCCGAGTTGTACAGTCGCGCCAGTGGGTGTCAATGTCCATCCATTGGGCAAGAGTACCTTACTCTTTTGTGCACTGGCAAAACAGGCAATTATGGACAACGAAAAAACCAGTAAAACTTGTTTCACAAAGAAATAATTCAATGTGAAATTACTCAAAAACCTTAATCCTGCCGGATAACGTAATGTGTTAATCAAGACTTAACCTAAGTACAAAGAAAATCCTACGGTGCATCCCCGGCCTTTATGCAATAAAACATATTTCACTCACACCAAGATATCCGATCTCCTTGCAGTTTTTATTATCTTCGCTTTCTCAACCAATCACATGGCATTAATCAAATCCATTTCCGGTATAAGGGGGACAATAGGCGGTGTTCCCGGCAAAAACCTTACCCCCATAGATGTAGTAAAGTTCACCACAGCCTATGGCGCATGGGTGGCCGAACAAGGCAAGAATAAAAAAATAATCGTTGGCCGTGATGGCCGCATGTCGGGCGGCATGGTGCGCGACCTTGTTGTCGCCACACTGCAAAGTATTGGTTGCAATGTTATTGACCTGGGGTTAAGCACTACCCCTACTGTGGAAATGGCTGTGAAGATGGAAAAAGCAGGTGGTGGCATCATACTCACCGCCAGCCATAATCCTAAAGAATGGAATGCACTGAAACTGCTGAACAGCGATGGTGAATTCCTCAATGCAGCTGAAGGACAATGGATACTGGACTTTGCTGAAAAGAACGATGTGAAATATGCGGAGATAAACAAGATAGGCACCGTAACAACAGACGATTCATATATTCAGAAGCACATTGACACCATTTTAGCCCATCCGCTTGTAGATGTGGCCGCTATAACGAAAATGAAGTTCAAAGTAGTGGTAGATGCTGTAAACTCGACCGGCGCTATTTCGGTGCCGCAGGTACTGAATGCATTGGGCGTTACTGATGTTAAGGTTATCAACGAAGAAGTGACCGGTAACTTTGCCCATAACCCAGAACCATTGCCGGAAAACCTGATTGAGCTATGCTCCACAGTAAAGAAGAGCAATGCAACCTTAGGCATAGCTGTAGACCCCGATGTAGACCGCCTTTGCTTTGTATGTGAAGACGGCAGCCTTTTCGGCGAAGAATATACGCTTGTGGCTATCGCAGATTATATCCTGTCCAACAAAAAAGGCAATACGGTTTCTAATCTTTCCTCTACCCGGGCCCTTCGTGATGTTACGGAGAAGCATGGCGGCCAATACTTTCCCAGTGCAGTAGGAGAAGTAAACGTGGTGAAGAAAATGAAGGAAGTAAATGCGGTGATAGGCGGCGAAGGAAACGGCGGAGTGATCGTTCCCGAGCTGCACTACGGCCGCGATGCACTTATTGGCATTGCGCTGTTCCTTACACATCTCGCGAAGTCTGGCAAATCGGTAAAAGCATTGCGCAGCACATATCCAAACTACTTCATCTCAAAAAATAAGATAGAGCTTTCTGAAGATGTGAACGTAAAGAACATATTTGAAGAAATAAAGAAGAAGTACAAAAAGCAACCGATCAACACCGAAGACGGCCTTCGCATAGACTTCGACAACGATTGGGTTCATCTGCGCACATCGAACACTGAACCGATTATCCGTATCTATTCCGAGAGCGGCTCTGAAACCACCGCAAACAACATAGCTAAGCGAATAATGGCGGACATAAAGGAGATGATGCTGATGAAGGCAGAATAAACGAGGATTAACGGATTTAATTCTCTTTAAATTTTATGTCAACAGTATTACTTGTTAAAAATATGGTCTGCCACCGCTGCGTGCTAGCGGTGGAGGCCATACTGAAAGATGATACCATCCCGTACACCAAAGTTATATTCGGAGAGATATACCTCCCGAAGCCCCTGGCCGACGCTAAAAAAGACAAGTTGAAGGCAAGGCTTGAGGAAGTTGGCTTTGAGTTAATAGACGACCGGGTGAGCGGGCTGATAGAAAAAATAAAACAACTGGTCATCAAGAAAGCCAGGCACCAGGGAGATGAAAGTGATAACAAACTCAATTTGTCTGCCTATCTCTCGGAACACCTGCACCACGAATATACTTACCTGAGCAGCCTTTTTTCTTCGGTTGAAGGCCGCACAATTGAAAACTACTTTATAGAGCAACGGATTGAAAAAGCAAAAGAGCTCCTGATCTATGGGCAAATGACGCTCTCAGAGATAGCCGCCGAACTGGAATATAGCAGCACGGCGCATCTTTCCAGCCAATTCAAAAAGATCACCGGGCTTACCCCCTCGCATTTCAAAGAGGTTGGCGCCGCCAGGCGAAAAGCAATTGACAATATCTGAGGTTACTGCCCTTAAAACAACGATAATCCAAAAATTTTGCTACACTTACCCAAAGTTGTATAACACCGGCACTACCAATGGCATGTACCTTTGTATCATTAATTCTTTAAAACAGGTTTTATGAAAACAACAATCGAAATGATCGTAAAAGGACAAACAAACAACTTTGGCAAATGTAACAACCCGAATTGCCAATGCGAAGACTGCACGTGCGAAAACTGCACCTGTGGCATGCCGGGATAAGGTTGTAAATGATGTCTGTAATTACTAAATGGAAAAGTCGCCCCAAAGCAATCGGGCGACTTTTCCATTTTTGGTAACTGCGACCACGAAGCGCGGGTAATAACTCGCTATTCCTGCCCTACAAATACGCTCCGTTTTTCAAGCTACATGTTTTAAAAACGGCGGTATAAATATATATTTGTAGCTAACCAGGCTTTATCTAAATATCTATACATGTTACATTTGTTTGCGGGTTGGAACCTGCCAAAAACGGAGGAAGAAGCAGCAGAAGAAATTGCAAAGGGTGTATCAGATGCAAGACTAGAGAAACTCGAAGAAAAGTTTCCCCGGATCAGGAGCTCAGAATACGCGAAAGCCATAATAGAAATTGTAGATGGCACAACAGCCGACAGGGAGTATGCACTGGAGCAAAGATTCCCGGGAATAAGCATAAAAGCCCGGCAGCTTCGCAACAGGCGTAAGAGTGAGCAGGGACAGAAAAAATGGGCACAATATTCACATCGTATTCGCCGTTCGCACTATCACTCCTACGGAGGTGGCATGAGCTTTGCCGAACTTTATTTCTGGTCGCGAATCCTGGATACAGACCCATTGCTTGCATTCGCTACCGGCGACCCTATGACAGCGATGCTCATAGACGATGGGTTTGATATGGATGGCGCAAACGATGCATTTGATTCTTACGAGTCTGATCCATCGTATGAAGACTGGCAGGACGATCCCTCATATGATGATGTGCAGGACGATCAGTTTTATGATGTGGAGCAGGGCGACCAACCGCAAGACAGTGAGGAGGATACAGATCCGGAAGATCCGCTGGCCGATGATGATGCTAACACGGACGAAGCGGGAGATGTGAGCGGAGACGCCGACAATACGGAGCAACAGTATGATTCGTAATATAGCTTATTGACAATAAGGTGTGCCTTGCAGGGCGTTTGTTTTGGCATACTGTTCCGCAAGCTCCACTATCCTTTTTGCAGTACAGCCTGCGCCATTACGGTTTATATCTGCAGGCTGATCATTTGCCGCCATGCGGGCATGCGCTAAAGCATTCGCCAGTATCACGGGCCGAACTAAATCTGCAGCCTGGATTATCGGTACATTGAGCAAGCGATTCAACAGCGAAGCGCGCTTCTGCTGCTCAGCGCTTGCTCGTGGTATCAGTACAAATGGCCGCCTGGCTTTCATCAATTCTGCAGTGGTGTTGTATCCGCCACGGCAGATAGCGGCAGCACAATTAACTATCTCTTTCCTGAAGGCAACCGGCGCCACAGACCTTGATATCCGGATATTTCCGGCATCCGGCTCTGACGCCGCAATGGTATCAAAATGGATGAACAGGTCTTCCGGAACATTGTCACTCACGTAAATGTGCAGTCGATTGCCTTTATACAATGAATGTTGCCTGGCCCTGATAACGGCCTCAAAAAAAGGAATATCCTCAGGGAAAAATCCACCACCCGCAAATGCAATTACTGCACGCTTGTCCTCAGGCATATCATCTCTCGCAGGCAGCTCCTCAACAAACTGCCCCATATATTCAGTGGCTACAGTAATCTTTTTCCAGTCAGGCGCTGAGTCTGCAAGTGTTGCCAGTCGGCGGTCACCACGCACAAGAATATAATCGAAATGATGGCGAAGGATACCAATTGTGCGTAAAGGATCGCTGCTGAAAACAATATCCCTGCACAACGAAATGGAGGGAGGCCGCGTTGCACCAGCAGCAGCCCGCTTGCCATACACATCCACCATTGCCTTTAGCACAGGATCACGCCACTGCATCATAAACGGATAGTGTTCCATTATAAATGCATGTGGCCTGACCGTGGTTATGATATGCCTGGTGGCAGCCTGAAGATTAGTCCTGTATAGTTTATCCCGATGCAGCAGTGTACCATCCGCTGTCAGGTAGGTCCGCCGACCGTCTATTTCTTTCCAGAATACCTCCGGCAGTTTGTGCACGTGGGCATTTCTGAAGTCGAAACGAGAGGATGCATGGTGCAGCGTGGAAGAGAAAATATGCACTTCGGCACCATATGCCTGCAAGGCATCATTCAGCATACTCACAATGTTGAAATGACCGAAACCTTCGGTGGAATCAACATTGATGAGTATCCTGGGTATATTGCCTGCAACTGCTGCGCACTGCACAAGTAAAATCTAAATTACCAACCGAGCAAGTAAGCGAAGATCAGCGGAGCCACAATGGTAGCATCGCTCTCTACTATAAACTTGGGAGTATCTATATCCAGCTTACCCCATGTTATTTTTTCATTAGGTACAGCACCGCTGTAAGAGCCATAAGAAGTAGTGCTATCGCTTATCTGGCAGAAATAGCTCCAGAATGGAACATCATGCCATTCAAGATCCTGGTACATCATAGGCACCACGCATATCGGGAAGTCGCCCGCTATACCTCCACCTATCTGGAAGAAGCCTACGCCTTTGCCGCTTGAGTTTGCACGATACCATTCCGTAAGCCACATCATATACTCTATGCCGCTTTTCATGGTGCCCGGTACCAGCTCACCCTTGATGCAGTAAGATGCAAAGATGTTGCCCATGGTGCTGTCTTCCCAACCCGGAACAATTATTGGTATGTTCTTTTCAGCAGCAGCTATCATCCAGCTGTGCTTGGTATCTATTTCATAGTGTTCTTTCATCACGCCGCTCAGCAGCAGCTTATACATATACTCATGCGGGAAATAGCGCTCACCTTTATCCTGCGCTTCCTTCCATATCTTATAGATATGCTTCTGTATCCTCCGGAAGGCTTCTTCCTCGGGGATACAAGTATCGGTAACACGGTTAAAACCCTGCTCCAGCAGCTCAAATTCTTCTTTAGGCGTCAGGTCGCGGTAGTTAGGTACACGCTTATAGTGTGTATGAGCCACAAGGTTCATAATATCCTCTTCCAGGTTAGCGCCTGTGCAACTGATGATGTCTACCTTGCCGGCACGTATCATTTCGGCAAAAGAGATACCTAACTCCGCAGTGCTCATAGCCCCGGCAAGCGATACCAGCATTTTACCACCCTCTAGCAGGTGCGTTTCATACCCTTTAGCTGCATCTACGAGCGCAGCCGCATTAAAGTGGCGGTAATGGTGTTGTATAAATTGGGAGATCGGACCCTTGTTCATATTTATAAAAATTAAGAGCGGCAAAGGTAATTCAAACAAAAGTAAAATTCCATTGCCGTTTTTAACCGGCCTCGGGATAAAGAACACTATCCCCAAAACTTTTCCAGGAACGGCTGACTAGTCATTCTTCTGTAAACACCATGTAGTCATACAGCGCATATTGCTCACGTTGGTCGTCTTTATCGGTTCGAAGAGATTTCCATTGAGATCGCGACCATAGCGCATCAATTCCTGCTCATTTACGAGAAACCTTGTTGATCCATCGGGCAGTAAGAATCTGCCGCTGCCCAGCGGCTGTACCAGGTGCTCAATGCCGATATCAGATGCAAGCCGTGCAAATAGGAAGCCTCCGGGTTTCAAAACATTCCAAATGGCACGAATCATGCGTTCAAAATAGGCATGGTCGTTTGCGAAATGAAGTACTGCGCTGCAAATAGCCAGATCGAAAGAAACAGGAGGAAAAGGAATTTCGTCAACCCTGCCAACGAAAAAATTTTCTGAAGGAATTTTCGGTGCGAGCTGCCGGGCGAGCGACCTTACTGATGCTATAGCTTCGGGATCCTGATCTATTCCGAACACGTTAAACCCGTTTCTAAGAAAGTAAACCATGTTTCTGCCGCCACCACAGCCTATGTCAATTATGCTTTCACAATGATCGAACCTGCCTTTGAGCAACTGATCGAAAAGGTAGATATCTATATTACCAAAGGTTTCCTTTAAATTATTCGGCATGGTGTTTCCAGGTTGCGTTGCAAGATCAGGCTTTCTTTTCCACTACGTATAGTTCCTGTTCATCAATTCCCTTGAGCTGCGTAATGCCTATGCTCTGGAACTCGTAACCATCCCCAAGTAAACTTTTAGTAGCTTCTGTAACAGTTACAGCCATTCCCTTGCCTGCACTTTCTACACGGGCTGCTATATTTACATCTACGCCAATAATGTCGTACACGAAACGCGTTTTACCAATGATACCAGAAATAACGCTGCCAGAATGAACACCTATCCTGCACGTCCATTGTTGTTTGGCATCTATGTTGCGGTTGCGCAGGTAGGTGAGGAAGTCAAGACCGGTGTTTACCAGTTGCTCTGCGTGATTATAGTTGTTGTTGCTTAGCCCGGTGGCGGCCATGTAGGCATCGCCAATGGTCTTAATACGGGTGGCGCCGCGGGCTTCGCATATCTCATCAAAACGACCGTAAATATCCGTAAGCTCGGCAATTAAAAATTCAGGAGCCAATTGGCTGGTGATGCCTGTGAACCCAATAAAATCGCAGAACAGAATACTCACATTATCATGTATCTCCGGCTTGTGGCTTCCTTTCCTTATCAGGTCAGAAATTACGTGATCAGGTAACAAAACCTTGAGCAGCGATTCAGATTTTTTTCTTTCTGCCTGCAGTGCAAGGTGTATGTTGATCCGTGCCTTTACTATGTCCGGATTGATCGGTTTTGCAATAAAATCGGCGCCGCCTTTTTTCAGTCCTTTTGTTTCATCGGCTACTTCGTTGAGCGCGGTTAAAAAGATGACGGGGATCTTTTGTGTCTGAGGATCGGCCTTTAGCACCTCACAAACCTCGAAGCCATCCATTTCCGGCATAATAATATCGAGAAGAATGAGGTCAGGGACAGGATGCTGCCGAGCGAGTTCGAGGGCTTTTGCTCCACTTTTCGCGATCTTGATCTTGTAGTCGTCTTTTAATAGCGTAGCCAGTATCTGAAGATTTTCGACGGAATCATCTACTGCAAGGATAACCGGCTGGTAATTTTCGCTATTTAACGACATCCCTTTCTGAAAGTTTGCTGCAATATAATAAATCTTCAATTGGCGGGGTAGCGCCATTGGGGAATTGCTTCTAAACCTGGTCAGACAACAAGTTGCAAAGCCGCTTCGAAGTCGTAATTATTCAGTGCCTGTAATGCATTTTTGAGCACGGGCATTTTCCCGGCAGGAACATTGACATTGTTGATAATATACTCGCAATATTCGTTTGCCTGGCTATCGGAGCAGCGTATCAGATCAATGAGGTGGAGGTAGCGGTCGTCAAAATCATTGCCGAGTACTGCCGTTTCTGATGCAGAAGAGCCAGCGACGGCATCATTTTCAAGAAACTTCTTTATGATATGTATTTGGGAAATGATGCCCTTAACCAGCAACCTTATTCGCCTGATAGTGTCTGGACTAAGCGTATTGGCCGCAGGGTTTTTGAGCTCCTGTGACAGCTGTTGAGCGTCTTTATAGATCCCATTTATACCGATGTTGCCGGATACGCCTGACAAGCTATGCATAAGCTCAGAAAGTCCGATACGGTTATTGGCAGAGATCAAATCTTCTGTGTCTGCCGAGATATTGGCATAACTGACGGCAAACCGGGCCAATAATTTCAGATAAATGTCCTGTTTACCAGCAACACGTGTGAGGCCTGTTTTTGTATCAATACCAGGAATAGTGATCGTTCCTGTTGCTTGTTCACTCACCGTGGCTACCACGGCTTCTGCGCGCTGGCGGTCTGGAGATAGTGTTATGTATTGGACCAGCCGGGTATACAGCACTATAGGGTCTATTGGCTTGGTGATATGGTCATTCATACCCGCCGCAATACTTTTTTCATATTCCCCCTTCATGGCATGTGCAGTCATAGCCAGTATGGGCAGGTCTTTATTTTTCGGATCCTGCCTGATGACGCGTGTGGCAGTAAGCCCGTCCATTTCGGGCATTTGTATATCCATCAGTACCGCATCGTAACTATTGCCCGACACCTTTTCCACTGCTTCTTTGCCATTTCTTGCTGCATCGCAACGGATGCCTATGTCAGATAGCAATTCCTGCGCCAGTTCCAGGTTGATATCATTGTCTTCAACAAGCAGCACATAGGCTCCCTGTAGCTTAGCCCGCAGATTCTGAACAAAATTAGGCGTGTTGGTAAGTACATTCTTTTTGATAAGCCCCAGGTGCATAGCATTGCTCAGCATATCGAATAATGTAGATGGATTGATTGGTTTGAGCAGGTAGCCATCTACCAACTTATCTTTGGCTGCATTTTTTACTGTTTCCAGCCCATACGCTGTTACCATAAGCACCGCAGGAGATTTGAGCATTTCCTTTTCTTTCAGCCGCTCTACCAGTTGCAGGCCATCTACGTCCGGCATACGCCAGTCTACCACAAGCAACGATATGGGCGTATCTGATTTCAGCTCTTCCTGGTAAATATCAATAGCTTCCTGTGCATTTTTTGCAGTCAGTACTTCAAACCCGAAAGATGACAGCATTTCCGTGAGTACCATGCGTGCGTGCTCAGAATCATCAACCAGCAGCGCCCTGAGGCCTGTAAGCGACTCTATGTGCTGAATATTTGTTTCGATGTACTCTGATGTTTTTGGTATCTCGAAATTTGCCTGGAACTTAAACTCAGACCCTGAGCCGGGAGTGCTCTTTACCTGCAACTCTCCGCCCATCATGGCTACAATACTCTTAGATATTGCAAGGCCAAGACCGGTACCTCCAAACCTGCGGGTTGTGGACAGATCGGCCTGCTGAAATGCATTAAATATTTTTTCCTGTTGCTCACTGCTCATACCAATGCCCGAATCTTTTACCGAAAACTGCACAATTGCATCATTGCGGGTTTTTGAAACAAGCTGAACGGCTAACCTGATCTCTCCATGCTCTGTAAACTTCACGGCATTGTCCATGAGGTTAAGCAATATCTGCCTGAGACGAACAGTGTCGCCGAGGATGGTGGGCGGTATTTTGTGATCTACATAGGTAATAAGTTCTACGTCGTGCTTCTTTTCCAGCTTCACATTTACCGTATCGGCCAGGCCCGAAATAAGCTCTTCAAGAAATATTTCAGTAGTCTCCAGCGATAGCTTGCCGGCTTCTATTTTGGAAAAATCCAGGATGTCGTCGATAATACGCAGCAGGTTTTTCGAGGCAACCTCTGTCTTATTCAGGTAATCAAATTGTTTTTCATTGACAGGCGTTTTTTTGAGCAGGTAGTTCATGCCTATTATCGCATTCATAGGTGTCCTTATCTCGTGCGACATGTTTGCGAGAAACTCACTTTTTGCTCTATTGGCGTTGTCAGCCAGTTCACGCAAAGCCGACATCTGGAGGTAGCGTTCATTCAACTCATCGTTGATAACGTGTACACGGTCCATTTGCTTGCCACCTATGGCTGCAAACAGCCCCAGGAACAGCGGCGCGGAATCTATGATCCACAGGAGCGGGGAGCCAGCCTGGGCTTTAAAAAGATTGCCGGGAGATATAGAGTGAAATGTAAGATAGGCTTCGAGCAGGGATGCAAGAACAGGAAAGCAAAGCCCGAACAATGCGCCATATACCGCATATACCATCTTTTGGGTCCTCAAGACCTTTAAGAGCCATGATCGGGACCGTACCTTATATTCAGCCATTATGATGTAAAAATATTCTAACAGCCGTTATAAACAACGGTATCTGCAAAAAAGAATAAGAGTATTTTGCTTTGAGGCCCCTGTTTATAGCGGAATGAAGCCAGCCGGGATGGAAGATGACCGTTGTGCCTGCGGCTTATTGGTTTATTTTAAATGGAAAGATAGTACATCTTCAGCATGCCTTTTCCCTTGGCAAGTATCTCTCCCCGGTATTCGAATGCAAACTGGTCTTTCACCAATTCGTGGGTGGTTTCAGATATGTTTATCCTGCCCGCATCGCTACTTTGCTCCATACGTGCAGCCGTGTTTACGGTGTCTCCCCAAATATCGTAGGCGAATTTTTTCACACCCACGATACCTGCTACCACGCTGCCACTGTTTATGCCTATGCGAATATCGAATGTCATATCGCCAAGCAATTCCTTTCTATGCCTCATGAACTCCAGTATCTCTATCGCCGCCCTTACCACATTTTGTGCATGGTCAGGATTTTCTGCTGGCAGACCACACACCGCCATATAGGCGTCGCCAATGGTTTTGATCTTTTCAATGTCGTATGCGCCCATTATATCGTCGAAGGCCTTAAAGCATGCATGCAGCTCGCTAACCAGTTCCTTTGGCGTGAGGCGCTCTGCCGTGGTAGTAAAGTCAACGAAGTCGGTAAACAGTACCGTAACATCGCTGAAGTAGCGGGCTTCCGCAGTATCATTGTTTTTCAGCTCTTCGGCCACCTCTGCAGGCAAGATGTTGAGCAACAGTGCATCGCTTCGCTTCTTTTCCCGCTCTATCTCTTCCTTCTGCGCTTTTATTATTTCATTCTGCTTCACTGCCTGCTCAGCCTCCACCACCAGTTTTATGTTCTTCATTTTCTGCGCCTGCAGCTCATTGTTCTGCTCTTCCAGTATGGTATGGTAACGCTTGTAGTAGGCCAGGCTGGTAAGAAGGTCGCCCGTTTCTTCGTAGAGGCCGGAGAGCTTTTTAAGTATCTGCAGCATCCGCGGTTTCACCATCAGCTCTTCCGCTATTGCAGCCCCAGCCTTCAGCATCTCTATAGCATTCCCGGTTTTGTTTTGCAGCGCATATATGTTGGCAATGTTCAGAACATTGGTGATCATCGGGTTGCGCAGATTAAGCTGCTCCCGTATAGCTAATGCCTGCTCATTATACTGTATGGCCAGGTCGTAGTTTCTCAGCGACTGGTGAAAGCCGCCAATATCGGTGAGCACCCTGGCAGTAACCGGCAATTGATTCAGTTCCTCGCTTTGCTCCAGTGCATGGTGCAGGTATTCCAGCGCCCGCTCGTAGTCTCCTAGCTTTGCGTACACATTGCCAGTGGTGTTCAGCAGGCGCGCATCAAACATTTTCTTTTTGTTGGCAGGTGTGTGCACCAGCGGCAGCAACTCCTTGCACAGCGCCAGCGAAGCAGGATAATTCCCTGTTTCCATGTATAGCTCAGCAAGCTGGGAACCGCTGGCTACGGTGAAGTGGAGATTATTATCGGTTTCATGCAACTGAATGAATGCAGCTGTGATATACTGTATAGCCAGGTCTGTATTACCAAATCCCCTGTAGTTAGTACCAATGATCAGCGAGCAGATGGAAACTCCATCAGCATAGCCAAGCTCAGAAAAAATAGTGCTTGCCTCGGTGCTGAATTCAATAGAACTGCCGTGACGGGAGAAAAAGGAATCTACAAAGCCCTTTGTGAGCATGGCATAGGCAAAACCCTTCCTGCTGATATGAGCATTAGTTTTAAACCAGAATACTTTATCGACCAGGTGAGAGATATTGATACCCTGCACAAGCGATATGAGCTCCAGCACTTCGTGAAAGAATTCATCGACAGACCGCTCATCGCCGGACTTCGCCTTTACATACATCAACTCCAGGGTGTCGGGAGTACTCATAAAACAAAAAGAGCAGCGAGCCCCAGCTTAAATTCGTGAAGAATTCCGGGCTAATCATTTGCACCAGAACATACAATGCGCAAATATACGATATTTTTTAGCATCGTCGGTGTTTAAACGTATGCTTTTTGCTCAGCATCGTAAAACCTATTAATCAAACTTGCGCAGGCGCTTCTTTGTAAGCTCATAGCTGAAGATAGCCGGAAGATAAAATGTAATATCTGCAATGAGCTTTGCGAGCATAACACCCAGCAGAAAGTGACCGGTAAGAAATGGCAGATAGTACATAAGTGCAGGACGTATGAACAGGCTGTCGGCCAGTTCGGCTATCCCAAACTCTGCAACAAGAGCTTTAATGTTTTTAGCGAATGTGTTTGAGGTATATTGTTTGCCTTTGCCGTGCAGGTATCTTTTTGCGTAAATAATATCAGCCACAAGCAGATACCCAAAATACCCTATGTTCCCTACCCATGTGCCGCACAATGCCATAGCCAGCCTGCTGGTAGTAGCCTGGTAAGAAAGCAGGCAGGCTACTAAAGTAAATGCCAGCGAGATAACCTCCGCCGGCAGATATCTTTTTATCCATTCCTTCACCCGGCTTTTCATCCGTCAAAGGTAAATGACTTCGTTAAATGACCCTGAGCCTGGAGGCTGGCGTTGCAGAATTATTTCTTGTCAATAGGCTCCCAAAGCTCTATTTTGTTGCCTTCCAGGTCCATGATGTGTATGAACTTTCCATAGTCCACTGTTTCCATTGTGTCTGTTATCTCTACGCCTTCTTTCCGTAGTTGGACCACCAGCGCTACCAGGTCATCCACACGGTAGTTAATCATAAAGTCCTTGGCAGATGGCGCAAAGTAAGTCGTCTTCTCATTGAAGGGCGTCCACTGCGTAATGCCTTTTTTTGTGCTGTCGCCGGCCAGCCTCCATTCGAATACGGTGCCATACTGGTTTATATTCATTCCCAGGTTTTTGGCATACCAATTCTTCAGTGCTTTAGGATTTTTGCATTTGAAGAATATGCCGCCCAGTCCTGTTACTTTGCCCGCCGGCGCGGCTTTGGGCGCAGCAGTAATTTTGCAAAATGCATAGCCCATGCCGAATGAAGCTGTAAGGACAAGAACAAAAAGTGCTTTCTTCACAATAGTTATTTTTAGTTACCCGCAATTATAGGCAAAAATATGCAGCGCTTGTTTGTTGCTGTATAAAACAAAAAAGCCGCTGGGTGGCGACTTTCTGTTTTTTGTTTTATGCGTAGGCAAACCCTGCCGTCTATGCAGGCTCCCAAAGTTCTATCTTGTTGCCCTCTGCATCCATTATGTGTATGAATTTTCCATAGTCGTAGGTGGCAATATCATCAAGAATGGTTCCCCCGTTTTCTTTCAGTTTTGCTACCAGCCCTTCCATGTTCTGTACACGGTAGTTAACCATAAATTCCTTTTTGGATGGCGCAAAATATTCATCTCCCTTTTTGAACGGGCACCATTGCAGGGAATTTACCTGGTCAGGGTTATTAAGGTCTCTGGATTCAAAGCTGGCGGATCCCCAACTATTGATCTCTAGGCCCAGGTTTTTGGCATACCAATCTCTTGTTTCCTTCTGGTTTTCAGAAAAAAAGAATATGCCGCCAATGCCTGTTACTTTAGGCGTGTTATCTGGGGCTGCGTTTTCGTTCTTGCTTTTTATGTCTTCCATGTTTGTGTGTTTTTAGTTGAGGGTAAAGATAAATTCTTGTTGCAGGTATTGGAATTTTTTTTGGTGTAGGTTGGAAACCTACGCGGCTAAAATTCCCGTCGGACACTTTTGAATTTTAAAGCTAGTGCGGCAAACAAAACCTGTTCCTCACGCTCATAATGACCAAGGTCAGTATGAATATTGATCAGTATCATTCGCCAGGTCTCCTTGTAAACCAATATTTATTATAATTTATTATAATATGTTTTATTTTAAACAATCAAAACAGAAATTTATGAAAAAATTACTGCTAGGTGCCGGACTATTTCTGGTTACGGCTCTTACTGCTTTTGCACAGGTACCCCAGGCATTGAATCATCAGGGTATTGCAAGAAACACATCCAGAACACCTCTGGCCAGTTCGTCGATAGGGCTACGTTTGACGGTGCATGATGCAACGGAAGGCGGGACAATTGTATACCGGGAAACGCAAACGGCAACCACCAATTCGTTTGGTTTGTATAACTTATCGATAGGCGCCGGCACGGCTGTGTCTGGTACATTTGCCGGCATCAACTGGGCCTCTGGCGATAAATACCTGGAAGTGGAAATAGACCCTGCCGGTGGAAGTAGCTATACCAGCGCAGGCACGTCTAAGCTGCTCAGCGTGCCTTATTCATTATATGCGAAAACTAACGCAAACAGCATATCTGGCGGAACGACGAACGTTGTGCCTAAGTTCACTGGTGCATCCACACTGTAACTTTCCGAGCTCTTTTGAAGGGTGCTACCACTCCCCCAAAAATGAATTTATAGTTTTATTTGACTGCGACTGTGTCATGTTTGCCTCGGATACAATTTTTTCAATCAATTCCGCTTTGTTCATTTTTAGTTTTCTCGGCAAAAAATTAATTATCAGTGTACAATCTTGTCGACAAGAGAAACAACATGTTCGATTCTGCTGTACTTTAGTGAATAGTAGATCTCTTGACCCTTGCGATTTGCAGAAACCATGCCGGACTTTCGTAAAATTGCCAGATGTTGAGATGTGTCAGATTGTTCCATTTTGAGGTGCAGAAAAATATCAGTGACTTTCATCGACTTGTTATGTTCCAATAATTTTAAGATATCCTTCCGTATACCATGGTTAATTGATCGCAATACCAAAGCCGCCAATTTTACAGCCTCATAATTTAACTTACTTTTTTCAGTATCGAATTTCACTTTTGAGATCATAATTTATGTTTTCTGAATTGTTAAATTTAAATCTAACCCGTGCAAATAAATCTACTGACCCTAGTAGTTTTTCGAAGAAAGATAGCAGATAGTCATAGTGCGAGATAAACGCGATTTTATATTATATCATTCATTTGTCACTTACCTAAACAGATAGTTTAGCATTCCAATCCATAGACTATTCTTGCATTTTTATTTTTAAAAAGTGCTACAGTGGCAAACTAACTAAAATAAAGGGTGGGATAGATTAGTAGTGCATAGCTAATGCCTCACCAGAGCTTGCACAATCCGAGAATTAGTTCAGCAGATGTATTTCGTGTAATCTAAAAAAACACTAAAGTTTATGAATGTAGCGTAGCTAGGATTATTTCAGTCATTTTTGCGGACCAAGGTTAAATGGCATGTAAACATTTACATATTCAGACCTTTCCAGAAGCGATTCTTCAGACATAGCATATAAAATTATTTTATAATTGTTTACATAGAATCTTATTATTGAATCACCGAACATACCGGTGTTTATATTGGAATCAATGTTTATCAAACAAATGTCAGGACTGTTTGCTCCACTGCCAACCTTGTCATTGAAGTCCTTCCAGTTAAGAGATAAAATTGACACATAGAAACCCAGCTCTTTGAGAGCGAGATAATACGATTCTCGAACAATCCCATAATTATCAATGATTGCAACGATGGGTCTTCGCATAGCAACAATTTTCTTTTTCTCAAAGTAAGGCTGGCTGAGGTGACAACACATGCTAATGTCAGTAATTTTCTTTAAAACAAATATAGCCGTGCAACCTTTGGCATTTCTAAAAGCTATTAGTACTGGCTAACCAAGTTCAAAACTCGTAATCCCGAAGATCTTATGTTTCGGCAAAATAGGAGCTGTGCCGTTGTACATGCGTCCGCATTCAAACATGAATGTGCCTGAATATTTTCTGGTAAGCAGAACGGCGTGAAGATTTGATAACGTTATGTCCAGAAACACATTTTGCCCTGCCCCGAATTTCAAGCAACACCTGAATAGTTCTTCCGCAACATCGGGATTATCCGCAAATAATGGGCCGATCTTATAACCAATTCTCGCTTTTCTGATCACTCCATATCCCTTAAGTTTAAGGTTATCTATGTATTTGAATGCGCCAGCTTCACTTTGAAACACCCAATCTGCAATAAACTTCCTGCGTTCAAACCCAAAGCAAGCCGTGTCGTATCCGTGAATCATTTCCATATCACCTGGCAATATTGCCGATACTTGTGAGCTATATGCAACCTCGGATCCTAAGAACATGTAGCGTTCATCTGCAAAATCCTTTACAAAGCCACCTCTAGCGTAAAATGGCAGCATTGCAGATACTCCATCCATGCCGATAGCTGCGCCCGGCAATAGCCTTTGCCGTAGGGTGTCTCTGCGTATTCGCCAGAGTTTTGCGCCAATTCCCATATTCCTGTATTCAGGACGCACGATGAAGAATCCCATAAATCCATATTCATTGTTATAGTTTACAATGGATCCACCACCCACCAGCTTACCATTTCTAAAATAACCGTAAAAGCCGTCTTTATCAGTATTGTAAAATAAGGATGCGTCATTTATGCCTGGGTTCCAACCTTCCGCAGCTGCCCACTCAACCAATGTTTCTACGCCTTTATTGTCCAGCTTTTCAAATGTAAACCCTGTTTCCTGCATATGTCATTCTTTTGCCAGTTTAAAATATTACTGATCCGGCTGTGATAAAAATTATTGGTTGAAACAATGGCAACAGCAACTCTGAAATACAAATTTATATCATGATGGATTACAGACCGAATATCGTACTTGTCTGTAAATGTAACGCTTGGCTCTAAAGCTTTTCCGGATGAGAAAAACCAAAAAATCAAGTGCAAATTAGCGCAACAATTAAAGAGCTTTCAAAGAATGACTGCTTTCTCAGATTGAAGGCTGTCTTAGTTTGTTGCATCTCCCTGTCTCCATCCTCATCATATTCCTGGCTTATTATTGCAATGCCCATTTTAAATTTTACATACTCGGCACCCTCTCTCTGCTTGATTGGTTAACCAATTCGAAAGCAGTTGGCATCAAGGTTCTTATGGCATTTGAATACTGTCAACCTCTTGACTACTACTAATCCTAGTAGTGCAAAAAAGGAAAATATAGAGTCTTTTTGAGGCTAAAGATTTAAAAAACAAATCAGATGAAAAAAAAGATCCTTTTAATTCCAACTTTAGGCATTTTTTTTTACCTGACACTTACTAGCAGTGCCGGTGGAGGTGCAAAAAATAGTGGTGTTGATGGTACAAAGGCTACAGGAGGGAGTGGCTGTAGTTGTCACTCTTACAACACTGCGACTACAGTTGGCATTGAACTTGATTCGGCAGGATTACCTGTAACCAGCTACCACCCCGGCCAATCTTATACGATTAGGTTGACCGGCACAAATACCGGAAGTACCACATTGCCGTATTTCGGTTTTCAGGTTACAGTAGTAAAAGCCGCAGGAGCTGGCACAAGCACTGCTGTGCTCGCGGGTACATTGGGCACTACCGGCCTACCTTCCAGCGTACGTTATACTTCAGCATCAGTTGGTTGTGGCATAGATGTATTAGAGCAAAGCTCCAGGATAGCCGCTACCGGCAGCGGTGCCACAGGGTCAACATACAATATTTCCGGCCTGCCATGGACTGCACCGGTTAGCGGCACTGGTACAGTAGAAATATATGCATGTATCAACGCAGTAAACGGAAGTGGCAGTGGCGGCGATCATTGGAATAACAGCTCAACCAGTATTACGGAAGCTCCGTCAATAAGCACAGTGATAGCAAATGTCTATAAGGATGTCGAAGTCTCCGTGTATCCTAACCCTTTCGTAAATCAGATCAATATTCACTGTGATAATGCAAAGGTTAAGAACCATGTAACCATCGTTGACCTGAATGGGCACTTATGGATAGAGGAAGACATTGAATCAAGTACAGCAATCAATACTACTGGCTGGCCGGCTGGAATATATACTGTGAAGATTAACGGCTCGGGCATCTCAAAAGCGTTTTCTGTAGTGAAAAGATAGCATGTGTATAAATTCTAAAACATGGTGTTCAAGCGTATAGTTATATCAAGCACTTTAACGTCACGGTTTTCAGAAAAAACGAATCAATGGAACTTGAATATTTTCCGTTATCGATTGAGCTTTCATTCAAGAAATAACCATTATCCTGATTATGAGTGAAATTAATTTTACACCTCTGCTACTTATGTTGGTTGAAAATGTGTTATACATCCTGGGTTATTGCTTGATACTTAGTAGGTACAAAATAAAAGAACCGGACTTAAGCGGCATTAGGTTTAGACCTTACAAAATTTTTCAGTGTTCATCAAGCGAGTCCGGCATTTCGTTAAACGAGAAAATATTTCACAGAGAAGCTAAGCGATGGGCGACATTTTTCATTCTATTAAACTTCTTAACGTTTTTTGGCTTTTTAGCTCTCAATGTAAATTACCAGCCGATACACAAATAATAAATAGTTCAATATTTAGGGTAAAAAATATCGTGTAGTAAAACTCAGAAACCTCAATACTGAAAGAACATGCCAGGATTACATATATCTCGAGGAACCTAAAATTCAGTATCACGGCGCATCTACCTACAGGGGATAAAACCAATCAAATATTACCAACAAAATGAAACACTCAATTGCATTAAAGATTTTCGGCCTGGCGGTAAATCTTCTTATCTTGATGATCGTCATTGCTGTAATAAATAGTGTCGAAATAGTAAAGCTAGGCAAAGAGGTAGCTGAAATATCCGAAATTAGCATTCCGATTGCCAGTCATGCCGCGGAGCTAAATGAAGCTGGTCTTAGGAGGCGCATTGCTTTTGAACGGTTATACCGGGAATACTCGTTTCCCATAGCTGACACAAGCGTTACTCGCGAAGCCGAATATAATTTCAAAAAATTCACAAAAATTGTCAGGGATGATATTGCTCTTTTAAAGAATGATCTGTCAAAACTTCCTGACGATGATAAAGAAAGAGAACTCTTTGTAGAAGCCAGAGAGATAGTGGCAGCTATAGAAATTGCATTTGACCAGCAAAGCGAGATTGCTGAACGTATTTTATGGAAAAAGAAATCAAAGATACAAGGTGATTATGAGCCCTTGATGGCTATAAATGTGCAATTACAGTCAATACTACAAGACAAAAGATCAGACCTTCAGGAAAATTCCGTCGCAATTGCACATCTTTCAGCTATACGGGCCAATAAGGCAAGGGCAACAGCACTTTGGAGCAGCCTAGCTATTACACTGCTAAGTGTCATTCTCGGCTTATGGGGGGCTTGGTTGCTCTCTCGGCAACTTGCACGTCCGTTGATTGAATTGTTGCAGTCAACGAGGGCAGTTCACGGAGGTGATCTTTCTGTACATATCAATGGCTTACCGGAAAATGAAATTGGCCAACTGGGAGATAGTCTGAATGAGATGATTGCAGAACTGAGAAAGAAGCAAGAGCTCCAAAAGTTGATAAGCACATATATAGATCCTCGGGTTGTTGAGAAAATTATTCTTCCTGGAAGGGAGGATATGCTAGCTGGCAAAAAACAAATAATGACTGTGTTGTTTTGCGACATAGTTGGTTTTACTATGGTCAGCGAACAACTTTCCCCGACCGGACTTGTAACAATGATCAACCGATACCTTACGCTCATGTCTGAATGTATTCAAATGGAAAATGGCATTATCGATAAGTACATTGGAGATTCGATAATGGCGTATTGGGGACCACCATTTGTAAAAGAAGAAGAACAGGCTGCTGCAGCTTGCCGCGCCGCACTAAGGCAAATAGGCGCATTGAATCAATTTATAAAAGAGTTACCCGATCTTTTAGGTATCAGAAAGGATCTTCCTGAAATAGATATTCGTATAGGATTGGCCACAGGGGAAGTAGTAGTTGGTAACATAGGCAGCACGAAAGCCCGCAGCTATACTGTAATGGGAGACATTGTAAACCTTGCTTCAAGATTAGAGTCTGCTAACAAGCAGTATGGAACCCGGATATTAATGTCTGAGGCTACCATGCTTATGGCAGGCACTTTAATAGAATCAGGTGAAATTGACGAAATAATTGTGAAAGGCAAGTCAGAACAAGTAAAAATATATGAAGTGTTGGCGAAGGAAGGTGAGCTCAATGACCGAGAGCAGCAACGCAGATCACGCTTTGAAGTCGCTTTGGCAGCCTATAGAAATCAGGATTGGAATACCGCAAAGATCATCTTAAATGAACTGGTTCAGCAATTTGGCTGTAAAACTGCTGAGGCTTATCTGGCAAGAATACACCACCTTGAGTTCAAACATTTAGATGCTTCCTGGGATGGCGTTTGGCGAATGACCTCGAAATAGAATTGCAGCGACTAGGCGCGTGACACAGATAAAAATAGCTCCGCATACAGCTGCTGCAATAGCCAAAGATCACCTAGGTCTGACGTTTCGTCGGAACACATGCTGACATACGACTACGATTTTTTGAAACATAAATAAATTTTTAATTTTAATGGAGCTATTAAATACACTTGCTTTTATAACCGCAGGATTACTGAGTGGAGTTATGAATACCCTTGCAAGTAGTGGATCAGCTATAACATTGCCGGTAATGATATTTTTAGGCATCCCACCTTCAATAGCTAATGCAACAAATAGATTGCCTATTTTGGTTAGTTCAGCAATTTCAGTTCGTAATTTTAATAAGAGTAAGAATATTATTTGGCCAAAAACAATAAAGATTTCCGTCCCAATAGTCTTGGGAACCTTGGTTGGAAGTGCACTTGTTCGCTATTTAAACCCGGAAAAACTTCAAGTTCTGGTATTATTTGCCTTGATATTGTCATTTATATTAATAATTACAAATTCCAAGCGTATATTAAAAGGAAAAAGCGTAATCAAAAAAATATCACCAAAAAATTATATTCTGTTCTTTTTTATAGGAATTTGGGCTGGATTAATTGTATTAGATTCAGCAATGTTAATGCTGTTTGAATTAATAATTGGATGCGGGCTTGATTTAACAAAAGCAAATCCAATAAAAAATTTCCTGCTATTAATGGTTAGTATTTTCTCTATATTAATTTTTTATCAAAACCATTTGATAAATTGGAAGGTTGGATTTATGCTATCCATAGGTAGTTTTTGCGGAGGATATTTCGCGAGTAAGCTAAATCATTCGGATAATAAACACTGGATATACGTTTTACTGATTGCCATTCTTAGCGTTGAAATTATGACACTGGCTATTAAAATACTCCTTAATTAAATTCAACTTTTGTTCAACAAACAAAACATGATCTTTGGATCCAAGTACGATGCCATCCAAGGTCTTGCTTATAAATATCTATCAATTTTCGAACTCTTTGAGTCTTTCTGCACAGCCGCCGCGCCCGCGAGAACTCGCCAAAGCACGGGAAATTCATTTGGCTATTACCGATCCGTTGTAAGAATTCTGAAATGAAAAAAGCCTCGCGAAAATCGCGAGTCTTTTTTTTGTTGAGACACACCGGTTAGCCACGTCGCCCTCAATTGTGGTCATTACGAGGAAACTTTATTTTATCCGTCCTCGGCTAGCTTGAACACACAGCCTATGCGGAAGCTATCCCACAATTTTACACGGTAAAAAAAATCACTGCCACCCAAATGAGCATAAAAGGCAAGCCAAAAACACTTCCGCTTTTAGGTACTTCACTTAATTATTTATTCATGTTTACTTAATAGAAAGTTGTTCTGTGCTGACTGAATTAACTTCTAATATTGTTCAAAATTTCCGTGCCTCTATTTGGAATACAGGCATTAACATTTTAAGCAAATAGGTAATGAATCTTGCTCGCATACTGTGTCGTCTTATTATAATTATCACATTTAGCTGGTGCCATTCAGCGATAGGTCAGACAACAGTAAAGGGACAAATAGTAAGTAATGGTGTATCGCTGCCGGGTGTATCGGTGGCTGTGCTCAAAACAAACATTGGTACGACATCGAACGAGGATGGCAAATTTGAGATAGCGGGCGTTCCTGTTGGTACATTTTCCTTAAGATTTACCTATCTCGGTTACGACACCTTGTACAAAGACGTTGATTTTGGAACGGAACGCGATGCAGACCTGGGTAAGCTCAATATGCGTAAGACTGCAAGAGAGATGAAGGCGGTAACGGTAACCGGCAAGTATGCAGAGGGCAGCGCACAGGAAGCAATAATGCTCACCAAAAAATCTACCAGGATAGAGACTGTCGTGAGCCGTGAGAATTTACAGAAGTTACCCGATAAGAATATTGCGGAAGCAGTTCAACGTGTAGCGGGGGTAAAAATGGAGCGTAACAAAGGAGAGGGAAGTAATGTATCGCTGCGGGGCACACCGGGCGACTGGACGGCAACACTGGTGAATGGGGACAGGCTGCCGACTGCGGATGAGGACAACCCAACACGAACATTTGAATTTGAAGTATTTCCGTCAAACCTGGTGGACTATATTTTCGTAACAAGGTCTATTACGCCCGACATTGAAGGTGATAATATTGGTGGCGCAATAAACTTCCAGACAATAGGACCTGCTGAAAAAAAGATACTTAAGATAAATGCAGGTGGTGGGCAAAACCTTATAGCCGGTAAGCCGCTGTATGACCTGAATTTTGTTTACGGTGATATCAGTAAGAATAAAAAACTGTCGTTTTCCATCGCTGCATCAGATTATACACGCCCGTATGGCGCTGATGCTTTCCAATTGGTTTACGGCAGCCCGTTCAATCACGGGATCAATAAGGTAGAGCTGAAGGATTACTTCGGGGAGCGGGTTACGCTGGGTGGCAATGCTACATTGCAGTACCGGCCGAATGATAGATTAAAGATCGCCGCCCACATTATGGCCGGCAAAATGGACGATGACAAGTACCAATATAAACTCAACTATAATTACTCAGACGGATCGGGGCAAAGGATAAGGATGCTGGGAACGCATGGAGTTTTGCAAAGAAGGATATACGGTGGCGATATAACCGCTGAATATCAAATAAACCCCAAACTGACTATAAACACAAAAATTGCTTCCTACCAGAATTCGTTTCAATATGGTCCATTCCCTTACGGAAATAACAGTGATTACAGAAACGGTTATGTTACTTATGATTTCATCAGTAATTCATTACTTGAGTTTAAGGATATGGTCAATACCAATTTCTTTGGGCAGATAGCAAAACCCGGAGAACAAAGCGGCCCGATAAAACTTATAGGAAAAGATGACCCATATGGGCATGGTGACAATTATAAAAGCATCCACCCTATGCCGGATATAGCGGTAACTGCTAAAGACTACCATTTTTACCAGGTATTCAGTCAGTACAATCATACCATAGAAAAAGACCCGGTAGTGGCGCAGCTAAACGGCATCTACAAACTCAATGATAAAATAACAATTAAGGCAGGTATAAAGGGCCGGTATAAGGAAGGAAGCAGGGAACAGAGCCTTTATCAATGGATACAACAGGTAGGTAACCCCACTATCCCCACTGACCCTTTGCCAATCCAGCATTTTCAATTACAGGATGCTCCACGCAATAGTTCTTTCCTGTCAGAATTCGGGCAGGCTTATGAGAATAAGCTTGTTCCATTTCTCACTCCCGGCCAAATGGGCTCGTTGATAAACCGCCTTGGCGATACACTACGCACCTATACTATGGATAAGTACAACCAGGACTACCGCTTATGGGTAGGCGGGCATTACCAATATGCCGAAACTACACTGGCAGGCTATATGATGGCCGAGGTGAATGCAGGTGAACGATGGAAACTAGTGGGTGGCTTAAGGGTAGAAGAAACAGCGCTTCATGAAACAGGTGATAGCTTAAATGTGGATACACTGCTCACTTACATTGACCCGACAGGAAATTATTTTTCCTATTACGAACCTAAAAAGCAAATACTTGACAGAACCTACATTGCCATATTGCCAAGCCTGAATGCGGACTACACCATCAACAAAAATTCCCAGTTACGTTTAGCTGCATCGAGAACATTTCACCGGCCCAACTTTGAAGAAACTAAGCCGGGAGCACCTATATACTATGTAGATAAGCAGGAACTATACCTCGGAAACACAAAACTAAACCCCACTTACTCCCTAAACTTCGATGCCACCTACCAACTGTTCATCGGAAAAAAGGATCTCATCACCTTTGGGGGCTACTACAAATATGTCACCGACCATATTCTTAGTGCTATTACAGATGCAGACGACGCTGCAAGCCTCATAATCCTGCAGTACAAGAATGTAAAGAAATCATTTATAGCAGGCATAGAAGCCAGCGCGGATAAGCACTTTGATTTTCTTAACGGCTTCTGGAGCGGATTTGGTATAAACGCAAATATCACTTACTCCTACTCCCAAATGCAAGTGCCCGGCAGACCAAAGGCACAGGCAATGAGCGAGCAAACACCACTCCTCTATAACATAGGCGTGTACTATGAGAAAGGAAGGGTGAGTACCAAATTAGCGCTCAACTATACCGGCCCATACCTTATGTCGCCGAACCTGGTTTCACTAAAGGGCGTAGGGCTGGTTCACAAGGATACTGATTTTGATTTATACAGGGGCGAGATGTATTCCCTGGATTATATGTTGTCTGTGAAAGCTTTTAAACATTTCACCGTGTATGCGGAAGCGAACAATCTGCTCGATTCGCCATACAAAACATATATAGGGCAAGAGTGGCGGCCAAAGCGCATAGAATACTACCACCAGCGCGTGCAGGTGGGATTAAAATTTGAGCTATAACTTTTTATAAACATCAAAAACCAAAAAAAAATGAAAAAACTACACTTATTGTTTGTACTGCTGCTGGCCATGAGCGTGTCCGCTATGGCTACCCAGAAGAGAAAGGTATTGTTTATTGGGATAGACGGCACGCGCTCCGACGCACTGCAATCGGCCAACACTCCAAACATCGATGCCCTGATCGCGCATGGAGCATATAGCTACGATGCATGGTGCCTCGGCATTACTGTTTCCGGTCCCTCTTGGTCTTCTATGTTCACCGGTGTATGGTACCCAAAGCACGGCGTAACTGACAATTCTTATTCAGGTTCTCAATTCGACAAATACCATGAGTACCCCGCACTGGCCAAACAATACAAACCGGGTTTGTATGCGGCAGAGGTAATGGAATGGCCTCCGCTTATAGACAACATCGCCAATATCTATGATGGTTATAACGTAAGGATACATGTACCGGATGGCGGCACTACCACTACAGGCACTGCAGCGCTTACATACCTGGCAGACACAAACGTGGATATAATGACCATATACTACGACAAAGTGGATCTCACAGGCCACTCCAGCGGCTTCAGCCCATTAAACCCTGCCTATATCAGCGCCATAGAATCCGTGGATGCAAATATTGGCACTGTAATAGCAGCGCTGCATGCAAGGCCCACCTACGCTTATGAAGACTGGTTGATCCTTTTAATGACAGACCACGGAGGTATACTTACCGGCCACGGTGCCAATACAGACCAGGAGCGTCATATATGGTTCATTGCAGATGGCACTTACATCGCACATAAGCAACTTAACCTGGCAGGCACCGACCCAGGCAGCTACAGGATAACACCTCCCGGTGTAGACACCACGATACTAAAGTCAGTGCCTGTGCAAACTGATATTGCTGTTACCGCACTTCACTTCCTGCTCTATGACATCCCCGGCATTTATCCATCAATCATTACTACCGACAGCCTTGATGGCAAGTCATGGCTGGATTCCATCTATTTCCCTCCCACTATTATGCCCACTGCTGTGCAACCACTTGCCGGTACAAACCTGGCAGTAAAAATGTACCCAAACCCAACCACTAATCTGGTAACGTTGTGGTTTGAGCATAGCAACACGAACATATCTTACAGTGTTATAAATGCAATGGGTGCGTTGGTGAAACAGGAAAATAACTTTCAAATGAGTGGTTTAAAACTCAATATTGACCTTGGCTCACTTTCTGACGGCACTTACATAATACATGTGGAAGCCGACAATAAGACAGTAGATAAGAAAGTGGTTATTAAGCACTAATAAAATAACGTCTAAATATCTTTTAGCTCTGCCCGGAAACTGCAAAACCGCATACCGGGCAGAGCCATTTTAAAGAGAAAATTATGAGCATAAAATTGGTAGTATTTGACATGGCCGGCACAACGGTAGCCGATAATAACAATGTTGCAGAAACCTTGCAGGAAGCATTGCAAGCATTCGGCTGCGTGGTAAGTGTAGATGATGTTAATAAAGTTATGGGATTACCAAAGCCCATTGCAATAGGTACACTCCTGCAGCAAGTTGCAGGTAATGCCCCTGGCGAAGGACTGGTAAGTGAGGTATTTGATTTGTTCGAAGAGAAAATGATACAGTATTACCGGGTTAGCGAAGACGTCAGGGAGCAGGATGGTGCATCTGAAGTATTTTTACGGTTAAAGGAGAATGGTGTAGAATAAATTTTTTACTACGAAACCCAAAGAAAAAGGGCAGGACGGCAATATATGCCACTCTCTGTTATCGGAATAAAAGAATAATAGTATTCCCCGGTAAGAGCATAGATACCAGCAAATGGGTTAATAAAAAGAATATCAACGAGCCAAAAGATATTCCTGAAAATGACGAGCTAAAAGAAGATTTAGCTAACGAGAAAAAGCTCTATAAAAAGGTTTATGGGGACATACAAAGTATTTTCAAAGGCATCGTTCCACCGGAACAATTAAAAGATGCCATCTACGCTGCGAAAAATAATTCAGCACCAATAATTGAAGAAGTAAAACCTGTTCTAATTACAGCCTTCTTTCAAACGCTCATTGACGATAGTAAGTCCGGGATAAGAAAAAGCAAAGATGACTTGTTATTAGACCCCAATAGCATTAAACCTTACAAGTCTGCTTTGAACCATTTTATTGAGTTTCAAAAACAGCAGAAACGAAAATATTACTTAACTGATATGAGCCAGAAATTAGTTAAGGACTTCACCGATTTTCTTAATAGCAAACTGGCTATCAATGCTTCCGCTAAATATCTAACGGTATTCAAGTTGCTTATATCTTATGCTACTGAAAAGAAATTGCTTGACATCAACCAAGTTTCAAACATTAAGGTTAATGTAAAAAAGGAAACGTCTGATAGTATCTACCTGACGGAACAGGAAATTAAAGACATGATGGCTATAAAAGAGTTTTCTACACCTGTTTATGAAATTGTTCGTAATTTATTTGTCATCGGGTGCCACACCGGACTTCGGTTTTCCGATTATTCAATATTGAGATTTGCGAATATAAAGGATGGCTTTATTGAGATAGACCCAGCAAAAACAAAAAATAAAATACGCACTAATACCAAAGTTATTATCCCGCTGCATCCCATGGTGAGGCAGATACTATTAAAATACCCGGACGGATTTCCGAAATGCCCGCCAAATCAGGTATTCAATAGGTATCTCAAAGAGATAGGCAAAATGGTGCCTTCACTGCATAAAGAGTTTGAAAAGAAAATGACCCGTTCACACAAAGTTGAAAAGACTATCTACACTAAATATTCCGCCTTATGCACACATACAGCCCGCCGGAGCTTCTGCACTAATATGTATTTAAAGGGCGTTCCCATAATAACGATAATGGCTATTTCAGGACACAAGACACAGGAAAACTTTATGAAATATATTAAAGCGGATAATCAAAAACACGCTGAAATATTGAGGAAGAAATTTGATGATGACGAAAACGCTGAGGGCTGCGCTGCTTAAAGAAAAACAGAAACTATGAAAACTGCCACCTGTTCTGCCACCTTTTTTAGATTAAAAATACGAAACCCGCTCTGGGAGCGGGTTTCGTTGTAATGGTTGTGGGAGCACACGGGTTCGAACCGCGGACCCTCTGCTTGTAAGGCAGATTTGAAAACCTCTGAAACGCTTTACTGGCAATACTTTCACAACTTATGACCTTCTTTGTACAAGTTATATCCAAGTAACCTCACTGGTTAAGAAATAATTATTTGCAAATATACTTAATGGTTGCGTTTTGGAATGTATCTTTTTTAGATTGACTACATTGACTGGTTTGACTGACCTGCTTTAGCGTTTACATGAGCAGGTGCATTAACTACAGCCATAAGTAATTGGCAGTTCTTTTCGAGTATCGTCAATATAGTATTCATGTTCATACCGGCCTGAATACCGAGGCATTTTAGTCTGTCGCCGTTATACACTACACAATCTGTGAATAAGACTTCTACGCAGGTATTACATGGTATTGTGATCGTTATATTTTTTCCATCAGAACAGTACCCGTCCGGGTAATTGGGAGTAGGCGCATTATAGATATAACCTACAGGGCAGCATTTGCATTGTTGCACTGGTGCGGGCTGAAAAGTGTAATCTGGTGGGCAGTTGCAATTATTACAGTTATTCATTTTTTAAGAAAATTAATCGTATAATATAATATACGAAATATATCTCATAATATGCACCTACTTTGATCTTGTATTTTTTTATTCAGAAAATATAATGTATATTTTATTAGTATATAATTTCACAATATAGAAAATGCCGTAGCTTTTAGACCACGGTAATAGATGAAAAATGGTAGATATAGAAAACGCTAAGGTCTTAGCTAGAGAATTGGAGATGGAATTAGACGAGGTGTTGCAAAAACATTACAAAAAATCCCCTTATTTGAAGCATGAGGTTGCTTACCATGTATATACATGGGGATATGATATGCGAGTAGGTATATTATTACCTAATATAATATTTAATCAAGAAGTTCGTGATACTGTACTCCAGTAGGTTTAATTGTATTTAATGGCACTTTAATTCGTCCATCCTCATTAATATCAAGCGGAGCATCCATTTTTTGTGCTATAACAATAATATCCCAAATATCTTCACCGACCCGCATAGGAGTTATTTCTATAATTCGATATATAGAACTGCGATTTGGTATATCTCGCATTCTTTTACCAATCATATCTTTTTTTAGACATTCTGCAATACTTTTAGCTATTTCTTCAGTCATTTTTTGAGTTTTTGAAGCGTTAACATTATAGATGACTATCGAAAATATGAAAACTAGTCTGCAGGCAAAAATTAATAACAAAAAATATAATTTAACCCCGACCATTACAGTCGGGGCTTTTTTATTCCTCTTTATCTGGTTCTGCCTCAACCACTTCTTTTTTTGTAAGTCTAATTATCATTCTTACAATATACACAACAACACATAGTACAACTACTGCAAGTGTTATCATATGCTGTCGGACGCCCATATCGTGTAGTTCTTTAGCACGATATACTTCTTTGGAATATACCTGTGTAGTACCGGCATCGTCTTGAGCATGGCCTGACAGATGTAGAATTATCGTTATAATCAAGAATGTTATCTTTTTCATACATATCTATTTAGAAAAATAGAAATAGTCAAAGCCGCTGCCATAGGCAACAGCATGTTTTAGAACTAACGCACTACCTGATACAGATACTATAGAAAACTGCTGACTGGACATTTGCAAAAAGGAAGTAGTATTATCGTAATACCATGATATATTGGTATTCACTACGGGCGATCCAGTAGTCATTGGGGCAATCATAGTTGGAAATGCCCACGAAGAAATCGCCTGTTTGTAGTTATCTCCAACACCTGGTGTGCCTGCGGCAGCGTATTTATCAGATTTGAAGGTGAGATAGTACGAACTATTATAACCCGTGAATGTAGTATCTCCAAAACTACCTCCCATTGGATAAGCACCAGATTCTTTATTTAGATACCATGTACCTACCAATTGTGTTTCTGTAGAATTAAGTGGTGTAACAGACGTGCCAGAGCCGCTGCCTGTAGTGCATGAATTAATTATTGATAGCAGACTTACTGCAATGACGATTTTTTTCATTGTATATGTGTTTAAGTTGGTCAAAAATATAATAATTTTTATTAATTAGGCGCACACGTCTAATATATATTTATCAAAACCTGCTCCCTTTGTTTGGTGAGCAAGCCAGTCAAGCATAGAGATACCAAATTGTTACTGAAAGTTGGTGACCGGGTACGGGAACTACGAGTACAAAATGGTATTTCTCAAAGCGAGTTTGCTAATCGTTGTGATGTGGAATTAAGCACGATCAACCGAATAGAACTTGGTAAGGCAAGCCCATCCCTCACGTTGCTTTTCATAATGGCAAATGAATTGAAAGTAACACCTGCTGATCTGCTTACGTTCAGATAACGTCCTGTACATTTCACTTCGTGGTATCATTCCCTCAAAGATCATAATGATTATTCCGAAGGTGCAGAGGAATGATACCGGGGCTGCAATAATCATTATTATCTGCGAGGTATTACTTATCAGTTACTCGACTTTGTAATCAAGATTACTCTTGCCGATATTGCATACTGAGCAAAGGGCTTGGAGGTTTTCATACACTGTTTCGCCACCCTTTTCCCATGCTTTAATATGGTCAACATGCAATACCACTTCTGGGCTGGTCGCAGGACTTCTACCACAAGCTGCACACTTGAAGTTATCACGCCTCATTACTAGGAAACGTAACCGCCAGTTTATATCTCTCTTCGTTTTATGCGCTGGGGCAATTTCTGGCTTGGTCTCGATAGATACTGTTGTCTCTACCTCTTCGGAGTTGATGTACTCTACAAATCGCCGTAATGCTCCTAGCCATGTACCGTAACGTTTTTCATACGTGCCTGCGCTGTAACTAGATAACGGGGATAGCATTTCATTGTACCGCGGTTGTCTACCAAGTTTTAACCATACTGTTTCTATATTTCCAAATAACTCATCATCCGACAGGTTCAAATTCCGGGTTTTGTTCAGCCCTGCCTTTTGTAATGCTGTGAACCAACTCCCAAATCGTCGAGTTAATGTTGTACTGTGAAATTTGCCACGTTCATTATACTCGTCAATCGTTACAGTGTTCTTGCTCAGATCGCTTGATACTCGAATAAGGTCATCTATTAGTTCCTGTTCCGGTACATTACGATTATATGTCTCTAGCTCAAATTTCATTGTCCGCAATTTAAGAAACTATCACTTGAAAACTACCTTCCCCTTTTTTCGCCCCCTGTGCCGCTGGTAGAAAACTATACCATTGGTGGCAGCGTTGGCAGACGCGAGTGTGGTGATTGAGCCTCATTATATCGCTTATAGCTTTGTGTGTTGGCTGTGATATGGTGAGGTGAAAGAACCTCTCTTGCTGTGTGTGGTGCATGGTGATTGCTGCCGTGTGCTGGCTCTGTGTGTTGGGCAGTTATCGCCAGCCCTGCCTGACAAATAGATTAATAGTTTTTGTGCCCTGGCCGCCATAATGAAGCGAATAGCAGTACGGGAGCAGCCATAGAGCCATAGATGCAGGCAATAGAAAGAACAGCCCTACAATGACCTGCAAATGCCTAAGAATGTACTGCGAAGGACTGCGGGATGAGCGTAGTAGCGAGGGGGCGTATATATGAAAGGGAGAACAGCGCAGATATAGGGATGCAGCTTTGGCATATTTGTATGAGCGTGGATTTTCCTCCCTATAGATGCAATAGCTGTCGGAAGTGCAGACTGTGGGAGCGTGGCATTGTGCTATGGCATCACAGGACTGCACACCTATGAACCTGCTTTATCGGAGTTACTGTAGCTGATATTTACTACTGAAATTTAATCAGGGAACTGAAGCTGGCTTTTTGATCGTGTCTTGATATAGTTGCAGGTACACATCCTGAAGCCCAATCAAGGAACTACAGCCTGGAATAATTGTAGGACTATCTACAGCAGCTTATGGGTAGTTTAGAACCAAGAACAGGCTCTATAATTTGGTATTCTTCGCCAGTTGCTTTAACCTTTACTGTAGTGAGGCATAATTTAGGTAGCAGGTCTTTATCACCTGCATCCACAGACATTATTTCTTCACGGTGATATTCAACATAACCGCAGTTACGTAAGTACCTCATAGGATAGGACAAATCAACAGCATAATAATCTGCCCATTCTTCCCCGGTTTCATAGTTGCAGGTCGAATAATACACGCATAGATTAGCCTGACTGGAATAACAGCTATTACCTGTATGGATTTCCCCAAGACCTGTTTTATTGCTTGTTATTCCGGCAAAACAACATGGCTCCAGTGGAATTGAAAAAAATTTCATCCAATCCCCATCAAAGATTTCGCAGTGATCTTTTTCCTGTCGTGCTTGTTGCATGGTATATATAGTTATGAAGGTAAGAAAAACAGCTATAAGTATATTCCATCAGGCTTATAATTGATGGCCGGGGAGCTTTCCTCCAAGACTTCGCCGGGTAGCGTTCGATGGTTGGTATTGACTTGCATTCCTACACTCTTAATATTTATTGGGCAAAGTAGGATCATTAGTCATATTCATCACTTTTTTTATCGTTTTTGGGCTTTGGGGCAAGTTGCCGGGGTGTTGGTAAGGTGGGGGTACCGTTGCATCTGAAATGGTTGCCTGAAAAAAAAACTACAAAAAAATATTTTTTTACCAACCTTTTGCCATTTTTCACTGTCTATTATATACATCTAATTGTTTTTGTACAGTACCGGGGTTAGTATAGGTTTAATATCCCCAGTTTATGATAATAGCGGCATTTTTCATCTCCAGAGTATACCAGCCAGCCGCTATTAATTAGGTCGGAGGAACGTTTTTAGTGCTATGAAAAACAGTTCCATTTAATGCTCACATACATAGCACGTACAGTAATATACCAATAATAGTACCATTTTTTAATTTTTTAATTTTTGAGTTATGCATGTAAGCATACCATGTAATCCTGTGTTGGGTTACGAAGGGTATTACTCTGTATCCAGTACGGGTATAGTTTTTAGTTTAGACAGAATAATATGCCTGCCCAATGGCAATAAGCGGCAGGTGAAAGGCAGAGCATTAAGTTGCAAAAATAGCAGTGATGGGTACAGCTTTGTATCTCTATCAAAAGACGGCGAAAGCCGCACAAAATACATTCACATATTGGTGGCGCAGGCGTTCATACCAAACCCTGATGGGCTACCCGAAATTAATCATAAGTCAGGGATTAAGTCTGATAATACGGTAGATAATTTAGAATGGTGTACTCGCCAACAAAATGTGCGCCATTGCTTTGATACTGGCTTATGCAAGAACAAAGGAGGCAATCATTATTTTGCCGTCGCGGTAACAGATAACACACTCGGACAGAGTTTTGAAACAATTTTAGATTGGGCAGTTGCTCGTGAAATTCCATACAGCACTGCTCGCAACATTTTATCAGGAAATAATAAGACAAGAGTAATTGATTTATCAGCAATCGTTTTAACCAAAAAAGCAAGGAACAATGAATAATGATACCAATAATTTAGAGCCGGGTGCAGAAGAAGTACGAGTGCCTGCAGCTACAAATAAGAAGAAAGTACACAAGTATGCAACTCCTTTAGGGGATATGATTGCAAAAGTGAAAAGTGAGCCACAATTGAAATTTATATACAGTGGCATCAAAGAAAAATCTGTGGGTATCATATTTGGCCCTAGTAAGTCTGGAAAAACGATGTGCTGTGAAAATCTAGGAATGTGTATAGCTGCTGGATTACCGGAGTATTTAGGTATGCCTATCGATGCGGACAATAAGGTAGTGTTAATAATCTCTTTTGAAGAGCATTATACAAACCGGACAGACAGAAATATGAAGCAGGTAGAGGTTATTGAAGCAACTCACGGTGCGGAATGGCTGGAAAATTATATAGTAGTGAATGATGCACTACCCAGATATATTACCACAGACGATCACTGGAACGAATTAGCCGATTTAATTAAGACTATTCAGCCAGGTATCGTATTCTTAGATAGCTTAACCCACATGTACACAGGTAGCATTGAAGATAGCAAAGTTGCTGTTGAACTAACAAAAAGGTTACGGCTATTATCAGAATTTACGGATACAACGATAGTGGCAATTCACCATACCCACAAAATGTACGGACAACCACTAAGTATTGATACCATAGCTGGCAGCCGGGTGCTGGCGCAGGAGTTGGATTTTATGATAGGCGTTAACCGTACACTGGATGGCAAAATGTATCTGAAAGATGTAGCATTTCGGTATGCTGCTTGTTATTCAGACAAAGTGCGCACGTTTACAATAGACGAGCACTGCTGGATTAATATAGATGGTGATGCAGATGAAATAACGTTGTTATCCGCCATGGATGGGAGAAAGGATGAAGTTAACAGGCTGCTTATTGTAGATTTTTTACAAGAGCAAAAAGAAGCCGGCAGCAATCTTATACCATTGAAGCACATGGCAGACCGATTTGTGGTTACAAAAGAAATGTCGAAACAAACGTTGCATAACAATTTGCATAAGTTGGAGCAGCAGGGCGTAATTACAAAACCTGAAAAGGGGCAGTACAGCATGGCTGCGTAGTGTATAATACATGGACTGTATTGACTACCTTGACCACGAGTACATATAGTCAACATAGTATAGCTAATATAGAAAGGGGGGCTTAACTGCACCCCCCTTTTTTATTCCAGATTTTACCCAAATACTGCGGCAATTACTTTTTTATTGGCTGCATCAATAATTTTATTGTCGTAATCATCAAGATATATCGAAGTGGTTGCATTACCATAGGAATGCCCGTATGCCTGACTTATGATGTCCTTGCTATATTTTAATGACCTTGCGGCATTTCCCCAACTATATCGAGCGTAGTAAGTGCTGGTTTCTTTTTTAATATTTACTTCTTTCATTTTGGCAATTCGCACTAAGTATTCATTGCAGGTTTTTATCGCTTGCCAAATGTCTTTCTTTAGCTTTACCGGGTCGCTGGTTTGTTTCAGCACTGGCAGCAACAACTCCGTTTTTTTTACATTATTTACGTCTGTGTAATTGCTCAAAATATCAATAGCCCTTTTATGCAGTTTTATAGTGTAGATTTTACCTGTTTTCTTTCGTCTGAATACTATCCTGTCGTCAGCAATATTGTCGCCTGTAAGGGTAAGCAAATCCGCAAAATTGATACCTATTAGGCAGAATGATAACAGGAAGTAATTGCGCCAGTGCCATATCGGTGTATTGGGTGTTAATTTCACTTTTACAATACGTTGCATTTCATTTATACTAAGGGTACGGTTCACTGTTTTTTCGTTCTTTATCCGGTAGGCCTTGAATGGATATGCAGTTTCTGCTACTACCCCTTCTTTTATGGCTCTATTATAGATAGCCCTGATAGTACGCATATACACAGAGATACTATTGACTTTTATATTGTCTGCCAACATGCTATCCTGAAACTCGATCAGCTTCTTATAAGTAAGCGCCTCGAAGGGGAAATTATCAGTATTTACAAAAGACTTCAATTTGCTGACTGCACACCCATACGCGAAGGCGTTGCCCACTTTGCCACTACTGGTAAGCTGTTTTATTATATCTTGCCCATACTTAATAATTGAGGTGCTTTCCTTTTTTGCTTTCGTACTCGGCAGTCTATCATTTGACAATTGGCCAATAATGTCAGTTAACGATACTTCAGCAGGTTCGTTTAATTCAGCTAACAATATCAGTTTGTGCAATTTGGTTTTCTTCGATGATATAATGGCGTTATATGCATCATTACTGGTATCGGATGGCAAAACTAATTGATTAACACAATCCCAATTTTCCGGTTTTACATTAATACCGAGTGTAAGTTCTTTGTATTCTGTGTTTTTATACACTCTTAGCCTTACTGGGCAAGTATTGTCTGCCTTTGGCCTTCTCTGGTCGAGAACGATTTTTGATGTGATACTCATGCTGTTTTTGATTTGCATGAGGTTATTTGAATGGTAGTTGTACAGTTTTTGTACAAGTTATGTACAAGTATTGAGCCTGTTTTTAGCCATTTTTTAGCTATAGTGTAGAGATATTCCCAAAAGTGAAAAACCTCTCAAACACAAGCCTACGCTGCATTTAAGAGGTTTTATTAAGTGGGAGCACACGGGTTCGAACCGCGGACCCTCTGCTTGTAAGGCAGATGCTCTGAACCAGCTGAGCTATGCTCCCTTATCCTGTTTAGAGGACTGCAAAGGTAATCATCATTTTGGAATGTACAAATCCATTTTCAAAAATATTTTTTTATCATCTTTTCAGGTGTGCGGCGCAACAACAAATGGCCCGAAATTATAAGCCCTCATGAGTCTAAGTTTTATATTTATCGGCCGTTCAATGTTATTGCTCTTTTCTTACCTTTGGTGGCGTTAAAAACATCCCGCTACACAATCAACACTATATATGGGTTACGTAAAAGATCTGTTCAAATCCAAAGCTGACGATCAGGCGAAAGAAATAAAAGGCATTATAGAAAAACATGGCGACAAAAAAATAGAGGAGGTTACTCTTGCCCAGGTATACCAGGGCATGCGTGGTATCACCGGCCTCGTTACCGAAACGTCATTGCTTGATGCTAATGAGGGTATCCGTTTCCGCGGCTTCTCAATACCTGAGCTGCGCGAGAAACTTGCCAAAGCGCCGGGTGGCAGCGAACCACTGCCCGAAGGTTTGTTTTACCTGATGCTGATTGGAGATGTGCCCACTCATGAAGATGTAGAGCATATCTCGGCTACATGGGCGCGCCGCTCACACGTGCCTAACTATGTGTTTGATGTTATAGAATCATTCCCTGTTTCTGCACACCCTATGACACAGTTCACAGCGGCTATACTGGCGCTGGGCACTGAGTCTAAGTTTGCAAAAGCTTATAACGAAGGCATAAGCAAAAAGACGCACTGGGATTATATCTACGAAGACACAATGACGCTCATAGCGCGCCTGCCGCGTATTGCAGCTTACATATACCGTCGCAAATACAAAGGCGGTGAGCACATTCAGCCAGATGGCATGCAGGACTGGAGCGGCAACTTTGCGCACATGCTGGGCTATGAAGACGAAGGATTTAAAGAACTGATGCGCCTCTACATGACCATACATGCTGACCATGAAGGCGGCAACGTATCGGCACATGCTACGCACCTGGTAGGGTCTGCACTTAGCGATCCTTACCTGTCATTCGCAGCCGGCATGACCGGCCTTGCAGGCCCGCTGCACGGCCTTGCCAACCAGGAAGTAATACGCTGGATAGAAGAGATGTGCAAAGAGCTCAACTCTGACCAGCCAACCAAAGAACAGATAGCTGCCTACATAAAGAAAACGCTTACTGAAGGAAAGGTAGTACCGGGCTACGGTCATGCAGTACTCCGCAAAACCGATCCGCGCTTCACAGCACAGATGGAATTTGCAAAAAACCATTGTCCCGATGATCCTACCGTAAAGACCGTGTGGAATGTATACGAAGTGGCTCCGCCAATACTGGAGAGCACAGGCAAGATCAAAAACCCATGGCCAAATGTGGATGCGCACTCAGGTGCCCTGCTGAAACACTACGGCCTGGTAGAAGAAGAGTTTTACACCGTACTGTTCGGCGTATCACGTTCACTGGGCGTGCTTGCCAGCCTTTGTTGGGATCGCGCCCTGGGCTTCCCGCTTGAAAGGCCAAAGTCTATTACTACCGAATGGGTAAAGAACTTTATAAAGAAAGCGGAAGCAGTTAGCTAAGCGAAATATACTAAGTTTCCCCTTGAGGAAAACACAATGTAAAAGCCGTCCCCGGAATCATTCCTGGGACGGCTTCTTTTTTACACCTAACAACAATGTATGTTCGGTATATATAAGGGCTGCTACCCTACCCCAAAAACTCTTTTACCTGCTGCACTATCTGCTTTGCGCCGTTGCCATATAGCATTGTCTGGTGATTGCCATCTACGGCTGCGTACCGGGCATCCTTCATCATTTCCACCGTTTCAGTAGCTATATTGTCAGGTAGCAGTGGCTGGCCTAGAGTGTAATTATCAAGGCCATTAATCAGTATCGTCTGCTGCCCTATTTGCTCTATGGTCAAGGTCCATTCTATCACGCCAAGCGCCATAGACTTTTCGGTAATGTCCATAATGTTGCACCTCGGCTTCACATGCCCATGCTCCAGGTCCTGCACATCGGCACGGTAATAACTGCGCATCGCCGGATCCCAAAAGGTCAGGTAGGGCGCTTTCTTCACATGATCCAGGTAGTCTTCAAAGCTGGGGTAAGTAGCGTCCAGCCGTGATATCGCCTTAGACAGCATGGCCACAGCATTAGGGTTCATGGCTTTTGCCGCGTCCAGTATCACCAGCTTCTCCACCACATGCGGATAGTTTGCAGCCATATAAAAAGCAAGGTATCCGCCAAACGAGTGCCCGCCTATATGCACCTTCTTCTCGCCCAGGTGCTCTATAAGCCCCAGTATATCCTGCACATGATCCTCTACCGAATAATTGAACGCTGGCTTATCGCTAAGCCCATTCCCTCTCAGGTCCGGGCATATCACTCTATATGACTCATGGAGCCCATCATGTATCAGCCCGTCAAACGCATGTGCATTGGCCGTCAGCCCGTGCATCAGCAGCAGTATCGGCCCTTCAGACTGATGCTCCACGTAATGGAGATTAATATTATTTACTTGTACAAAATGATTGGTTGCCATGCTAAAAGTTATACTGTTTGCTGCTGAGGTCTGTTTGTTGTTTCTATTGCGCTGTCCACCCTGCATCCACTGGCATTGCTATACCCGTTATTGTTCCTGCAAGGTCTGATGCCAGGAACAACGCCGTTTGAGCCAGCAATTCCACAGGAATAAACTCCTTCACCGCATGCCGCTCAAGGAATATTTTTTCTACCACTTCCTTTTCAGTCATATTATGTGCCTTGGCCTGCTGCGGTATTTGCTGCTCCACCAGTGGGGTATCCACATAGCCCGGGCATATTGCATTGCAGGTAATGCCCAACGGTGCTCCCTCCAGACCTATGGTCTTAGTAAACCCTACAAGCCCGTGCTTGGCTGCCACGTATGCGCTCTTAAACTCTGAGGCCCGCAGTCCATGCGCCGAAGCAATGTTTATTATACGCCCGAACTTGCGCTCCTTCATACTACCCCACACAGCCTTTGTTACATGAAATGCAGCTGTAAGGTTTACCGCTATGATCGCATCCCACTTTGCCTCCGGAAATTCATCTATCGGCGCCACATACTGTATACCTGCATTATTCACAAGTACGTCCACCGCGCCAAATGTCTTTATTGCATCGGCCACCATTCCGCGTATAGCCTCCGGCTGCATCAGGTTGGCCAGCGAGAATGTATGTTTTATCTTGAATTCATCAGCTACTTGCTGTGCTATCTCCGCGCCATTAGGTTCCAGCCCGTTAAAGGCTATGTTATACCCTTGCGCTGCAAACGCTTTGGCTATGCCCAGGCCTATGCCACTGGTACTTCCGGTTATTAATATGGTTTTCGCCACTGTATATTTTTAAGCGGCAAACTTATGGATTTGCAGTCACAACTGATTAATACGTTTTGTTATCTTTAGTAAAACTTGCACAATGCAACAGCTCTATATTCATCCGGATATTGCCAAAGCAAACACGCTTAGCACCGACTACTACACCAGCCCTCAATATTTAGAAAGTTCGAAAGAGAAGATATTTGCGCCATCGTGGCAATTCATTGGCAGCACCCACATGCTCTCCGGCAAATCAACAGCCGTCCCTTTCACGCTGCTGGAGGGCTATATCAACGAGCCGCTGGCGCTCACCAGGAATAATGACGACACCCTCCATTGCATCAGTAATGTGTGTACCCATCGCGGCAACCTGTTGGTGCCTGGCGCCTGCCAGCTCAGGCATATCCGCTGTAAATATCATGGGCGCATGTTCTCGCTTGGCGGTAAGTTCATGTCCATGCCGGAGTTCAAAGAAGTTGAAAACTTCCCCACGGAGGCCGACGATCTCCATTCCCTGCCCGTCTTCACATGGGGCCAACTCTTATTCACCTCATTACAACCATCCTTAAAGCCGGAAGACTACCTCGGCGATATGATGCAGCGCATGCACTGGTTCCCTATCGAGAAGCTGGAATACCGTGCTGATCGTTCAAAAGACTACATCGTAAAAGCTAACTGGGCGCTCTATTGCGAAAATTACCTGGAGGGTTTTCACATTCCCTTCGTGCATGCCGGCCTCAACGAAGCCCTCGACTTCTGCAACTACACTACCGAGCTATTTCAATACAGTAATTTACAGGTTGGCGTTGGCAAAAACGACGAAGAGTGCTTCACCATTCCTCCGTCCTCACCCGACCACGGCCGCAATATAGCGGCCTACTATTTCTGGGTGTTTCCAAATATGATGTTCAATTTCTACCCATGGGGGCTCTCGGTAAATCTTGTGCAGCCGCTGGGCACCAGCGAATGTAAAGTATCCTTCCTCACCTACGTTTCCGATGAGTCAAAGCTGGACATGGGAGCCGGCGATGGACTCGATACCGTGGAGCTTGAAGACGAGGAAATTGTAGAAAATGTACAGAAGGGCATACGCTCCCGCTTCTATACACATGGGCGGTATTCCGTTACCCGCGAGCAGGGCACGCACCATTTCCATACACTAATCGCAAAATTCATGAATAGCTAAACAGCCCGCTCACAAACAGAAGGCTATGGCCAAACCTAATAAGTGATATTAAGCACAAACCCCTGCATGCCAATGTACCCCGGCATCACGGTCTCCGTTCCATTTACAAAATAATGTACAGGGTTCACACAGCTGAAACCCGGCTTATCGCTCTTGCCATCCTCATGCGTTATTTTGGTTACCTGGTAGGTTTTGCCCGATGGATATACCGTGCAAAGCAGGTCATAGTCATAGTTAGAGAAGGATGATGCAGCAAATTGTACAGTCATGCTACCAACGGGCTGATAGTCATACCCCTGCTGAAAAGAATCTACCGGATTCTGGAACGAACCATTCTTAGGGTATCGCACTACTTTCATCATGGTATCGGTTAGGGTAACACTACTGCTAGCACTCACCAATATTCCCTGTACACCATAACTGATACACGCACGGCGCTTACAGGATAGTGTAGAAATAGCAATCAAAGAAAGAAGAAGTAAATAGCGGTACATAGAAGCGTGTTTTTAAGGTTAACCCATATAACGTTTAAAACTACAAAATATTTCATACTTCCCATTCTGACGAAAATTGAAATGGAAATACACGGCAAAAAACTCGCTGCTCGGGCGATTTTTAATTATATTAGCAGTACTAAAGATTAGTCTATGGAAAACAATCCCCTGATACCTGTCGCCTACCATGAAGCTGGGCGCGTTATGTTTGCATATCTCGCCGGCTACACCTGCGATTCTATGGAGCTCGCCGGTGGCGGTTCCAAACTTAACTCCGGCCACGATATTGCATTGGTACAGGCTGTGTTTTCAGGCAACCCGCTTTCGGTTCCGGCAGACCAGATCAACCGCACTGTTGAAGTTGCAAAGAAGCTAATGAGCATAGAGTGTGCCGGCACCTGCGCACGCCTCTTTTACGAAAACGGCGGCAGCATTCCGGGCGAGTTAGACCTGGACATACCCGCTCAGAACTTCAAAAATATCGAGAAGATCCAGGCCTACCTGCAAAAGGCAGTACTCGACCATCCCGATGATTTCATAATGCAGACAATCGTTTCCATCTTTAAAAAACTTAAAGACCCCAGCACGTGGAACGGTGTTCAGCTGCTGGCTACAAAAATACTTGCGGAGGAAACTAACTCCCTCACCCGTTTTTATATCGAGGATACGCTCATGCTCGCAGGTATCAATGTCCGCAGGGCAGCTTCTATGGCCTCAGCACCTACGTTTAGTGTTGGCGTTACAGAAGACGAAACTCCCCGCCCGGCCACTCAGCAGGCAAAGGCGGCACCGGTGGCACCGCAACCAAAGGCATCAACGATAGACCTGGACAGCATCACACCACTCTACGTCATGCAACGCGATTTTCTGAAAAGGATCAAAAAAGACTGGCGCGATAATGAGTTGGATGAAGCCATTGCCTACATCAACGATCTTCACAAAAAATACGGGGACAACTAACCCTGTTTTAGTAAAAGGTTAATCATAGCACTGCTCCTGGAAAGGAAGCGTTATTGCTGTGCCAATTTAGGTAACGGACACAAACGTACCCATGCGCTTGTATGTATGGTAGAAAACACAACAGCTATTAAAAGGATCTTATGACTCCCGATATTTTTAACCGTGAATTCCAAAGCATTGCCGGCCAGCTAAGATCATATCTCTTGCGCATCACCGCCAGCGTTCACGATGCCGAAGATATGGTGCACGACACCTACCTGCGGGCTGTTGACAAACTCGGCACCTTTCGCGGTGAGTCATCTTTAAAAACATGGCTGTTCACTATTGCATCAAACCTCGCTAAAGACAACCTGAGAGCACAGAAGCGGTGGGTAGAAAATGTGACTGATATAGCAAAGGCTGCTGCACATAGCAACCCCGCTTTTTTTGAAGAGGCCATGCAAATCGCCTCCACGTCACCCCAGGCACAGTTTGAAGTGAAGGAACATATCGCCTTTTGCTTCACCTGCATCTCAAAATCGCTGCCGCTGGAGCAGCAGCTTTGCGTATTCCTGAAGGAGGTCTATGAGTTTAAAGTCAGCGAGATCACTACTATCCTTGACACTACAGAGGCCATGGTGAAATACTACCTCCACACCGGCAGGTCTAAAATGATACAGGTATTCGATGGCCGGTGTGCGCTCATAAACAAAGAAGGCGTATGCCACCAGTGCTCCGAGCTGAACGGCGTATTCAACCCCAAACAAAATACGCAGCAGGAGCTTGTAAAAATAGACCTGGTAAAAGAAGCCGAAACAGGCAATAAAGAGCGCTTGTTCGATCTCAGGCTGCAGATACTGAAAGAACTAGACCCCTTTGACTCTAAAGCCGCACACCTGCAACTGCATCATTTAGAGCACAATAGGCAGGTGATGGAAAAATATATAATAGAAACGCCTGTTTAGCCTATCGTTTTGTTTTGCTCATTCGTCAAAATACAAAGCAAAACGAAACGGTTATGTCAAAAACATTAATTGCCGGCTCTTGTAAAGCCACTACACAACGGTCCCTCTTCAGCAGAACTACATCCGTAAGTATCGATATTGATGCTGATCCATCAGTTATTTGGGCGCTCCTCACTAATACATCTGACTATCCTCGCTGGAACACAACCGTTGTTTCCATTGATGGCAAAATAGCCCTGGGAGAGAAAATAAACCTGCGTTCCACGCTCGACCCGAAAAGAACTTATAAACTGAAAATAAAGGAATGGGAGCCAAACAAAAAACTTGTTTGGGGCGACGCCATGGGGCAAAGGGTATTTACACTTTCCAATGGTCAACCGGGCAATGTCACTTTTACGATGACCGAAAAAATCGGAGGGCCATTATTCCCGCTCTTCGCAAAAATGATTCCCCCTTTCAATGCCTCATTTGAGCAATTTGCCACTAGCCTCAAACAGGAAGCTGAAACCATAATGAGCGCGAGATAACGCAATAAACCACACTTTCCACCAATTTGCCTGTATCTATTAATTATTAAACCATAAAGAAAAAGACAATGAAAATAGTAAGAGTAACCTACACAACGACACAGGAATTCGCAGCCTCCAACCGCGCTAACATCGAAAAGGTAATGAGCGATCTGCAGCAACTTCCCAATTCGGGCATCAGGTACAACACCTGCCTCAATGCCGATGGCAAAACATTTGTGCACACAGTCATTTTCCGGCAGGATGAAGATCAGAAAGTGCTCTCTGATCTGCCGTCATTTAAAACCTTCCAGGAACAATTAAAAGCCAGCAGTCCTGAAGCGCCACCTAAGCAGGAATTATTAACTTTAGTAGGAGCATCGTATAACATCTTTTAACGCAAACCTCAATTCAGGAAATGAAAAACAAGATCGGGACAAAAGAAGCGCCAACACAGCTGAAGACACCACCACTGACTTCAGAATACACTATGCATACCGACGAAAAAGACGGAAAGCCGATTCTCGTATGCACCGTTGGGAAAACAGTTTTGCACTACAACTACCGTGCTCTGGCTGACCTCCACGAAATGCTAAAAAAACATGGCGACTGGATGGAACTGGGAAGTGCCGATGAACAGAAACCTGCAAAGGAAGGAACAGTTGAAGCATGGGGCCGCTCAGAGAGCAATCCTGTTGGCGGTTGGTATGGTTTGAAAAAAGGCCTCCGTGGCCGCTTTGGTATGTACATCCCGCCACTAATGGAGCACCTTGGCCTGGCAGAAGTAACCCACGACCCAAAAGGGAACAAAATGAAAGCAAAATAAATTCACTGATGATGTCCCACACCTTTACGGTGTGGCGACATCTTAGGTTTAATGTAGGTCGCTCACACGTCGCGATGTATAGTTCTCCCGCACAAGCTGCACTATTCTTTTAAATCCCTCATCATTCGCTACACTGCTGAATGCAGGATCCTTTATCAGTTTAGCTACCTCATCATACCCCAGGCTGGCGGCCTCATTCAAAGCAGCAATCGCCCCTGCATGATCGCCTTTCTGTATCGAACAAATTGCCTTTAGATAACCGCCATCCGGATTTTTCGGCCCGGCTTGTTTAAATATGGCAAGGTATTTGGAGGCACTGGCGGGGTCACCAGCTTTCAGTGCATGATCGGTATACATGTACGCCACAAATTCCAGGTAACTTAGTACACGGCCGTTCATTTGCGCTTCCTGCGGTGTGCCCGCATGTTCCGCGCTTTTATTCAGCTGCTTTATTTTTTCACTGAGCCATTTATCATTTTGCCCGGCAAATTGCGACTGTACTTCCTGCTGCTGCTCTTGCTCTGCCTGTGCCAGTTTCGCTTGCCGGGCTACAGCATCTTTATAGCCCGCAGTTTCCATCTCTGCTAACTGCTTTCTAAATATTGATACATCTCCGACGCCATTCAGCACTCTTACCGCGCCCGCAGCAAGGTCATGCGCTGTTATCCAGTCTTTAGCTGCCATTGCCGCTGCTATTCGATTGTCATAATCACGCTTTATGGCACCTACAAGGGTTTCGTTTGCTGGTTGCAGGTGTTCTTTTATAGCATTTATTTGCAGCCACAATACTGCAGTCTCCAGATCTGCAGCATTGGGCCAGCCATGCATGCCATTGCTGGTGATCAACTGGTGCTGAAAACCGTTCTGCTCCAGCGTATTGTCCAGCTGGGCCATTTCGCTGAAATTAAAGTCATGGTTCCCGGCTATTCCTACATAATCAAATTTGCGCTGTATAGCTTGCTGCACCTGCGGAAATCCCGCCGCACAGCCTATCACACCGGCTATACCTCCGTTAAATATTGCTACAGATGCTGCTACCCTTGACCCTCCGGAAAAACCGGACGTATATACGCGCTTTGGGTCAATGTTTATCCTGCCACGGCTGTCCTCCATCATGGTTTTTACCAGCTCGTTGGTCTCTGGCCATGCAGCGCCATTCTGAGAATTGTTGGAGCCCACAAGCACAAATCCATATCGCTCCGCTATATCCTTATATATCCTCACTGGCAATGAACCCCGTGCGTGGGCATCAAAAAAATAGATACAAGGATATGACCGTGCCGCCGGGTAGCCCTTTGGCAGGTACAGAGCATACGTCTGGCTATGGTCCATACGGCACATTACAGAATCGGTCACTTCACCATTCTTTAGTGACGCATCAAAAGCTGTATTTGAGAGCGAATCAGTACCGGAAGCCTGGCGCTGCTCACCATTACCTGAATTGCAGGAAATGAAAAAGAGAAACAGAGTAAGTAATAAGCCCGAACATCGCCTACCAGGAAACGGCACCATTGGCGCGAATGCACCAAACACACCGGCTTTACAAAAAGGGGCGTTGCTATTTCTTAGCTCCAGTAAACACACAGGTTGTAGTAGTGTTGCTGGTGATGGTGGTCGACATGGTCAGCACGCCCGCTGCGCTTACATTCCCGTTTCCGGATATCAGGTATCCGGCGCCGCACCTGTCAGAAAAATTCTGTGGTGCTATGCTGAAGTTATTGCCGTTAATCGTACCCAGCACAGCGTAGGCCTGGTAGCAATCAGTATATCCAAAAGACTCTCCTATGGTGATCAGGTTATCGTCACCTGCTTGCGCACCTATGTATTCAGTTACGTTTATGGTCAGGGTCGTGTCCGGGCGGTTGCTGTACCAGCATGTTTTGCTGCCCACCCAGTTGCTCACAAATTGTTCGTTAGCCGCTGGCTGCTTTGTTTTTGTGCACGAGATCACAGAAATAGTTACGATAACAGCCACCAGTAATGCAGCAATAAATTTATTCCCAACAGACAGTAATTTCTGCGCCATAAAGCTTGTCTTTAAATAGAATTTGATGGTAATATAGTACTAAAAATCAAAAATATAAAAATTACCCCAAAATCAGGCAGAAAACACAGCCTATATATTTTAACCTACCCACGCGGGAAACAACAAACAAACAAACAAACAAACTAACAAACTAACCAACCAACCAACCAACCAACCAACCAACCAACCAACTAATCAACTAATCAACCAACTAATCAACTAATCAACTAATCAACTAATCAACCAATCAACCAACCCTCGGTTCGTACCTAATAAAAAACGAAATCCAGATCGATCGTGCAAGCCGTTGTAACAGTGGTTGCAGCAATATTAGTAGCGCTGCATTTATGCCCAACCACCAGAACAGCCGGTTATCGCGGATGGAAACCCCTATTGTAAACCACCATGCCACAAATGTAACCCCACTTAAAAACACAGAAAGCCCATAGCTCACAAACCCTGTTCCGAAATAAAACCCCGTTTGCAGCTCATATTTCTGTCCGCACACCGGGCATGCTTCCGGCATCTTCATGGTGTTTTTCAGGTCGTAGGCATTGGGATAAAGGAACAGGTCGCCTTGCCTGCAGTGCGGGCATTTATTAGTAAGCACACTGTGCAATAGGCCTGGCTGCTCTGTACTATGATCGGTCGACATAAAATGCTCTCTTGATTGGTACAAAGCTACGCAGTCATCTCATCTCTGCATTATCTTTCCGTTGCATTCTAAGGTACTTTTTACCGATTGCACTAAAATTGTGAGATTGCAATGGAAAACTTTGTTTACTGAATGCTATCAAGCTGCGCAGTCATGATATAGTATCAAAAAAACAACCTGCAGCGCGCTGCAGGTTGGCAATGTTCTTTAAGAATAGCCTGGATATCAGTATTCTTAATCGAACCGGATACTTACTACATAATTTTTGCTAGATTACACTTACAGCAGGTGAGCTATAAGATAAACGACACCAACAAAAAGTCCTACCGGAATGGTCATTAATACGATACCGACCAATGGCGCTCCTACTTTCTCTCTCATTTTCACGTATTTTAATTGGTTAGGAATAAACTATAAAGCAAAGCTATCTTCTTCCTGTTTCTGGCCAACAAATTGGGGTAACATAACCCTATGGTGTGGCGGATAAATCGCAACTTTTTCAGAGCGTGGGTGAGCAATAAACTTGTGAGGGAGTATCAAAAAATGTGACCTTTTTGCGATCGGAAAATTAATTAGGAAACATGCGTTTAAAAATGTGGAAATCTTTTCACTGCCACATAACATTCTGGCGCAGTAATTGCGGCATTATTTGCAGCCATACGGGCAATTGGATGGTTACCGTTTTGGCAGACCACTGCATTTTAAGGAATTGCGCCTGATTGATGTTTGCCCGTGAGAAAAGGTAGGTGACCATTTTTAAAAGCCACTATTATTTGCACACGGCAAAAAATGCGCAATAAATTTTCCCACTTGGGAAATTATTTCAACTTAGTTCATTGACTATCAATATAAATGTGTGCAAATATTTTTTTGCTGCCCGGTGGGAAATTTTGCTTGCGGACCAGTTGTTCCTGGAGCAGGAAATTACATGGTTTTTTTTTGAAAGCTGGCCATTCTATTGCTGAGGAATGAGTAATAACGGGTAAGAATGGGTAAAAATGGGTAAGAATGGGAAATTTCACTAAACGCTAATATGAGTCGTATTTTATTGTAAATGTGAGCATTAGCCAAATTAGCCCGAAAACAAAATGCCCCATATACACCGAAAAATTATTTCAAATAAAATGGGGCATAACACCTGTACAGGCATCGGGCATAGACGGCAACTCGCTTCTTACGATTATCTTTGCACCTCAAATAAAAAACCGAATGTATTCAAGAGTTCTACTGGCCTGCATATGTATCGCCTTCATTTCATCCTGCCGCGATGTCCGCATAAAAGATCACGCAGAGTGGGGCAAGTATTTCGACAAATATGGGATTAAGGACGCGGGTTTCATCCTGCGCGACAACAACCACGAATCGGTCTATTATTATAACAAGGAGCGTTGCACAAAGCGAATGTTACCCGCTTCCACTTTTAAGATATTTAATTCCCTGGTAGCACTCGAAACCGCAGTAGCGCCTGATGACCAACTGGTTATAAAATGGGATAGCGTTGTTCGCGATCATACCGAATGGAACCGCGATTTAACCATGCGCGAGGCATTCAAAGCAAGCAGCGTACCCTACTACCAGGAAATAGCACGCCGCATTGGCCCCGCAAGAATGCAGCATTACCTGGATACTGTAAAGTACGGCAATATGAATATGAGCGGCAAGGTCGACGAGTTCTGGCTAAATGACACTTTGCAGATTACACCCGATGAGCAGACGGGTTTTGTAAAGCGTCTTTATTTTGCCGAGTTGCCATTCTCAGAGCGCTCGCAACGCATAGTGAAAACAATGATGCTGCAGGAACAAACACCGGAATATAATCTGTACTACAAAACAGGCACAGGCAAAATAGGTGACAAATACATTTATTGGGTAGTTGGTTTCTCAGAAAAGATAGAGCATTACAAAGAGCCGGAAGGATCTATGAACAAAACAAGCGTGCGCAACTATCCCTATTTCTTTGCAGAAAATTTTGAAATGCCCGTTTCCGATACTTCGAAAGACTGGTTCAGGATACGCATCGATATTCTTCACGAAGTGCTCAAAGAATATGGCGCATTACCAAAGTAAAATTAATTCGATATCCTCTGACAATTCGGAAAATGAGCTTTGCCTCAGCGCCTTCGCGTTTAAATTTTCTTTCAGGTAAATTACCTATATTGATATCTTTTTACGAAAAATCTTAAATAGTACAACATGGAATTCAGTGCACAGCAGATAGCAGGTATCCTGAACGGTCAGATCGAAGGCAACGCCGATGTTAAGATCACAAAACTATCAAAGATAGAAGAGGGTGAGCCCGGCTCCATTTCTTTTTTGGCAAACCCCGCCTATACACAGTATATCTACGGCACTAAAGCTTCCTTGGTTATTGTTAATAAAGACTTCGCGCCTACCGCCCCCGTGGCAGCCACACTTATCAGGGTAGACAGTGCAGCGGCAGCATTCGCTAAGCTGCTGGAAATGTATAACCAGGTGAAGCTGAACAAGACCGGCATCTCTAAACAGGCGTACATATCTGATAGCGCAAAAGTAGGAGACAACCTATATGCAGGCGAGTTTGCGGTCATCAGCGACAATGCACGCATTGGCAACAATGTAAAAATATACCCACAGGTCTATGTTGGTGACAATGTGGTCATTGGAGACAATACCACGCTATTCGCCGGGGTAAAAATATATTCCGATACACAGATCGGCAAAGACTGTATCATCCATTCCGGCACCGTCATCGGCAGCGATGGCTTCCGGTTCGAGCCCCAGAATGAAGGCAACAAAAAAGTCCCGCAGATCGGCAATGTGATCATTGAAGATGATGTGGAGATCGGCGCTAATTGCGCTATAGACCGCGCCACGCTAGGCTCTACTATTTTACGCAAAGGCGTAAAATTTGATAACCTCGTGCATATTGCACACAATGTGGAAATCGGCGAAAACAGCTACCTCGCTGCCTGCAATGTGGTCGCCGGCTCTACTAAGATCGGTAAGAACTGTATGTTCAGCGGCCAGGTTGGCATCGTAGGTCACCTCAATATCGCAGACAACACCATCATCACCGCCCAGTCCGGCATATCCAAAAGCATTACCAAAGCCGGTGAGGTATACATGGGCTCCCCGGCTTTTGATGCGAATAAATATCGGAAAGCCTACATCCATTTCCGCAACCTCGATTCACTTGTACAGCGCGTAGACAAGATCGAAAAGCACAACAAATAAGAACTATTGCTATAATCACCCTTTTTTCGTAAATAATAACTATCAATTAATTATAAGGAACGAATTTTTAGCATGCTTTTTTTTAATAAAAACTAGAAAAAAATTCCATTTTTCATTTGCCCCAAACAACTCATTGTTAGCCACAATTTTATAGCATTTTTTAAAGGTGCGCGATACATTTATATCGCGATTCGTACATCGCCTGACAAATGCTTAGGAAACTTCTAAATTTAAAGATCTCCCTGCTGTATGCCGTTGTACCGGTGATCATCGCCGTCGCATTACTTCTGATATTAAAAATGCAGCCCGGCCTGCTCCATACTTCCGCAACACCAATCATTACCTATGTGACTCCTGACCCAAAGGCACCTGAATGTGGCGACAACTCATTCCGGCTTAAAGGTTTCGAGTACATTAAACCACTCATCAATGAAACCCGTGACTGTGAATCTGCCCGTTTTGCTACCCTTAAAGACAACATCAAAAACCTTGTCAATACAGAAACCACTTCTGGAAACATTACTACAGCATCCGTCTACATCAAAAGCTTCAACGCTGGCGAAGACTGGACAGCCATTAATCCGCGTACAGAATACAATCCTGCATCACCTGGCAAATTACCGGTTCTTATTGCATACCTGAAGAAGTCAGAATCCGTGCCTGGCCTGCTTGATAAAGAGTTGCTCTATTCAAAAGATACACGGGCGATCCCATCGCAGAGCATAGCTTTTGACAGCATAAGGCCGGGTCGCAAATACAAGATCAGGGATCTCCTCTACAGTATGATCGTCAACTGCGACAACCATGCCACAGCACTGCTCCGTGACAATATAGATGATGCCTGTTATAGACGCATCTTCACGGATCTTGCTATGGATACGAACAAAATAGCAGATGGCAACTATAAGTTCAAAGTCCGTGAGTTCTCAATGTTTCTTGAAGTACTATATAACGCTTGCTATCTCAATAACCAGTCTTCTGAATATGGCTCATCATTGCTGGCTCAATGCAAGTATAAAGACGGAATATTAAAGAACTTGCCACCACAGATCAAGATGATACACAAATTCGGAGAGTATACATCCGGTAACGACAGAGAACTGCACGAAAGCGCCATTGTCTACATTAACAACAGCGCATATCTCATTACAGTTATGACCAGGGGCCGGGACTATAATAAGTTATCTTCTGTTATTGCACAGATATCTAAACTGGTGTATGATTATATGAACATCAGCGCCTAGCAGCGTGTACCTAACTTATCTTTCCCCAGTGCGATTGTTTACCTTGCTTCTGCAGCATGTATTTAATACCCTGGTGCTGCGGCTGGCTCAGCTTCGGATCAGCGGATAATAGCGCCAGCGCTGCATTCCGGGTCTCTTCAAGTATAGCACTGTCAGTTACTATATCTGCCAGCTTAAACTTCATCTCACCACTCTGCCGGGTACCGTACATGTCTCCCGGGCCACGCATTGCTAGGTCCTGCTCGGCTATCTTAAACCCATCTGTAGTAGATACCATTATCTGTATCCGCTTGGTGCTTTCATCTGATATCTTGTTTCCCGTAAGTAATATACAATAGGATTGATCGGCCCCGCGGCCCACACGCCCGCGCAGCTGGTGCATCTGCGATAGTCCAAACCGTTCGGCGCTCTCTATCAGCATTACAGATGCATTGGGTACATTTACACCTACTTCTATTACTGTGGTTGCAACCAGCACATCGGCCTCTCCACTTACAAACCGCTGCATGTTGCGTTCCCGCTCACCGGCTTCTTGCCTGCCATGCACCATGGCTATCCTATACTTATTCTCGTTAAACCATATTTTCACCTGCTCATACCCCGCCATCAGGCTCTCATAGTCCATCTTCTCCGACTCTTCTATCAGCGGGTATACTATATACGCCTGTCTTCCCTCGTCCACCTGCTTCCGCATAAACTCCATTACACCGGCCCGTAAGGCATCTTTTCGATGCACCGTCTTTATCTCCTTTCTGCCGGGTGGCAGCTCATCAATCACTGACACTTCAAGGTCGCCATACAAGGTCATGGCTAGCGTGCGCGGTATGGGTGTTGCGGTCATCACAAGCACATGCGGCGGCATCTCGTTCTTCTTCCACAGCCTTGCCCGCTGCCCTACCCCAAACCGGTGCTGCTCGTCAATCACAGCCAGGCCCAGATTTTTAAACTGTACACTGTCCTCGATCAAAGCATGTGTACCCACCGCTATTGCCGCTGAGCCATCAGCCAGCTCAGCCAGTATTTCTCTCCTGGGTTTCGCTTTTACGGCGCCGGTTAGCAATCGCACCTTTATCCCCATATCCTCCAGCAGTTTAGATATGCTAAAGTAATGTTGCTGTGCCAGTATCTCCGTAGGAGCCATTATGCACGCCTGGAACCCGTTATCAAGCGCCAGCAGCATGGCCATCACAGCCACAATTGTCTTACCGCTACCCACATCTCCCTGCAGTAGCCGGTTCATTTGCTTGCCTATGCCAGTATCCTGCCGTATCTCTTTCAGCACTCGCTTTTGTGCTCCTGTCAATGCAAACGGAAGATGTAGTTTAAAGAAGTCATTGAAATGGTCCCCGACCTTTTCAAATTTCCAGCCTCGCTGTGCCGTATGCTGCAGTCGCAGCCGTGCTATCAGCAGTTGCGACACGAACAGCTCCTCCCATTTCAGCCTGCGCCGTGCCAGCTGTTCATGCTCATCAGTATCAGGAAAATGTATCCACCGCATAGCGGCAAAACGGCTGCAAAGCCCGTATTGTTGCAATATATCGGGTGGCAATATCTCGGGCACATCGCCCTGCTTCACTTTTTCAAAAAGTGCCTGTGTCAGCTTCGCGAAAGACCGGTTGGTAATACCCTTCGCTATTAGCTTGCTGGTGCTGGAATAGACAGGCTGCCGGCCAGCTATTGATGTATCAGCATTCCATAACTCTACTTCGGGATGGGCAATGTTATAATACCCGTTAAATACACTCAACTTACCAAATACGATGTATCGCTCGTTTTCCTTCAGCGTCTTCTTCATCCATTGCGCCCCCTGGAACCAGAGTAACTCTATGCGGCCGGTATCATCGTAAAGCGTTGCTATCAGTCTCTTTTTAAACCCGGCGCCCTCTTCAGTCAAATTAACAAGAAGGCCTGCTATCTGCACATATTCCATGCTCGCGTTAATAGCACCTATCTTCGTTATCTGCGAGCGATCAAAATAGCGGTAAGGGTAGTGGCATAGAAGATCCTCAAAAGTCGCGATCTCCAGTTCCTGCCGCAGCAGTTCCCCACGTTGCGGCCCAACGCCTTTCAGAAATTCTATTGGCGATTCTAAAGTTGATAAGCTCAAAGTCCGATCTGCTAAAATTCAAACCCTATATCCTTCCTGTAATATCTTCCTTCATATTGTATGACGTCTGCATTCTCATACGACTTAGCGAGAGCCTGCTTTATATCTGTACCAAATGAGGTTACAGCGATCACGCGCCCACCATTAGTTTCTATATGGCTGCCATTGGCTATTGTACCGGCATGAAACAGCAGACTACCTTTCACCTTTTCAAAGCCGGTAATTACTTTTCCTTTTTCGTAGTCTCCGGGGTACCCGCCTGAAACCATCATTACTGCGCCTGCAGCCTTAGTGCTGTGCTGCACGGCTACTTCATTCAGCTTGCCTTCCTCCATTTTCAGTATCAGATCTACCAGGTCATTTTCCAGCCTTGGTATCACCACTTCTGTTTCCGGGTCACCCATTCTGCAATTATACTCTATCACATAAGGTTCATCTCCAACCTTAATCAGACCAAAAAATATAAAGCCCTTATACACGATACCTTCGTCCTTCAATCCCTTCACGGTTGGCTTTATTATGCGTTCTGTCACGTTACTCATAAACGCATTACCGGCAAACGGCACTGGTGATATTGCACCCATGCCGCCTGTATTAAGGCCCGTATCACCCTCTCCTATTCTTTTATAGTCCTTGGCTTCCGGCAGCAGCACATAATTAGTACCATCACTAAGCACAAATACCGAAAGCTCTATACCATCCAGGAATTGTTCTATTACGACCTTCTTGCTGGCCGCGCCAAACTGTTCGTTCATAACCATTGCCCTGAAAGCCTTAACAGCCTCCACTGTGTTCTGAGCTATCACCACGCCTTTACCAGCGGCCAGTCCATCGGCCTTTATCACAATCGGGGGCTCACTACGCTTTATATATGCTACACCTTGCTCAAAACTATCTAACTGGAATTCTTTATATGCTGCAGTAGGGATGTTGTGCCGCTCCATAAATTTCTTCGACCATGCCTTACTACCTTCCATTTGCGCGCCCTCTTTCGATGGTCCAGCCACTACTATATGCTTCAGTTCCGGATCATTCTTACAATAGTCATATATACCTGCTACCAGTGGCTCCTCCGGCCCCGGAATAAGTATGTCTATCTTGTACTGGATACAAGCTGCTTTTATTCCCTCAAAATCATTATATGATATCGGAAGATTTATGCCATAAGCCTCTGTACCGGCATTGCCCGGTGCTATATAAAATTTGCCACATAGCGGGCTATGGCTCAATTTCCATGCCAAAGCACACTCACGCCCACCGGACCCGAGAAGAAGTATATTTTTCATTTTATTTAATTCACTGCAAAAAAACTAAAAAAATGGCGCAACACTGATTATTTTATTTATTTTGGCAGTTCAGCAAAATATAACATCTTCTTTATGAGTATTAATAATGAGCAGGATCTGGAAACGTCGCTCGACATGCCCGTAAGCGTTGAATCTTCAGGTAAAGGGCATCCCAAGGGCCTGTATGTACTTTTTGTCACCGAGTTTTGGGAACGTTTCAGCTACTATGGTATGCGGGCGATCTTTATCCTCTACATGACCAAAATGCTGTTGCTGGACAAAGCACTGGCGAGCAACATATACGGTAGCTATACTGGCCTTGTATACCTCACCCCACTTATTGGCGGCTATATGGCCGACAGGTATTGGGGCAACAGAAAGTCTATTTTCGTTGGCGGTACACTAATGGCGATTGGTCAGTTCCTGATGTTCTTCTCTGCAACATTCGCGATGGGGGCAGACAAAGGGTTCGCTACAACACTTATGTGGTGCGGTCTCACGGCCCTGATCTTTGGCAACGGCTTTTTTAAACCTAACATCTCAACCATGGTCGGCCAGCTGTATACTGATACCGATGTTCGCAAAGACTCCGCTTATACTATATTCTACATGGGCATTAACGCAGGTGCGCTCATCGCACCACTTATCTGTGGCTCGTTTACCAACTATCGCTGGGGCTTTCTTTGCGCCGGACTGGGCATGATCATCAGCCTGGTTGTTTTCTACCTCACCAAAAACAAATACCTCGTAGCGCCGGATGGCCGACAACTAGGAGTTGGTGCTAATAAGCTAAATGACGTATCACAATCGGCAGAGGATAAAGCCAAGCCTGCATTCAGTACTCAACAGCTTGTCATTCTCCTCGGCGGTATTACTGTAGCTTTTTCTATTCTATTCTTTGGCGTTGGCATTGACGTATGGGGTTCTCTCATTTACGGTATGACCGCTGTAGGTCCGTTCGTAATCATTACAGACAAGTCATTGACAAAAATCGAAAAGGACCGTTTGTGGGTTATTATCCTTATCATGATATTTGTGATCTTCTTCTGGATGTGTTTTGAACAGGCTGGCGCTTCGCTCACTTACTTCGCCGATGAGCAAACGAACAGGAACATCATGGGCTATGTAATGCCCGCTGCATATTTCCAAAGCTTCAATGCCGGCTTCATCCTTATTCTGGCACCAATCATCAGTGCACTGTGGGTATGGCTTGCGAAAAAAGGAATCAGTCCTGCGGCTCCTTTTAAGCAATCTTTAGGACTGGCTTTTCTTGCTTCCGGCTTCCTGTTTATCGCTTTTGGCTGCAACGCTATTCCAAAAGAAGGTGCCAGTATACTGTTCCTTACCGGCTTATACTTCCTGCACACCATTGGCGAGCTCTGCCTTAGTCCAATAGGCCTGTCTATGGTGAATAAACTAACACCCGGCAGGTTCACATCACTGATGATGGGTATCTGGTTCCTGGCTATTGCTACCGGTAACAAGCTCGCCGGCACCATGAGCTCTCTATACCCTGACCCAACGGCTACCACGCATGCTCACATCCTGGGTATTGAAATAAATAACCTGCACACGTATTTTATGTTGTTCGTTGGTTTCGCCGGAGCAGCTGCCGTTATGCTGTTCCTGCTCAGCCGCAAACTGCAGAAAATGATGCACGGTATTTCATAATGTTACCTGTACTTTAGTTAGTCAAGAGCGGGAGTCTTCTCCCGCTTTTTTATGGGTTAAAAAAAGGGTGAATAAAAAATAAAGTTTATTTTGCTGTTTCATTATATAGATCATGACCAGTACTGCTGCGACAAATACTCAAACTCTAGAGGAGATACAGAATTTTAAAGGGAAGTACCCTAAGCAACTATGGTACTTGTTCCTCTCCGAGATGTGGGAACGCTTTTCCTTTTATGGTATGCGCGGCATGCTCACCATTTTCATGGTAGACAAGGCGCAGCTAGCTATGAATGACCACGATGCCAACCTACAGTATGGTGCTACACAGGCCTTTGTATATACGCTGGCGTTCGTGGGTGGCCTGTTTGCTGATAAGGTCCTTGGCTTTCGCAAGTCAATATTCTGGGGTGGCTTTCTTATGATATTGGGAAGTTTTATTCTTGCCATCTCACCAAAAGAATTCTTTTACATAGGTATCAGTTTCACCATAGTTGGTACCGGCTTTTTTAAGCCAAACATCTCGACCATGGTTGGCAACCTATATGCCAAGGGCGATGAGCGACGCGATGCCGGATTCGGACTGTTCTACTCTGGCATTAACATTGGCGCGCTTGCCGGCGGCGCATTGTGCGTATGGCTTGGAAAGCATTACTCCTGGAATGCAGCCTTCTCTTGCGCAGGTATTGTAATGACGATAAGCCTACTCATCTTCATCTTCACCAAGCGCACGTTAGGCCCGATCGGTCTCTCCCCTCTTGCAGGCAAGTTTCCAGCTGGCAAAATAAAGATGTACGACATTATGGTTTATGTCGGTTCTTTATTGGCCATTCCCCTCATCCTGTTACTTGTCTCTAACTCTAAGTATACAGACCTCTTCATGTATACCGTGGGCCCGCTCACACTGTTCTACATCATTTACGAGATGATGAAGTACAATAAAGTAGAGCGGCAAAAGATAACGGCAGCTATGGTATTCATCATCTTTTCTATATTTTTCTGGGCGTTCTTTGAGCAAAGCGGTGGCTCACTTAATCTGTTTGCAGCCAACAACCTTACCGACAAAGTGCTGGGCGTGCCTATGGACCCTAACGTGATCAACAACTCAGCTAACTCTGCATTTGTGATCCTCTTCAGCCCATTCATCGGTCTGCTGTGGCTGTGGCTGGCTAAGCGTAAGGTAGAACCGAATACAGTGGTGAAGTTCGGACTTGGATTTCTCTTCCTGAGCCTCGCCTTTTACGTATTCTATTATACCCGATTCTTTGCCAACAGCAACGGTATTACTTCGCTGAATGTATTCACTTTGGCTTACCTGGTGATTACTATTGGGGAGCTCTGCCTATCTCCTATCGGCATGTCTATAGTAACAAAACTATCGCCGAAGCCCATGCATGGTGTGATGATGGGCATGTGGTTCCTGGCGAGCGCTTATGGCCAGTATGCAGCGGGTCTTCTTGGGGCTGATATGTCCTCGTCAAACCCGAATGCATCGCTATCAGACAAACTAGTCTTATATACTGATGGTTATAAGCACCTTTCTATCTACGCACTTATAGCAGGAGTGGTTCTTATTGCCATTTCACCACTCGTTAGAAAGCTAATGCACGAGGTTCACTAAGTGATGAATATCATTTCAGATGCACTTCGTATTGTTTACTTTTGCCCAGTAAAAGATCTGCATGGTACATACTGAAAAGCACTTTAAAAGCTCTGACCTTGTTACTGATATTGTAATCGGGATGAGCGATGGCCTTACTGTGCCTTTTGCGCTTGCAGCAGGGCTAAGCGGCGCTGTTCATGATACACATATCATCGTTATTGCGGGCCTGGCTGAAGTAGCAGCAGGATCCATAGCTATGGGGCTGGGTGGCTACCTGGCCGGCAAAACCGAAATAGACCACTATAATGCCGAGCAGAAAAGGGAAACCTGGGAGGTAGACAACCTTCCTGACAAGGAAAAGGAAGAGGTGCGCGAGATCTTTGCCGGAATGGGTATGAGCCCCGAAACACAGCGCCAGGTGGTAGAGGAGATGTCGCGGGACAAGGAAAAGTGGATCGACTTTATGATGCGCTACGAGCTAGGGCTTGAAAAGCCTGATGCCAAGCGCGCCCGTAACAGCGCCATGAATATCGGCTTGTCGTATGTAGTGGGCGGCATGGTACCACTATCTCCTTATTTCTTTTTTAGTACACCTGCTGGGGGGCTAAAGTATTCCTGCGCCATTACGGTTATCTGTCTCTTCATTTTCGGTTTCTTCAAGGCAAAAGTTACGGGCCAGAATCCGTGGGCCGGTGCGATACGCATCGCACTTATCGGCTCGGTAGCTGCAGCCGCAGCTTTCTTTATTGCCCACCTGTTCAATCAATAAGTGGCAATTACGGCGGGATCCCAACATGTTAATTATTCTAAAAAGCTTGCACCAATCAGTATTTTGATCTTACTTTGTATTTCAAAGTGCTTTTATGGAACACGATAATAAAGAAGCCACCCTTGAAACGCTACAGGACATACGGAGTATTATGGATCGCTCAGCCCGCTTCCTGTCTCTCAGTGGATGGTCTGGCATATGGGCTGGCGTCGTAGCACTAGTCGGCTCCTACATTGCCTATGGCTGGATGCAGCAGCCTGATTACAAATACATGCGGGCCTCATTGAGCGATGGTTCCCTTTCTTATTTCGATCCTTTTGTTTTCCGTATCATCTTACTCGCACTCTCTGTTTTCATCATTGCATTTATTGGTGGCTATTACTTTACCTATAAGAAGGCAAAAAGCCAAGGGCTGAAGTTGTGGAACGGTGCTTCCCGACAGATGCTGATGCAGTTGTTTTTTCCGCTGCTGGCGGGAGGTATATTTACCATGTTCTTCATTTATTATGGCAGCGGCATTTTTGTGGCGCCGGCCTGCCTGGTTTTTTATGGTCTTGCGCTGGTGGGCGCCAGCAAGTATACCCTTTCTGACATCCGCTACCTGGGCATGCTTGAAGTAGCGCTGGGTTGTTTCAATTTGTTTTTCCCAGGCCATGGACTGTATTTCTGGGCTGCGGGGTTCGGTCTGTTGCATATATTGTACGGGGCTATCATGTGGAATAAATACGATAAATAAGGCGATGAGCAATCCGATAGGACAACTGAATAAGATTTTTGAGAGCCGTATTCGTATTGGTATCATGAGTGCTTTGATGGTAAATGATGCGGTAAACTTTAATGATCTGAAAATGCTCATTGATGTTACAGATGGCAACCTTGCAACCCACATAAAGACCCTTGAAGATAATGGCTTCCTTAAGGTACAGAAGGGATTTATAGGCCGTAAGACTAACACACTCTATAGCATTACCAAGGCAGGCGAGAAAGCGTTCCGCGCTCATCTTGATGCCCTTGAAAAAATAATTAAAGGACTGAGTTGATTTTTTTTGCTCCGTTCACTTTGTAATTCAAAGTACTTTTAAAAATAAAATTCTAAACCACTAAAAAATAATAGCTATGTACAACAACCAAACAGAACCAGAAACACCCCCAACCTTTGGTGAACGCAACAGGATACTCATTAAAGGACTGCTTGTAGGCTTCCTTATTTTACTGATGCTTGTGCCGGGCATACTGGTATCAGACCTGGTAAAAGAGCGGCAACAGCGACAGGCTGACGTAGTGCAAGAGGTGAGCAGCAAATGGGCCGGACCTCAAACGATATCCGGCCCCATTCTTATGCTGCCGTACAAAGAGTATGGCAAAACAACAGATGGCAAAATGACCGAAGCCATAAAAATGGCCTATATACTGCCTGACGAGGTGCATATAGACGGAGACATGCAGGCCAAAGAAAAAAAGCGCAGCTTATACAGTGTGATGCTCTACCAGTCTGGCCTGAAGCTGTCTGGACGTTTTGGAACACTGCCACTCGCCGCCTTACAGATAGCGCCAGAATCTGTAATGTGGCAGGATGCGCGACTACTCATGGGCATTGGTGATGTGCGTGGCATAAGCGACCAGGTGCAGCTGGAATGGAACGGCAACAAACAATTGCTGGACGAAAGAATTACCGACCACGGCATGTTTGCTGAAGGTTTCAGTGCACCGGTAACCGTAAATGCTCAAACACCGATTGCCTTTTCCATTAATCTAAGTCTACGTGGTTCCGGTAATTTATACTTTACACCGACGGCTAAGACCACTGACGTGACTATAAGTGCAAACTGGAATGCCCCGGCATTTGACGGCCATTACCTACCCTCAGATTCCGAGATCACCGGCAAAAGCTTTAAAGCCCACTGGAAGGTTTTGCCCTATGCCCGCCCCTATCCCCAGTACTGGAAGAACGGTGTTCAAAACCTTAGCTCAGGCTCTTTTGGTGTACGCCTGATACAGCCGGTAGACGGATATGCCAAAACAAACAGATCAGTTAAGTATGCTATTCTCTTCATTGCCCTCACCTTTACTTTCTTCTTTTTTCTCGAGATTCTGCAAAAGCGCCAGGTACACCCACTGCAGTATATACTAGTGGGGATAGCGCTGACCATATTCTATGCATTGCTGCTTTCCATCTCTGAATATACCGGTTTCAACATTGCGTATCTTATAGCATCTACAGCCACCATATCTCTTATAGGCATGTATGCCTGGAGCATGTTCAAAAGCGGGAAAACAGCTATCGGCTTTACTTTCGCACTGTCTGCACTATATGGGTACATCTTTATACTCATACAATCTGAAGACTATGCCCTACTCTTCGGCAGCATAGGCCTGTTCGTTATTATCGCCATTATCATGTACTATTCCCGCAAAATAGACTGGTACGGAATAACGCGCCATTCGTCATACGACAGTGCTTTAACACAAAGCCCGATACAACAACCTACAGGGCTCACAAACTAACATTCAATAAGTATGAATCAGCAAAAGAATATCTCACTCAAGTCGCGAAAGAAAAGCTTTTCGTACGCTATACATGGTATCGTAGCGCTTGTTAAACGAGAGCCAAACGCAAAACTGCATGCGCTCGCCAGCATAGTGGCTGTTAGCGCAGGCATTATACGCCACATATCCCACTGGCAGTGGGCGATGCTTGCAGTTGCCATTGGACTTGTATGGATAACAGAGGCACTGAACACCTGCATTGAAAAACTCTGCGACTTCTGTTGCGACAACCGAATCCATCCAGCCATAAAGATTATCAAGGACATTTCAGCCGCGGCAGTACTTATAGCAGCAGTGGTAAGTATTGTCGTAGGCACCATCATATTCATCCTCTAAAACAAACAATTATGAACTTCTTTGAAAAGTATAAATGGCTTATTCCTATGCAGCTATTCATAGGCGGACTCATTGTTTCGCGTGTCTTCTATACACACACTATCAGCTTCGCTTTTATTCCCTGGAATCTGTTCCTTGCAGTTATACCGCTATATCTCAGCTTCCGGCTGCTCAAAGCTGCAAGCCCACATATCGGCTGGATACTTGCAGGCGCATGGCTGCTGTTTTTCCCGAATGCTATGTACATAATTACCGACATTTTTCATCTTAAAGATGATAATGGGGTACCGCCCTGGTACGATCTGCTCATCCTTTTTTCTTCTGCAATAAGTGGAGTAATCGTTGGCTTCTTATCCCTACAGAATGCAGAAAAATACCTACAGCAGCAGATCACTGAGAAGTATGTTTCTGGCGTTATCTTCTCCTTCTTTATTTTGTGCGGCTATGGTATATACCTGGGCCGCTACCTCAGGTGGAACAGCTGGGATATTATCACCCAACCTTTTGCCCTGCTGCTTGATATTAAACAGGACCTGCTGCACCCTATAAGGAATAACCAATGCTGGATGCTCAGTATTCTCTTTGGCGTGTGGCTGCAGATATTGTATAAGTACTTCAAGAAAATAAAAGAGACTAATGCGCAACCGCAAACCACAAAATAAGCTGGAGCAAACGGCCTGCAGTTTGCTCCTTTCCCACAGATGCATACCTTTGCAATTATGTCAGCGCACAAGATCATAATTGCTATAGACGGCTACTCTTCCTGCGGCAAAAGCACGCTTGCAAAGGAGCTGGCTGCCAGGCTTGGCTATAATTATATTGACAGTGGCGCTATGTATCGCGCCATCACTCTCTACTTCCTGCGCCACCATATAGATTTTAATGATTCCGCAAAAGTGATGGAGGCAATTGCCAATATTACCATCACATTCGCATTCAACGAAAAAACCCAGAGCTCGGATATACACCTAAATGATGAGGATGTAGCCCTCTACATCCGCGATATGATCGTGTCAGAGAAAGTAAGCCAAGTCGCAGCCATTCGCGAGGTACGCTCCTTTGCTGTAGCCCAGCAAAAGCGCATGGGCCGCAAAAAAGGAATTGTGATGGACGGCAGAGATATTGGTACGGCTGTTTTCCCAACGGCCGAGCTGAAGATATTTATGACCGCTGACCCTGAAGTGCGGGTAATGCGCCGGTTTAAAGAGATGTATGCCACTAATCCAAATATCACCATAGACGAAGTGCGTCACAACCTGGAGCTTCGCGACTATATAGACAGTACACGGGAAGAAAGCCCCCTGCACCAGGCAAAAGACGCTATACTGCTCAACAACAGCAGCCTGACGCGCCAGGAACAACTGGATATAGTGCTTGAATGGACAAAAGACCGGGCAACAACAAAGGTGGCTGGTTAAGCACCTTTGGTCACCGGTCCTTCAAATGTTCTTTACTTTTCAGAGAAAGGTTTGCGTTACAGCGACTTTAGCCAGTGCACGATTTCGTCCCTTGTTTTGCCCAACTTCTGCTGCAGACGTCCCAGCAGTTCATCGTCCTGACCTTCTTCATATTTCAGATCGTCGTCTGTGAGATCTGCATGGGCTTGCTTTACTTTGCCCTTCATTTCGTTCCATTTACCTTTTAATTCCAACTTATCCATAAAATATTATCTTACAAAAACTGGGATAAAATTCATGCCAATCAGGATTTCGGAATAATGCCCAGGTTCAAATACAACATTTACACTCTATTAATTGGTAAAGGAAATGACGCTGAGTACCTGTTTAAATTGAAAATACCCCAGCCCTCGTTAAATAAAAGTCGCGATAATATGAGGCATTTTATTTTGGGTTAAAATTTGCTAATTCAATTATAATCAATCAGTTATTCACTCACATATTGATTATCAAAATTTCCCATTTTGCCACACTTTTTACTGTGTGGGGCATTTGTCTAATCCTGTTTTCACTTATCATATATGGTATATAACCGGGTAACGCGAACCTAGATGCCTACAGCAAGAATGATCGTACTACTGTTTTAAATGAGCCATCTCGTGATTGCTGCAGCTTTGTTATAATGTCCCATTTGACGCCACCTTATTACCCATTTTGCCCCAACGTGAAACGCTAAACAAGCAAGCCGGCAGATGATTGCGTAACGCGAGCTTAGATGCCTACGGCAAGAAATAATATATAATTGCATTGCAAATGACTTTTATTTTTGTTTTACCAGAATAGATGCCACGGCTAGAATAGGGCGCAAGAAATGTGCCGGGAAAGATAAACTGACAATAAAGGTTTCCACATTTTTACGGTGCGGCAATCAAGGGAGACTTAGCGGGCGCAAACCGATGGGTGCCGGAACTAAAGCAGGGAGTGTTACTATAACAAACTATCTGCGAAGGTCTGTATGCAAAAAAAAGCCTCCCTGAATAAGGGAGGCGCTAAAAACTTTTCGTAAATTATTTATTCCACCTGGATGGATCGCTGTGATCCAGTTTTGAGTTATATCCGAAATCGTTTACGGCCTGAGTGGCAGTGTCTACTATTTCATACTTCATATCTATGGCACCATACTGGCCATAAGTAACGCTGGTATAAACATAGCCTATGCCAAACAGTACTTTACCTTCATACTGTTGGTTTGGTATGAACAGTGTATCGTTTTTTACCGTGCCAGCTATAGGAGTAGTAAAGTAGTTGTAGAAGTTCTTAATAAGTACGTCATTTATCTTCGGACCTTCTATAATGCTGATAGGATATTGTGCTGCCTGTGTAATGCTGCCCTTCTCAAACACAGACCAGTTGCCCAGGAATTTCTGACGAGAGATGGTTTCGCAATTTGTACCCTCGTAACCAGGACGGCAATTGCAGACACCTTCGTTGCAAACACCGCCATAAGCGCAAACCACTGTTTTACATTTGTCCCTGTTACAAGACGAATAAACAACGGCCGCAAATGCAGAAAATGAAATCAACGTGGTAATAACTATTGTTTTAAAACGGGCTGTCATTGGTTTATCAATGTTTAATTTGTTCAAAGATAAAATAAAATGATAAAAATGCAATAAAAAACGGCTCACCGACTGTTTTCGGAGGGCATTGTCTTTTACAAGGGATAAATATATTCCATTGCTGGCATTAAAGAGAAAAAGCGAAGCATATTTTTAAAAAAAATGGAATTGGGAATACGGGATTGGGAATCGGGATTGTTACGATGTGGTTACAACCCGACTACATATTGAGTATTTCGTGTGAAGTGTTAACTATTTTTCTACATCCCATTTGTAGGCCCTGATACCTTTATATATTGCCATAGCCACTTCTTCCTGTCCTCTTTCTGAGTTAAGATAAGTTTCCTCTTCAGGATTAGTGATAAAACCCATTTCTACCAGCACGCCGGGCATTGCACTGCCTGCAAGAACCTCCAACGGCAACTGCTTCACACCAAGATTGCGACGGCCCTGCACACCAAATTGTTCCTGAATGCGGGTGCCGAGGTTCACACTTTTGCTAAGGAAAGCCTGTGAATACTGCGAGATGATAATGCTTGTCTGGGGATCATTCACATCGAGCAGGCCGGCAGCAGAGGTAGACGTAGACGAAGACGAGTCGGCAAAGTTGTCGCTGTACTCACCTATCGACTTCTCTTTCTGCGAATTACGGTGCAGTGCCAGCACGTAGGTTTCTACCCCCTGGCGAGATGTTTCGTGATGGCGTATAGACCTGTATATGGGCACCTTCACTGATTTGTGGTGGCGCTTTACTGTTTTGTATCCTTCTTTTACCTTGGTGTAAGTATAAGGTGTGGAGTTAACGTGTATGGCAATAAACAAATCGGCATTTGCCTTGTTAGCTATTTCGTGGCGTTCCTGCAATGTAGGGTATACATCGGTGGTGCGCGTGTATAGTACCTGAACAGTTTTCATACTGTCCGCTATTATTTTACCGAGCTTAAGCGACACGGCCAGCGTTATGTCCTTTTCATATGAGAACGAACCGTGCGCCCCCGGATCCCGGGTTCCCCCGTGGCCTGCATCAATTACGATCTTGGCTACTTTCTTCCCTTTTGCCTGTACCAGATGAGGGGAAGCAGTTAACAATAATAAGGCTATGATTATGATGCGCATAATGTGTTTCACAAAAGATTAAATATTCAAAATATCGAAACCTCACTCAAATAGCTATTTTTGCCACGTTCATGGGTGTGCGCGGTAAATTTATTCCAAAATTCTTATCAATGCATTGCTTTACATACTGTATCGCAACCATTTTTATATTCTTTATAACAAATAACGCTTATTGCCAATCTGACAAAGGCCGCACTATAAATACGCTGAATACCGGAAACGATTCTATAAAAATAAGCACACCTGTAAAGCCGGCTGACTCTCTGAAAATAAACCTTGCCAATGCGAGTGACAGCCTGAAGAAAGACTCCCTTGCCGTTGGCGATAGCTCTAAGCGGAGCCAACTGGAAAAAGAACTGGGAATAAAAATATCGAAAGATGCGCTGCCATCTGTTGTAAAGGCGACGGCACAGGACTCGTTGATAATGGATATGCAGACGAACCTTTTTTACCTGTATGGCAATGCGCAGGTGAACTATGAGGACCTGCAACTGAACGCCGGACAGATAGTATACCAGCAATCATCCAATATTGTATCTGCGGCACCTTATGAAGCGGTAAAGGACACGGGAGCTTCGAAACAGACTTTCACCCAGGGCAAGGAGAAGTTTACCTATGACTCTCTGCAGTATAGCTTCAAAAGCAAGCGGGCGATCGTGCGGAATGTACATTCACAATATGGTGAAGGATATGTGTATAGCGAACAGGTGAAGCGCAACCCTGACCAGTCTATATACGGCTCGCACAGCGTGTATACAACCTGTGCGCTGGATACGCCGCACTTTGGCATACTAGCCAAGAAGATAAAGGTAGTTCCCGGTAAGGTTATTGTTTCTGGTCCGGCTAACCTGTGTATAGAGGGTGTACCAACGCCGCTATGGTTGCCATTCGGCATATTCCCGGTATCGGACAAACAGAAATCGGGCTTCGTTATCCCTACCTATACCATAGAGCAGCAGCGCGGCCTGGGACTGCTAAATGGAGGATACTACTGGTACGCCAATGATCATATTGACTTCCTGACCCAGGCAAATGTATTTACAAAGGGCAGTTACTCATTCAGCGAGATCACCGATTATAATAGTCTTTATCACTATAAGGGTTTATTCAGCCTGTCGTATGCCTACAATAAAACCGGGGAGACATTTGAGCCCGGAGCTACAGTGCAAAAGGACTTTATGATAAACTGGCGGCACCAGTCGGACGCTAAGTCCATACCCGGGCAGAGCTTTAACGCATCTGTACAGGTAGGCACTTCATCGTTCTATTCCAACAACAGCTACGATCTTGGGCAGATATTGCAAAACCAATACCAATCGAACATAAGCTATGCGAAAAACTGGACGGGCTCACCCTTTGGGCTCACAATAAGCGCGTTGCATAACCAGAACACGCAGTCGCACCAGGTAAATGTGACGCTGCCGCAGATAAACTTTCACGTGACGCAGATAAACCCCTTTCAGAGAAAAAATGCGACCGGCAAACCAAAATGGTATGATAAGATCACGGCCAGCTATACGGTGGACATGCTGAACCGGACCTCGTTTTACGACAGTGTGTTCAGGATATCGAAACTGGCCCTGAATGATTTTCAGACGGGATTGCACCACTCCGTGCCTATAAGTGCTGCCTATACCATTTTGAAGTACATAAACATGTCGTTTAATGTAAACTACAATGAATACTGGGTGACAGATAAACTGTACCAACGCTACGACAGCCTTACCAACCGGATAGATACGAACGACAATCATGGGTTCTACACATCGCGGGACTTTAATGCCGGTGTCAGTTTTTCCACGAGGATATATGGGATGAAACTGTTTAAGCACAGCGCGCTGCGTGGCATTCGCCATGTACTGACACCATCGGTGGGGCTGACTTACCATCCTGATTTTGCAGCGTCACCGTTCAACTACTATTACCGAACAAGACTGGACTCTACCAATAATTACCAGAACTATGTGTACCAGTCGCCATACGTGACCTCTATAGTGGGCTCACCGCCCATAGGAAAGGCCGGGCAAGTGAATTTTGGCGTAAACAACAACCTGCAGATAAAAGTGAGATCGGCCAAGGATACAGTGACAGGATATAAGAACATTACTCTTATAGATGCCCTGGGTGCAACTATGTCTTATAATCCGGCGGTTGACTCGTTTCAATGGAGCAATATAGGCGTGAACTTCAGGACGAATGTGCTGGACAAAATCAATATAAGCTCGAATGCCAACTTTGACCCCTATGCATTTGACTACGATAAGGGAAGAAGGATAAAGGAGACCATGGAGGACAAAGGATTCGGGATAGCGCGGTTCTCCAGTGCTAATGTATCGGTAGGATCGAACTTCCACTCAAAACCAATAGGCGGAACCGACAACCCTACAAACAGCGAAGAGTATGGCCGTATAATGCGCAATGCCGGATACAATGACTATGTAGACTTCAATATACCGTGGAGCTTCAATTTCAGCTATTCGCTATCTGCCAACAACCAGTATTCCTACTTTTCAAAACGTGACACAACCATACTTAGCCAGACGCTGACCTTCCAGGGAGAGCTGCAGATAACCAAGCGCTGGAAGCTGAACCTTAGCAGCGGGTATAATTTTGACTACCATGAAATGACGCTGACATCGCTGGATGTGTATCGTGACCTGCACTGCTGGGCGATGCACCTGCAAACCATTCCCTTTGGACCAAGGAAGAGCTTTACGTTCACTATAAATGTGAAATCTGCGATACTACAGGACCTGAAGCTGATGAGGCGCAGAGATTACAGGGATTCTCCGTATTAGTTTGCGGTTTGGAGTTTGTAGCTTGCGTGTGTCTGTATTTCGTTTATTAATTTATGAATGAATAATCATAAAGTGTAAAACAAGAATGAATTGATTATTTTTGCAGCGTTTCAACTAAAATTCTAACTAACAATATTATGGCGATCGTTGATCTTGTAATGCCAAAAATGGGCGAAAGTATAATGGAAGCTACTGTGCTAAAGTGGCATAAAAGGACGGGAGACGCTATAAAAATGGACGAGACCCTGCTGGATATAGCCACTGACAAAGTAGACAGCGAGGTACCATCTACGGCCGCCGGTGTGATCACCGAACTGCTATATAAAGAAAATGATGTAGTGCCCGTGGGCGCTGTAATAGCACGCGTAGACGCAGGTGGCGCAGCCGCCGCAGCCACGCCTGTAGCAGCTGCTGCACCCCAAGCGCAACCGGCTGCCGCAGCGCAACCAGTAGCACAACAATACCAGGCTGCACCAACTGGCGGTGAGCAGAACGGCGCACGCTTTTACTCACCACTGGTACTGAATATAGCAGGTGCAGAAGGGATAGGCATGGCAGAGCTGGAAAGGATAGCCGGCACAGGCAACGAAGGGCGCGTGACCAAAAAAGATATACTGAACTATGTGGCCAACCGCGGTGCACAACCCGTGGCGCAGGCTGCACCACAAGCGGCAGCACCGGCACAACCTGTGGCTGCAACTCCGGCGCCACAGCAAGCAGCACCTGCACAAGTGCAGCCAGCAGCATCGCAAACAGTGCCAAGTGGCAATGTGGAGATCATAGAAATGGACCGTATGCGCAAGCTGATAGCAGACCATATGGTGCGCAGCAAGGCGACGTCGCCCCACGTAACCAGCTTTACGGAGGCTGATGTGACCAACATAGTAAAATGGCGCGAACGCGCGAAGGGCAAATTTGAGCAGCTTTACGGCGAAAAGATCACCTATACGCCGATCTTCTTTGAGGCCATAGTGAACTGCATACGCAAGTACCCTATGATCAACTGCAGCCTGGATGGCAACAACATTATCATAAAGAAGGACATAAATATAGGTATGGCTACGGCGCTGCCAAGCGGAAACCTGATAGTACCTGTAATAAAGAATGCCGGCACTAAAAACCTGCTGGGTATAACGAAAGATGTAAACGCGCTGGCTAATGCAGCACGCGGCAATAAGCTGAAAGCTGATGATACACAGGGAGGAACCTTTACCGTGACCAACGTAGGCACCTTTGGCAGCCTGATGGGCACACCTATCATTAACCAGCCGCAGGTAGCCATACTGGCACTGGGCGCTATAAAGAAAAGGCCAGTAGTAATAGAGACAGAAGACGGAGATGTAATAGGTATACGCCACATGATGTATCTATCGCTCAGCTACGACCACAGGATAGTGGACGGATCTCTTGGAGCCAGCTTCCTGACAGCTGTAGCTAAGGAGCTGGAAGCATTTGACAAGGACCGGGAGATATAATACTGAAATAGCTTACTGATAAGGGTTTGATGCTTAGGTATCAAACCCTTTTTTATTTCCAGCCAGGTTATACTAACCCAGACAACATAGTCTGAGCAAGAGATTTCATGCTATTTTACGCCAGGACAAAGCAAAGGACGCCAAGGCTCGCAATCGCGATAAGCAAATTACCGGCATGACGGCTTTCTTAAATACAAGTAATCTCCAGCCCAGGAGTGAGCGCTAAATTTTCATGCACGCAGACAAAAAAATATGCTGATCAGCAGATCATTAATTGATATGCAGGTGGTAACGGGGAGGTGATATTCATTTTCTATATGAAGAAAATCGCACCCGATAAATGTTGCATAACTGAGTGCGAACGGGGCATTGCTGGCGGTGAGGGAAAACACAAAAAACTATAACGGTGAAATGCCAACTAAACTGCTGTCTTTTATGAAAAATTTAATTGCAGGAGTGATATTCGTTTTGTCTTAAGTATGATAAAGATATAGTAAATTAGATGTGCGGTAGAAAAGTGAGGTGATTATATCCTTTTTATTTACCGGAGAAGATGCGATCTTTCGAAATGTGCTGTGGTAAAGGGTTTCAGGGCTTTGAAATTTTTGCAACGAAAAGAAAAAGGAAATGTGAAATTGTGTTTGTGTGGATAAAATAATTTTGGCGGAATGAAAATTGTATATCAAAAAAAGAGCCAAACTTTTCAAACGTCAATCTGTAAGTTTCAGTAAACAAACAATAGCAAATTGATTTTTTTTTTCAACAAAATGTTAGCAATTTCGCCACCCTGCTGAAGGAAGCAGGAAAGCCCGGTTAACACCGAAAAAAAGAGTTGAGGCCCAGAAAAAAAACGATAAAATTTAAGAGGGAATAAGAATCCCCCCAGAAAACGAAACGCTGTGTTCCGGGGAACAAATTCTTGTCTCTTGAAATGCCTGAAGTAACAAATTTTGAATAACTACATGAACGTTGTTTCCTAATATGGATAAGCACCTTTACAATACTACTAACTCTGTTTTAACCGAAGCTGAACAACTATGGGAAAAATGCCTGCATATAATTAAAGACAATGTTAACTGGCGTACTTACCAAACCTGGTTTGAGCCGGTGAAAGCTGTGGGACTTAATGATAACGTACTGACACTGCAGGTACCCAGCCAGTTTTTTTATGAGTGGCTTGAAGAACACTATGTAGAGCTGCTGGGGAAAACCATAAAGCGTGTGCTGGGCCGCGTAGGCAGGTTGGAATACCGGATAATGATGGAAAGCAGCAGTTCGCAAAGGAACCCTGCATCTATAAACATGCCGGGGAGCACACACAACAAACCATCGAAAGAAAATAACTATGTGGACATGCCGCTGAAGTGGGATGATCCCCACAGCATAAAAACACCATATGCAATACCGGGGCTGAAGCGCATGCAGATAGACCCGCAGCTGAATGGCAACTATACTTTTGAAAATTATGTAGAGGGAGATTGTAACCGTGTAGCCCGCTCTGCAGGCATACATGTGGCACAAAAGCCCGGTGCTACTTCCTTTAACCCGCTGGTAGTATTTGGCGGTGTGGGCTGGGGAAAGACGCACCTGGTGCAGGCTATAGGCAATGAAGTGCGCAGACTGCACCCTAATAAATCTGTGCTGTATGTGAGTGCTGAAAAGTTCATCAACCAGTTCATTGACCACTCAAAGAATAATGAGGTAAATGATTTCATTCACTTCTATCAACTGATAGATGTGCTGATCATGGACGACATTCACCTGTTTGTGTCTGCATTGAAGACGCAGGATGTGTTCTTTGCGATATTTAACCACCTGCACCAGAGCGGCAAACAGATAATACTGACCAGTGACACAGCGCCACGTGATATGGAAGGCATGCAGGAGCGACTGCTCAGCAGATTCCGCTGGGGGCTGAATGCAGATATACAGGCACCGGACTTTGAAACTCGCCAGCAGATACTGCAGGTGAAGATGAGGCAGGAAGGCCTGGAGATACCAGATGAAGTAGTAAAGTATGTAGCCTATAATATACAGAGCAACGTACGTGAGCTGGAAGGTGCACTGATAGCGCTGTTTGCACAGGCTACACTGAATAAGAAAGAAATAGACCTGGACCTGGCTAAGCGTGTGATGAAGAATTTTGTGAAGAGCGCAGCAAGGGAAATGACGATAGATAACATACAGAAACTGGTGTGTGACTACTATCATGTAGCTTATGAACGGCTGCTGACGAAAACACGTAAGCGCGAGGTGGTACTGGCAAGGCAGATAACGATGTACTTCGCAAAGAAATTTACCAAGCAGTCGCTGAAAACAATAGGTGACCACTTTGGTGGATTTGACCACACAACGGTAATACACTCGTGCCAGACGGTGGAGAACCTGATGGAGACGGACAGCGAATACAAAGAGAACCTGCTGGAGATACAGCAGAAAGTGCAACTGGCAAGTATATAATGGCTTAATTGAGCAACAGGTCAAGTTTGTGCGCTGTATAACAGCAAAATAAATTTGCACCAATTGAGGTTTTGATTTGCTCGTTTGCACATTTACCTTATCTTTGCAGTCCTTTAAAAAAGGAAGAGTACATGTGAGCGTGGTTTGCGCTTATATATAGGTGAGGTGGGAGAGTGGCCGAATCCAATAGTTTGCTAAACTGTCGTACGCCTTAAAGTGTACCGCGAGTTCGAATCTCGCCCTCACCGCTGAAGTTTAGAAAGTTGCCGGTTAAAGTGAGACGAAAGGTTTCACGTAACAAAAGAAGATCGGGGAGTAGCGCAGGCCGGTAGCGCACCTGGTTTGGGACCAGGGGGTCGCAGGTTCGAATCCTGTCTCCCCGACTTGATAGGACAGATCAATAATCTTATTGGTCTGTCCTTTTTCATTTCCCCCTGAATCGCTTGTCAGGCTTGCAATATGATAAAATACCTCATTTACTTTTTCGGTTCGAAATGCCTGTTTTTTGTGATTATACAGTATTCCGTCAGGAAATATAGTTTCTTGAATTTTCTCTTTAACCGAAACAGGGCTGGAAGCCCATATAATAGGGAGTTTTGTGGAAAATCTTAATGCAGAAATATAGTATTCTGAAAGGTTAGAACTGTCTTTACCACAAGTGCTCATAGCATCAAGGATTTTTGCCTTTTCTTCGCTAAACCTACCCATAAATTTCTTATAGGTTTCTTCGCTCATTTCCTTCGTTATAAAGTAGCTTTCTTCTAAGTTGTCTATCTTATCCTGTAATGCCGACAATTGACCTTTAAGCTGCTTTAACTGCTCATCGTGGGTAGTCGTCAGGTTCGCAAATTTCTCACCCATTAACTTATATAAAGGCTCAATAAAATCAGGGTGTATTTTATAAGTATCTAAATAGCTTTGGAAGTTATTATTTAAGTCTTTGGCATTTTTATTACAGTTACAGCCTTTTGTTCTGCACTTGTAATAAAAAATGTTCTTCTTTTTTACAATATATCCTGTATAACCTTTGTTGCAATGTTCACACTTCATAAAAACCTTTAAAGGCAATGCCTCTATTTCATCCTGATGCGGCACACCGTACTTATTGGCTGATTTACGAATATCGTTTACCGCTAAAAAATCTTTTTCTGAAACTATACCGGGATGAGTACCATTAATAGGTTTTCCATTAAGCATTTTGTTGACAATAATGCCACAGTAGAACGGATTTGAAAATATCTGCGATAGCTTTTGCTTATAAGTAATTACCCCTAATGCTTTCAGCTTGATTAGTATTTCCTCATTTTTCATGCCTTGTAACTTCCATTGAAATGCCCTTTTAATTTGCTGCCCCACTTTATTAATTACTATTTTCCTTTCCCCATTTACCTTAACCACATCATAGCCCAAAGGAGGTTTTAAACACCATATACCTTTCTCAAACTTCTCTTTCATCCCTGCTACGGCTCGTTGCTTTCTAAGCTGGTTATCAAATTCACTAAACAGGAATTGAATGTTTTGCTGGAATACGCCACTTACATTCGTTGTATCAGTTGGTTGAGTAACTGCAAACACGGTTACCCCATATTTGTCTCTCAAATCTTGCGCTAACTTAATTGCCCCTCCGCCAGTGCGACTAAACCTATCAAGCGTATAGACAAGAATGTGGCTCACTCTGCCTTTATTCTTTTTGATGTAGTCAAGCATACGCTGAAACTCTTTACGGCCATCTGTTTTTGCACTTTCATAAGTACCGCCAAAGAATGACAAAATCTCAACCCCGCTTTTCTTTGCGTATTCTACAATTGTCCTCATCTGAAAGTCAAGGCTTAAATTCTTATCAGCCTGCTCTTTTGATGAAACACGAGTATAAACAACCGCTTGTTTGAGATTTGCCGTCAAAGGTATGGTTGATGTCTTAGCCCATTTCTGAAACAGTTCAAGATTATTCATGCTGCTAATTTTAGATTATTTTCTTCTTTTTCTTTTATAACTACTTGATTATCAATAATCATGCCATTTTGTTGGCAGGTAAAATCGAAAAGTATAACTGCAAGTTTTTCAAGTGTTTGAATGATATTACTCGCTTGTTCATCTGTATAATTTTCGCAGTTTGGATAAGACTTGAATTCTTCTATTGTCATCTTCATTATATTTTGAGGGAGCGAAAATATATTAGTATGACTTTGCGCTTTCCAGGTTTATGTCAAATTGCGTAGAATTATGTTTTGTTATGCAATGATTTTCATATTTTGGAAGGGAAATGCTAAATAAACCTTCACTTGCTGTTGTTGATAGTTACTTCCTTTTACGAGTTGCTATAGGGCAGGTATTGGAAACTCTTGGCTTCTGTGTCAGTATTTTGGCGAATGATGATAAGGATTTCAATGAGCAAGTTGAGCATGTAGCATCGGTACCAGACGTATGTTTATTGGATATTGATACTCCTTCCTTGAGAGAGTTTAAAGTGGCTAAAAGAATAAAGGAACGGTACCCCGGTATTAAAATTATTGCTTACACCGTATATGAAAAGGAGTTTAAAAAAATAGATGAGTACGGAGTGGATATCTTTCTTAAAAAAGACTGTTCCCCTGAAGAAATAAAAGCAAAAATTATTAGGCTAATGGAGCCAGTAAAAATCTTTTGAGGTATTTCTCGACATGGGTCTGAGGTTAAAAAATCATTATCTTCATGTACCTGGTAAGAAATTCTTTAGCAGTTCTATTTCTCTAACTAATTTGTCTGAAAATTCATTTTCAAGTATAACAGTTCCATCCACTAACCTTATTTGTACAGAAGGAGAAGATTGTTGAATTATCAACTGGTATCCAGGTCTGCATTGCTTCTTCCTTAAAAAGAAAGCAGCTATTCCGCAAAAAAAACCTTTCTCTTTTGCTGTTCTATATACAAAATGCGAACATGATTCTTTGAATAGGCAATTATTTCTAAACTTCTTGGGAATAACCCAATAAATTCTGATTGCAATAAGAATTATCCATTTCATTGTTTAAATACAAGCACTAATATTGAAGTTGAAGAACTCGGCTTTGCACCAATTCCAAAACAACCATTAGAGCCTTCAATTGTAGTATCAATATTACCGCAACTAACAAACTCCCATCCTGATGAAGTTTCTTTTTGAATGCAGGATTGAACTTGTTGTGCGACGTCTCCTGCGCTTCCTTTACTGCTAATTGAAGCCGAAAAGGGTACTACTTTGTAACTCATAATAGTTCGGATTTGAAATGAAAAATATTACTTCTCGAAATGTACTCAATATTTCTAAATTATCAATCTTTATTTGAAGAAATAATTACAGTTCCAAATAAAGCAGTTCCAACTTGTTGACCACCTATAATGAAATAAATATTCTTGTAAAATATTTTGTCTTCAATTCTGAAAAGGGTCTTCTTTACGCCCATGTCAACCAAAACTGAACCCAATCCAGTAACTAAAGGGTCTGAAGATGTTTTTCCTACTTCAGTATTTATTTTGCTCTTCATTAATTCTATACATTGTTCATCAGATGGCTTTGTAACAATTGCAGCTAATCCTGCTAACACAATTATAATGATTAAGATGACAAATGCTTTCATAGAATTCATTTTAGTATCTCGATATTTGTTACGGGGTGTATTTCCCAGCAACTTGCTCGCCAATTTCTCTCTCCTCCTGGATGCGTTGCAAAAGCCTGACCCGAATGTTCTGAATCATAAAAAAGCCATCCTGTAATTTTTACCTTATGGCCTATTAAAGTACCCTTAAGTTCTTCTGTTGACCAATCAATGCCCTTTACGGCCATTATTGTCCTTATCCTTGGTGTAACTTCAACGATCATTCTACTTTCAGGCCCCGTATGCTCCTCGTCCGGTGTTAATTCGATATGGGTATCCCTGAATTTTTCATCCTGCGTTTTACAGTTGCAAGTTTCTATACCGCCCATCTTTACGTTAAAAACATATCCTGTAACTTCAATAGCCTTAGTAATTGGGAAGTCGGTTTCATCTCCACTTGCGATCAATTTTTCAATCGTCACACCACTGATAATATCACTTGATACAGGCACGGAATATCTGTTCTTATAAATATTTAACTCGTATTCCTTTCTATTGGGATTTGAACTCCCATGAACACCGCAATCATTTATCGTATTTAACGATTGTTGGGTTTGCCCGCAAGAGCAATAAAATAGGAATGAAAAAAACAGGCATAAACGACCTCTCATTTTTTATGATATTATGTTATGCAATTTTTCTAATCCCCCAACACCCCAGTAAAATACCACCTGCCATTTATATAATAAAATGTTTCATCTCCGGCTTCATCTCCGAGATATTTTGCACTATTTCCTGTACTATTTTGCGGAATAGTAACCCCCTTCTTGATTTTATCCAATAGCCTATTGTATCTTTCCTCATTGTCAAAAACAGTTAGCCAATCATTTATGCCATAGGTAGTACTTGCATTATCTGAAAAGTTTGTGGATGCTAATTCAGCGATTTTAGATTTATCTTTAGAAGAAACTGCATTCGTGAATTCGTTCCAAAATACTTTCCATTCATTTTCAATTATTGTACTACTATCGGTAATGTTATTAGAAGCGGTATCAGGCCGGATATTGGAATCGGATGTTTGAGTTGAATTTTGCGGAGCACTTACGTTTTCAGGCTGCTGCATGGGTGGATCAGTACGTGAAAAAACGATGCTCTTTCGCTTAATGTATCCTGTGGTGTTATAAAGTTTAACCAGACACCAATTATCATTCGTAAATTCTAAGACTTCTACTTCTATATCCTTATAACCGGCTTTTGATAAAACTGAACTTTGAGTGGATGCAGTAGAATATAAATATGCTTTAGAAGTGCTAATTTTATAATAATAATGGGTAACCGGGGGTTTTTCAACTTCCACATTAGGTTTAAAAACAAAGGTATTTGTAGCATTACTTTGTATTGGTTTATTTAAGAGAAATAAGAAAACAAAAAAGAGAACGAAGATTCCAATAGAAATTAAATTCAACTTGAATTCAAGCCTATATTTCATCCACGCAACAAAAGACCCGTATATTACACCAATAAAAAGACCTAAAATAACCCACATAACAATTGGGTTAAAGGAACTACTCAATTTTACGAGGCTGTCAGTAAACAAGAAGCAATTTATCGAAATCGCGGTCAAGGGTACTCTTAATAAATACAATACTATACCGCCGATTACCAGAGCAATGGCGATTCTTCCGAGAATTTTGTTTTGTTGTTCTGTAGTCAAAGCAGCAACCTTTTAAAAAGTAATATCACTCAAGAATGATTATTCATAAGAAACTAATAAGCTAAATTCGACGGATCAACAACCCAACCACTGTTTGATAAGTACAAATACACTGTATTGATATTTTTTCCTTCATTTTTCTCAGTCGAAAAAATATTCCTTATATCGTTTGGTGTAAATTCTGTAGTCACTTTTACAATCGACGCATTTCGACCATCTTTGTAAGTACCTGCCTCTATAGATTGTATGTCAGCCTTTATAGATCCTGAAATAATGGTTATATGTTCTCCATTTCCATCATTTTCCCGTTGTGTTCGAGACTTAATAAGGGCTTTAAATTTGTCGGTAAATTCAGTAATTATTCTGCATCCATTCGGTTCTTTTACAAAATGATAATCCATCGCACCAAATATTTTTAAATTGCGGATTAAGTGCATGTAGTATTTTATATAGGCATCTGAAACATTATTTTTAATATAATTAGAATCTCCATTATTACATTCAGAATTGACCCATAAAAAACTATCCTTTATAGGGATATAAAATGTAAATGTTGGTGGATTGTTGGCAAAATAATCGTTGATTTTCACCTTTGCATCATCTTTTGATATTTTAGTGTCACATGAAGCGAAACTAAAAGCAATAAAGATAATTAGCAGTAGTATTTTTCGATTCATAACAATTCTGTTATTTCTCAGATATTTTATTGTTTAACGACCCTCGATTCATGGATGAAACCTATTGCCCCATTCCCAAATTTTACCTTTTTAAAATTTTTCTCCGAACCAATAATTTCAAATTTTTCAGTTGGATAAACCTTTCTAATAATTTCACCATTTGGCTCCCTTCTCAAATTGGTATAGCCGTCAGCGTCTTGAATTTTATAGTAAACTGTACCAAATTTCTGAGCTACGCTAACTGGCTCCAATGGCTCGACAGGCTCAAACGATGTCCCCTTGGGAGTAGCAGGCCTATTGATAAAAGAGGCCAATGTTAGAAACAATAATAGCGCAGCGAAAAAAATGTAATTTAGTTTGAAGTCAATTCTATACTTTTTCCAGGCTGTGATTGTTCCAAATACTAAACCAACAAATAATCCCAAAATAATCCACATTAATACCGGACTTAAATGGTTACTAAATTCAAGAGAATTATCAATCATTAAAAAGAGGTCAATACATGCCGCACTAATCATAGTCCTTAAAAAGAATATAACCACTGCTGCAACAACAACTAATACCCACTTATAGCTTTTCATATTTTTTAATTATTCTCGCTGATATTATAAAAATCAATATGAAAAAAAGAAATAATAATATGTATAAGAAATAAAACTGAGGCAAATATGCTGAATTTATGTCCATTGGTACGAAACCACCAAACAAGGGATCTTCTGAAAGCCAACTTTGATGATTACCAACACTCCCCAAAACAAATCTAAAAAGTCCAAAAATTGCTCCAAATATCGCAGCATACTTTACTAACATGACCGAATACGCTTTCTTAGGAAATACCGCCTTCAACTTTACAGGCATCGTCAGCGTTTCATACAAAGTATTTACTTTAATGTTGAACGAGTATTCCCTATTTTTCACTAATTCTAATGATTCAATATTGAGTATGAGTTGATGCTCTTTTATCCCGGCCTGACTATGAAAGACAATGTCTTTTTCAACAAGCACTGAAACGCCTGGGATATTTTGATCTAAAGAAGCGATGGCTTTTACAAATCCAACGTTTTCTAACTTGAGAGCAATTTTCTTTTGAATGACATGGCTACCTTCAATTGCCGGGAGGTTAATATCTTTTGTGTTTGAGCTAATTTTGGGATTTTCTATATCGGTATCAATAACTTGTAATAATGTTTGTACTGCTGCCAATTTCAGCTCTTCATCACTATGATATTTTGATGCAAAAATTGGCTCTGTCCTTTCATTGTAAGACTTAATCCAATCTGCTTTTCCAATTTCCTGCAACCAAACAAAGATCTGCCCATTTAGCATTACTTCGGATATTTTGTTCCACAAAGCATTATCAACTAACGCTTTGTCAACCAAATCCTTCGGTGTAGCAAATCTCTCGTTCTTAATATAAAATGGATGGCTCCTGTCAACACTATATACGAATTTAAGATAATCATTGTAGGTAACTTCCTTCGTATATTTTCTTGAATTTGAAGGGTCAACTTCAGATAACCAAATTCTTAAATGTCCTTTTTCGTAGTAGGTGAAAACTTTCTGGAATAGGTCATAATCAAGTGCTGTTTTTTCAAATAGTTGATTAATAGTATTGTAGGTACTTGAATCAATTCTGAAAGGTAATGAAGGATTCAGATGATATACGACTTTCAAATATTTTTTCTCGACATCTTTTTCGCTTTTTTCAATTTTGTCAAACTCCTCAGCTTTGTCGTAGTTAGTTAGTTTGTCAATGGTATTGTACAAGGATTTGGAGATAAAATTGTTAGCTTCTTTTTTTTGATTGAATAGCAATTCGCCGATTTCCTCCAGGGTTGAGACTGACTGTCCTAAAATTGTAGTGGTGCGAGCCTGAGCAATTTTCCATTTCTCATCTGTCATCCATTGATTATCAAATTCATCCTCTTTTTTCTTTGTGGCCCTCGGTTTAAAACCTCGCTCTTTAAACAATTCTAACAAATGCGTTCTCACCTCATTCTCCCTTAAGCCATTTGTTAGCCCCTTAGTAATTATTTTATTTGCTTCTGCCTTTGTTACCTCACCATCTTCAAAAGCCATCTCAACAATATCCGTTATTGCATCTATCCCTTTCGCTATTCTTTTGTTGGTTACCTCTTTGTAATAATTAATAATACCTTCTGAGGTCTTCAATTTCTCATATTCCCTTTTTAATTTCTCTAAAGATTTACTTACGGTTTCAGCACCGAATTTTTTACTAATTTTCTCTCTCGCAACACCATTAAGCCCAATTAATTTTTCATTCCAAAATTCATGAAGAACATTATAGTTTTTCAATACAATCTCTGGCGTGATATAATTGTATTGTTCGTAATCTAAATATAACACCTCAAAAGGGTTTTCGGATAGTATGGTTTGCCAATTACATACCTTTTCATAATCCGATGCAGGCATATCAAGTCCACCCTTAGTTGTAAAATCGGCAATGTTATCTGTGCTAACCTTCTCCGGTATAGAGGAGGGTTTGGAATTTTCTCCCCCAGCAATAACTTTGTCTGATTGTAAATCTCGATTTGATTCACCGCCCAATATTTTTTCAGCCATAAGATATTATTTATAGTCTTACATCAACAATGTCAATCTTTGATTGTAATTCAAAAATGTCTATGTCCCCTGCCTCCGATTTGATTTTCAGCTCTGCTTTCAAATCGTCTGCTTCGACACTTGCGCTGATTAATCCATTAAGATCAATTGATAAGGCTATCGTAACCTTGCCTGTAGGATTGCCTAATTCTAATCTACCACGTAGAGTGCATAAATCCGGGTCTCTACTTTCACCTTCATAAACCTTTAAGATAGCATTCGATTCTGCTGGAAATGTCTGAGTGATTTTTAAAGGCAAAGCTGAATCTTTTTTTATCAAGTGTTCTATTACCGGTCTATTATTCTCTTTCAGTTCTATGCCGATAGATTTAGAAGTAACGTCATATACCTTGGTTCCACTTTTACTAAATAGTGCCGCACCTTGTGAAATAGCTGTGTCTAAACTGAATCCCGGAATATTTTTTTTTATTGTTCTGTTTGATAATTTTTCTAACAGTTTAGGGATCATGGGCATTCTCGAAGAACCACCTGCTAAGACTATTTCGTCTATGTCATTCCATGAAAGATTTGCTTTTGCTAAAATATTCGACAAAATTGTTCTACATAAAGTCAATTTATCTTGAGCCCGTTCTTCGAAATAAAAACGATGGTCTTCGTCGAACATCAAAGAACTAAATTGATTGTTATCAGATTCAGCTCTTTCTCTATACAGGGTGACCGTAATTGATTCCCCATTCCCTGAAAGTTCAACGTCTGTTTCCAAATCCTCGGTAAGCGCAAATTTTGCCTTTAAGGCTTTCACTTTTACATCCCAAATTCGATCATCAGGTATTTCGGTATTTGTTTGTCGTTCAAATTCGCTAAACAGGTAATCTTCAATTATCTTGTCCCAATCTTTCCCACCCAATTCGTCTGCACCGTCAGATGTTATTACTCTGGCCTCACCATCACCAATTTTAAGGATTGTAACATCAAATGTGCCACCACCGAGATCAAATACCAAAATTTTCTTTTGCTCGTTTAAATTAATTCCAAAAGTTAAAGCTGCTGCAGTTGGTTCATTTATTATTGCAATAACATCCAAACCTGCTGCATAACCAGCTAATTTCGTTTCATGCTTTTGTTTATCACCAAAAAAAGCAGGCACGGTAATTACTGCTGGTATTTTTGTATTTTTAACGGTATCACCCTGACCAGTAAGACCTTTCTTCTTGAAAAAATTAAACGCCTCAATTCTTAATTTTTTCAAGATTAAAGCGGACAAGCCACACGCTCCATAATCAAAGCCGTTAATCACATAGCGGTTCGCAACATCTTTACCGATGTCCCTTTTTACAAATTCATATATTGGAGCATTCGCTGCAATCTTTCTTCTGTTTGCCTCATCACCAACATAAGCAGATTTTCCATCAAACCAAATTACTGAAGGTGTAGATGATTGACCATCATTATTTTTGATTACAATAGGAACTCCGTTTTCGTCAATATAGCTCATGCAGGAAAATGTAGTTCCCAAATCAATTCCAACACTCGGTATCATTGCATTTTTTTACTTAGGATTTCCAAAAGGTATTTTACTTCCATGATAAATATCGGTTCTACATTTCTCTTCCCAGGACTTAACTGAGCTAATTTCGAAATGTCATTTATTATATTGTTTTTAATTGCAAGTTTTTCGGCATCAGATAGATTGATCTGTGATCCCTCAGGAAACAAACCTGTATTTTTGCCTACGAAATTTATCAACTTTATGAACCTTTCTAACTGTACTAAACTCGTCTTATCAAATAAAGATTCATTTTTGCTGAAGAAGTTGGTTTTATCAACTGATTCATAATGCTTATATACCTTTTTATTAACTGTAACTTCCTCTCCTAACACGAGTATATCTTTGTCAACATCCTTTGAACCATTGCCATCCGGGTTCTCATCGTCCATCATCATTCCACCATATTTCTCCGTAATATCAATTATTTCCTCAGCCTGATCTCCATCGTTTCCATCTGTCGCATTCATTACAACAATTCCGCCGGAGGCTTCATCTTTATGATTGGGAGATTGAACTTGACCTAAATCGCGAGGTTTGATGATTCTCTCTCCCAACGTTTTGTCCATTATTGAATTGATAAATATTCCATTCAAAAACGTTGAAGAAATGCCTTCCTTATCATATTTACCAAAGTCAATCCAACTGATAAATTTTGCTGCATTGCCACCCCAATGCAATTTTATCCCGTTTTCATTAATTTTCCCTGCCAACTCAAAATCAAGAATTTCATTTATTACTAAGCAAATATGGGCAGCATATATAGATAAGGCACCAAATTCGATAGCCAACATCCTTCTTAACCAAGCTATATCCTTATTGTTTGCGTTATATGCTAATTTCGAAGCAATTTCTTTTTCTTCATCTCTCAGAATATAATTTAATCTTGACGAAAACAATCTTTCGTTATCCTTTACTTCGTTTAACGCATCTACAGAATCTTTTTTGAACAGAATATCACAAATCCGGTAATTATTTTTAAAAAACTTCATTATCTGGTTTCCGGCAAGTAATACGGAAGCATCAAATTTTATTTTACTCTTATACCAAAGACTATAATCGGACGTACCTCCACCCACATCAATACATATTGCACTACTCCCAATTGAGGCGATTTCAGTTGTACCCATCAAAGAAGGGCTCGAAAAATATTCACCTGCACAAATACCTTCAGTGATGAAAATTGGTTTTTCCTTAATTAAAAATCTACCATTGTTATGGGTATCAATGACATAGTATCCTTTATCCAAATTATATTTTACGTAGAAAAGTTTATCTACTTTGGGTATTTTTTCATCAACCTCTTTATACAATAATTCTTCAATTGTACTTTTCCAGATCGTTTTGTAAATTTCAATTTGATTATCGGAAAATGATTTTGGATATGAACATCTAAATTCTATTCTTTTCACTCTTTTTTGGATCAAATCAATAAAAAGTAGAAAAACTAAAGATTTTAAAAATAAATTAAGGTTTGTATTATCTGCATCCCACTTAATATCTGTTCGGACATTATTGGGATACCTTGATTTACTTAATTTATCAGGAAAATAAATAAAATAATCCAATATTACATTATCTACGATTCCTGATTTAAAAATTCTTAATGCACTTGGCGTAGGCAATTTGCAATCCTCATCATCAATAGGAACAAAAAACAAATTTGTTATTTCTTTTCTCTTATCTTCCGGAGAATTGAGGAAAGAACGAATGTACTTTGAAAAAGAAAATTCCCACTTCTTAGTCCCATTTTCGCTACTTTCATAAATATTTGTATTTGATGTTCCGAAATCAATACCAATGGTATATGCTCCATTATTAAATGCAGCATTTTCAATATTAATATCTTTGCTTAAAAGAATTAAACCATAAGGTTTTAGGGAATTTTGCTTAGGTACCATCGAAATAGCTTCCGGGAACGAATTATAGCCGGATATTTTAACTATTTCTGCCTTATTAGTTGAGGTGTTTGTTTCAAATTTTTGCTCTTGTCTTTTAGTAAAAATAGTAGCAGAATTAATATTAAAATTTAGCGGATTAAAAATATAGTTTTCTGTATCTGAGTAAAGCATAAAATATTGACACCAGAAATCTCCCAGGTAATTAGGGAAAATCTCCAATACCGGAACATCTATATCAAGAATTTGACCTTCTAATGCAACTTTGTCTGCGCCTTTACTTCTAAATACCTTTTTAATTAGAACTGATGTATTATTTTTTAACGGTAATGAAAAGCAAAAAGTTACCTTGCCTTCCTTTTCTTCAAAATATGGCTTTAATTCACTTTTGATTTTCTCCGGGCTGAAATAATGCAAAATTTCCTCAGTAAAAGGTAAGATATATTTCGAATTTTCTGCATTATAATAGGATTCATTTACATTTAATATACTATTTGCCTTGTTTCGTAAAAGAGTATCAGTTAAAAAGTATAACTCAGGTCTTATCCATATTGATTTACTGTCCTCTAAGCTTATTGTGTTTAACTTTGTTCCTTTTGCTACCTTAAAAAACCTTTCTATTATAGTATTAATGTCGCCCCATTCGTTTGGACTTGTTCCATCCCAGATATTATTGTTCTTATCCAATAAGGTTTGATAGATAATAACTATCTCATTATTACCTGAAAAATTTCTGAAAGTCTTTAAGCTATAATCTGATTTAGATTCAGCAGGTGGAATTTGTTCATCAATTATAAGAGGTTTAAGTAACGATTGGTAGATGTGATATTTTGATAAAAAAGAAGCCGATTTTGTTAAGGGAATTTGTTCCTCGCCCATTTTAACCTTTTCTGCATCTATTTCTATTGCTTCTTCTATACCTAACTCTTTTTTGATTTCAGATAACCAACTTTGTAATTGCTTATTAATATCACCGGAATATTTGAAATCAGTAGAAGCTGAATTGCTGTCGGTAAATGCTTTTTCATTAAACTGCTTAATAAAACCTTCTAACCACTCTCCCACAAATTCTAAGTCTTTGGCTTTGGTAGGCGGTCTAAGAAATCCATCATCATCTTTTAATGCAAACGATTTTTCTTTTAGTCTCCGGCTATAGTCAGAAGCTGTGAAAACAAGAGTTGCCGGTGAGAAAGCTCCGATAGGAATATCATTAAACCTAATTAATAATATATCTGTCCATGAATACTCGGTTCCATTTTTTTGTAAGATAATTGGCTTAGGACAAAGATTTTTTAATGCGGTACTAAACTTATCGTCACCAATTTCCACTGGTGAAATGGTGAGGTTTGCAAGATCAGGTTTTACCTTATGCAATGCAAGGAGGCTTAATAAGCCACGCCATTCCTGTATGATTCTTTTTTTTAAAGGATGTTTATCGGAGCGAAATGCACTTAAAAATATTAATGGTCTGGCATAAATATCAGGAATGGATGAAACGCCTTTTGATTGTGCCATTTCATCAATTTCTATACCATCACTTATAGCCTGAATAATCTTTTTCTGCTTGTCTTCCCATAAAGCATTTACTGAGGGTTTATCAATATTTGCACTTGGTTGAATCTTAGGTAGATACAAATGTTTTGCCATAATACCGAGAATTTTACTTAATTACTCTATTAATTTTATTGAATTTTTTTGAAGCTTCATAAAAAATATTCAAAAACCTATTTCCGGCATACATTGTCTTATCGTCAATGATTGTCTCCTGTAAACATCTTGTTTTAAACGCATCAAAATTTAAACCACTGTTTCTTTCGACGATTATTTGCCCAATATTCGATTTAAACTTTGTTGGATCTTTCAATTTAATCTCTTTTCTGTCCTTAATGTCTAAATCACCCTCCAGCAGATTGTTACTATCTATTAAATGTGCATTTTCATTTTTATCAATAGAACAAATCCAAAATAAAAAGTCTTTAAAATAATTTTCTGCAACTTCAAATAAATCAGTATTTTCTCCATAACGAGGATTAGCCTGCACGTCAGACTCTTTAAAGTTCTTTTTAAAATTTTCACTGTACCATGCTTCGGCTAATACGTCTTGGTGTTTTTGCGCAATAATACCCTTGCCATATGCAAGATAGGTATAAGCGAAAATTGTAAAATCAGAAACCTTTTGCTTAAATCTATCTCTTTCTTCCTGCAATTTATCATTATCTCTTGTTAATGGTAACATACTCCAATCAACGCTTTCCATTTCACGGCAAGCAATAAAATACTTTTTATCTGGTATATCGTCAATTTTGGGTTGATTAAAAAAGTCAAATGAAGCTATCGCGGAGACCATCTCAATGTAATGAGGGTAATTGTCCTGCGTTGCGCTTCCAGTACTGAAATTGCCTACTTTCTGTGCTAATGAATCTCCAATAAAATAATATTGGTCAAACCCCAATTCTTTATCATTGTAATATTGCAATGCAGCCTTTGTTGCAATTGGAAAATCGTTTGTAGTTACGAACATTGGCTCATCCACTTCACTATCAGTCGAAAAGCTAAAATATGGAAGTACTAATGCGCCACCAAGTAACACTCTGCTTTTCCCACCTCCTAAAGTTGCATTAAATTTTTCATTAAACTTAATTAGCGGTCTTGACCCGATTGTCGGAAAACCAGCAGCACCAGTTCCACCAAAAATTGAGCCTACTATAAATACTCGTAAGTCATTAGCTGAAAGTGTAGAAATGTCGTCCCACAATAATTTGAATGGATATTCATCCATCGGTGGGTCTGCCATAACTACTGCGCCAATAGAGGGATGTCCTCTAAATCCTTCATTTAGGCCGGTATTCAATTCCTTCTCAGTAAACAAAATTTCGGCGAAATCCGAAAGAGTTTGATTGTTCTTTTTTAAATTATCATAGTTCATGTATTTCCCAAGTGTCGAATCTTTTTCCTGGAAAATATTCCAAACAAATTTACCGGAAGGTGAAATGACAATATTTGTCTTAAATAATGTGTTATCGCCTTTATTTTTGAATTTCTTTCTTAGCTCAACATATTCTTTAATCAAAGACTTTGTATGAGTCAAATTACCATTAGCCTCATCAGGGTCAATAATAATAATATTCAACTCACTCGGTCCTAATCCTGCAGCACACAGATGAATGGCAGATTCTATGACTCTTGCACCTGTACCTCCAATTCCGATTATTACATTTTTTTGCATAGCACTATATTTTATCTTTTGCCTAATGGAATGTATTTAACTGTTAATGGTGATAATAAAAATGATGTAATCCAAAAAGAAATAAAGGTGAGTGCCGATAATACACCAAAATACATACAGAACCATTGTGGTTGTATGCCTTGTTTCATGTTCATAATTATTAGGGTAACTGTCAAACAGACTGAAACAATAATTAAGAAAATAAAATTACCATTCCATTTTCTTTTTGCTCTATCCATTTCACTGGCTGTTGATTCCAAGCTTCCATAATAAAACCAATAACAAATACAGATAATTGCAATAAAAGCGCCAATACCAAAAATAATACGTAAATCGTTGGCAAAACTTTCAGGCGTTTTATCAGCCAAATTTGGCTTTTGAGAAAAATAATCTCCCATAAAAATGGCGAATACAACCCATAAAATAGCAATAATTGCTACAGAGATCAAATAATTGAGTGGAGACTTGTTCATAACTATTATTTATTTTTGTTTTTCTATTGTTTTTCAATGTTAATATAAAATTTGGCAAGTTTTGGTTGGTTGTATGTAATATTACTTGTCGTTAATTCTGTCAATAATTTTGATAGATGTAATGTTTTATCAACATTTTGCCGAAATTCAGCAACATCGTCAGCATTATATTGAGTAATCCATGCAGGCATGGAAGGAGTAACAGTATTATCGAATGTAATATAACCTAAATAAGAAAATTTCCCTTCAGGATCAGTATTTGTAAGGTCAATGGAGCCTGTTATTTTATTACCAACAATCTTAAGATTTTTAATAGTTATTTCATTGGTTAATGAAGAATCTTTCTGAATCCGGGATTTTTTATAAAAATCTATTTTCAAATTCTTGTCAGTATAGGGGAAAAAATACTGATTGGGTGTTATGTTAGCTTCAAAATTAAAGGAGGCATTTTTTTCTTCTTTTTTCATGCGAAAATTAAATACCGTACCAAAATCCTCAAGTTCCTTTTTCAGACTTTGTTTATTTAGGCTTTTGCATGTTTTGTCTTTAACAATATTCACGTTAAAATCCTCAGCAGGCTTATTGGTAATTAGGTAAAATTGGTTGGGATTAATATAGCCTTTATTCTTTAGAGTTTTAAAGAACATATTGATATTGGATTTGTCGCCCATTATCACCACATAAAATGGTCTGGGTACTTTTATAGTAACTGGTGGCTGCACATCTCCAACTACACCATTAAAATTACTTTTTAACCCAATTAATCCAACTTCAACCCCCCTTTGAATACAATAAGTTTTTAAAGCCTCTTTCATTCTATTAACTTCATTTTCGTTATAGAATAAGTCAGTGATTATAATGCTTACTTTTTTGGGGTCAGTTTTTTTGATTGCTTCATCAAAATTCGTTTCATGGCTGATGGCACTTGTATAAATTACCGGGGAAGTTCTTGCAGAGATTAAATCAGTACCTTTCATATCTTCAACTACCTTTCCAAACTTAAAAAACTTTATCTCGCCTTTTTTCCACACATCCTGGCAAGTAGCTTGAAGGTCTTCGATTAGTTTACTGTAGTTTGTTGTATTGCTGGAAGCAAATCCACCCATTGACAATGTTACATCTAAATAAATATCAACGTTCAACTTCTCTATCGAAACCAAATCTTTGCAAATGATTTCATTCTTACTGTAGTTCCATTTTATATCAGGCTGGTTTTCACCACATGCAGAAAGCAAATTAACTAAAAGGATAATGATCAATATTTTATAAGAATGGTGCATTTTAAAATATTTATAAGTCTGTGAGGGGCGAAAAGTAAAAATTTTTTATTAAAAAGTTGCAACTTTCATGAAAAATCTTTATTTAGATGCCCCTTTATTTTCTCTGACGCATAAAAACCCAATAGATTTAAACTATAATCGTTGCATAAAATGATTCTTCAACACTTTTTCCCAAAAATTTGTTTTATACAGAATCTAATTTTACGAAAAAGAAAACTGTCAAAACAAAGGAATTTAAATGATAAAAAAAACGGGTAAAAAACGGTTTTTTTTATCAAAATCATTTTGTAATTAACCCCCGAACAAATAATTTTCATAAATACTTACCTCAAATCTTTTTGTTCTTTAATAGGCTTTAATAATCTTTCACTATGGTTAATTGGTACATAATTCATGCAGTATTTGCACTGAATTATTTTTCAAATAATGTTCTTTGTACTATTTTACACGGCACACCTAATCTGCCAAATATGATTTTTACCTGGGCAACATTATAGTATCGCCCATGCCGTTCTCCTACCTCATTGTAAAATGGTATCAGCCATTTTTTGAAAGTTTTTTCGCAAATACCGTATATATTAGCTAATTCTTTGGTCGAATAGGCTTTGATCTCATTTACATCACAAACAGTAGTCAAGGGGTTTGATTTTAAGTGAGTTGCAATTTTCGTTAACAGCTCCTTAAGAAAACCTTAATGACATTAAAATAAACCTGAAAACCATTACAAAACGTGAAACTGCGTAGAAAAGCAATTCATACCTTGGTCAGTTATTTTGTATTTTAACGTTCCTTCATGGAGTGCAATAATCCGGTTGGTTAATATAAGCCCCAATCCAAAACCTTTTGCATTATTATTGTTTGCCCCCCGGAATGAGTGTTTAAACAAATGTTTAACTTCATCTTGAGAAATAGTATTGCCATCATTTATTATTGATAGCTGAACCTGATTGTCTTTAGCAGCAACCTCAATTTTCACGGTCTGCGAAATAGAATAGGTTACGGCATTTTTCAAAAGGTTACCGATAGCTATTTTCAGCATTCTACTATTTCCCTTAATCGTCAAACGCTCACTTTGTTCAATTGGCTGATCTATTTGAAAATCGAACATAGCTTGGCTATTTAGCAGGGAAATTTCATCAATGCACTCAAATACCAGTTCATCAATTCTAATGTTGTCATAATCGGTTAACTGGTTTTCCTTTTTGGAAATGTCCATCATCGTATTAATCATGTTGGACAATTCCACAATACCATCCTTTTGAAATTGCAGACAGTCTTTATAGTTATCAAACGTATTTTCAACTAAAGCCGATTCCGCATTTGCCATCATTACAGCCAATGGCGTTTTAAGTTCATGGGATAAGTGATGAATAAATTGGTGCTTAAATTTAAATGCGTTCTCCACTTTATCAAGCATTTCATTGAACTTGCTGGCTAAATAATTAATCTCATCTTTTCTCTTATTTTCAAAAACCCTCACCGATAGTTTGCCGGGTGAAATATTTTCTATTTCTTTTGCAAGCCTTGTCATTGGCGAGGTAATTAAACAAGATAAATAGCGTGATAACAGTATTACAATTATTACGGAAACAGAAAAAGAAGTTAATAGTAGTACCGCAAGAAACTTCATTGTTGCCCGTCCTATTTTATCATCAGCTTTGGCAATACCATAGTACGTTTTACCTTTATCCATGAATTTGACTCCTAATAATTCGCAGGTATCAACAGGCACGAAAAGTTCGTTGTTGCCCTGTCTTAAAGAACTCAATATTTCATCGGCGTAATGAGGCTTCGCATTGTCGGTTGTAGTATAAATTAGGCTGCCGGAACTATCAAACAAAAAGGTATTTTGCCGGAGATTGTTAACGACACTTTTATCTAACTTATCAAGAACGTCATCGTCAATGTTGTGCATTTCGGTTATCAACCGGAATGAAATCAGGGTTCTGTCTTTAAACCGCTGGTGAAATTCATTTCGTCTGTTCTTTTTAGAGATATAGTATATGGAAATGAAGGTTACCCCAAGTAAGCAGGTAAAAGCAATGGTATAACTGAATGCAAGTTTATTCCGTAGTTTCATGGTCTCAATCTTTGCTTAAATAATAGCCGAAGCCACTTCTCGTTTTTATCAGTTTAGGTGAAAATTTTTTATCAATTTTATTGCGCAGGAGGTTGATAAATACCTCAATAGTATTTGTATTGAACTCAAAAGAAGCACCCCATACCGTTTTTATCAGCTCTTTTTTAGAAACCGGATTTCCTTGTGCTTCGGCTAAAATCTTCAGCAATAAGAACTCTCTTGCGGTAAGTTTGATAGGAGTGCCATTCCGGTACACGAGCTTTTTCTCCAGGTCAATAACGAGATCGGCTATAACGATATTCTTATTTTCAATACCGGAGTGTTCAGACCTTTTAACTGCAACTTTTATCCGGGCTAAAAGTTCTTTAAAGTAAAAAGGCTTTGTGACATAGTCGTCTGCCCCACATTCAAAGCCTTGCAGCTTATCTTCAATCTCCCCAAAGGCGGTCAAAAGAATAATCGGGGTCGTTTTTTGCATCTTTCTAACGCTGCCAGCGAGATCATAGCCATTCTTTCCGGGCATGTTAATATCCAAAAGCAGGCAATCGTACTTATTTCGCAGTATAAGCCGTTCACCCAACACCCCATCAAATGCCGTATCTACTTCATACCCCTCAAAAACTAATTGTCTTTTAATATCATTAGACAATTTCACGTCATCCTCGACCAGCAATATCTTTTTGTACATGCACAGATCATTTTCACGTTTTGAATTTTTTTAAGAACAATAAGCCTCGCAATTACCGTAGATGAAAGGTATCAGCGTTTAATACAGCATTATAAAATTTCTGCAAAATTATTTCATTCTGTTTTTACACGAATGTTAATTATTTACTAATGTAAATCAATCCATTTCAAATAAAATATAAATAAAATATACTTGGTAGTCTAAATTCTTTTGGGATTGTTTTCAGCTTTTACCCATGCGATTTTTGAGGAGAGACATCTTTTCGCAGGTACTCTAATAGTATTTTAACAGCGTGTCTGTCGAAATAATAACCGGAATCAGATATGGTGTCTATTGCTTGTTTCGTTTCTACTATTGTCCCGGTTTTTACCATATAGCCACGAGCACCACTTTTTATCATGCCAATCACACTATCTTCATCATTGTTTAAACTGCAAGCAAGTATCCGCAGGCCCGGATATTTCTTCGACAAAGCGGTAGCTGTTTCAAATCCATCCATAACAGGCATACTTACGTCTAAAAGACAGACTTTAGGCAACTGCTTGCTATTCTCAAATTTCTTTAATGCATCTTCCCCATTTTCCGCTTGAATAATTACCTCATAACCTAACTTATCGAGTAAATCGCAAAATTGCGTCCTAAGTAGATTGTGGTCATCTATAACCGCCAGCGTTATTTTTTTTGTAATCACAGGCCTAATTTTAAAAGGCGGGACCTGTGCAAAAAAAAAGACGCAGGTCTCCACTTACCGCGTCCTGAGGCACTGGTATGCCCGACTACGAATAAGCGAGCGCCCACGCCTTTGGCGTGAGCGTTCTTACTTATTGTCTCGTAGTCGTTAAAAATTACCAGTTTTCAGGACGAGACTTAAAGCAGTAACGCTTCAAGAGTTTTATACTGGTGCAAATATAGCTCTAAATTCTATTTCTATACGTTAGAGCGCATTAAATACATGGCATTTTTACAGTAAATACAAGGGTTGCAGCGACATTTTATCGCTAAAATGACCATTAAATATTGGGAAGTAGATAGAACTTAAATTGAGGGCAATTATTTTCAATATGCGGACAAACATTTTCAATTCGCGACCAAATATTTTCAATGATTTTTAAATCGTTTTCAAATCAACGGCAAACCGTTAATTTGCTTCTTTAACGCTAAACTTATCTTTTACTTCTTTGGATATGAACTTTGCGATCGTAAGGGCGTTATCTTCATTTTCCGCTTTTACTATGGCATATATTAGGTTTCCGTGTGTGTGTTCATAGTGATACAAACCCACCAATTCGGTTGTAGTGGTAATTTCTTTGCATAAAGCAGCCTCATTCCTGATATAGGTTATTTTGTAAATGTTCATTTGCAAACGATTATTCATGTGTTCACCAAAATCATGCCATTATAATCCAGCCCGGTGGAAATAATAAAAATGTTGCAGATATACTTTGCCGTTGATAAAACTGTGTCGTTTTGAACTTGTTCCTGACTTGGGATTTTGGAACAACTCGGAATAACTCGGAACATTCCGGCATAAAGAAGTCCAAAGCAACCCTTCCCGGACTTATCCATCCATGTTTTGCATTACTCTGAATAACCAGGCACAACTCTACCCAAACCGTGAAACGGGGTTTTTAGGCTAATTCATCTTTGCGTCCGAAAATAAAGGACATGGCACAGATCGCATTAAAGCCTGCAAATAGCAAGTCAAAGAAAACTCCCCCAATTGAAAAACTTTCAAATGCCGCATGGCAATTCGCCTATGCAGCATTGTGGCAAGAGGAACACTTTTATCCTAAAGAAGTAGAACGGGTAAAGCAGGAAATAACCAACTATTTCCTTTCAAGCACAGACCTGCAAAAAGCCTTTATAGCCTTTTGCGAAAGGATCATTCTTGCCAACCAATATTTTGTGGACGAAACACCAAAATACTTGCCTCACCCCTCAATTTGGTTTAATAAGCACTTTCAGTATGGGTTTCCTGAGACACTATCGTGGTATAATAAGCTGCAACAAAAGAGAGCGGAAATCCCTGATTATCGTGAGTACATATACATTTTAGCCAAATCATATTGGCAATACACAAATAAGCCTTACAGCAAAGCATTCATAAAGTGCCGTAAAAAACTGCTGCAACTGAAAGAGTACGGGCTAATCCGATTATTCTACACTTCAATCATCTACTCACAACTCCTTAATCCAAGCAAATAATCTTTATGGCACGACCAATAGTAAAAGACGGGAAGATAAAAGTGATGCCTTATTCAATCGCTGAACTGGCTTCTGTCTATGACGTTTGTGAAAGAACGTTCAAGAAATGGATAAGCCCCTTTGCCGATGAGATCGGGGAAAAACAGGGACGCTATTTTAACATAAGCCAGGTTATGATAATTATCGAAAAACTTGGCTTGCCAACCGAAATACCATTAGATAATTAACCGGGAAAAAGACAATGTTCTGCACAACTGAACAATGTTTTGCAAAACCCTGCACAAACCGACACAAATCTGGAAAGTACCCCTTTTCGCCAATAATATCTTCGCAACCTCAAATGAAAAAATATGTTGAAAACAGACGCAGCACAAAGCACTTCGCACTTCAGTAACGTATTGCTTACCGGAACAATACTACTTGCCAACGTAGATGTAACCGGGTTAGTTGATTACGGACTGAAAGCCTTATTAGGAGGCGCAATATGGCTTGGATATAAATTAACAGCCGACTACTTAGACAGAAAAAGAAAAGATAAAAAACAATGAGTTTAACTAATAAGGTAATTGTCGGAACAGTCATTGGAGCAGGAACGATTGCACTCATAGCTTACTATAATAGAATAAGCAGGGCGCAGGTGCAATTGCAGGTAATACCAAATGCGAGCATTTACCAACTTAGCCTTGAAGGATTGACCATAAAAGTGGACGCACTGCTTAAAAACCCAACGGGAGCGAGCTTTAAAATTAAGTACCCCTTTATTGAGCTAACACATAAAAATGTTTTGGTAGGCAGTTCACAGGTCATCAACAAGGACATTAAAATTCCGGCATACGGACAAGTGCTGATAAAGGACATGATGGTAAAAATCCCGGTACTCAGTTTTTTCTCGGTTGTGTATGATATGGTTAAAGCCCTGACTAATAGACAATCCATTGTTTTCACGGTAGGCGTAATAACTACGGTTGACTTAGGCTGGACACAGGTTGCATACGAACACAAACAGGATTTGACCATAAAAAAGTAATGAATGGAAGCAAGAAAACACAGGAACATTAAAAGCGGTTTGCAATATGACCATCTGTTTCCAAAGGCAAACGTTGATACTCATACGGTACAAAAGAATGCAGGCGTAAACGATACAGTGGCGTTTATACCACAAGTGGTTAATAAGACGCTCGACCACACCAAAGGCATTGCCAACGTTCTGAGAGGCCGTAATAATTATGAGACCTGCCGAAATATCTGGCATTTTGTGTACAACCATATTGCCTACCAGAAAGACAGGGACGGTTACGAGCAAATAAGAAGTCCGGCACGTTCATGGCATGACCGCAAAAGCGGGGTGGATTGCGATTGCTATACCACATTTATCAGCAGCATACTGACCAATTTGGGGATAAGGCATAAGCTGCGGATAACAAAGTACAGCAGGGACTACTTCCAGCACATCTACCCCATTGCGTTACTGCCCAATAACAAACAAGTCATTTTGGACTGCGTAACGGACAAATTCGACCATGAAGTACCATACAGTGAAAAAAAAGATTATCCAATGGATTTACAGTATTTAAACGGATTAGATAACATCGGCAACAACGAATACCTGCTTGATGGTTCAGATGAAATGGCTGAATTGGGCAAGTTGTTCGGAAAAAAGAAAGGCGGGAGCAAAAAGAAGGGCGGTGGCTTTTTCAAAAAAATCGGGAAAAGCTTAAAGAAACTTGACCTGAAAAAAGTCCTCAATGTAGTCAACAAGGTAAATCCCGCTACGGTAGCCTTGAGAAATGGTGTGCTTGCATCGATGAAGCTGAATATAGGCAATATTGCTAAACGGCTTCGCTGGAGCTATATGACACCCGAACAGGCTAAAGCCAAAGGCGTGAACCTGGACAAGTGGAAAAGGCTGGTTCAGGCACGTGAAAAACTCGAAAAAATCTTTTACGGTGCAGGAGGTAAGACTTCCAATTTCAAAAAAGCCATTCTTCAGGGTAAAGGCAATAAAGACCATGCGGTACATGGATTGGAAGGATTCGGCAGCCTCTATGAACACAGAGACGGCCCTCACAATTACGGTATGCAACACACACATGGTATGCGCCAACATCACAGGCTTAGTCCTATGCATCCCGATCATCCTGTTAATGCATTGCACAAGCACATGCCACTGCGACAGCTATTAGGAGACGATATTTTCTTTTCAGAAAATGACATTCAGTCGCTTGGTGAACTTGGTGAGCCTGTATCAATGGCAATGATAACCGCTGCATCAGGAGTAATCGCAGCCATTGCTTCAACCTTAAAAAAGATAGGAGATATATTTCATGGTAAGGGCGCAGGGTCTAAAGATTTTGACGAAAAAACAAATGCGGATGCAGAAAAAGAAATCCCTGCCGGTGGCAAGGATGGAACTGACCCTTCCGCAGATGCAGGAGGCGGTGGCACAACCACATCAGACGGCGGCGATAACAGTTCCGGCGATAATGGTGGCGGCAGTACCGCAGTAAGCAAAGGCAGTGGTTCCGGTAGTGATGCAGGGGGAGGTAGCTCTGGCGGTGGTTCCGGTGGTGGTGGCGATGGTGGTGGCGATGGAAGTGGCGGAGGTGGCAGCCCTGAAGCGCCTGCGAAACAATCCGATGCAGGCGGGGATGGTGGTTCCGGTGGTGGAAATGGTGATACGCCAAAAGAAGGTTTTTGGGACAAGAACAAAAAATGGATTGTTCCGGCAGGTATCGGTGTAGCGGGGCTGGGTATAATTGCAATAGCGGCAAAGGCAATGAAGTCTCATCCGGCCTCGCCCGCTCCACCCCACTCAAAACCAATGCATGGTACTCCGCACCACAAGGGGAAAAATCATCATCGCAAATCGCATCACCATAAATCAAAACAACACGGCAAAATAAAATCGAAGGCGCTTTTATAACACGGTAATAAAAAATCAATAATCATGAGCAAAAAGAAAAAAGGAAACAGTTATGCCAAGAAGGATGCAAAAAAGAACATCCTCGGTAGCATGACGCATAATCTTGAAACAAAGGGAGATGTAAAAAACTCATTGCTTGAAACGGGTAAGGACATTCTTGTTGGAGTAGTTGGCGGCGGTTTAATCGGTGCGGCAATTGGTAAGCCCTCCCTGATAATTGGCATAGGCGTGACAGGTACGGGGCATTATATGGGTAACAGGCTGGCAACCCTGCTTGGTATCGGTATGATGGCTGCCAATGGCTTCCAGCAATCTAAATCGGTTCAGGGGTTGGACGGCATGGATATGCAATCAATCAAAGGGCGTATTAATGCTTACAAGGACAATTTTATCGAAAAAACCTACCTCGACAAAGTCATGAATAAGAATGCAGCACCCGGTAAACAATCTAAAGAGGAAACCGCCGGATTCGGGGAACTTCAGTTCTTTAACTACCCCAACGACAGGCAGGCATACCATCATGACCTGACCGCTTTGGACAGCATCGAACAGCAAATCGAGGAAAGCGGGATGGCGCACATGCAGATGACCGGGATAGGGATGGGAGATATGGAAGAAGTTGGTGAAATAGGCGAACTCGGACAAATGGGTGAATATTCTCTTGTAGATGCCTCGGATTATAACCTCTAACCAAACGGTAAAACCACAGTAAACAATCATAAAATCAATTTAAAAACCAAAACAGAACAATTATGTACGATTTTGAAGGAGTAGAAGAGTATAACAATCAGGGTGCTTTACTTGGCATTGACGGCGTGGACGGCGATGAATTGCTGGGTGCATTACGCAGGATGAACCCGGTCAAGCGGCAAAAAACCATTAACAAACTTGCCAACACAGGCGCAGCCAGCAAGGGGTCACGGGCTGAAATGGAGAAGCACTTCGGTGAACTGCCCCCATACATCAAGGAATCACTGGTAAAGGGAGACCTACGGCTTGCGGATACCATTATCTATTCCACCAAACTTGTGAACTCAAAAACTATCAAAATGTTTGAGACACAGGATACAAAGGAAATCGGTCTGACTAACATCTCCGGGGCAAAACTGCAAAAGAACCAGGTATTTCTTTGCAGCGGTATTATCCTGCTTGCAGGCGTATCCGCAGACGCTACAAAAGACAGCATCATGGCTACAAAGTTTGACGGGATTGAAAACTTCCCCGCCATAGTATCCGGTGAAATTGACCTGAAGGCCAACAAAAAGCAGATCATGCCGGAAACGAACTGCTACATATTCAAAACAGCAAATAACCACGTAAAGCCGATAGGTTATTATAAGCTGTCAAACCCACGCCTGATTATGGATGACGTGCTGATAGAGCTGACGCTACAGCTTGGCACGAACAGCGGCATACAGGCTAATACTTACGTGTATGCGGGATTGCACGGCACGATCACCACACCGTAAGCTTGGGTCAAGGGTTGTAGCTATTGCTACGGCGGTAGCTACTCCCTTTTTTACCTGCTAAAAAAGCAAGAATTATGACCGACCTGTTAAAAACACATTGGAAATATATCCTTGCCGGACTTGCAGCCCCCGCACTCGTAATGTTCTTTTCAAGTAAGCTAAAGGCGCAAACAACGGCGACAAAGCGAAACCCCTATGCCAACCTGAAAGCATTTTTAACCATGATCCAATATGCAGAAGGCACTTATGGTAAAAATGCCTACCGTACTCTGTATGGCGGACAACTGTTCACCGGTTATAGCTGGCATCCCAATATAGCCGTTACAAGCGGCGGTATTACCAGCACGGCGGCAGGAGCATACCAAATGTTGTACAGCACATGGACGACTGTAGCACAAACACTCGGGCTAACGGATTTTTCTCCACTAAGCCAGGACAGGGCAGCCATAGAGCTAATCAGCAGACGGGGTGCATTGGAAGATGTACTGGCGGGAAGATTTGAAGCAGCCATAGACAAATGCAGGAAAGAATGGGCTTCATTTCCGGGGGCAGGCTACGGACAAGGGGAAAGAAGTATTGCATTGTTAACACAGGTATATCAGAATGCAGGCGGACAAATGACTGCATAAGAAGTTAAAGACAACAGAAATGGATAATAAAACAAGTCATGAAATACCAATAACCGGGCTAATTTATAAGTGGTTTCTTATAAATGTAACTGACCCTGATAAGGTTTATACTGTCAGTTACGAACTGGATAAGACGATAGGCTTTGTTACAGGCATAGCATTGGATTCCAACAGGGAACGGTTGCTTTTACAAAGAGGCTCCCAAAAAATAGAGATCAACAGGCAGGAAATAGTACCTGAAGGTTTTCTGAGTAAAAGACTATACCACCTGCCAAGCATGGAAGCCAGTAAAAGATTTTTACGAAGGGGTGGGAAAATTCCGGTTGGCAACGGCGTTGTAAAGGTTGACTACAAGGACACATCCGATGCTTTGGCTCAATTTGAACCTTATTGGGTATTGGTAACACTCGATTGCATACTGAAAGACAACTAAGATGGTAACAAGCATAATAGTAGAGATTCCGGTCAGTAAAAAAGGTGAACTGAAATTTTTCGAGGTAAATATCCCGGAGGACGTAATACTCGCCTTTGATGCGGAAGCGACAATTATGGGAATAAGCGGTATCAAGGATTTAAGAGGTTTAAAAGGCAAGAATGTCGCAGGAACTATAAAACTGCAATCTGAAAATACCGCAGACCTGCATTTTAATTCGCTTGTAACTTTTGGAAGCAGCCCCGTAGAAGATTTATTGCCCGGTTATGCGGATGTCAGCAGTGACCTGATTAACCTGTTTGTTACGCCATATTATGAGAATGACTACAGGCAAGTACCACCAATTGAAACAATAGACAGCTACACACTGTACGGTTGCTATGAAGATTTGATTGGCAAAGAACTGAACCGGGATATTTCCTATACCATTTCCTTATGCATTTGGACAAAACTTAAACAAACAACAAAACAGTAAAGTATGACACCGGAACTGGCAAATGAATATATCAAACGCAGGATGAGGGAGTTGGGGTATGGTGATAACTACCGAATCCGTTTTCGCCACTTTGTATTAGGCCCTTTGGAAGAAAGGAAGATTGATGCACGGTTACAGCTATTGATACTGGCAGTACCTAAAGAATGTATCCGAATTCAAAGCGATATGGGTGTATTCGATGTAGCGGAATTTTCCACTAATGAACTGCAATACGAACACAAAGGATCTGTACTGCTAACCAATTACAGCCCAATACCCCAACAGGTACAAATGATACAGGTAATTTTTAAATCAAAGTAAAATGCCGCTATTAGAAGAAAGATACGATCAGAACAAGGTGGACAGCCTGAAACGATACCTGCAAAGGGAAGCGGAAAAAGGCAGGGCAAGGGATTATGAAATTATTATAGATGGATTTAAAGTAGTATCCCGCACCAATGATGTAAATGAGTTTGAGGATTATGAGCAGGAAATCAGGGACACTACCCGCAACCTGAGCATTCTCATCTACGATGGCGATAAGACCCCTCGTAATACCCGGTATTCCTTTGCGCTCAATCAGGATAATGCAATACCGCAGCAGCCACAGAACAGCCTGGGCAGTCTTGGAGACATTGACCATATCGTTCAGCAAAAAATGGATGAGAAGGACAAAGACTACCAAATAAAAACTTTAACGGAAAAGCTGGAGGATACGGAAGAAAAACTGGAAGAAGCGGAGGACTATGCCGAAATACTCAAAACGGAACTGGAGCATATTAAGGCAAACAGGTTTCAGATGAAGGACGTAAACCTGTTAGAGGTGGGAGCAGAACTACTCAAGTTCACCATTAACAAAAATGCCAAGAAATCACCATTTGCCGCACAACTATCCGGCATATTGGGCGCATTAAACGACATGGAGCAGCCTGCACTTCCTCCAAAAACAGAATCCGAACCGGATTGCGAGGTTACGGTAGAGCAGGGCAACTCCCAACCTGCACTGACTGAAATACAATTGCTCATCCTCAAAAATATACAGCAGATGGAAAGAGCATTTACCCCTGACCAATTGCCAATAATGAATCAGGTAATGGTCAGGCTGATGGAAGACCCCGACCAGTTGATACCGGTTGCGGAATTATTGAACGTAAAAACTGACAACGAACATGGACAAATTTAGTAAAACACTCACCATTACCGGAAAAGAGCAAACAACGGTAAATGACAAAATCGAAGCACTGACCGTATTGGCTAACAAGCTAACGGCAAAGGAGTTGAAAAAGCTGGCGCATGTAGTAGCCAACGACCCTGTTAAGACTGCCCTGGCTAAGAAATACTTAGGCGTATAAACAACAATAAGCAACGAATGGATTACGGATACAACAATGGCATTATACCCTACCAGCAGGGAGTAGCTCAGGCGGAGCAGGGTTTTACATTGAAAGAGAAAATTCAGTATTCGTTGCTGGGCATTATCGTAATCGGCGGGGCATTCCTGATAGGCAGGAACATTGTCAAAAAGAGCGTAGCTAAAAATGAGCAAAAGAAAACACTCGAAGAAGGCAGCGTGCCAACCTACGCCAAACAAATTAAAATGGCGTTTCAGAATGACGGTTGGCCGGGAACGAATAAGGATGCGCTCCGGCAGGCATTAAGGGACATACCAACCAAAAGTGAGTTTCGCAAAGTTATGACCTCTTATCAAAGGTTATATAACAACAGCTTGCTTGGTGATATGCAGAAGGCACTAAAAAGCTCGGAATACGATGAGATGCTGTATATCGTTTCTTCAAAACCGGAAACTAACAACCCGAACAAATCGCAAGCATTAACAACGGATCAATTGCAGTCTTGGGCTAAAAGGTTAAAAGCAGCTTTTGATATTACCTATGGTCCTTTTCCCGGTACGGATGAACAAGCTATTAAAGCCGTTTTTCTGGAAATTCCTACACAGGCAGTATTTAGTCAGGTTGGTGTAGTCTATAAAAGCCTGTATGGTAATGACCTGATAGCAGACCTTAAAAGTGAGCTTGAATTTTGGGAATACGACCCGATGATGCAGATCATAAGCAGCAAATCAAAAAATTAAACAAATGAAAGCTAAAACCAAATCGAATCGGAAAGGAGGTAACCAAAGCAGGGCAAAAGCACCCCGTAATACCCCGGATACTGTCCAATGGCAATTGCCGCAGCCTGCAAAAAGCAATACAGGCAAGATATTGCTGGCAACACTTACAATAGGAGCTGCGGGTGTAGTAGGCTATTTTGGATGGCAGTATTACAAGAAAAAGAAAGATTCCAAAAGCGACAACCTGGACAATGAACTGCTTAAAATCCATCCGACCACGAAGTCAAACCCTTCGGATACAACGCACCATACTACCGTTACCGATACTACCTATACACCGCCAGCGGATACAACCGGAACGAAAAGCAGCAAAGCAAAAGGCACTTCATCGGGTTCAGGAGATGGCTTTCCGCTAAAGAAAGGCAGTAAGGGCGATAACGTCCGGCAGTTGCAGCAAGCCCTGATCAGCAAGTACGGCAGCAGCATACTACCCAAGTATGGAGCAGATGGCGACTTCGGAAGTGAAACGCAAAACGCCTTAAAGAAAAAGGGATTGCCAACCATCGTCAGTGAAAGCACATTTAACGTGATTACACAGGGAGGAGGAGGAGCAGACAAATCTTCCTTATCGTCTCTTGCCCAAAAACTGTACACAGCGGCTACTGCGAAAAACCTCAACAGTGTTATCAGCCTGCTTAAAAACATTGATAACAAGGACGACTATCAGCAGGTAAGCAATGCCTTTATGCAACAAAGACTGCATGGCGTAAGGCAAACATTGGTCAACGGACTACTCAACAGCTTTAGCACTGAAGACCAAAAGCAGAAAATACGCATGGAGTTCATACGCATGGGCCTGCAATATGACGGCAGTAAATGGAGCCTGTCCGGTTTTGACGGTAAACCAATAGTAACCAAAGAGCCTGCAACAGTTTGGGTAACCGCAACGGCAAGCGTACAAGTGCCCGCCATGATGGTACTCGGAAATGAAGTAACCCAAAGATTAGACTTTACCCTTTTTGAAAACAACAATCAATATTTTTTAGTTAAAACACAATCTGTAAAATATCTCTGATATGTATAACAAGCGAAACGTAAGACAAGACACGAACGTGCGGTACATAGTGGTACACTGCACAAGTACGAGGCCGGATATGCTCGTAAAGGAAATGGACAAACTGCCATTTCACTTCCTGATAACCCGCAATGGCAGGCTGATTAACCTGAAACCAATAATGCCCACAGATGGCACGGTGGAAGTAGCATGGCTCGGCGGGCTGGACAAGCATGGCAGGCATGTGGACAACCGTACCGAGCAGCAAAATGAAACCCTGTTTAATACTTTACTCGTACTAACGGAGAAATTCGATGAAGCGGAGATAACAAGCGCAGAGAAGCTGTATGTATATGGGTATGCCAATCCCGGCTTTGACTTGAAAGGCTGGCTGAACGAATACATTCCCGCATTCCTTCAGGCGGCATGAAAGACAACCAACATTAGTTAACCAACCAACAATTATATGAAAGAAAAATTGATAGCTGCGCTTATGGCGCAAGGCTACAGGGTATTTAATCGCCCTTTTGAACTGAACATTGTCGGATTAAGAAGCGACAGTATAATCCCCAATGTGTTTAACGACACAATAAATGTGCTCTACAAGGATGAGAGCGGTAACTGGCAACTGCAAAGTTACGAGGCTACCACTGATCCGGGGACATACTGGCTCAAGAATCCGCTTAACCCTCAAGGGACAGCTATTTTGAAAGAAGGGCAATACCTCAATTCACACATGATGGGATTGCACCGGAACAAATACGAAGCACTTGTCCAAAGAAATCCCGTAACCGTTATCAGGGACGTTAAGCGTGACGGTAAGCTGGATTTTAACGGCAAGGAAGATACAGGGCTGTTTGGTATCAATATCCACAGGGCTTTGCAGGATGGGACTACAAAGTTCATAGACAAGTTTTCCGCAGGATGCCAGGTATTTGCCAATGCCGGGGACTTCAATGCCTTCATGGAATTATGTGCAAGACACAAGCAGCTTTACGGCAACAACTTTACTTATACCCTGTTGCATGAAACATCCATACTCAGCAGGGCAGCCTGAAAGCACCCGGTCATTGATGTATTCATTATCAGCGCAGCACTCGGACTAATAACGTATCAATTAATCAAATACTTAAACGAAGAAGATGAAACAGTTTATTCAACAGTTGCTCATGGACAAATTGGGTAGCTACAGCATGAGAGAAATGGTAATCGGCGTACTCCTCATGGCTTTAATCGTTAGCTGGATTGCAAAACAGTTTTACGGTAAGGACGTACCGGAATTTATGTTCTACACTTTCGGAAGCCTTATTGCCGCAGGTTGCTTCGGTTACACTTTTGAGAAAAAAGGCGTTCAGCAAAGCACGGAACAACAGTCTTGACTTTTGCCATAGTCACTATAAACCCTATCACTATTATTCATCATTAAAAAACAAAAACAATGCAATTGAAACTAAATCTCACAATTTTTATTCTTGGGCTCTTTGCAGGAATTGCTGGCTCAATATTCCTCAACGGCAAACAAAGCCCGCAAAAACCTGTTTATACGGCAACACTTTCCTCACCGGCAGATATTAAAAACACAAGTGTTGTGGTTGAAGCCCATTTTCAAAGTAAGGTGGATTCCCTCGTGCAGACAAACATGGACTTGGCACACAAAGCTGGCAACACTAAATCAGAATTGCAGAAAGCAAAACAGGACAATAAGGTTTTGCTGGAATTGGTGGACACATTAATAGCCCATGCCGATCACAGCAGCGACACAGCCGTCAAACTTGCTGCATGTGATAGTATCAATGCGACAGTACAAGGGCTGATTGCGGCATCCAATGAGACAGACAGCCTGTATGACAACCTTACAGCGACGCTTCAGGCGCAGGTGAATAACAAAGACAGCACCATCGGAGTACAACAGGAGCAGTATAACTGCTTAAAACTATCATTCGATAAAAGTCTTGCGCAACAAGATATCCTGTCCGGTCAAACCCTATTGTATGAAAAGCAGCTAAAAAATTTCAAAGTCAAGAACAAGTTATTGTCGGCAGGGCTATTTATTGTCACAGGGATAGCCACCTACAGCTTATTACATCACTAAAACAAAAAAGGAGGTAAAAATCACATGAAAGAGAAGACAATTATTTCGTCCGCAACATTGCTTACTTCACTTGTCGCCTATTGGTATGCAAAGGCATCCGGTAAAGACGCTGCGCCTCTTGTTATGCTTGGCGGTTTTGTTGGCTCTCTTATCGGTGAAGGAATAGCAGACCATGTAAAAAAGAATGAAAAGGAGTAAAGTAAAAAAACCAAAAAACAGGTAAAAGAATGGAAACACAAATTATCAACGACAATTCATGTATCAGGGTGATAAATGACGGAACACCACTGTTAATTATCAAAACACAGGTTAAAACCATTGACACAGTGAAAAATGAAATGGTGCGTATTGACATCGGAGAAGGGGCTTTGAAGCATATCTACATCAAATATTCCGATGTAACCCTCCCGGCAGGTCTGGCAGATGTATTTGCACTAAGGGATGCAGTTAAGGCAATGCTCGATGTTGCACAGGCGCAGGCAGACCTTACCCCGTTGACAAACCTTATCCAGACAACCAGCACAGCGCAAACCGATGGTATCACCGCAGTAAAAACAAGTGTGGATACATTGGCGCAGCAGGTGACTGCATCCGGTAATGCGCAAACGCAAAACCTTGCAGCGGTAAAGCAAAGTGTGGACGCATTGAGCCTGATCAGCACTAACCAATCAGCGCAACTGGATGGGATAAAGCAGGAGGTAATCAATTCCGGGAAAAGCCAGACAACCCTGTTAACCAGCATGGCGCAGGTGCTTGGGCAGATCAACCAATCATTGGCGGCGGCTAACAATAACCTCTCGCAGCCGGTACGTGTTGACGAATCCGTTCCAATGGTAGTGTACAACGGTTTTGCAGGTGCGGTTGGCGCAGCAACGACAGACCCGGTTTGGGCAATTCAGCGGATAACCCGCAATGGGGATATGTATATCTACGAATGGGCGAATGGCAATAAGCAATACACGAACATTTGGGATAACAGGTACAACCTGAATTATTTACCAGCAGGGTTATAGTAGGTGAAATGTGTAAAAGGTATGGCTCCGGCCATACCTTTTTAAAATTAATCAAAATGAATGGAGCATTTGTATTTGCGGTAGAAGCTGAGTTGATGCTGAAAAGAAAGCACAACAAGACCTCTATTGAGAAGCTGGCAGCAACTTATGGCATTACCGATAAAACGGAAATAAAGGAACTGACTGAACTGGCAATTGTAAAGCAGGCAAGGAAAATAGCGCATGGTGATGGTTTAGTGAAGGAAAAATTCGACAAAATTGTTGAGTTGTATCAGAACCAGGTTAACCTTTCGCACCGTACAAGCCAATCAATACTGTTACAGCAATACTCCACGCCTGCACCAATCGGTTATTTGGCTGGCATTTTTTGTGAATTAGACAAATTGCAGGTAAAGGGTGGTTATGGCTTTGAACCTTCTGCCGGAAACGGGCTATTGACCGTTGCAGGCAATCCTGAACGGATTTACGTCAATGAGATAGATAATCTCCGTAACAGTAATCTAAAGAAGCAGGGTTATGCAAATGTCTGGCAAAGGGATGCTACAAAGCCATTTATTGACGTACAAAACCACTTTACAGCAGTGATTACCAACCCGCCATTTGGCAAGCTGGATAAGCCCGTAATGTTCGATACGTTTAAAATTGATACGCTGGATCACCTGATGGCTTTGAGGGCGTTGGAAACGATGGTTAATAACGGAAGAGCAGCAATAATCGTTGGAGGACATACCCAATGGGACAATAAAGGCAGGATACAGGCAGGCAGGAACAGGATTTTCTTTAATTACCTATATAGCCGTTACCACGTTGCCGATGTGTTGCAAATTGACGGACATAAATTGTATTCAAGACAGGGAACATCTTTTGATGTAAGGCTCATACTCGTAAATGGCAGGAAAGAAAAGTCACAGGGCGCAGCCCCTGTTCATAATCCCGAAACGGATAAAGTAATTACAACTTTTGAGCAGCTCTATACAAGAGTTGTTTCAGCGGTTGGCGCATCCGTTCTTTTTAATCATAAAATAGTGACAACCCCAATTAATCAACTGGAGCAGGAGGCATTGGCATTGCAGCGAATGTTTGGAATAGAAGTCAATGGATTAGGCGCACCATACCTGCCTGCATCCGAAAGTTGTGTGATACTCAATACACAAGTACCGGACAGCATGTCTTTTGAAACCCAATCCGCCATAGAACTGATAAAACAGGAAGTTGGCGGGGATATAGACAACTTTGTACGGCACAGGCTTCAATTTCCTAACCGTGCAGCTTTGTGCAAAGCCCTATCAGCCGAGCAAATAGATGCGGTGGCAATGGCGATTTACAACATAGAGGCAAGAGGACAGGGAATGATTATAGGCGACCAGACGGGTATCGGCAAAGGACGCATAGCAGCCTCTATGATACGATACGCAGTCTGTCAAGGATTAAAACCTGTTTTCCTAACGGAAAAAGCCAACCTGTTTTCGGATATATACAGGGACTTATTAGCCATAGGGTCAGGACATTTAAAGCCCTTCATTGTAAATGGCAGGGAAACCAAAACGGACATTAAGGACGAGGATGGCAATGTTGTTTATACCGCTCCGGCTTTAACAGAGCAACAGGCGGTTTTTAAAGCAAGGGAAATTCCGGCAAAGTATGATTTTGTATTAGGTACTTATTCCCAATTCAATAGCCCTGAAAAGAAACCGGAAAAACCTTTGTTCCTTCAGGCAATAGCCGAGGGTAACATCTTTATCATGGACGAGGCGCACAACAGTTCCGGTTCATCCAATACAGGGGAGTTTTTGCAGGGAGCAGTCAGAACTACAAAAGGCATAGTATTCCTTTCCGCCACGTTTGCCAAAAGGCCGGATAATATGCCCATTTATGCCATGAAGACGGCTATTGCCGATTGCAATATGAGCAAGGATGAATTGGTGGAATCCATTACAAGGGGCGGTGTAGCCTTACAGGAAGTGCTTTCTTCCCAATTAGTTGCAGAAGGGCAAATGTTACGCAGGGAGCGCAGTTTTGAGGGCATAGAAGTCAATTATATTAACCTTGACGATAAAGCGGAGGAACACAGGGCTATTGCTGACAACATAACTGAAATTCTAAGGGACATAATTGCTTTTCAAGGTAAGCATGTCAATGAGATTGTGGATGAAATGGATAAAATAGCTGTAGCGGAAGGAAAAGAAGTTGGGGTGAGGGAAGGTACATCGCAGGCAGGTGTTGACAATCAGCCTTATTTCTCCAAAGTATTCCAGGTTATCAACCAAATGCTTTTTAGTCTTAAAGCGGAGGCGGTAGCCGAAAGAGCAATTATGCGTTTGCAGGAAGGCAAAAAGCCTGTTATCGCTTTTGCTTCTACAATGGGCAGCTTTATTGAAACTTTAGAAAATGAACAGGGTTTGCCTGTTTCCGACGGGGATACGATTAACGCAGACTTTACCGAGGTTTTAAAGCGTGGCTTGGATGGTATTCTCCGCTACACTGAAAAAGATGTGGACGGCAATTCTATTTACAAAAAATTTGAGATCAGCGAACTACCCCCGGAAGCGCAGGCTGAATACAACCGGATTTATGAGCGTATCCGGTCAGTTGCAACGGGTATAACTATCTCCCCCATTGATGTTATCATTAAAAAATTGCAGGATGCGGGATATACTGTAGCAGAGGTTACCGGACGAAAGTATGAATTGCAGATGAACCATAAAGGCAGCAAAGCTTTGGTAATGCCCCGTAAAAAGATAAACACTAATGACGCATTCCGAAAGTTCAACAATAATGAGGTTGATGTATTGATGATTAACCAATCCGGCAGTACAGGTGCATCAGCTCATGCTATACCTACCGCTAAAGTCCCTGCTTCGCAGGTAAAGCAAAGGGTAATGATCGTATTACAGGCCGAACTGGATATTAATACTGAAGTTCAGAAAAGAGGACGCATTAACCGTACAGGGCAAATACTGAAACCCATTTATGACTATGTTACTTCCGCAATTCCTGCCGAAAAGCGTTTAATGATGATGTTGCAAAAAAAGCTGAAGTCATTGGACGCTAACACTACCTCCAACCAAAAACAATCAACTAAGATTTTAGACGTGCCGGACTTCCTTAATAAGTACGGTGATAAGATTGTAAAGGAGTATTTGGTTGAGAACCCTGATATAAATGACCTATTGGATGACCCGCTGAAATTAAAAGACAATAAAGCGGATAGCGGTGATACAGGTGGAAACCCCATCGAGGATGCAGCCCATAGGGTAAGCGGGCGTGTTGCCGTCCTCTCTACAAAGATGCAGCAGGACTTTTACAATGAGGTTGCAGAGCGTTATAATGATTATGAGGCATATTTACGGCAGGTTGGTGAATATGACCTTGAAGTGGAAGCCATGAATCTGGATGCAGAAACAATCAGTTCCCGCATTGTCAAAATGGGTAAAGGCTCCGACAGTGCTTTTGGTGAGGACAGCATTTTGGAAACTATCAGGGCTAATGTGCTGAAAAAACCATTTACCAGAATAGAACTTAACAACTTGCTCAATGAATCCCTGAAAGATAAGGATGCTGTTACCTTGCAACAGGAGCTAATCGCTGAATACGGGCAGGATAGCCAGCGCAGGTTGTCAGCAGAGCAGCAGGAAGTAACTGAAAAATATGATGACCTGATCCGTAATGTACCCTCCGAAAAGAAGATACAGAAAATAGCGGGTGAAAAAGAAAGGCTTGCAGCAATCAAAGAGCGGGAAAACGAATTGCTAACCGCTAAGGACGGGCAATTGAATATAATCAGGGTGAAAGCAGGTAACAGGAAACAATACCTTGAAAAAATATTTAAGTTCTACCATGTGGGTAGAAACCTTAAATACCCGATTGAAACCTTTTCCTCCGGCAATGAACTTGTTCCGTCTGTTTTTATCGGTTACAGCATAGACAGAAAAAAGAAGAACCCATACGCTCCTTCGTTGATTAAACTAAGGTTTGCCATAGCCAACAGCAGCAAATACTTATCCATCCCTGCCTCTTATTCAGAGGATGTAATGGCAATCATTGGTGCAAGTTCAGATGTGGAGCAGCCGGATAAAGAAACCCTGCTTACCCTTTGGGAAGAATATACAAAGCAGAATTATGTTGATCGTAAGATCAGGCATACCATAACCGGGAACTTATTGCAGGCGTTCAGCGATTTTAAAGGCAAGCTGGTAAGCTATACAACCATAGACGGCAAAACAGTTAAAGGTATTCTTATGCCGGAGAACTGGAATCCGGGAGAACAGGTACAGGATAAAGTAGTTGTTCCTATCATAAAGGCTTTACCCCTCATTAAGTCATTGGTTAATAGTGGACATATCATAACCAATAATGGTATTTCATTTTTCAGGCAGGGAAACCATTTCAGGGTAATTGTGGCTGCATCAAGGGCGAAAGGCGGGGATATATACCTTGATAAACAGCTACTCGAGGTGGTTGAGAAAAACAACTTTGAAAAGGTGTCTGATAAGATGGTGGCGTTGGTTGAGGAAAGCAAAATAGGTCGGGTTATTGAGATACTGCAAAACAATCACAGTTGTGCCGTTAGCCTGAATTCGGCGCAGTTCAGGGACATAGAAAAAAGCAATCACAGGTATAGCAGCCGGAAAAAAATTGATATACCTACTGAAAAGAATGATAAACTGGATAACACAATCTCATTATTAGAACTCGAAGCGGAAGCGCTTGCATTGGAACTTGAATTACTGGCAGCTTAAAATAACATTATGATTACACATCAGAATTACCACGACATTTTTTCGACAATTGATTTTTCAAAACTTCCTGAAGCATTACGGAAAGGGCATGAGTTTGTAAAGAAAGTAACGAACAATGGCTCTCATTGGGACAACTATCATTCCAGCGAAACAATCAAAAAGACTATTGATACTTATTTTGAAAAGCTGAATGATTTTGTTGGCAAGAACAAAAAAGCAGATACCGCAAAGCCACATGTCAAACATAAAGAAAGCGGTAGCAAAAAAGTAAAGGAAACAAAACATGCTCATTCTCCGGCGCATAAACATAACGTTCATGAGCCTCATTTAGTGGAGCGGATATCGGAAGAACTACGTTTTATCAGGCGTTTCGTAAATCTTGATGGTAAAACCAAAACAAAGGAAGAACTTTTAAGGTTTATCAATAGCATGCAAAAAGCAATCCTTGAAAAAAAGATACGCAAAACCTCTCAATACGCAGAGCAAATCAAATACATTCAGGACAGGCTCATTGATACATACAATTCTATGGGTGCAAAAATTGCATTGGAGTTAAAACCTGAAACCCATGAAATGCTAAAGGAAATAGCAGATGGGGAAAAGGTACTGCCTTCAGTTAGCTTTATCAAGAGATATATCAATCTGAATGGTAAACCTGGCATGAAGGAGAAAGCAAAACTGTTACTTGGGCAAATCAACCATGCTTACGAAAAGGGAAACATTAATGATAGTGACCCATATATTGTTGAAATGCACGAAATCAAAAAGAACCTTGAAAATTTCCTTTCAGAAAAAGCCGTGAAAGTATTGGAAATCGAAAAAAGCGCATTAAACGGCCTTCAGGGAATACTTGGTTGCGCTTGTCAAAACCTTAATGGCTTTGATGACGAGCAGGATGACGAAGATGTAAGTGAGCAGCCGGTCATTATGAACAGCATGGATTTTGCCAACATGAGGTTTAAAACTCTTGGCTTTAAAGACAAATGGTTACAGCTTATTGGAGATCCATCCACCAACTTTTCCGTAATGGTATTTGGCAGGCCGAAAATGGGCAAATCCTACTTATGTGTGGACTTTGCCGGATACCTGGCTCGCAATCATGGGAAGGTACTTTATATTGCCAAAGAAGAAGGCTTAGACAAAACCTTGCAGGATAAGCTGAATGATAAGGACGTTAAGCATCCGAACCTGTATGTGGCTTCTTCTTTACCGGGCAATTTAGCCCTGTATGACTTCATTTTCTTTGATAGTGTTAACAGGCTTGGATTAAAGCCGGAAGATTTGAATAGGCTGAAAGCCATGTACCCTGAAAAATCGTTCATCTACATCTTTCAGACAACTAAAGAGGGGAAATTCAGAGGAGCGAATACTTTTCAGCATGACGTTGATAGTGTAATAGAAGTACCGGAAAAAGGTAAGGCTGTTCAGTATGGTAGATTTAATCAGGGTGGTGAAATACAAATTTTTTAGTATCTTAGGTACTGATAGGGTTTATAGGGGCTGGCCTGTTCTCAGGCTGGCTTTTTTGTGTCGCTAACTTATTCTTTTCAGTATATTAGAGGTTGCAAAATAGAAATTTATGAAAAAACAATGTTTTCTTTTGATTTTGACAGCTATGCTTGGAATGGTATTATGCAACAGCAATGCAATGGCACAAAATGAGGCAATACAAATGGTTTTTGTAAAAGGCGGTAGTTTTCAAATGGGTGGCAACTATGAATTAAATATGGTTCCGGGTGCACACAATTTTGTAAAACCGATACATACAGTTACCGTAGGCAGTTTCAGTATTGGAAAATATGAGTTAACACAAAAGCAATGGGTAAGTGTGATGAATAGCAATCCGAGCAAACACAAAAATTGCGATGATTGTCCCGTTGATAATGTTAGCTGGGACGATGTCCAGCAATTTTTATCAAAACTTAATAGTAAAACAGGAAAACATTATCGGTTGCCGACAGAAGCAGAATGGGAGTATGCTGCAAGAGGCGGTAATAAAAGTAAAGGATTCACCTATAGCGGCAGTAACAATGTCAAGGAAGTTGCATGGTTTGACCATGCAAGCGGATTTGTTAGCCACAAATGTGGTCAAAAGAAACCAAATGAATTGGGAATATATGACATGAGTGGAAATATATATGAATGGTGTAGTGATTGGTATGATGGCAGTTATTACTTAAATAGTCCAAAACAAAGTCCGAAAGGCCCTTCAACCGGAGAATTTCGTGTCCAGCGCGGCGGCTGCTTTGATCGAGGTATTTTAAGTTGTCGCGTTTCATATCGTTATGAGGGTGAACCGAACCGCCCTTGGCCTACCGATGGATTTCGTGTTGTTCTTTCTGAATAGATTGTTGTCTAAGAACATTAATGCTTACTGAATTTCCCAAAAAAGTATTTTGATACTTAAAATCTCTAAAAACAATGAATAATTTTTCACTTCAGCAGTTAATTGAAATAATTGTTGACAAGGATGGGTTTTCAGAAAATGAAATCGAATTAGCGAGAGCGAAGTTTGAAATTAGAAACGATGATTATTGGTCATTGCATTCCGTTAGAAAACAATATATTGAAAATGAACTTGAACAATATAAACAACAACTAAGAAGTAGAAATACTGTCGAAATCACTATAAATCCAGATTGCTCAAAGTTTCTTGAAGATTTTTTTAGGGAGTTGGAAAAGTCTAAAGAATTTCGCGGCTATCCCGGCCTGTTAAGCAAAAATATTGATCAGATAGCGGACGAGCTTTTCGCAATTCACACAGACGAACCAGACTATTTGAGAAGATGTTATAAATTTCCTGGTGAAAGACCTCCTACATTTTATCCAACACCTTTTGCAATCTCTAAAGATAGAAACATAAAGATTAAATATGTACCAAGTACATGGATGACTGAATCATTCCGACAGAATATTTATCACAACTGCCCAAGAAGCATAAACATCTTTCCATTTTGGTCGCTTAATATTATACGCAATCTCAAAGAATTTTTCTTATTGACAAACTTAAAGCAAGCGCAAAGGGCATACGATATTCATAGGTTCGTGTTAGTTATAGCTGTTGAAAGTGCGGCATCACAATCGCAGACGATTAAAATGATCGCTGATGATTTTTTTTCTTTTGTTTATAAGATTGGACAATACCTCTGCTATATAAAATTTGACTTGCTATTTTATGATTATTCGGACAATGGAAAAGTATGGAATGAAAAAGAAAAAATTATGCAAAGAGCAATTAGCACTTTGGAAATATGAGAGGTTCGAAAGTTGTCCACTCAACCTCGTTCCTGAATAGGCAATATTAGGTCATTTAGTGCCAGCTTGTGCTACTCGATGTCAAGCAGTGTTAATACATGTTGAAGTGCCAGTAAATCCTTGATAAAAAGGTTCGAAAGTTGTCCAGTCATCCCGACTCTAAAGAAGCTCAGCAGTAATGCTGGGCTTTTTTGTTGTGTGTATATCTTGCGCGAGGTTGTTGGTAAGATACAAGACCAACAACCTCCGAAGTGAAAAGAGGGAAAAGGAGTAAACCTTGCCTGTACAATCATTCACCTATCATTCCGGGTGACCGTTTAACGTCCTATTATTAATTTTACTTCATACATTTGTTGGAGATGCGGTTTTTTGCTTTCATATTGAGTGTTATTGTACTTGTACTTAGCGTAGTGCCTTGTGCTGATGCCGCAGGGTGCAACAGGGCTGCATCTCAAACAGAGATTACGACATCACATCAAAACCGGAATAGCGATCAGTGCAACGACAACTGCTCCCCCTTTTGTTCGTGCAGCTGCTGCTCAGGGTTTACGATTACAGACTACAAAGTCATTCTACCGGAAAACGGTCTGACTTTATTTGAAAAGATTTACAACACCCAGGTAATTAGCCAGGTAATTGATATTTCTTTCCCAGTCTGGCAGCCTCCACAATTAGCTTAGTCATTAAATACAGATTGGTATTGGCATTGCAGTTTTTGCAAAGCCACTCTGTTTATTTAATACTATTCCATCTCCTATAACTGGAGAAGTCAAGCCTCATTAGTGTTTACTGTAATCACGTATTTCATGCTGGCAACCCCGCATGTCTCTTATCCTTTGGACAATAATTTTCCTGCTGATAGAAATTTTAAAAACTATCTAAAAACATCTTTTAATGCTGGACAAAATCATTCTCTTTTCAATAAAAAATAAGCTGGTTATCGGCATTTTCATCCTTATACTCATCGCCTGGGGTGTTTATTCCCTTACCCAACTCCCTGTGGACGCATTGCCGGATATTACCAACAACCAGGTGCAGATCATAACCAAGGCACCTACACTTGCAGCGCAGGAGGTAGAGCAGTTGATAACCTATCCTGTAGAGCGGTCTATGTCTAACCTGCCGGATATAAGCGAAATGCGGTCTATGTCGCGGTTTGGGCTAAGTGTCATTACCGTTGTTTTCAAAGAATCAACCAATATATACTTTGCCAGGCAGCTAATATCTGAAAAGCTGAAAGAGGCTGAGGAGAACATACCCAAGGGAATTGGCAGACCTGAGTTAGCCCCGGTTACCACTGGCTTAGGAGAAATCTACCAGTATATAATACACCCTAAGAAAGGCAGTGAGCAAAAGTACTCTGCAATGGACCTGCGAACTATGCAGGACTGGATAGTTTCCCGACAGATGTATGGGATTGAGGGCGTAGCTGAGGTTACCGGTTTTGGTGGAATAACCAAGCAATATGAAGTAGCACTATCCCCGGACAGGCTAAAGGCAATGAATGTTACGATACCCGAAGTGTTTGCCGCACTGGAAAACAATAATGAAAACACAGGAGGAGCGTATATTGAAAAAAAGTCAAACGCCTATTTTATACGGGGCGTAGGCTTGATGGATAGCATAAAGGATATAGAAAATACGCTTGTTAAGCAGCAGGCTAACGGCATTCCATTAGTTATTCGGGACATAGCCACAGTAAGACTGGGCTCGCCTCCCCGCTATGGTGCCATGACTTATAACGGAGAGAAGGAGGTAGTAGGTGGTATTGTACTTATGCTTAAGGGTGCCAACAGTGCAGACGTAGCAGGCAGAGTAAAAGAGCGAATGCAGCTAATTCAAAAATCGCTACCTGGTGATGTGATCATTGAGCCTTTCTTAGACCGCACTAATCTAATTGACCGGGCCATAGGTACCGTAAAGAAGAATTTAATTGAAGGTGCTTTAATAGTGATCTTTGTGCTGGTTATATTCCTCGGCAATATCAGGGCGGGCCTGATCGTTGCATCTGCCATTCCACTATCGTTGCTGTTTGCACTGGGTATGATGAATGTCTTTGGTGTAAGTGCAAATCTTATGTCCTTAGGCGCTATCGACTTCGGCCTTATAGTAGACGGGGCGGTTATCATTGTGGAGGCAGTCATGCACCACTTAGCATTACGCAATACTACAGGAAAGCTATCGCAGGCAGATATGGACCAGGAAGTATATAAATCTGCTTCACAAATAAGAAGCAGTGCTGCCTTCGGGGAGATCATCATCCTGATCGTGTACATACCTATTCTTTCACTTGTAGGAATAGAAGGAAAAATGTTCCGGCCAATGGCCCAGACAGTAGGATTTGCCATATTGGGTGCCCTTATTCTGTCTCTTACTTATATCCCTATGATATCTGCTGCGTTCCTCTCAAAGACAGCAAGCAGCAAGGCAACACTTTCAGACAGAATGATGTCGTTTTTTCAGAGAAAATATGAACCTGTCCTCCAGTTGGCCATAAGGTTCAAAATAGCTGTTATCACCGTGGCCTTTGCTTTACTTGTAGTGTCGATACTGATCTTCACCAGGCTGGGCGGCGAGTTTATACCACAATTAGAAGAGGGCGACTACGCTGTGGAATTTGTATTGCCGCAGGGTGCCTCATTATCACAAACCATAGAAACTGTGATGCTGGCAGAACGAATGATACTAAAATACCCGGAAGTAAAGATGGTAGTAGGCAAAACGGGAAGCGCGGATGTGGCAACCGACCCTATGCCGCCCCAGGCTTCTGACCTTATCGTAATTCTAAAAGAAAAAAGCGAATGGCGAAAGGGGAAAGACTTTTACGGCTTATCTAATGAGATCAGAAAGACATTGGAAGACATACCGGGCGTGATCGCAGAACCGAGCCAACCGATACAAATGAGGTTTAATGAATTGATGACAGGTATAAAGCAGGATGTCGCTATAAAGATATTCGGAGAAAGTATGGACACCTTAAATTCACTTGCCGAATCAGTATCTGCGGCAATAAAATCCATACCCGGAATTACGAAGCCACAGGTGGAAAAAGTAAGCGGTTTACCTCAGATCACTATAAAGTATGACCGGGCAAGAATGGCAAATTACGGATTGAACATATCTGATGTAAACCAGGTAGTTGGCGCTGCCTTTGCCGGTTACAAATCGGGGGTGATCTTCGAAAATGAAAGAAAATTTGACCTGGTGGTGAGGCTGGACAGCATGCACCGTAATTCTATTGAGCAGGTAAAGGATCTCTTTATCCCTATAAGAGGAGGCAATCAGATCCCGCTGTCCCAGGTTGCTACTGTTGCCTATGAAACCGGCCCCACTCAAATAAGCAGGGAAGGCGGCAGAAGAAGGATAGTAATAAGCTTTAACGTTGCGGGGCGCGATGTGCGGAGTGTGGTAGATGATGTACAGAGAGAGCTGAATAGTAAAGTAAAACTACCTACCGGCTACTATTACAAATATGGCGGCACTTTTGAGAACCTGCAAAAAGCATCTGAGCGCCTGATGATAGCGGTTCCTATTGCCCTCATTTTGATTTTTGCGTTGTTGTATTTCACATTTAATTCCATGAAGCAGGCCACTTTAATATTTACAGCAATTCCAATGTCAGCCATTGGCGGGGTATTTGCACTTTTATTGCGGGGTATGCCATTCTCTATTTCTGCAGGTGTAGGATTCATTGCACTTTTTGGAGTAGCAGTCCTTAACGGGATCGTATTAATAGGCACATTCAATCAATTAGCTAAAGACGGGATGGACGATGTATTGGAAAGAGTGCTAACCGGCACCCGTATAAGGCTGCGCCCGGTGCTTATGACGGCAATGGTAGCATCGCTGGGCTTCCTGCCCATGGCAATATCTACAGGTGCCGGAGCTGAGGTACAGAAGCCTTTGGCCACAGTTGTAATAGGCGGGTTAGTAACGGCAACTATTCTCACATTGATAGTATTGCCTTTACTCTATCTTTTATTTAATAAGCGCTCAAAGCCAAGTGGGAAGACGATCTCAATAACCGGAATTATCCTTGCCTGTTTTTTGTCACCATCCACGAATGCACAGACAACAATACAAACAGACGCTGTACCTATTTCGTTTGATGCAGCTTATGATATCGCACTACGCAATAATCTGCAGCTCAAGAGTAGTGACATCGCACTCTCACGGTCCCAAACGCTTACCGGCTCCTACTTCGATATGCCCAAAACCGGCTTTTTCGTAGAGAATGAAGACCTCCGGCCAACAGATAACCGGGGCATTCTAAAAGCAGGGGTATCTCAAAGCATTACGTGGCCGGGTATTTATGCAGCGCAAAGGAATCTATTGCAGCAACAGGTAAAGTCTCTTGTATATTCAAAGCAAGTAAGAGCGCTGGAGATCAAAAAAAATGTGCAGACTACATTTTATATGCTTTGGTATTACCAAGCCAAACAAAGGCTATGGCAGGAACTGGACAGCATATACCGGGAATCGGCTACAATAGCGAGGTTGAGGGTAAAAACCGGGGAAAGTGCAGGTTTGGATAGCATAGCGGCTAATGCAAAAAGCGGTGAAATAAACATACAATACAAAGCCATACAGCATGACATTGAAACGCAGCAAATATCATTGAAGGTTTTATTAAATACAGATACACTTTATGTACCCGGCAACACAACTATTGGAAAGATGGAGCCTGATTTTAGTATCGGCACTACGAATACACATCCCCTGCTACTGGTGCAGCAGCAGGCGGTAAACGTGGCCAGGGCAGATGCGCGGATAGCGCGGCTAAGCCCCTACCCTGAATTTTCCGGGCGCTTTTTCTCTCAACGCCTATATGGTTTGAATAATCCTTATTCGGGTTTTTCATTTACCGTAGGTGTGCCGTTATTTGGCGCAGGTAACTACAAAAGCAAGATCAAGGCTGCAAACCTGGAAAGTGATTACCGCCAGACGCTTTTTGACTATGAACAGCAAACGCTTGATGCGCAGGTAAAACAAGCCATGCAAACCCTGGATAAAAGCAGGCAGCTATTGCAATATTATGAGGTGACCGGACTGGCCCAGGCAAGGGAGATCATAAAAGCTGCAAACCTCTCGTACCGGGGTGGTGAAATAAGCTTTGCAGAGCTGTCGCAGTATCTAAGCCAGGCACTTGATATACGCAGGAACTATCTCGATGCCTTGAACCAATACAATCAGAACGTTATTCAACTCAATTACTTTTTAAATCGCTAAGATGAAACTATATAAAGCAATATTAACAGGTCTGTGTGTTGTGCTATTCATAGCATGCGGTAATAAAACAGAGCCCAAAGCAGAGCATGCCGATAATAATGAACATAAGGGAGAAACAACAGTGGTATCGCTATCAGATGAACAAATGAAAGTAGCAGGTATTGTGATGGGAGATATTGAAATGAAAAACCTCACCACATCAATTAGTGTAAATGGTACGCTTGCCGTTCCAAATCAAAACAAGGCACTCGTTACCTCGCTTATAGGAGGTGTGCTGCGCACTTTGAATGTACAGCCCGGTAACTCTGTTCGCAAAGGACAAGTAATAGGCACTATAGCAAATACAGAGCTGGCGGGCATTCAACAGCAAATGATCTCCATAAACGGCCAGCTCAAATATGCAGAACAGGAGCAAAAGAGGCAGAAAGAGCTTGTGGAAGGAAATGCAGCACCATTAAAAAACCTTCAAAAAGCAGAATCTGAATTAAATAGCCTGAAAGCACAGCAAGCGGCATTACAGAATCATCTTATTGCTCTTGGCGTCTCCTCTTCACAAAACATTTCCTCTATACTCACGATCACGGCACCGATCAGCGGAACAATTTCTGAAGTGTCTGCACAGATTGGATCCAATGTTGATGCAAGTAAACCGATTGCGCAGATAATAAACAATTCGGAGCTGCACCTGGACCTGTTTGTGTATGAAAAAGACTTACCAAAAGTTGCTCCGGGCCAAACGATTCATTTTACACTAACCAATAATCCCGGCAATGAGTATGATGCGACTATTTACTCTATTGGTACTGCGTTTGCAAACGAAACTAAAGCAATACCTATTCATGCCCGTGTAATAAACAATAAGGCGGGACTGATAGAAGGAATGAGCGTAACCGCAAGAATAAGCCTGGGTGAAAGCTTATACCCCGCTATAGCCGATGATGCGATTGTAAGCAATGCAGGTAAAGAGTACCTGTTCATACTTGCTGATAAAACAGCTGATAAGAGCGCGCACGATAACAAAGAAAGCGAACCGGGTCATGAGACCGCATTCAAAAGGGTACAGGTAATAAAAGGCGCAGCGAATGTAGGATACACAGAAATAAAAGCCCTGAATGAACTACCAAAAGATGCAAAGGTTGTTGTGAAGGGTGCGTTTTTTTTGATGGCTAAAATGACTAATGTAGAAGAGTAGCGTTATGTGGCGTTATGCGAATATTTCTTGCGCGAGGTTGTTGGTCGGAGAATAAGACCAACAACGGCGGAAATATATGTCTTTCCTATTTAATTTTTAGTTTTGTTGGAGGGAGATAAATGGGACTTTTTTATTGCTTTTTGTCTTCTGGATATGAAGCTGAAATATCAACCCCATTATTTGAGTATTGAGCGATATTATATCTATCATATTTAGACGTAATAATATCCCTTTCTTTGACGAACTTTTTCAGGTCGCCTCCGGCATCATAAACCTTGTCCTCTTTCTGATATATTTTCAACTCCTCATAAAATGCCTTTTTGTTACTCCATATATCAATTGCTATTTTGCCGTGTCCCTTCTGCTTAATAATATCTTCAAATATCCATTGTGTTTGATCATGATTTATCTTTTCAGGTACGTAAACTATGTACATGAAATCAAACACGCCGCTGCCTCCATTAGGTTCTCTTAAAATCTCATATTTGACTGGCTTTATCTCCTGTTTTATCGCTTCTGGCTTTGACTTAACAGAATCTACAATGTTACGTTTATCAGCGTTGGCCGCAATAGGCTCAGGAGCAGGGGAATTACAACCTGCCATTAATGCTATAAACAATATTGCCGTAGAAGTCTTTTTCATTGTATTGTAGTTAAGGGGAAAAAGCTAAAACTAATAAAGGAAGTTCAGATTTGCACAAATAGCTGTATAAAAAGACCTTCTCTAAAAGCGGTTCGAAAGTTGTCCAGTCAACTTCCGCCATGTTTTTACACGTTTTTTTGACTTGTTTTTCATACATCCTCGATAAGTTCCAATAGTTTCTGTAAAGCAACCAAATCCCTTATAAAAAGGTTCGAAAGTTGACCAGTCACCCTGACTCTGATGACCGCAGGAATGATTAGTCTTTATATTGAGAGCAATAACACCCACTTATCCCTACGGAACCTTGCCATCCAAATTTTAACTTTTACAAAACGCTTAAAATCTGTAAAGCGGGGGTGTTTTATTATATTTGCCAACCCCGAACACATACAAATTAATGCGCAGTATATTTATTAAGGAAATAAACTCTTTCTTTAGTTCCATAGTTGGCTATGTGGTGCTGCTCGTATTTTTGGTGGCCTGCGGTCTTTTCCTCTGGATACTTCCGGATTACAGCATAATAGGCTATGGATATGCTTCCATGGACCGCTTCTTTGCCATAGCGCCCTGGCTGCTGCTGCTGCTGGTGCCTGCGGTGACCATGCGCTCGTTTGCAGATGAGTTCAGAACAGGTACTATAGAGTGGCTGTCTACCAAGCCGGTGACGGACGTAGAGATCATCATGGGCAAATACCTGGCTACGCTTGCGCTTATTGGTTTTGCGTTGCTGCCTACGCTCATTTATGTATTTACCATCAGTAACCTATCGCTAACCAAGCTAGACCCCGAGACCAGGGAAGTAATAAGCATAGGGCTGGACTCAGGCGCAATAATTGGTTCTTACATAGGCCTCTTCTTCCTTGCGGCAACATTTGCCGCAGTAGGGGTTTTCTGCTCGTCGCTTACATCTAACCAGATAGTTGTCTTCCTGATAGCACTGATATCCTGCTACCTGCTTTATACCGGGTTTGAACAGCTGAGCAAGCTACCCAGCTTTGCAGAGGGCATAGATTATTACCTGAGCATGATAGGTATGGAGTTTCATTACAACTCCATAAGCAGGGGACTTATAGACTCGCGGGATGTGGTTTACTTCCTGTCCATCATAATATTGTTTATGTCACTTACCCGTTTTTCGCTGAATAAGAGGAAATAGCAGCGGTACAAACGGAAATGAAAGCTGAAATGACCAAAACGCCAAAACAGAAACAAAAACAGAACCAGGCCACTATACGCATAGTGATTATGGCGTGCATAGTGATCTGTGTGAACGTGCTTGCGTCATACGTACACAAAGGCATAGACCTTACTAAAGAAAACCGGTTTTCCTTATCGCCGTCTACTAAAAAAATGCTGCGCAATATGCCCGAGGTAGCTGTGGTAGATGTTTACCTGAAAGGGAAATTTCCGGCTGAGCTGCAGCGGCTGCAGGAGGCTGTACGCGAACGGCTAAACTCATTTAAAGACATAGCGGGCAACAAGGTCATCTTCCGGTTCTCAGACCCGCTGGAAGGAAAATCGGACGCAGAACAGAAACAGATAGCACACGACCTGGACAATAAAGGCATACGGGTAATGGAACTGAAGGACCAGGGAGAGGAAGGATATTCTACCAAGATCTTCATACCCTATGCACTGGTGCAATATAATGGCAAGGAAATGCCGGTGATGCTGCTGGAAGACCCGCCGGGAAGCACACCAGCGGAAAAAATAAGCCTGGCAGAATCACTGCTGGAATTCAAATTTGCGAATGCCATAAGCCAGATGCAGCTGAAGGCGCGCCCGCGCATTGCCTACCTTATAGGTAATGATGAAGAATTCGGAATAAAGACATTTGACATGCTGGCCAGCCTGCCGCATTATTATGACGTAGATACCCTGGACCTTGCACACATAAGGCAGATACCGCTAGTCTATGACGCTATTATTATAAACGAACCAAAGACTCCTTTTACCGGCCCGGAAAAACTGAGGATAGACCAATACATAATGCATGGCGGGCATGTGCTGTGGAATGTAAATGTACTTAACGCATCTATAGACAGCCTGGAGGCGCATCCGCCACAAATAATGGCCATGGAATACGGGCTGGAGCTGGACGAGCTGCTCTTTAAATACGGAGTGCGCATTAACGCAGACCTGGTAGAAGACAAACAATGCCTGCCACTGCCGAGGGTAATGAACGGTGGCGCGCCTGTGCTGAATAAGTGGGTATTCTTCCCGATGCTGAACCCTACTGCAGACCACCCGATAGTACGTAATATGGGCTTCCTCTTTGGAAAATTCACCAACAGCATAGATACGCTCAAGGTGTCCGATGTAACTAAAACTGTACTACTTCAGTCATCAAACATAAGCCGCGTAGCATCTGCACCTGTGCGGGTGAGCCTGAGCATGATGAACTATGAGATGAATGATGCGCAGTTCAACAAGCCTTACCGCCCGGTAGCTGTGCTCCTTGAAGGCAAATTCACATCTGCATTTAAAAACAGGCTTGCACCGGAGTTCCTCAAATTCCTGGCAGACTCCTCCCTACCCTTTAAGCAGGCATGTGACAGCAGCACCAGCATGATCGTGTCTTCTATAGGCGACCTGTTTGGAAATGCATACAGCACTACCAGCGGTGTGCTGCCTATGGGATATTACCGGTATGACGGACACTTGTACGCCAACAAAACTTTCCTGTTCAACAGTCTTCAATACCTTACAGACCACTCCGGCATACTGGAAACACGCGCCAAGCAGGTGAAGCTGCGACTGCTGGACAGCAGCAGGGTGAAGGACGAAAAGACAGAATGGCAACTGATAAATGTGGGTGTGCCGGTGGCGCTGGTACTGATGTTTGCTTCCGGCTATCTCTTCTTCAGGAAGCGCAGGTATGAAACAAAGCTGACGAAATCAGCCCCCGACAAAAACGAAAAAACCTTATCATAAGATGGGAAAAACACTGGTATATCTTGTTATTCTCGCAGTGCTGGGCTTCGGCATCTATTATTTTCTTTTCAGCAATCATACCGGCACCTACAGCGAAGCTGAAGCGGGTTTCCAGGTAAGGGATACTGCCGCTATTGGTAAGATATTCATTGTATCTAACGACGGCGAATCGGTGACGGTAGAGCGAACAGACTCCGGCTGGGTAGTAGATAAAAAATATAAGGCACTACAAAGCACCCTGGGGCTGATAATGACCACCCTGACGCAGCAGGCACCACTATACCCGGTGACAAAGAATGCTTATGAAACGGTAGTAAAAACAATGTCTACAGATGGCATAAAGGTGGAGCTGTACCGGAGAAACGGCGAGAAAATGAAGGTGTTTTATGTAGGTGGCGCATCGGTAAACAATACGGGCACGAATATGCTGATGGAAGGTGCGCATATGCCCTATGTAGTGCAGGTGCCGGGCTTTACCGGTTACATAACCGCGCGATACACAACAAGGCTGACCGACTGGCGCGACCGCACGGTGTTCAACATTCCACCAACTGAAATAAAGACAATATCTGTGCAGTATGCAGATAAGCCAATCAATTCGTTTGACATAACGGTGAACGGCGATTCTGTAGATGTGAAGGCGGACGAAAGCCTGATGAAAGGTCTTGACGGACGAAACTCACGCCGCGCAAAGGTGTACCTGCACTACTTTTACAATGTAAACTGCGAGGGCTACCTGAACGGGCTGAGCGATATGGATACCACCATAAAGACTGCGCCCAAACAATCTACCATAGATGTGACCGGTATACATGGTCAGCATCAGCATGCAGACATCTATTGGATGGCGCTGAATAAGAGAAGTAAGAACATGTCGACCACCAATCCGGATGTGCCGGATGATTATGACTCAGACCGCCTGTATGCTGTAATAAACGGAGGGAAAGACACAGTGATGATCCAGCAGTTTGCTTTCAGGAATATCTTCCATAAGGCGTACGAGTTTTTTCAGAAGGACAATGTGCGCCCAGCTGCACCAGCAGCGCATGACTCATCCCGCTCTAAGACGAATGTGCTGATGCATAAGAAGTCGTAAGTTGTAAGTCGTAAGTCCGCGAGTAGTACTTCTTGAGGGCCAGGCAGAAATGCGGTTAGCATTAGTTATAAACGGGTGTCTGAGCCTACTACATTATTCTGCAAATTCCTTCAGGTCGTCGAAAGAGAGGTCTATGATCTCATAGTCCTGGTTATTGGGCCACTGGTAGTGCCACCACTCATCTGGCACAATACCGAATCCATATTTTCTCATCGTTGTTTTGAGCAGCCTGCGATTGGCAAGTACTGCCGGTGGCAACTGTATGAATGAATGATGGGCAGTATCCGTGAAACTATCGAATGCGGTACCCATATCCAGTTCCTTTCCGATTTTAAGATCTATGATGGTGAGATCAACTGCAAGGGCGCGGTTGTGGTTGCTGCCTTTCAGCGGGTTTGCAGCGTATCGTTTGTCTGGCACCAGGCGCCAGATCCTGCAGGTAGCAGCAAATGGGCGAAAGGCATCGTATAGTTTTATAGCCATACCTTTTTTACGCAGTGCTTCATCTACCTATTTCAGCGCATAGGCCGGTGCTGTATGCAGGTATGGCACAGGATGAGTGTACAATATGGTATGCGTGAAATTATTAGTAGTGGCGTAGCGCATATCTACCCTTAGGTCTGGCATCAGACCTTTAAGCGCTACCAGCTTTTTTGCCGGATTGTCTTCTATGGCTTTTCGCAGCGCGTCTTTAGTAGTAATAGCTTTTGCTGCTGTTTTACAATTTTGTGCGGAGCAAAGAGCGGAATTGCCAAGGACAAGTATTAAGAAGCACCGGCATAATAAGCGCATACTAAAATGGTTCAGGTATAAAAATACTGATCCAGCGCAATGTTTGCGGCATACCTCGCGATATTATTGGCAGCGCACCGTAAGATAACCCGCATAGCCTGTGGTGGCGGCAGTACTTTGCCAGTGAAAAGTAACAGACGAAAAAGCAAATTCAAAAGGAATACTTTCTTCCTCGGCGGTAAACCGTTAATTTTAGGCCATGCGCTACATAGGGCAACATATACGAGCCATTATAGAACAATACAATGGCACTTTACCACTGGCCCACTTTCTTAAAAACTATTTCAGGCAGTATCCAAAACTGGGAAGCAGGGACCGGAAACTACTGAGTGCAATGGCCTATAGCTGGTACAGGTGCCAGAAGGGAATTGGTCTCCCCGACTCCACCAACCAGGATGACAATAACGAAACGCGGATTGAAGAGCAGGTGCGGGTTTGCATGAAAATATGCGGGAATGAACAGATGCTGGCGCACTGGACAGCCGAAGCCGAGCTACCGGAATTTTCGCTTAATTTGAATGCTCTTTTCCCGGTTGATGTTGACCTTTCTGAAGGAATAGATAAAGAGACCTGGCTGGGGTCTATGCTGGTGCAGCCTAACCTGTTTATACGTGTGCGGAAAGATATAGGCAAGGTGACCAGCCTGCTGAATGGCGCGCAGATACCATTTACCTTTATTACCCCTAATTGCCTGTCGCTGCCCAATGGCGCAAAAATAGATACGCTGCTGCCGCCTGATACCTATGCGGTGCAGGATGCATCTTCCCAGCATACGGGCACTTTCTTTGCACCAAAAAAGAAAGAGCTCTGGTATGACTGCTGTTGCGGCGCGGGAGGAAAGTCATTACTGCTAAAAGATATAGAGAGCGGAGTGCGGCTAACTGTTTCAGATGCACGGGAGAGCATTATCCACAACCTTAAAGACCGGTTCAAATTGTACCGCATGGAGCTTCCGGTGGCGCATGTAACAAACGTTGCAGACCAGCTGCTCCTCGACAAGGCACTAGGGAGCAAAGAGTTTGACAACATTATTTGCGACGCACCCTGCAGCGGATCGGGCACGTGGGCCCGCACGCCCGAGCAACTCTATTTCTTTGACCCGACGACTATAAATAAATTTTCTGAACTGCAGGCGAAAATAGCTACTAACGTGTGCTCGCATCTTAAGGAAGGCGGCAGGCTTATTTATATTACCTGCTCCGTATTTAAGAAAGAGAATGAAGGTGTGGTAGCAGAGCTGCTAAAGCTACCGGATATGAAACTGGTGCATGCCGGCCTGGTAAACGGCACAGAGATAAAGGCAGATAGTATGTACGTGGCGGTGCTACACAAGGGGAGCAAATAACGAAGACAGGGCATTATATACATGCACTCCCTGAGACGGGAATCATCCCGTCTCTACAAATCAACTTTCTTACAAATTATTTAGCTGGCTTTGCCTTGAATTTGTTGATGGCATTGCGGGTAAAGGTACTGAGCACGAGGTGGCCACTAATGCCTGCACGGTCGGCGAGCAGCGTATCCCAGTTGTCGGTGCCCACCCAGAATATTTTTTTGAGCTCAGCCATAGCCTCCGGACTGCTGTGTGCCAGTCGCTCAGAGAGACCACTTACTGCATCATCAACTTCCAGAACAGTTTTATGCACTTCTGAATACAGACCGTGACGTTTTGCCCATTCGGCAGAGCGCCACTCGGTAGCATCAATCGCCAGCTGAGAGAAGCCGGAGGCACCTATTTTACGCTCAACCGCCGGGCCAACAACGAAAGGACCGATACCCACTGCAAGCTCGCTCAGCTTTACAGAAGAATCGTCTGTAGCTATAGCATAATCGCAGGCGGCGATAATACCTACGCCACCACCAACAGCCTTGCCCTGAACACGGCCTATAACAAGCTTATGGCACTTACGCATTGCATTAATAACATTCGCAAAGCCGCTGAAGAACTTCTTACCATCGGCTACATTAGCAATGGCCATAAGCTCATCGAAGGATGCTCCAGCACAAAAGGCACGCTCGCCGGCACTACGCAGCACTATTACCTTAACACGGTGATCTAACCCCATGTCATTTATGGTTTTTGCCAGATCGTGGAGTATGGCAGCGGGCAACGCATTGCTTGACGGATGAAAAAACTCAATGGTAGCGATACCATGTTGTATCTCGTGGCTTACATAACCTTCGGAATGACGCATAAGTGCTTGATTTTATCGGCTGTCAAAAGTAAGCGATAATAATAGTTTATTCAAATGGGCTAAATTGCTTAAAAGTAAATAATGAAAATTTTTACTATTTTTACTCACAAACCATATGTTATGACCCACCAAAACGCATTCAAAATACTATTTGCTGCTGGTTTACTGCTGACCGGCGATGTTGCATCAGCACAGATCACCAAGGCCAAAACACCGGTGATCGCTTCAAAACCAAAAATGGAAACCAGCACTACGGGCAGCCACTATACACCGTGGAAGCCTATCGCAGAGAAGGACATCGTGAAGAAGGTGCGGGTGTGGGAGGACATTGAGATAGTAAATAACAACGAACTTTTTGCTGCAAAGAATAAGGGCAATGACCTTATGGACGTGATCATTGCCGGGGTGTCAAACGGCAAGTTGTCTGTAGAGGAAGCATCAGACCAGTTACCTCGAAAGAAACTTTCACGCGAGGAGTGCATGCAGCAAATTGCAAAAACTAAAAATTCACCGGTGACCAAATACCGGCTGACGGAAGATTCACTTTGGCTTAACACCGGTGAAGTTGTAATGCGCATTGTTTTCATTGCCCCGATCGTATCAGTGAAGCCCGCAATTGGCAGCGCCGTGGAAAAGCCTTTGTTCTGGGCCTTCTATTTCGATGCACGTGATCACTTTTCCAGCTATCCTGCATCTGAAACTTTGAGCTGGGACGAGGTATTGGTAGGAAGGCATTTTACAGGAACTATCACTAAAAGAAAATTGACTGAATACGGGCAGACCGCTTCAAAGCTAAATCCTGTTAAATAAGGTTAATTGGTTGAATACTGTGACATCCGCGTTATACTTTCGGGACCAAACTTGACTTTATGAAAACACCCTTAATGCCCGTGATGTGCCTGTTACTGCTTGCCGCATGTAATAGTAAACCGGCTAACGTAAATAAGACTGGCCTCGTGGATGTAATTTCGATATCTGATAACGGTATTACTTATCGGGATACACTTCCTTCACCGAATGGCATTGTAACTTTCGTGAGCATGGAAGACACTACAAGTGAGGAACACTCGACTGGCAGATTTGCACCGGCAGGACACAAAAACTTTAAAGACATTACCGATAGCTTTTTTTACAATTGCGGTATTCTGAAAGGATCGGAGCATTCTTCGTTTACACTCATCTATCATAACCCCGCATCTAACCTACCTGTATCATTTGCAATAGTAAACGCAATAGGTCCGCTGAGCGGTACTGGTGTGTATAAAGCGAAGAATGAAAGCAAGGCGGTAGGCGAAGGCTCCTCAGAAAACAAAATAGCTGAAGCGCAAAGCTTTATTTCGTTTGTAAATGATACCCAAAAATACAGCGTAGATAGTGCTGAGGTAAACATTACCAATGCTACGGGCGCTCACGTGGAGGGCAGCTTCAAACTATGGGTTGCCGGAGAGAAAGGCAGCAAGTCCCTGACGGGATCGGTGAATTGCAATGTGGCGGGACCGGCAAAGTATGCGGCAAAATGATTTTTTTACTAGGGCTGCACTTTGGGGTGTACGGACGACGATAGCGGAAAACACGTGCCAGAGGCTTAGAAATGGCGGGTACTACGAAGATTTCATATGGTGTCTTCATAGTACATTTTGTATTCTATCAACCATTGTTCGGCGTTTTCGAGCACAATAGTTTCTATGTTGGCGATATCTGCCCCATCCCAATACCACTGATGACATCCACGATTTAAATCATCCCAAGCATAATAAAGACGGTAAAATCATTTAAGAATTTCGGATAGTCGACATCAGTGAAGAAATTACAAAGCTTATACAAATTTCCCTTTACTCTTATCGACTGTGATATCTCTTTTACAAGATAACTACAGTAAGTAATCAAGCCTTCATCACCTGTCTTTTGCTTTAAATTCAACTCCTTTAGCGCGTTTCGCAGATAAGGTTTGGCTTCGTAGGTATCAACAGGCTTCGTGAGACCTGCTAGAATTAATAAGCTAGGAGTTTCATAATTTAATCGAAGCATCTCAATTGCCCAGTCGACGCAGTAGTTCATATCAAAATACGGAACGGACTCAAAGACGATCATCATGCGGGTCAAATGGCTATATTCCTTCAAAGCTGCCATCATTTTATCAAACTCCCTCCTGGTTCTTCATTTTCACCATCGTGAGTATGATGGCAATTGCAACAGTTTCCCCCGTCTCGTCATACACATCAACCAACCAGCGAACTATACCTTTGGCTATGTCTTCCGGCGTGCGTTTTTCCTGTGCTGTTTTTTCTTTTACGGTGAGGCGCACGCCGATGGTCATGCCCGGATACACGGGCTTGGTGAAGCGGGCTTCATCTATACCATAGTTAAGCAATACAGGACCTTTCTTTGCATCTACAAAAAGCCCTGCGGCCTTGGAGAGCACAAAGTAGCCATGGGCCACACGGCCGGTGAATATGGTGCCTTCCAGAGATGTAGCATCCATGTGGGCGTAGAAGTTGTCGCCGCTTACGTTCGCAAAGTTGGTAATGTCTGCCTCTGTAACGGTGTGCTTTGCGGTAACAAGGGTCTCCCCTATTTCCAGCTCCTCAAAATATTTCTTGAACGGATGAACATCTGTTTCGTGCTGCTTGCCGTGCTGCTGGTATACATTGGTAATGCGGGTAAGCGTGGTGGGTGATCCCTGGATAGCTGTGCGCTGCAGGTAATGCAGCACACCACGCTTGCCGCCCATTTCCTCGCCACCGCCGGCCCTGCCCGGGCCGCCATGCACCAGTAATGGCATAGGTGAGCCGTGGCCTGTGCTTTCCTTAGCACAGTCGGCATTAAGCACCAATATACGGCCATGCATGCTGGCCGCGCCCAGTACTATTTCTTTGGCTATATCATCATCGGCCGTGATCACAGATGCTACCAGTGAACCTTTGCCCATGCGTGCCAGTTCTATAGCCTCGTCAAGGTTGTTGTAAGGTATGATAGTAGATACCGGGCCGAATGCCTCTATGTTGTGACAATCCGTATTTTTAAACGGATCAGTGTTGAGGAATATGAGTGGGGACATAAATGCACCCTTCTCCTTATCTGCACCTATCACCTCAAATTTTTCGAGGTCGCCTATTACTATCTGCTGTGATTTGGCAAGCTGGTGTACTTTCTCGCGCACTTCCTGGCGCTGACTGATGCCAGCCAGCGGGCCCATGCGCACCTCTTTGATAGAAGGATCGCCAATGGTGGTAGTTTGCAAACGCTTGCCAAGTGCTATTTGCACATCCTCTACCCTATCGGCAGGTACTATGATGCGGCGAATGGCTGTACACTTCTGTCCTGCCTTGGTGGTAATTTCACGTACTACTTCCTTAATAAAAATATCGAACTCGGCCATGCCGGGATGCACATCAGGACCGAGTATACAGCAATTGAGCGAATCAGCCTCCATGTTGAACGGAACAGCCTCAGAAAGAATGCGTGGGTGCGACTTGAGCATACGCCCCGTGGATGCGGAACCGGTGAAGGTGACCACATCTTCTGTCTCTATATGATCGAGTATGCCGCGTGCCGAGCCGCAGATAAGCTGCAGTGAACCAGCCGGGAATATCTCAGACTTAATGATCTCTTCAAAGACCGCCTCTGTAAGATATGATGTAAGCGTAGCGGGTTTTACTATTGCCGGCACACCCGCAAGCAGGTTTACTGCAATCTTCTCCAGCATGCCCCATACCGGGAAGTTGAATGCATTAATATGTATGGCCACCCCCTCGCGCGGCACCATGATGTGCTGGCCAATGAAGGTGTTGTTTTTAGACAGCTTAGCGGTATCGCCATCTACATAAAAACGCTCATCAGGAAACTGGCGGCGAAGGCTGGCGTTGGCAAATAGATTGCCGATACCGCCTTCTATATCCACCCAGGAGTCTCCACGAGTAGCGCCCGTGTAAGCACTGATGGTGTAAAAATATTCTTTGCGCTCCATAAGGTACATGGCCAGCGCTTTGAGCATGCGGCCACGCTGCTGAAAAGTAAGCTTGCGCAATGCGGGCCCACCTACTTTACGTGCATACTGCATCATGGCACCAAAGTCGAGGCCATCACTGCTGGCTGTGTATATGGCATCACCGGTAACTGCATTGTGCAATGTTTCGCCGTTTTTTGTTCCGGCAACCCATTTGCCCTCGGCATAATTCTTTAATTGAGTAAGAGACATGGTATAATTCAAAAGTTAAAAATCAAAACATAAAAGTAAACGCTGCGATCAGCTGGAAAAGCTATGCAAGTTAAAGATTTTGATTGGCTAATTAGTTGGTGTCTTATTCGTACTTATCGCCATGTACCCAATATTGTGCGGGGTTCCGGTAATCACATATTACGGCGTAGATGACTATTTCAGTTTCGCCAATTGTGTAATGAATGGAATATGGGAAATTATCCAACAAGGCAAATCTAACGTTGTCATATCTGACAGCTCTTGTGAACGGATTGTGTTTCAGCAATAATAGCTGGAGTTTTACATCATTTTTAAACCTTCTACCCAATCCGAGCAATTGGCCATTGTAGTACTTTTCAGCAGTTTTCACATCCTCCCTGGCCTCTGGTGTGAAGATGAGCTTATAGTCAGCCATAGTGACTAATCTTCATTAAGCATGTTTAGAAATGAGGCTTCATCAATCAGCAACTCCGGATTATTTTTATATTTCTCAATTCTTTCCCGCACTTCATCTTTCTGCCATTGAGGAACTTCAAACGCTTCCTCTTCCGGCACAAATTCGAGAGCATCTTTTTTTTGAAGGTCCGCTATTATGGCCTCTGCGTAGTCCTTTTTTATGCGAATGTGATATGTCATCAGCAGATAATTTCCTTTTAATAAAGTTACGATTTTTGCTCATTCCCGAATCGCATTGGACCCCAGGGATAATTGTTAAATTTTAATTATTCACATGCCTTTGATGGAAAAATACATAAATCCTATAAAATATTTTTCTTTCCTGCCTGCTTGTGTGCTTCGTTAGGGCAACAAAATGACGCAACCCGGTAGTTATTTATTGCGAGAGCGTAATAATGATAACGGGAAAGTGTTTTCGGAAAAATTTGTGAAGCAATAGTTTTTCGTAGCCACCCTCACAAATGCTGGTTAGCCTGGAATGAAAATGCAATGTCATCCTTCGGCGGGGCTCAGGACGACATTGCATTTTCAGGTATTTGCGCAATAGTGTCACACCTCTACCCCAAACTGCCGCAGGTGATGCGTAGCATGCTTATGCAGTAGCTGTACCTGTTGCTCAAAATCGAGGTCGCCGAAGAATGGATTCGGGGTTATTCTCCCTTCGTTTTGCTCATATACAGCCAAAAAATTATCGATCTCCGTTTGCAACTCTGCGATGGCTTCTTCTTTTGTAGCGTGCTTCACGGGAGCTGGCTCATCGGGCAACAATACGTTAGGTGTGTTTTCCGGAAATGGCTTTTCGCTGGCAAGAAATGCCTGCATGCGGGGAAGCGTGGCTTCTGGTGTTACATTGCGTACGGATGATTTGCCACTGGCAATGCTAACGTATTCGGCCATGTGCTCTATCATCTGTTGCAGGTTCATTTTGCCCCATTTACGCGGGGTATCCGCATCCAGCTCTGCAAGGCCCTGAGTAAATTCTTCTTTGAGGAAATGAGCTTTCTCTTGTATGTTTTCCATAAGATCAGTTAGTTTTTTCTGTTATCATTTTTTCTCCGGCTGCTACCTGTGTAGCCCTGCCCTGGGAGCCGGGATGCCTGAACAAAAGCCTTTTGCTCAAATTAAGAAAAGGCTTTTCGACCAGCAGATAATAAATGTACGCTACTAAAACGCAAAGTGCAAGACACAGTACCCAACGGACCCAAATCCCGATACCAGGTGCATATCTATCAAACAGGCCCCACAGGCGGGTAACCACCATATTGTGCGTGAGATAAAGTGAGTAAGACACCGTGCCCAGGAAGAGGAATGCCTTAGGTACCCTTTTAATAAATTGGATGCAGAATAGCGTGGCGACTGCAAACAGGAAGATGGGCAGGCCAAAACGCAACAGAACTGCCAGGGCAGCAACCGTCATAAACACGAATTCATACAGCGATATCTTTTTGCTGCGAAAAAGGAACAACGCAATGCCAGTCAGGAAGAGCGGCAGGTGACTAAATATATTCTGGCCTTCATCGTGTATAAATGAGGCCGCCAGCATAAGGAAGTAGGCACCAAGCAGCACCGCTTTGTTGCGGTGAGTAATAAGCGGATAAGTAAACGCAAGAATGACATAGTACTCGAACTCTATGCCCAGGGTCCAGTATGCATCATTGAGCCATGGCTGGCGGGTGATCGTATTTATGTAGCCCAGGTGACTAAAAACATTCAGCCAGTCTACAGTGAACGGCGGCCCCTTATACCAGGCTGACCATGTATTGGAATAATTGAGCAGCAGAATGAGCGCTATGGAGATAACGTAAGGCGGCTCTATGCGGAGCAGGCGCTTGATAAAAAAACTTTTTATATCAGATATCCGGTAATCCTTGATGAACATGGAGTACGGTATGATAAAGCCTGATATTACGAAGAAGACGCTGACACCAAAATGGCCATAACGGGAAACCTCCTGCACATGGTAGGTGGTGGGGAAATTTTTTGCCAGGATGGAATGGAAAACCAGCACCATAAACGCGGCAATACCCCTCAGAAACTGTATAGATTGGATATTGTCTGTCTTTGCAGTGGCCATGCTGAAAGTATGCTTATAGCAGCTGCTTTATCAGCGACTCCTGGGTAATTCCTTCTGCTTCGGCCTTGTAGTTTCTTAACACGCGATGGCGCAGTACCGGCATAGCCATGGCACGAACGTCTTCTATGTCCGGCGAGTATTTGCCCTGCAGCAGCGCATGGCACTTAGCACCTAATACAAGGTATTGGGAAGCGCGAGGTCCTGCGCCATAGGATATATACTGACTTGCAGCCGGATTGACATTTTTAGGACCCGGACGTGTTTTTTGTACAAGACCGACCGCATATTCGAGCACATTGTCTGGCACCGGCACACGGCGCACCAGGTCCTGGAAATGCATTATATCCTCACCCGTCATTACTTTGGTAAGCTCCTGCACGGATGACCCTGTAGTGTTACGAACGATCATGACTTCTTCTGCAAAACTTGGATAGTCGAGCGTTACCTGGAACATGAAACGGTCCAGCTGGGCCTCAGGAAGTGGATAAGTACCTTCCTGCTCAATCGGGTTCTGTGTAGCCAGAACGAAGAATGGAGCGGGCAACTTGTATACGGTGCCGCCAGCGGTTACATTACGTTCCTGCATAGCTTCCAGCAGGGCTGCCTGTGTTTTGGGCGGTGTACGGTTAATTTCATCGGCGAGGATGATGTTGGCAAATATCGGCCCCTTTATGAATTGGAAACTACGTTGCTCATTCAGTATCTCAGCCCCAACTATATCGCTAGGCATAAGATCGGGGGTAAACTGTATACGTTTAAAAGACAGGTCGAGCACATCTGCAATAGTCTTTACCAGCAGCGTTTTTGCAAGGCCGGGCACACCTACCAGCAGACTATGACCGTTGCATAAGATGGCAATAATCATTTTCTCAACCACATCTTCCTGCCCTACTATTATCTTTCCTATTGCCTTACGCACAACTGCTGCTTGCTCCTTGAGGGCATCCGCCGCTTCTATATCGCTTGAGTATGATCGCATCCTGATTTTGAACTTTTCGCTTAAAAACGTGGAAGTTCTATTATTTTGTGTAAACAAACAAATTCTTATTTGCCATGGACATAACAATAAGAGAGGCACAGCAACAGGTGGACAACTGGATAACGACAGTGGGTGTGCGCTACTTCAATGAACTCACAAACCTGGGTATACTGATGGAGGAGGTGGGCGAGCTATCGCGGATAATGGTAAGGAAATACGGAGAACAATCGGCTAAAGAGAGCGATAACAAAAAAAACATGGCCGACGAAATGGCCGATGTACTGTGGGTGCTTATGTGCCTGGCTAACCAAACTGGCGTAGACCTGACTGAGGCGCTGGGCAAAAATTTTGAAAAAAAGAATATTCGTGATGCCGAGCGCCATAAAAATAATGACAAATTGAAATAACGGACAATATTTTAATTGATGCCATTTTTAAAGATAACTTGTGGGTAACAATAATTTATTAATTGATTTACTATATTGCGCACTAAACCAACCTTATGAAGAAAATAAACCTTTTACTCTTATTACTGCTGCTTGCCTTTTCGGGGACCACTTTTGCAACCGCCGTGTCTCAAAACACAGCAAGAGCGGTGGGCTATAACTACCTGAAGCAACACAGCAGCGGCGCTGTGCAAAGCGCCGACGACCTGCAACTTGCTTACACCTCGGGCGCAGCCACTCCCCTGTTTTATGTATTCAGCGGCGAACATTGCTTTGTAATTGTAGCTGCTGAAGACGGAGTGACACCCGTGATCGGGTACTCTCTTGACCGCAAATTCAGGGGCGACCGCATACCTTCCACAGTGACCGGTTTTTTTGAGAACTACAACAAACAGATCAACTATGTGATAGCGAACAATGTGGCTGCATCAGCAGAAATAGCTAAATACTGGAATGATCTGCTCAACGACAAGGTATCGCGCCACTCAGGCGAAAGGACAACAACAGTGTCTCCTTTGCTGAGCACCACATGGGACCAATCCCCCTGGTACAATGATGATTGCCCGTATGATGCTGGTGTTGGTGCGCTAAGTGTAACGGGCTGCGTAGCTACTGCCACCGCCCAGATCATGAAATTCTGGAACTGGCCTACTACAGGCACAGGCTCGCACTCGTATTCCACTACCTCTTATGGCACACTGTCTGCAAATTTCGGTGCCACCACTTATAACTGGTCATCTATGCCAAACCACCTTACTGGTTCAAATGCTGCCGTGGCGAAGCTTATGTCGGACGTGGGTATAAGTATAAATATGGACTACTCACCGTCAGAAAGCGGGGCTTACGTTATCTCATCATCAACTGCTACAGCCCCATATTGTGCGGAATATTCACTGAAAAATTTCTTTGGTTATGATGCATCACTCCACGGCGAGCAACGCGCCTCCTATTCTGACGTATCATGGATCAATATGATCGAAACAGACCTTGATGCCGGACGCCCGGTATTGTATGTTGGGTTTGGAACTGCCGGCGGGCACTGCTTTGTATTTGATGGCTATGACGCATCAAACAAAATGCACGTAAACTGGGGATGGGGTGGCAGCGGACCTGATGGCTACTATTTAATTGATGCACTGAACCCACCTGCTTTAGGTACAGGCGGCGGCGGTGGTGGCTTCAATAGCGATCAGCAGGCCGTGTTCGGCATTAAGCCAAACGGAACAGTAACTACGCCTTCTACGCTGGCGCTTTATGATTATGTAAACCTGACATCGTCAGCCATTTATTATACCCAGGCGTTTACGGTTACGACCAGTGTGTACAATGGTGGCACATCCGACTATACCGGCGATTTCGCAGCGGCGGCTTATGATGCATCCGGCTCATTTGTGTCTTTCATTGATTCTGTTACTGGTACTACACTACCTGCCGGCTACTATTTCAGCCCGGATCTTTCATTTCCCACTACCGGCCTGCTGAGCATGCTGCCAGGCTCTTATACAATTGGTATTTTATACCGCGCTACGGGCAGCAGCGGCTGGACTGCAGTGCCGGATGGTGGTTCCTACACGAATTTTGTGCCGATGACAGTAACAAATTCTGCGCCTATAGAACTGTACTCAGACATGTTGCCATCTCCTGCCACCTTTGTGCAAGGCAGCGCGGCATCTGTTAATCTGAATGTATATAACGGTGGCTCAACGGATTTTTCCGGCAGCTATGAGGTGGTGCTTCTGAATACAGACGGAACAATCGCCTCTACAATACAGGTAATGAGCGGCATGACATTACCAATGGGGTATCTATATAGCAGCCCATACCTTACCTTCAGCACATCGAGCATCACGGCTGCCCCAGGCACTTACCTGCTGACATTTGCTTATAACGATGGTACAGGGTGGTATTATGGCGGATCTGATTATTTCGAAAACCCTGTGTTTATTAATGTTGTTGCTCCACCAGTACCTGCAGATATTTATGAGGTCAACAATACAGCAGGTACCGCTTACAATCTCAGCTCTACGCTAACATGGACAGGCAGCACTGCCGCTACCGGAACACCAGGGTCTAACTTCCACAACTCTTCGGACCAGGATTACTACAAGGTGGTACTGCCCGCAGGATATAACTACACCATATCTGCAAGGATAAATGATATGCTAAGCAGCGATGATGCCGGTTCCTATTCGGTTGACGCAGTCTGGTCTTATTCTACCAATGGCGGATCGAGTTGGTCATCTGCATATGATGCTACGATGGCAGGAACAATAAACCTGACCGGTGGTACTGGTGGTACGGTTATGTTCCATTGCTCGCCAAAATTTGCCGGCAGCACGGGCTCTTATAAGCTAAAAATAGGCAGCATTACCCGCACTTCTACTTCAACAACAAACCTTCCTGATGTAGATCTATCGGCAGCTAAAATATACCCTAACCCCGCCAGTGACCATATTACCATAGACCTGAGCGGCACTAACGTGCGCGCAATAACTACGCGTATTTCGGACATACAGGGTAAACAAGTTTATAGCAGTGATATAAACAGCATAGGTGAATTTACCGTGCCTGTAGGCTCATTTGCACCTGGCATCTATTTCATACAGGTAGTAACTGATGGTGGCCTTGTCAACCAGAAAATAACTATCGCAAAATAAATCAGATAAAGGCAAAACGTGAACAACATTCCATTACCGGAATGTTGTTTGCTTTTAGTGAAAGAACTCAACGCTTCTTTAAACATTGATCCATGAACGCAAAGGCAATCTTATTATCTACAATCATCTGTGCAGGCGCCGCAGATGTAGCAACAGCGCAAAAGGCTATGGTGACAGGACCACATGCCATCGTTTACAAAACAAAAGCGAATTATAAAAGACTGGTGCCAGTAGTACTTTCTGAAGACAAGTCGAGAATTGAAAGCTATCCTGACCCGCATGATGTAAAAGCGGGTGGCAGCGCTATGTTGCCTACAGAACTACACAAGGGCTACCTGCTGGACAACCGCGGAATAGGAGCGAACACGGCTTTTTTAAAAATGACCTGGGAGAAGTATGCAGCCTTGCCAACGGTTCCATCTACAGACGAATTGTATAAAATGATCATTGATAAGGATCCGTTCAGTTCTATATGCGATTGCGGATCCAAACGCTCCTTTAAGAGGCCGGCAGCAGATCTGAATAAACTTATAGATAGCAAAAAGCTACTAAAAACATGTAAGCCAATTAAGCCTGGAAAATAAACACTCACAGACAGGCAAAAAAAAATCCCAAATTCCGAAAAAATATGCTCTACGGAATTTGGGATTATTTTTTTGCCTGGCAATTAATGTGCAACTACCATTTTACTGGCGATGCCATCCCCGGCAGATGTGTGAATAATGTAGATATACTCACCTGCGGGAAGAGCAGATGTATTAAATGTGATGGTGTGCTCGCCGGCAGAGAGATTATCTTCTGTAGCAGAATTAACGACCCGCCCATTCATATCCATAACCTGCAGAGACACATCAGTGGCCCTTAAGAGCGAAAAACGAATATTAGTGCTGCTTGCTGCCGGATTAGGGAAATTGCCAAAGAACGTAAGGTTGTTGCGCGTGATGCCTTTTAGGCCCGTAGGGTTGCCAATAACGGCTATTGGGTATATGGCAAGATTGTTGAAAAGAGAGTCGTTATCAGAGTAGTTATCATGCCATATACCATCTGACCACTGTGTCGCGTTCTGCACATTCACTGTAGTATCTGATACTGTTGTGATGACTGAATCTGCTGTGCCTGCGCTATTACGAATAGTATCGCTATGCGTGTAAACGGTATATGGAACACTTGTACGGTCGCCGTTTACAGAGCATGCAAGCCCTATGGTATCGCCGGCCAAAGTTGCAAAATTGTAGCTCATGGAGTAGCCCACGAAGAAAGAATTCTGAAGGGTAACAGTGGGCGCAGCGAAAAGGTAAGCCTTAATTGTATCAGCCGTGGTGCCAATGCCCAACTGTGTGAAGGGAACATCTATACCAGCCAGGGTTCCCTGGGGAAAGCCACTATACGCAATAGTGGATCTAAGCGGGGTATTTACGCCTACAGACCAGGCCTTAAAAGTAACAAAATGGGTAGACAGCGGATTTACCTTGCCATGAAACTCAGCGACAACACCAAGTACTACAATGGAGCTATCTACTGTAGTACCATTCAGATCGTAGCGCTCAGCAAAACCCTGGTCTCCAAAAGTATCTGTACCCGTGAGGTAACCGTTCGCGGCACTGCCCGCGGTATATATGACCAAAGGAGTATCGGCAGCAAGAATATTTGAAAGCAGCAAGGTATCACCGATCGAGCTGGTCCTAAGGTGTGAATCGCTCGCAGAAAAAGCAAAATGGTTACCGTTAACGCTGTTTAAAGGAGTTGCAGAGGTATGTACAGCGCGCTGCCCGAAAGAAACACAAACTGATAATAACGCTGCTGTAAGTATAAATAATTTCTTCATGCCTAAAATTCTATTTGGGCTAAAATTACGCTTCCTGACTTATAGGAGAGCAGTTTTATTCATAAATCTGCGTTAAAGCCCCTGCGGTAAGGATGCTAAAAAAAATCCCCGGCTAAAAAATAGCCGGGGACATCAATAACTGAATGATAGAAAAATTATTTTATTACAGTCATTTTGCTTGCAATACCGTTACCGGTAGCAGTGCGAACTACATAGATGTACTCACCAGCTGCCAGATCGGTAGTAGAAACCGGTACAATGTGCTCACCAGCAGAAAGATTAATTTCCTTGATAGTGCTGACTGTGCGACCATTGATATCAGAAACAGAGATCGTAACATCGTTAGCAGTAGCTAAAGAGAACTTGATGTTTGTGCTGTTAACTGCTGGGTTAGGATAGTTACCGAAGAACGTAAGATCGTTCCTCTGAACACCACTTACTGAAAGGTTTGCAGCACCAACCCTTACGATTGGGAACAAAAAGTAGTTGTAATACAGCTGAAAATTATCAGTTGCATTGTCATGCCATGAAGCATCTGAATACTGTGTTGCATTTTTGTTGTTGATAATAGTATCTGTACCAGACACAGTGTAAACTGCAGTAGTACGCTCACCATTAAGATTGCTGTAAAGGCCAACAGTATCACCAGCCAAAGTAGCCCATGTGTAATTGATAGTGCAACCAACGAAGAATGACTTATTCAGGTACGCAGTTGGAGTAGCGAACATGTGTATTTTCGGAGTGTCAGAATTAACACCACCAACGCCGAGCTGGGTGAAAGGCACAGACTGAGAAGCAAGTACAGTGTTCGGGAAACCACTTTCAAAAACGAAAGGACGGCCTGTGATGCCGGCGCTAACCTTAGCACCTGCTGACCACACTTTAAACACAGCAGTATGAGTAGATGCTGGATTAACATTGCCTGCAAATAAAGCTATAACACCAAGAACCTGGAGTGAGCTATCGGCAGTAGAGAAGTCGAAACGCTCAGCAAAACCCATATCTTCATAAACGTCAATACCAGCACAATATCCGCTATCTGCTCCTGCAATATATGCAGCAAGTGTGTCTGTAGATGAGATATGACCCAGGGTATCCACGCTACCTATAGCAGAGGTCCTGTTGTGCGAACGCGCAACACCTGCCTGCGCATTAGTTGTTTTTCCAATACGAGCAACTTTAGATGCACTCTGTGCGAAGGCGCCAAAGCTCATTGCGGCACCGATAGAGAGTAAAAGTACTTTTTTCATAAATTGTTTTTTTTGAAATTAAATGTGAATGTTAAATACAGCGGCAAATCTAATACTATTCATGTTGCATTGAGAACGTATAAATACTCAATTTATCCACAGAAGACGACTTTTAAGAAAATTAACAGAAATTTTAGATTGTTTTTGCCATAAACAGCAGATCTGCCAGCGCAATAGCGGTAACTGCCTCAACAACCACTGGCACCCGAAGGGCAATGCAGAGGTCGTGACGGCCTTTAACGGTGAAAGATGCTACAGATTTAGAGGCGCTGTTCCATGTTTGCTGCTCCCTTGGAGTGCTGCTGGTAGGCTTTACCGCCACACGAAAATAGAGCTCGTTGCCGTTAGTAATGCCACCATTTATGCCGCCAGAATTATTAGTACCGGTGGTACCGAGCTCATCCACAATAGCGTCGTTGTGCGCACTACCATGCATACGCGCTGCCGCGAAGCCACTGCCGAACTCAATGCCCTTAATAGCCGGTATGGAGAATACGGCATGGCTGATAACAGACTCTACAGAATTAAAAAACGGGTCGCCAAGCCCCACCGGCAAGCCGGTAACTGTGCAACCCACAATGCCACCAATACTATCCTGGTTTTCTATAGCTCTGCTTATTGCCGCATCAATATCGGCGTCTCCCCCCGCCTCTACCACCGACGCGTTAATTGCAATAGCAGGCAATATCTTTTTGGCAATTACCCCGGCAGCAACCAATGCTACCGTAAGCCGGCCGGAAGAATGACCGCCACCACGATAGTCGTTGAAGCCATTAAACTTTCTATGCAAAACAAAATCGGCATGACCGGGACGTGGTGTAGCTCTTATGGCATCATAGTCGGCTGAGCGGGTATTTTTATTTTCAAAGACAATAGTGAGTGGGGCGCCTGTTGTCTTGTTATTGAACACACCACTTACGAATACCGGAACGTCCTCCTCTTTTCGCGGTGTGGTGCCTGAGGCACCTGCCTTCCTCCGTTCAAGATCGGGTAACAGATCGCTTTCCTGCAGATCGATACCGGCCGGACAACCATCAATAGTGACGCCAACCCACGGCCCGTGAGACTCCCCGAAAATGCTGATGCGAAATATGGTACCGAATGTGTTCATCACCTAAACTTGTATAGAGACAATCCCCTAACCGGACAGCTCAGAAAACAGTATACTGTATTAATACGCCTACTTTCTCATTTGCTTATTCCTGATTAAAAGTACACTTAGCGCCGCAGGAAATCAAATCGGTGAAGAAGGCGGGGTAGGATTTTTTAACTGCATCTGCACAGGTAATGTCTACAGGGCCATTTGCACGAAGCGCACCTATAGCCGCCGCCATAACTATGCGATGGTCGTTGTAACCATCAATAACCGTACCCTGCAATTTCCTTACACCGGTGATACAAAGGCAGTCATCTTCCATAGAAAATGGAAAGGCAAAATTCTCCAGCATCTCTGAGATACTCTGCGCACGGTCGCTCTCTTTGTGAAACAAACGATGAACGCCTCTTATGTAGCTCTCCCCATCGCAACAGGCCGCTAATATGGAAAGAACAGGAAACAGATCCGGACGATCGGTGGCATCGAACTCGAAAGCGCGCATGCGGCTTTTTGCTACCGATATATTATCAGCGCCTACTGTAATGGAAGCCCCACAATCGCGCAGCACATCAATGATTGCCCTGTCTGCCTGCTTTGAGTTGATGTTCAGATTGGCCACTTCGATGTTGCCAGCTATAGCGCCTGCGACCAATAGGTAAGCAGCGCTGCTCCAGTCGCCCTCAGCGTCGATTTCTACTGTATCCCGACTTGTAAACAGCGAGGGATCGATTGAAAATTCTTTATAGTCATGATGAACAACCGGCCAGCCGAAATGACCTAGTACCTCAAGCGTAAGATCTATGTACGGTTTGCTTTTTAGTTCCGCCACACCTACTGCAACCCTGGTAGTAGCAGCCGCACAAATCGCAAACAGTAATCCACTTAAAAATTGAGAGCCATCTGCGCCGTTTATACTCACAGAGACAGGTGTGAGCGGCCCCTGCACAGTAACCGGCAGCCGGCCATTAAAGCCAGTAACGGTGACACCCAATGCAGGTAATACTTCGTTGAAGCCCGCCATCGGGCGTTGCAACAGGCTACCTGCTCCTTCTATCGTCACTGCAGCACTACTTAAAGCAGCTATAGGCGTAAACAGCCGCGCGGCAAGCCCACTCTCGCCACAATGAATGTGGCCGGAAACGGGAGCAACGCCAGCACTGATCACCTGAATTTTTCCGGGAGCAGTAAAGGAGACTTTGGCGCCAAGTTGCTGTATAATTTCCTTCGCGGCCTGTTCATCAGCCGAGTCGCCGGCATTACGAATAACGGTTGTGCCTTTGTGCAATAAAGCCGCAGCAAGCACACGCTGTGTATAGCTTTTAGATGCCGGTGCCGCAACCGTGCCATTGATTAGGGCAGGATCAATTGTGACTTGCATATTCTTTAAGGGCATTTTCAATAACATCGAAAGGGAGTGGACGCACAGCGGCCTGCCCTATTTTTTCAAGCACAATATAGTCTATATGGTCACCCTTGCGCTTTTTGTCGGCTTTCAGTATTTCCATCGCCTTAGCGGCATTTATAGCGTGGCTCACCGGCAGGTGGTATAACTGCAAAAGCGCCTTTACCCGTACTGTCGCATCTTTGCCCAGGTGGGTGATCTGTTCAGAGAGCATACAGGCTATAACCATGCCTATAGCTACCGCCTTGCCATGTGGCAGCTCATACATATTCTCTATAGCATGCGCCGCAGTATGGCCAAAGTTCAGCAGCTTGCGCACACCGGTCTCCTTTTCATCTTCGGTCACCGTTTTATTTTTCCAGGCTACGCACCGCTCTATAAGCGAGATCAACACCTCGCTATCATCTTTGTAATGAGAGATATTATTAGCGCTCAGCTCATCGAACAACTGGCTGTCAAATATGCATGCGTACTTTATGATCTCGGCGAAGCCATTGCTCCACTCAATGTTGGGTAGCGTCTGCAAAAAAGCAGTGTCGTAAAAAATGAATTTGGGTTGTGTTATAGTACCAATAAGATTTTTGTTTAGTCCCAGGTTAACGCCGTTCTTACCACCCACAGCAGCATCTACCATACCCAGCAGTGTAGTAGGAATAAAACCAAACGACACACCACGCATATATACCGATGCCAGAAACCCCACAATATCTGTAACAACACCACCGCCCATGCCAATTAACAGCGTATTGCGATCTGCACCAAGATCCAGCAGCTGGCGCGACAATGCTCCAATAGTGTGCAGATCTTTGCTGCTCTCCAGCGGAGGCACTACCAAGGTTTTATGTCCCTTTAAAAGTGGCTCATACATTTTGGCAACATGCTCATCTGTGACAATGACAACGTTCTGCAGATGGTACAAATGCATTAACTGTTCGAAAGACGGCCTGGAATAGGCATCCTTCCGATAAAAAATATAATCCACTTTGCCGGACGGAAAGCTTACTGACTGCTGCATTTTCTTATTTCAAAATTCAAAGGTCAAAAATCAAAAGTAACCTTTTACAAATTGGGCGGCAGCAGTATTGTAGCCATAGGCGAAGAAGTTACGATCCCAAATGAAATTATTATTTTTGACCCCGAAATTTTCGGGATGTAGCGCAGCCCGGTAGCGCGCTTCGTTCGGGACGAAGAGGCCGCTGGTTCGAATCCAGTCATCCCGACTTGATAGGACAGATCAACTTTAGTGTTGGTCTGTCCTTTTTCATTTCCGCCTGAATTGCTTGTCAGGCTTGCAATATGATAAAATACCTCATTTACTTTTTCGGTTCGAAATGCCTGATTTTTGTAGTTATATAGTATTCCTTCGGGAAAAATGGTTTCTTGAATTTTCTCTTTCACCGTAACAGGGCTGGAAGCCCATACTGTAGGGAGTTTCATCGAAAACCTCAGCGCCGAAATATAGTAATCTGAAAGGTTCGAACAATCTTTACCACAAGTGTCCATCGCATCGAGGATTTTCGCCTTTTCCTCACTGTACTTGCCCATGAATTTCTTGTACGTTTCTTCGCTCATTTGCTTTGTAATGAAGTAACTCTCTTCTGAGTTATCTATCTTCTCCTGTAGGGCAGATAACTGGCTTTTAAGCTGCTTTAATTGATCGTCATGGGTTAAATTAAGAGTATCGAACTTTTCACCCATCAATTTGTAAAGCGGCTCTATTAATTCAGGTTGAACGGCATAAGTGTCCAAATAGCTAATAAAGCTGTTATTCAAGTCTTTTGCATTTTTATTACAGTTGCAACCTTTAGTCCTACACTTATAGTAGTAGAGGTTTTTCTTCTTTACGATATAGCCTGTATAGCCCTTACTGCAGTGGTCGCATTTCATGAATACCTTTAGTGGAAGTGCTTCAATTTCGTCCTTATGTGGCACTCCATACTTATTCGCAGACTTGCGAATGTTATTTACAGCTAGAAAATCAGCTTCTGAAACGATACTTGGGTGAGTTCCGGTGATTGGCTTTCCGTTAAGCATCTTGTTTACAATAATGCCACAATAAAACGGGTTTGAAAATATTTGAGATAACTTCTGCTTATAAGTTACTAAACCAAGGGATTTCAGTTTTACTAAAATCTCTTCATTTTTCATTCCTTGTAGCTTCCATTGAAAAGCCTTTTTCAGATGTTGGCCAGTTTTATTGATTACTATTTTTCTCTCTCCATTTAACTTAGTCACATCATAACCTAATGGTGGTTTTAAACACCATATACCTTTCTCAAATTTCTCCTTCATACCAGCGACGGCACGCTGCTTCCTCAACTGGTTATCGAACTCGCTAAATAGGAATTGAATATTTTGTTGAAATACCCCGCTTACATTAGTAGTATCAGTGGGTTGTGTTACCGCAAAAACCGTAACCCCATACTTGTCACGTAAATCTTGGGCTAATTTAATTGCTCCTCCCCCTGTCCTGCTAAACCTGTCCAGCGTATATACAAGGATATGGCTTACCCGACCCTTGTTTTTCCTGATGAACTCAAGCATACGCTGAAATTCCTTTCGTCCATCAGTTTTTGCACTTTCGTATGTTCCTCCAAAATATTCAAGTATTTCTGTACCGCTTCTTGTAGCATACTCGATAATCGTTTTTCGCTGGAAGTCAAGGCTCAGATTTTTGTCAGCCTGTTCTTTGGAGGAAACACGGGTGTACACTACTGCTTGTTTCATGTTAGCAGTTATTGGCGTACTTGAGGTTTTAGCAAACTTCTGAAAAAGTTCTATGTTCTTCACGCTGCAATTTTTAAATGATTATCTGAAATGTCCTTGTCTGCCACCTTTAATTGATTATCAACTACTATGCCATATTGGTGGCATGTATAATCGAATATCACTGAGGCGAGTTTGTCAAGTGTTCGTAGGATATCTTCTGCCTGTTCATCAGTATAGTGATCGCAGTTCGGATAACTTTTTAATTCTTCTATCGTCATAGCTTTAATTTTCAGGTTGAAAAATTTAAAGCTACATTCATGAAAAAGCCTATTGTCTGCATTTGGGCTATTCAGGACAGAACTTCCTCCTACTTTAACTACAATCCTCATAAATCAGACTTCTTGCATGTTCTTAGGAAAACCGAGTTTAGCAAATATTACCTCAATCTGTTTTACAGTGAAGTATCTACCATGCTTCTCTCCAATTTCATGCATGAATGGGGTTAACCACGTTTTAAACGTGCGTTGGCTTACGCCGTAAAGGGTTATAAGCTCCTTATAACTATACGGCCTCACATTCATTTCTGGCGTACTCGCTTTTGCTACCATTTTATATCGTTTTAAGAATTACTAAGGTCAACTGTTGTGAATTATTGAGATAGCCTATTCTTATCCGTATAGTTCTATGAATTCATCGGTATTCAAGTGAAATAGGGATGCGATCTCTTTAGTATCAAGTTTTCGTTTTGCTTTTATGTCGCTTATAAGTTTTCGTACGAGATGGGGTTTTTCTATCGGTATGTCAAGTTCTATTGGTTCACGTCTTCGTAGCTTCTGCTCGTTGAACTGTTGAACTAAGTATCTCTTTTGATTGGGTGTTAAATAACCTAAGTCATCTGCCCGGTACAAAAGCGAAATCATAGATGCCTTCCATTTATGCTTTAGTTCTGCCAGCAATGGTAGTGTAATACCATTGTCGAAGTCTTTTCTAATATCCTTTTCCGGCATAAGAAACTCCGCTGCAAACAGATTTGCCTCATGCGCTATATCCTGGTCAAAGCTTAGTTTAAACGCTGTATGCATTAATAGGTGTCCTAATTGGTAAGCCAACGAAAAACGCTGACGGTCGCCTAAAAGAGTTTGATTAAAAATTATGATTGGGTGCTTTGTCATGGTTAAAACACACCTGCTATCTACACGTTCTGTTGCAAAATCGAAACTCGTAACTAATATTCCCTTGCTCTCTAATAGAGATGTCACATTCTCGATGACGGGCTTATCTAGTTTCCATATCCTTCTCACCTTTTGAGCAATTACTATTGGCGTATCTTTCTCAGAAACTTCAATAAAAGGGAGGTCGGGCTTTTCAGAATTAAGGTTATCCAACAAAAACTGAATATTGAACCTTGCTATGTTTGCCTTAGCATTTATAGGTGTGAGAAGGCTTTGGGCTACCTTTTCTCGTTTTCTATACACCAAATGCTCAGGATATACTTCATTTTCTTGCCTGAAAAATGAAACAGGATATTGCGTGATATTTGAAATTGATTCTAATACGTCTTCTTTAATTCCAATATCGCCACTTTCGATCTTCCCCATGTTTTGTTGGGACATACCAATTTTATTAGCTAAGTCCAATTGGCTCATCCCTCTTGATTCTCTAGCTAATACAATTAATCCTTTTGATACTTTTTCTGCCATTTTGCTTTTATTGATGGGACAAAAATAAAAACAATTTTGTAAATTCACAAAAAAAGTATCAAAATTATAAACTTCATTTTACATAAAAATGTTTAAATAACATTTAGGGGTGGTAGAGGTATATCTATTTAGCCTAGTAGCAAATTAATTAGCCCATGCAATCAATTCAGAAAAATAATTTCTTTTTCTTTCATAATTATCTTGTAGCCAAATTCCAGCGCCTCTTTGATAACCTACGTTATATCGCCATTGTGAGTTAAAAAACTGATAAATGAAATTCCTATTAAATAAGCTATCATAATCCAAATAATCATCGCCGTCGTACATGCCGAAATTCCAATTTCGCCATGCCCACTTATTAAGTATTCGCTTGTGTAAAATGTAATAAAGAAAAAGTTGCTTTTGAGGATCGCTTTCTGCCCGCAACTCACCGTCATCCTTATATAATTTAACAAAAGCCCTCTCCTTAGAAATCAAATAGTCAATCAATTTTTCTTCTTTACGTGTAAACCTTTCTAATACCATCCTTAATATTGAGTTATTGACTTTCCAACTTCCGGCAACAGAAAGTCTGTCCACATCTTTCACGTACATTTCTGTGTTAATTAAATTGCCCCATATCTCAGCCTCATTATTTATAGCCTCTCTATACAGTAACGATACAGCTTTAAACTTTTCAAAAGAAAAATTAGAAATAGCTTCGTAAATATATGACCATCGGTTAAATGAAAACAAGGAATAATTGCCGTCAAACATTGTCATCTGTATAAGGTGGCCGATTTTCCCCCTTGGAACTTGAAAATCCTCTGCAATCCAAAATGCCTTTTCGGTATCAAATCTTAAATCGCCTTGAGTTTTAAAATAGTTAAGCTTAAAGACTTCTTCGCTACTCAAAAATCTTGCATATTCTTTTTTAAATTCAACTATATCGATGATATCTGAATATCCCTTTTTGAGAAAAAGACTTGTAAGTCTGATGGCATCGATAACTGAAGAATCAGGATTTTTAGCTATATCAATGTCGTATGTAAGGTTACTGAAGAAGCGGACGAACCTGTTCATTTTTTCTGCATCTTGGTTGCTTTTCAAGTACATTAAAGCCGGTAATAATTTCATCAAATTTATTTGGCTCATTTCGCTCTTCATCCAATCGGGAGAAAAATTCGAGCGAAAATAGCTACTATCAAAACTCCCTGCTTTGTGATAAGACATAAGAGCGTCAAGTGCTTTAAAGTAGGGCTCAATTTCAAATAGCGTTACATAATCCAATAGCTGATTGTCATTAATAAGGCTTTTATATTTCCTTTCAGCTTCTTCTCTTGTCTTGAATATATGATTAGAAAAGGTTTCAATAATATTCACCCATTTAAGAAATTGATTCAATCCGAAATCTGCATTACCATTTGCCTCTTTGTGTTGCCAAAAGAAATCCTGCCATGTCTCCCATTTTGCCCCCCATTCAATTTGTTGCTTCTTAACCTGTTCGTTTTCAAACAAACTGGCTCTGATATTTTCGTTGTCGGCCAGTTGTTGCCCACGTGAGTTCATTGTTATATATAGCTCTTCTCCCTGAGAAGTTTCTTCCGTTTTAAAGTGCCAAAATTTAATTTGCTTTTTGATAAATTGGTAATATTTTTTATCATCTTCCCTAAAAAACTCATGTAGTTTTATAAACGTTTGTGCCATTGAGTTAACTGTAACATCAAAAGCAAAATCTGTCAGAAACCACGTCTTCTCTTTAATATCAATTAAGTCTTCTAACGTTTTACATTTTGCTAATAGCTCAATTAGGAAGTTATGTGTTAAAGTCCTTACTCGATAGTCGAAACCAATTTTTTCTATTTTGGGGTCAAATTTAAATAGCTCAATAAAGTCCTGATAATTTTCTTGCTCCTTTAAAGCGAAGTAAAATAAAGACAAGAATAAAGTTGTAAATCGCTGTTGCCCATCGATTAAGTAAACGTCTTCATTTACGTCATTATAAACGTAATATCCCGGCTTGTAAGAATATAAAAATCCGATGTTCATATCCTTTTTTGACAAATAGGTATCCATAAGCTTCGCAATACTCTCTTTATCCTTATTGTCAGCCTTTAGGAGCATTTTTTCAAACATTTCCACTTGAAGTCTATCTTCTGCGCTCAACGATGTTTCTTCTATACCTTCCTTTATATCAGTAAAAAATTTGTCAAGAATTTTCTGATCGTTATTTCCCCACACATATTCTCTTTGTATTTCAGGAACGATAAAATTGTACTTGTTTATCAATTGCTCAACCGATAGTTCTTCGAGATATTTATTAGCAGACATGATATTTAATTTAGAAATGAGGTAATTGTTTTTTCTATGGCGTTAGCATTCGCTTCAATATCGATGTTTGTCCAATGTGCGGTATCAGGGTGTTCCAGTTTTCCATTATCAAAATATCGAACAAATACTTTCAAGGTATGCGGCCTCATAAATGTGCCTCTATTTATATCATCCACAAGGGCAGCTCGCTTTTTAGCGTACGGGTTATTTCCAATGCTCCTGTTTTTACTTGCGTTAAGCAGAACAAGATTACCAATTGAGTGTATTTTGGTCTGTGAAGTATGGGTGGTAATAAAATCGTCAATTTTTTTCTGATAATTTGTATCGTCCATTTTTGTATCAAATCCCTCTAAAATTTTACGATTAGGAGTTGCTAGAACATGGGTGTTTAGAAATTCAATGTATGCCTTTTTATCTTTTACTTCCCGTGGGTTTTGAGGAAAAATATGTTCAATATCGTTACCATACTTTTCAAAAGCGGAATTCGGAAGAAAGGCTTGATTTTCTTTAATACTCCAAATTACATCAAGAAGAATAAGTATTTTCACCAACTTATCTTGTTCGTTTTCATACCAATTAACATTGTCACTCTGAAGATTTAACACCTCGTCATTTTTAAGAATCAGATCTCTGATTTTTCCTTTTAAATAAAGAATGAAATCCTTTCGTGTAGCACCTGGAGTGTCCCATATCTCCCATACTTCTGCGAACTTGATTTTACTTTGTGCAAATAAGAAACCTATATAGTGATATATTTCTCGATCTAAATACCAATCTTTTAATGTTGTGTGCAATCTGACAATCCCCTTATACAACGCTAAGGCATTATTATTCTTTTCTTCAATAAATTCCAAGGTCAGTTTTTCCTTTCCATTTTTTTCGGCAAAAAGCAATAGAAGATTGTTTATTGGAAATCGCTCCTCCTTAAACAACCTATTCCCTTCGCTGATTTCATCAGATTTAATTGAAATTAGTTTTTTGAAATAATTCTTTACATCCTTCTTACTCCACCAATTATTTATGTCATCTAACTCCCATCCAATTCGGACACGCCGCTCATTTACTCGAACAATGTTTTTAATGTCTGCACCTTCTTTCTTTCCCTCTTCATATGCTACACGGGTAATTAATATTGCTCTTACTAAATCCGCCCCGTCCAACGGTATTCGTTTAGAATTTAGGTTCCCAAATATCTTTTCTTCTTTGCTATCGTCAGAAATGTTGTTCACTATAATCTTTACATTAGTTAACAGCTTTGCCGAAAATTCTTCTACATTAATTTTAAATTCTTTAAACCATGCATCAATAGCTTGATATGCAGAAAAGAGGTAGAAAATATCTTGATGATCAAATTGACTGTTTAACCGTATAAATACATCCCAATCTTGATCACTGATGAATCCTTCATCGCCGATAATGATATCGTTGATAAAATTGTTGGTTTGCTCTCTAATTGAATTTGGAGGAAACCGAACCTTCCCTTTTATTAGGTCTTTCTTATCTAAATAAGACAAGAGCACAACAAGTGTAGTTAAGCGCTGTTGGCCGTCAACTACGCTAAACGCTGGCAATAGTTTATCAGGCACTATTGTGATATTCTGAAGGCAATAAAATTTAGTTCCCTCCGGTTGAAAATTATTTATGTCAACCAAAAGCTTATTCACTTGAGAGGGCTTCCATTTATAGCCACGTTGATATACAGGTATATTGAAAAATTCTTTTTTTTCCTTTTGTAAGTAGCCGTTGGCTTCATTGCTAAAAATGTCTTGTACCGAGTATAATAGATTGCTCATAAGTAGAGAATATGTTGTTTAGCGGTTAGTGTTTTGTAAGTGTATTTACTTTTCCCAATATTCAGTTCCTTTAGTGTCTATATAGCCACCTTCCCAAATACCATTTCGCTTTATGGCGACTCTCGCCAATCCATTGACGAATTTCCAGCCTATATCATCATAAATGCAGGGAATAACAACAGTTCCGGCACTATTAATAAAACCATATTTACTATCTACCTCTATCGTTGCAAGACCGTCTGAAAAATTGTCGCTGAAAGTATAAGTATATGGAATTGTCTGTTTTCCTCGTTTGTCGATGTACCCATAGGTGAAGTCCATAAAATCACCTTTCCCTCTTTTCCCAACCCTTGCCATGCCTTCGCTGAAACGCCATGCGTCATCATAAATGCAGGATATTACCTCCCTGCCTTTAGGGTCAATAAAACCTACTTTATTTTGTTTGCTTACACAAGCTAAACCTTCCGTGAATTCAATTGCATGATCATAAATTAAGGATATAACTTGTTTGCCATTTCTGTCTACATAGCCATATCTACAATCACTAAATTCCGTATCCCTGTCTATCAATTTTACTACCGCTAACCCTTCGACAAACCTCTCAGTTTCATCGTAGATAAATGGTATAACTACATTACCGTGCTTATCAATAAAACCATACTTATCTTTCAATTTAACCGCCGCAAGGCCTTCGGAGAAATTATCAGCCCAGTCATACGCAAAAGGAATAACTGTTTTCCCCGCCATGTCGATAAATCCCCACTTATTATTAACCTTAACCGCTGCAAAGCCCTCTGAAAATTTCTCGTAATGCGAACACACCTCATCATAGGAACATGGGATTATTTGATTTCCTCGTTTATCTATAAACCCATATTTGTCATTCAATTTTACCACTGCGACTTCTTTAAAAAATCTAATGCCTTCAACTCCGTAATAGTGAGTTATGTCTTCATATTTACAATCAATAATTAGCTTCCCTCTTTCATTAACACAACCCCACTTGCCATTCATTTTTACTGATGCAATCCCTTCGAAAAATGGGCAGGCTCGCTCAAAAACACATTCAATAGCAATTTCTTTATTTGAATTAGCAAACCCCCACTTAGCACCCTTCCGATACGGAAAATTTATTGGAACATTATTATTTTTAGGCACCGAAGTTTGTTGAACTTGAGACTGTTCTTTTTCAAATTGACTAGGCAAATCAGGAAACAATGCCTCTCCTGTTTTATTAATAACTATTGTAAATGCTTTGTTGAGATAACCCCAAATAAACGCTTCTTCATTTTTATAGATAATATTAAGTACTGTTCCTTCGTTCACCATGCGAAGGGCATTTATTGATAAATTTGACAATCCGAAGAATAAGAAGGATGCCTGAATTGTCGTGTTATCAATCCAAGGCGCAAAAGCAACCAAACCAATTGCCAGGAGTATAAATATCCATCTAAATGATGTAGGAGATGTCGTAGCCGTCCCCAGAAAGGAAAGTGGAATTGTTAGTAAGAGCCAATAATTTCCCGAAGCAATTGAAAAGATGATTGGTAAGAGAATGCCTGTCCAGATGACGCAATACTGTATGACTGTGATAGACCTCTTTAAATTTTTAGAGTAGTTACTCCCAAATTCCGATATTAAATTTACATCTGTCCAAATTTTGAAATTGATTTGCTTCCGTTTTACCGAAGCGTGTACTTCTTCAATCGAAGCAAAGGGGAAGTTAGGTAGTTCCTTTACGCTTTTATATTTCAATTTAGTATGGTTGTCGTTAGGGGAGGTACTCTTCATTTGATACGATTTGAATGCGATTTTATATTGAAAGATTGCAACGTGAAAGTATATTGAATTGCCAATTTGATTTAGTATTTCAGTCAAAAACATCAGTTTTCTACTGTAATCTTATTTGTTTCAAATCAGTTTCAATCTACGGTTAACTGTATTTCAAAGTTTTTCGACTATTGTTTAATCATTCTTGAATACCCTCCAATCATAATTAACTCGCCGCCAACACTAAACCAAAGATTAAGCGAGGTGCAACAAATCTATAATATTTGTCGTCAATTCTTTCAATCGAACAACTTTTGGGAACAAATTGATCAATCTCATACTCTGAAGCTCTATTATAGTTCTTCTCGTATAGTGTGTAGGCTATAATGTTCACTTTGGGGAAGTAAGCCTTTATTCTTTTTGCTGTGGTAAATTCCTTGATCATAGGTTTATCTATATTCAAAATGCATAGTGCAGGTATTGAGACATTAGGAACCTGATTTATGAAATCATTTCCAGCTATTACCTTGCATTTTAATTCCCTTTCATGCAGAAACGTGCAGAAAACGAACGTTTTATGCTGTTTCATGCAGTTTCATTCCCTTCCTTACCATTTCCTGCTATTTCCTGCGTTTACCTCACGTTACCTGCGCTAAGTGGAAAGTAGCCCTTTGCGGCAATAGCATCTTTGTGTCGAAAAAGGTCAAAAACAGTCGATATGGATACAAAGATCAAAGAACTAATGCCGCCGATGAAAGAGTTCGGAACAAGGAAAATGAATGTTCACTACCTCAGCAAGGTAGCCTGGAATTTCGCACATGCGATATTATGGAGCGAACAGAAATTCTCAGATGATGAAATAAGGATTGCTAAGGAACACCTGCTTATCTATTTCAGGGATGCTACCCACAGAAAGAAATCACTTATTGCTTTTTGTGAGCGCATAATACTCGCCGAAAAGCACCGGGCAGCAAAAGAAGTAAAGGTACTCCCTGCACCCTCAGTATGGTTCAACCCAAAATACCATCAGGGATTCGCCGAGACAAAGCTATGGTATCTAGGTATTCAGGAAAAGCGCAGTGAAGTACGGGGCTATCTTAAACACTATACAGTATTTGCACTGCACTATTACCTGTATTCGCTGCACCCGTCCCAATCCATCCTCAACCAGTGCAGGGAAAAGCTGTTGAAACTACAGGCAAAAAGCATACTGGAGCTGTTCTATAAAACCATCTATCATTTCAATTACATCAATCAATAATTATGAAAGCTAACAAACAAGCAGCAGAGGGAACCGGAGACGTAGCATTTACCATAACCCCGCTCACAAGCAAACAGATCGCCGGACTTTACGGTATCAGCTTAAAAACACTTTACCGATGGTTAGCCCCGTTTACAGCCGAGATCGGCGATAAGCACGGCAGGTACTATAACAACGCACAGGTAAAGACCATTGTCCAAAAGCTGGGTATGCCGAGCGAAGTCATCACAGGATAAGACGATTTGCAGGGATTGTGGTGGATGTATGAGGAATGTGGTGCAACAACTGTCCTCTTTGTCCCAAACACGGAAAGTACCCTTTTTCCACGCTTATACCTTTACTAAAATCAACACAGTTTTTATGATAAAGACGGATACAGCGGCTGCCACCAGCCACTTCAGCAATGTATTGCTTACAGGTACGATACTCCTTGCCAACGTGGACGTGAACGGACTATTGGACTATGGCCTTAAAGCCTTTTTAGGCGGCGCAGTTTGGTTGGGGTACAAGCTGGCTGCGGACTACCTGGACAGGAAAAGAAAAAGCAAAGACAATGAGCTTAACTAAAATAATAGCAGGAACGGTAATCGGTGCGGGAGCGATAGCAGGCATAGCCTACTTACGGAACATCAAACGGGCGCAGGTGCAGTTGCAGGTAATACCGAACGCAAACATCCATAAACTAAGCCTCGAAGGATTGACGATAAAAGTAGATGCGCTGTTAAAGAACCCCACCGGGGCAAGTTTCAAGATCAAGTACCCATTCATTGAGATCACGCACAAAGGAGTGCTGGCAGGCAGTTCACAAGTCGTCAACAAAGACATCAAGATACCCGCATACGGACAGGTATTGATACAGGACATGATGGTGAAGATACCTGTTCTCAGCTTCTTTTCAGTGATGTACGATGTGGTAAAATCCCTGCTCAACAACAAGGCCATTGTTTTCACGGTAGGGGTCATTACCACGATTGATCTTGGGTTTTCTCAACTGCCCTATGAACACAAACAGGATGTAACACTAAAACACGAAGGAAATGGAGGCAAGAAAACAGCGGACGATTAAAAGCGGTGAAGAGTACGACCACCTGTTTCCCAAGGCGAACGTGGACACACATA
>CANFHA010000012.1 GCA_947446645.1 Chitinophagaceae bacterium | reverse complement strand
GTCAACTCGGCGCAATTGAAATACCTCGGTAATGGTGGGCAGACCTTCAGCACAAGGAAGAAAATAGATATTCCGGCTCCTTTGCCGGACATGCCGATACCGGAAAAGCAGGGCAACATAATCTCCTTGCTGGAATTGGAAGCAGAGGCACTCGCATTGGAATTGGAATTACTGGCAGCATAAAACAGAAAAAATGATCACAGTTCAGAATTATCACGATAAGATCGCATCAATTGATTTCAGCACTATGCCGGAAGCACTCCGCAAAGGGCATGAGTTCGTAAAGAAGGTGACAAGTAACGGGGCGCATTGGGACAACTACCATGCAAGCGAAACGATCAAGAAAACGATAAATACCTATTTTGAAAAGCTGGCAGCGCATTTAAAGCAAGGTACTAAACAGCAGCATACTGTTAAGCGTTTTGATAAGTCCTCTAACAAGTGGGAAGATACTACCACTAAGAAGGAAAAAAAGACAGCAACTAAAACCAAGAAGCCTGACCTGTACCAGCCCTCAATGGTGGAGCGCATACCGGATGAGCTACGCTTTATCCGCCGTTTCGTCAATATGAACGGTAAACCCAAAGACAAGGAAGATATACTCCGGTTTGTCAATGGCCTGCAAAAAGCCATTTTGGAAAAGCGCATACGCAAAACATCGCCGCATGTTGAGCATATCCGGTTCATTCAGGACACACTTATTGAGGCTTACAATAACATGGGCAAGACCATCACCATTTCGCTGAAGCCTGATACATTTGAGGCACTAAAGAAAGCAGCCGATGATGAAAAGGTAATGTCGTCAGTTGGCTTTATCAAGCGGTACATTAACCTGAATGGCAAAACAGGCACAAAGGAAAAGGCTAGGCTACTATTGGGGCAGATCAACAGGGCATACGAGCAGGGCAAGATAGATGACCGTGACCCTTATGTGGTAGAAATGCACGAGATCAAAAAGAACATAGAAAATTTCCTATCTGAAAAGTCGGCAAAATTTTTGGAGATTGAGAAGAATACCTTGAATGGACTACAGGGCATTATTGGCGGCTGTTCATGCCACAACCTTAATGGGTTTGACAGCGATGAGGGTGCAGGGGCGCAACCAGTAGTTATGAATAGTATGGACTTCGCCAATATGCGGTTTAATACGCTGGGGCTGCAAGGGAAATGGTTGCAGCTCATTGGTGACCCATCCACCAATTTTTCGATAATGGTGTATGGGAAGCCTAAAATGGGCAAGTCCTACCTATGCGTAGATTTTGCCGGATACCTGGCTCGTAATCATGGGAAGGTATTGTACGTGGCACGGGAAGAGGGATTGGACAAGACATTGCAGGACAAGCTGAACGATAAAGAGGTCAAGCACCCTAACTTGTATATGGCATCAACCATACCTGCAAGCCTCACCTTTTACGATTTTATCTTTTTGGATAGCGTCAACCGGCTGGGCTTAAAACCGGAGGATTTGAATAAGCTGCGCTCAATGTACCCTGACAAGTCCTTTGTTTTCATTTTTCAGACAACAAAAGAAGGGAAATTTAAAGGGGCTAATACATTTCAACACGACGTGGACAGTGTTATTGAGGTGCCAGAGCGGGGAAAGGCGGTGCAGTACGGTAGATTTAACCAGGGTGGGGAAATGCCGATTTTCTAAACTTTTGTTTTTTAGCTACAAATATTTAAATTTATGACTCACAAACTTTTTAACCAATGGCTCTATTTCTGATTACAGTGAAGCAAAATAATTATTCCAACGGCATTAGACTTGAAAAAGGAATGACAGTTGAAGTGTCCTCTCAGTACAGCAATCCATTACTTACGAACGGTGGACATGAGGTGCAAGACGCCTTTATGCGGAAATACGGACTTGATTTAAAGAAGAATTGCGGAAATTCCACGGTATACTTAGACGTAAAAAAGCTCAATTAAGAAGTTTTCATGGTGATAGGGTTTATAGGGGCTGGCCTGTTTTCAGGCTGGCTTTTTTGTTTGAAATACTTGAAAATAGAATATATTACAGACATGCTATATTTAATAACATTTTGACGTACTTTGCAAAATTTACTTATGCTCGAACACATCAAACATATACAAGCCGAGATTATAGACCAATTTTTGCAAGAAGACAATAATAGACCTTGGATAATTGGCTTTAGCGGAGGTAAGGATAGTACAATGCTTTTACAGCTTGTATGGACTGCATTAAAAAAAATAGATCCAATATTTAGGGGCAAACGAAGGATTTATGTAATGTGTAATGATACCCTAGTTGAAAACCCCAAAATCGTTGACTTTATTTATCGCACGTTAAGGAATATTGAGAAAGCTGCAGTCATTGACGGTATAAATTTAATTGTAGAGACAACAACTCCAAAATTAGAAGATACATTTTGGGTAAACGTATTAGGACGTGGCTATCCCGCTCCCAATAATATATTTCGTTGGTGTACAGAACGTTTGAAAATCAACCCGACTACAAAACGGATACTTGAAAAAATCGATGAAAATGGAGAAGTGATTTTATTTTTAGGTACTCGTAGTGATGAAAGTGCAAATCGTGCAAAATCTATTAAACGTCACCAATTTGGAACGAATCGTTTGCGAAAGCACAGTTTGCCCAAGGCTTTTGTGTATACTCCAATACAGGATTTTCTAACTGAAGAGGTTTGGCAATATCTATTAGCTGTTCCTTCTCCTTGGAACGGGCATAATCGGGAACTAATAACGCTTTACAGAAACGCAAGTGGTGGAGATTGTCCACTTGTTATCGATACAACAACTCCATCATGCGGTAATTCACGATTCGGCTGTTGGGTATGCACGGTAGTAAGCAAGGATAAATCAATGGAGGCATTAATTGACAACGGTGAAGAGTGGATGCAGCCGTTGTCAGATTTAAGGGATACACTTGCAGAAAGCAGAGATAATTTAGAATGGAGAGAAGATTTTAGAAGGAATGGTCAAGAAGCACCGGGGCCATATAAACCAAAATATAGAGCTTTAATTCTTGAAAAATTATTGACAGCGCAGAAGGAGGCACAGTTAACTGAACCGGACATCGATTTGATAACGAACCAGGAATTGGTTGCAATACAGATAATGTGGTATAGGGATAGTATATTTAATTATCAGGTTTCTGAAATTTACAACAAAGTATATAACGCAAATGCTATGAAGGCAGATAAAATAGACGTTCAAAAAAAGAAGGAAATGGAGATTCTCTCTTCTTCGTGCAAAACAAATCCCGAGCATGTACAGCTAATAAGCGATTTGTTGAGTGTGCAAAAAACGAAGATACTGCTTCGCAACAAAGTAGGTCTATCAGGCGACCTCGAAAAGCAAATGGAACGTTTTCTTACAAACCCCAAAAAGAAAAAAGAAACTGTAGATGCAAATTAGAGAATTAAGTCTTTATAATTTCAGGATATATAAAGGTTCGAACGTTATAGACTTATCGACAAAAAATGATAAAAACATTATTGTCATAAGTGGTAAAAACGGATATGGTAAAACCACATTCCTGATGTCTTTGGTATGGTGTCTATATGGCAAAAACATGAGTGAAGTTGATGAATTTTATAACGACCAGATTAAAAATCAGGGAGGTTATGGAAAGTACATCGCCAATAGTCTTAACCGTCTAGCGAAAAATCAAAGTGATACGTTGTTTTACGTGTCATTAAAATTTACGGACATTGAAATTCAGGCTATTCCTTGTAAGGAAATTACAATTAGGCGAACTTATGACACTGAAAGTAGTACACCTGAAAAATTGGAGATTTTATTCGATGGGCAACCGAATGAATTGATTAATGAATATGGAGCAGAATTGTTCATTCGTGACTTCATAATACCGTTAGAGAGTGCTAAATTCTTTTTCTTCGATGCCGAAAAGATTGTATCGCTGGCTGAAGCGAATGGCATTGAACAACGTAAGGAACTTAGTAAAGCCTATTCTGAAGTGTTAGGAATCAAGAAATATGAAGACCTATCCAGCAACCTTCTTGAACTGCAAATCAAGTATAAAAAAGATTCCGCAACAACCGAGGATAGGATGAAATTGATTGATCTGCAAAGTAAAGAACAGCAGAACGATATGGCTCAAAATTCGAATAGAAATGCCATTCAAGAATATCGAGAAACAATTGATAGACTAAGCTACGATGAACGAGAAATTCAGCAGAAATTAATTCAGGAAAGTAACACCATTACCGACGAAGAGTTTAATGAACTGCGTTTAAGGAATAATGAAATTGATGCTGAACTTACTAATCAGCGCATTCAATTAAATGAATTATTAGACCTTGCACCTTTTGCGATCGGTGGAGACATGCTAACGCAAGTTAGTGAGCAGCTAGATCGTGAAAAAGAAAAAAATGAAATTCAATTTCAGGACGAGGAAATTGATTCTAAAACCGAGACAATTTTATTTGAGCTTGATCAGTTTAGAGTAAAAAGTGAGTTTCCTATTCAACCCAAAATATCGGAATTTTATAATCAGACTTTTCGCCAATTAATACGAAAGCACTTTTTTAATGTTGCAGATGAAAAAAAGCAAGAAATAAAGAAAATACATGAGTTTACAGAACTTGAATTGTATGACTTTAATAACCTGCTTAACAACTTAAAGCAGTCATTTAAGAGTCAGTTTAAATTGGTGAACCAGGGTTATAATGGTCTACTATCAGAGAAAAATAGCATAACAAAAAAGCTAACAGACGCTGAAAGTAAAAGTGAGGATGAGTTAATAAAATCGCTTAGAGATAAACAAAAGGAACTCCAGAGAAAAATTAAATCACATGAATTGGAAATTGATCAGCTAAACATAAAAATTGGCGCAATTGACAATGAACAAACACAAATAAAAAGTCAGATTTCTGCACTCACTAAAAAAATTGACACAGCAGACCTTTATAAGGATAAAGACAATCTGACCAAAGAATTGGTGAACGAGTTGAAAGATTTTATTAAGAAATATAAAGAAGAAAAGAAAAAGTCATTAGAGGCTCGCATTTTATCAGGACTTGATATTTTGATGCACAAAAAAGTCATTAAAAAGGTTGTTGTAGAAATGATTGATGAGCATATTAATATCCGCATCCTTAATGGCAAAGGAGAAGAAATACAAAAGGATAGTCTATCGATGGGCGAAAAACAATTATATGCTACTGCGTTGCTAAAAGCACTCGTAGAAGAAAGCAATATCTCTTTCCCTGTATTTGTGGATAGTCCGATGCAGAAATTTGACGAAGATCATGCTGAAAACGTTATAAAGCATTTTTATCCTAACATTTCTGAGCAAGTTGTCATTTTTCCAATATTGAAGAAAGAGCTTACGCAAGACGAATTCAAAATGTTAAGCAAAAATATCTCTAAGTGCTACCTAATAAATAACAAAGGGGAAAGTGAGAGTGAATTTTTAGAAGTAGCGAATAACAAGTTATTTGAAACCTACAACAAACGCTACAAAGATGATAATTAATATAAAAACTTCCGAGTTAAGTCACAAACTAATTCGAGAGTACTCTACTAAATTAAAGCTTCCTGCAGAAAATATCATAGCACGTATTGCATTAGCCTACTCCATCTCGAAAAATCGTCAACTGGATATCAAATCCATACGTGATTCAAAAGGAAAGGAATATAAGGAGGACACGTTTTTCGGTAAACACAAAACGTATTTTATTTCAATGTTGTGTCAGTTGTATGGTATTCATAGGACAGACATAAACCTTCCCAAATATGTGAAACTCCATATTGATGAGGGTCTTGAATTAATGGATAAATTTTTCGAGAGCAATGTTAATCATACTATTTACGACTTCTTGATTGAAACGATTGATCGGGGAGTTGAAAGTATTGAGCATAGTAATAACCCCTTCAAGTTTGTTGAAAATACAAATCGTCAAGTCCCAGACAAACAATATTTCGATCGTCTATGGAAAGTAAACATTGGTGCGGACGAGAATGGTGATGCTATTGTTATTGAACCCAATAACACTAATAAATACAACAATTCTCATATCGCAATTGCGGGCACAACTGGATCAGGGAAAACACAATTTGCTTTAGAGCTAATAACTCAGATAATTGAGCAATCCCAAGGCAAGACCAATTATATATATCTTGACTTTAAGGGATTGAACACCGAGGATGAAAAGAAGTATAAAAAGTTTTTCACCCTTACAAAGACTGAATTTATAAATGCGCCGCACAAGCGCATTCCGATTAATCCTTTGTCTTTTATCGACAATGTAAATGAGAACAATAAAAAACTCGGCATCAACAAATTTGTTGACTATATAGTTGAGTATTCGAATGCTGGTAGTAGTCAAAAACAGCAATTAAGAGATTCAGTGAGAGCCATCTTTGCAGCGAAGAAAAATGGCAAATATCCAACTCTTCAAGAGTTACAAAAGGAATTGCCGAATCACTTTCAAAAGATGCCCAATGTGGTAACCGAAATTATTGAAGGATTAAGTGACCCACCGATATTCTCCGATGAAACGAACAAGGATTTCTTAAATAAAAATTACTATTTCTCTCTTTCGGCAGACTTACACCAAAGTATTAGATTTACTTCGGTCTTCTTAATAATAAACTACGTCTATAATACATTCATGTCAATGCCGGATGCTCCCATTGAAAAAGGGGTGCGTTGCATGCGCTATGTGTTATTAATAGACGAAGCGCAAGTGATCTTTAGAGATAAAAAAGCAAAGTTTGTGCTTCAGCAAATACTGGAACAAATTAGATCAAAAGGTGTTTCGGTGATTTTATTGGCACAAAATGTCGATGAGTTTGATCAACCGCAATTTAATTTTTCAAGTCTTTGCGAAATCGGATTTTTATTAAAAACCTCCGATTTGACTGGAACGAAGAAAATTCAAAAATTCTTAGGTCTAACAGAAAAGGAAATGAACGTTTTAGTTCGAAGCCTTGAAAAAATTGAACCTGGACAAGGTGTTTCGAACATTAGAGAGTATCGGAAAGGAGAGTTATTTAATATTAGTCAATTCTACAAAAGAAAGTAGACAATATGAAGCCACATCAAATAATATTGTATTTCGTCATAACCATTGTAATAATAAGTTCGATTGGTGTTTGGCTTCCATTTGCCATTGACTATTTTGCTGGCACTATTACACCCGAAACTAAGAACGCACTACCGGGAAATCTTATGACGTACTATTTAGCTTTATTTACTGTTTCGGCAATAGACCGAACATTGGTCATAATTGATAATACCAATTATAATTACAGAAAAACTGAATTTTTGATTTCAATTATTGTGAGCCTAATTTTTATTGGGATAACATTTATGGCATTCAAGAACATTTTCCACAAAGATTTCGCAACTGCTAATGTTTACGCAGTTATAGGAACGATACTTTCTTTTGTTATTTGGTGGATATCGAAATGGAATACTATTGAAACAAATGCAACAAATATCCTTGGTGGAGAAATCAAATAACATATTATGGCAGATAAATTCATAAAAACTTTCGGAATAAAAATATCGCAGCCATTAGGTGATTTCTTTCTTACCAAAATAAAGGCTTCGGATTTATTGCAAATTTCTTTTTCTGAAGAATTACAATACATCGACGAAAATGGAAAGCTAAAGGGAAGTCAAAGAAAATCTGACGATAAACGGCTTAAAGATATAGCAAAGTACATTGACTCGGTAGAAATGGCTTTTCCTAATTCGGTAATTCTTGCTGTCAATTATACAGAGGCTGGCGAACTACTGGATGATGAAGAAGAGCAGCGTTGGACTTTAAAACAGATTCAAGGTGATTTATACGAAATAGGCATACCCATTTCTAAAAAATTAGCCGCAATAATCGATGGTCAGCATAGAATAAAGGCATTTAATGATATAGAAAATAAAGATCGTTTAGATATTGAAATCCCTTGTTCTGTATTTTTCGATCTTCCAAATTCTTATCAAGCTTTTCTATTCGCAACTGTTAACGGTAATCAGAAAAAGGTAGATCGGAGTTTGGCGTTGGAGCAGTTTGGTTTTAATGTAGAGGAAGAACCCCGCAAGTCTTGGACCCCGGAAAAACTGGCCGTCTTTTTCAGCAGAAAATTAAATATTAAAGATAGTCCGTTCTTCCACCATATTAAGGTGGCTCCACGAGACGATAATTTTTTAGTTTCGAGTGCGCAAAAACAAGAATGGTATATTTCAACTTCAACGGTTGTTGATGGAATATTGCAGTTAATTTCTAAAAATCCGAAAAGAGATCGTGTTGAAATGCAACAGGAGCATCTATTTCAATCTCGAAATAGGAAACAAATAGCCGCAATAAAAGATAACAGCCCATTGAGAGATCTTTATTTGAAAGGGGAAGAAGAAAGTGATGAGAGCATATATACATGTGTAGTTGACTTTTTTACGGCTTTTGAAGAGAGAATTTGGAAGACAAGAAAGAAAGAAAGCTTTATAGTAAAGTCAATAGGTATTCAAGCTTCCTTTGATTTTCTAAAGGAAATTTTAAATAGAAATGGATCGAATGTTACTGATTTTAGTAAATGGATTATTCCATTTGAGAAAGTTGACTTCTCAGACACTTACTTTCAGCAAGCATCTGGCATTGGCAGAAGCAGAATTAGGAACGTTATGCTTTATGCGAATAACTGGACGGAACATTTGAAACTAAAACCTGAAGACAAACAAAAAGTAGAACAGTTTTTAACATAGGCATCCCTTCTTACGAAATTTTGTTAGATGCTAAAGAATACAGTCAATTATGAATAGTACGATTAAGGCTACATACAATGGAGTGAAGAGGACAGCAGGGGACCAGGATAATCTACCAAAGACGGAACATGAATTTATAATAGTCATTGGAACGAACAATTTACCTAATGATAAAGTAAGGTTCAATGATATTAAGCTTTTGCAAAAGGCCGGTTTAGAGAAGGGCAAGGAGTACGAAATTATCCTCGATGAATTATATCAAAATGTCCCTGTCAGTATTGCCTATGATGGAGTTACTTATAAAAAGGAAAGCAATAATAGGATAGTATGTATTCATGACGATGGTAAAAAAGAAAATCTATCAAATAATCCAACCATGACACGATTGGGGCAAGCGACCCGTGCTTTTAATCTAAAATTGAAGGCTGAAGGTAAAGAGCCGATAAAACCAATAAAGCGGCGATGGTAGTTATTTATAAAAAAATAGCGTTCAACCGAACGCTATTTTTTTAGCCCTTTTTTGTGTTGGGCGTTGGCTTAGGCGCTGGAGGGTTATTGCCTCTACCGCCGCCTGATGGCTTACCAGTGGTACTTGGTGCGTTTGATGGTTTGCTACCTTTTGCCATAAAGTATAGTTTTAGTTAATCAAATATACGGGTTCCTGTTGGCTTCTAAAGGTTCGAAACTTGTCCAGCCAACTCCCCCCAAGTTTTTGCTCGTTTCTTCGACTTGTTTCCTATAGTTCTCCAATAAGGTTAAATAGCTTCTGTAAAGCAACCAAGTCCTTGATAAAAAGGTTCGAAAGTTGTCCAGTCGCCCCGACATTAATTTAAACGGGAATAAACTTGCCAGTAGTTGCTAGTTTGTTCCCGTTTTTACTTGTCTTTGCCCCAAAGATTCCAGTTTTGGGTTCGAATCCAGTAAGACTTTACGAATCGTTCTTTTAATCTTTTACAAGTTGAATGCCATCAATATTAAACTTGAATTCATTTTGCAAAAACGCGTTAAGTGCATCCTGTAAGCTGTAAAATACTTGTTGCTTACTAGCGGATAAGTTTAAAGCTGGATCGGCGACCTGGAGATGCAATACATATGATTCTCCTTTTTTTTCGAGCGAATATCCCTCATAACAAAGTTGAGTATCGCTCCATTCCTTTATTATCGACGGCAAAAAATTTGATGTTTGAAAATAGTCCGATGCTACATCTATCAATTCTGCAAAAGTTGGTGCAGACCCAAGAACTCGTCGCTCGGGAACATTGAGATGGTTCACGGTAAGGAGCTTTTTGAGTAAGTGTTCTCTGGTAGTATCTTCCTGCTCAGACATAACCAAATTTAGCATTTACCTGGAAAAAACGGCAACTCTTGACGAAAATGCTTTCAGTTCGAAAGTTGTCCAGCCAACCACCAGCATGTATTTGTACGGTTTTGCCACTTGTTAGTTATACTTCCCCAATGATCCGCAAAAGTGCATTTAAAGCAAGCAAGTCCTTGATGAACAAGTTCGAAAGTTGTCCAGTCATCCCGACAGTTCCCTCAACAGTGATGTTGGGCTTTTTTATTAGCTTTATACTCACCCGAACATTCATTACCCTAAAGCTTCCGTATGTATAATAGGCGCCACCCTACTTATGTTTTTAATACCACCTACCCCGCCAGAATATGATAACGATAACGCTAAAGTGACCGGGTAATTAAATTAAAGAGGAAGGGCGCATGTCCAATATCCAGCCGCGCCTACAAAAATGAGAGCGAAAGAAACTCATCGGGAGAGAATAACCGGGCGCATCAATTCCAAACCCCATTCATCTCTGTAAGTATAATCGGTTTGCCGTCCGTTACTACTATAGTATGTTCATGCTGCGCCATAAAGCCGCCCTTGGTGCCTGCCATTGTCCAGCCGTCACTAAGGGTATGCGCATAAGATGAGGTTGTTGAAATAAATGTTTCAATAGCAACAACGGAATTTTTCCTGAACCGGGTTAAGTTAAACCTGTCCCTGTAATTGGCTATTTCATGAGGGGCTTCATGCAGGCTTCTGCCAACGCCATGGCCTGTAAGGTTCCTGATCACTTTATAGCCGTACTTTTTGGCCTCCGTTTCTATAAGATGCCCTATATCTGAAACACGAACGCCACCTTTTATATTATAGATCGCTTTATGCAGTATCTGCTTTGATGCGTCTATAAGCTGCTGATGTTTGTTTATATCTTCCCCCAGCACGAAAGAGCTTCCGTTGTCCGACCAGAAACCATCGAGCTCAGCTGATACATCCACATTAATTAGGTCGCCTTCCTTCAATATCCGGCTATCAGAGGGTATGCCGTGACAAAACTCATTGTTCACACTTATACAGGAATAGCCCGGAAAACCATAGGTGAGGTAAGGAGCAGATTTAGCGCCAAAATCAGCAAGTATCTTAGCTCCGTAATTGTCCAGTTGCTTTGTAGTCATACCGGGCTGAGCATAGTTTCTCATCTCCTTTAGCGTACAAGCAACCGCTTCACTTGCCTTTTTCATCCCCGTCAGTTCAGCTTCCTTTGTTATTGACATTTGCTTCTTATTTTGTTAGGTTGGGTAGCGCCGCTACTATGGGTGCCCTATTCAAATATAGGCAATTAGCCACTTCACGCATACTTCAAAGGGATACTAGTCATCCATGAACATACTCGACGCATTACCCAGTCCAAAGCCCCTGTAGGCCTTGGTCATTTTATTATTTTTTTCAAAAAAGCGCACGGCTACTGTATCATGATCCCAGGTATATTCAGCCCTATCATAAAGTGCTTCTGGCCCAATAGAGAAGGCGTGACTACGCATGGTATCACGTTCCTTCTGATAATAGTTGATCTCGTACTCATGTCCTCCTTTCATTGCGGTCCGGGATATTTCTACTTCGTGGTGCTTATGCTTTGCGCATTCCGCATAGTATTCAGTCAGCATGGCCGGGTCTTTACAAACTACCTTACCCGGTTTTTTCTTTGGGGTATCTGATATACGAACAATGGTGGCTCTACCTGATTGTGCCTGAGCACCGGCAGCAACTATAATGCACCCTAATAGTGTGACTATTTTTTTCATACGGATTGGTGCTATCTTAAGGAGAACTATTACGAATATAGAAATTATAATTGCTTCATCATACAAATGCTGTTTTCCATCTGCTCGTACTGTCCGTAATTAGGCACCTGGCTGTATCCGTAACTAAGGTAGAGAGCCACCGCTTCGGCTTGCCGCTTACCTGTCTCAAGAATGCAGCTATTATACCCAAACTCATTTGCCCACTTTTCTAATTCACTGAGTACTAACTTAGCTACGCCCTGCCTGCGATGGTCCGGGTGCACAAACATACGCTTCACTTCCACGCTATCTGTTGAAAACTCCTTCATTGCGCCACAACCTACCGGTTTATCATTTTCATACACTACGATAACATAAGGAATACTATCAAGGCCATTATAACCAGCATAGTAGGCGTGCTCCTCCCCATCCATAACAGCGAGATATTGGTCAAGCATAGTAACAAGGTTTCGAAAGTCAGGATTATTGGCGTTAGTGCGATCAAAACGTAGCATACCAGTAATTGTTGGAAACCGGGTGCAAAGGTAAACACCGGAATTGTTTATTAACATAGGGACAAATCACCCTGCGCAACTTATGTGAAACACATATAGTACTTTTGCAACCTTATGAAAAGAGTATTTACTTTAGTATTCGTTGTCCTGTCCGTAAATGCGTTTGCACAACCACCTGGTTATTATACATCGGCAACCGGCCTTAACGGCCAGTCGCTGCGCCTGGCGTTGCGAAACATAATAAGGCCGCATACTATGCTCAGCTATACTCCGGGCCTCTGGAACGCCTACTACACTACAGATGTAAAGCCCAACGGAAAACTGTGGGATATATATTCTGATATACCGGGCGGTACCCCAGCTTATGAATTTACACTAGGCACTGACCAGTGCGGTTCCAGTGGCGCCTCCGCAGAAGGCGGCTGCTACAACAGGGAACATACCTGGCCTCAAAGTAAATTTGCCAGCGATACACCAATGCAAACCGACCTGTTCATTGTGTATCCTACAGACTACATTGTAAATAACAGGCGCGGCGACAATCCATACGGAAAGGTGGGTACTGCCAGCCAGACATTCACAAATGGCAGCAAGCTTGGAAATAACACCTATAGCGGCGCACCGTCAGGAACTTGCTACGAGCCTATCGACTCTTTTAAAGGAGATCTTGCACGCACCTATTTTTATATATCCACCTGCTACAGAAATGACAGCTCGCTATTTGTAAACTGGGAAATGGCCAACCAGGTGAGCCTGGCACCATGGACCGCGCAAATGCTGCTGGAGTGGCACCACAATGACCCGGTAAGCAAGAAAGAAATAAACAGGAACAATGCTGCATTTGCACTGCAGAACAACAGAAATCCATTTATAGATCACCCGGAATATGCGGATTGTATATGGGGAACGGGAGATTGCTCCAGCCTGTTGACTTCAGGGTTAGCCATGGCACAAAACCATTTTAGCCTGTATCCTAATCCGGCAGCAGATATGGTAACGGTGGAATGGCAGTCAGTTAAGGGAAATGAAGGTGCAGTAGTTAACGTGCACGACATCAGCGGGCGCACAATATACTCCTATAGCGAGACCAGCGGCAGCAACAAAGTCTTGATCTCAATGACGCAATGGCCAAAGGGTGTATACTTCATACAGGTGATAACACCAGCCGGCGCTGCTACGCAAAAACTACTGGTTGAGTAAGTGCATCAGGCAGCGGTTTGAGCTGCGGGATTATACTTATTGCGGTACTGAAGCGGAGACAGGCCGGTTATCTTTTTGAACGAGGTCCGGAAGGCTTTGGGATCGGAAAAGCCTACGCTGTAAACAACTTCATTTACGCGGTCGTTCGATGATTCCAGGCTCTTTTTTGCAGCCTCTATCTTCACACGCTGTATGTATTCGACAACAGTATTGGCCGTAGCCTTTTTGAACCTGCGCTCAAAACTGCGCCTGCCGATACTGAACATATTTACGAGCTGGTCTACAGTTATCTTTTCCTGGTAGTTAGTTTCTATGTATTCCTGGGCCAGTTTTATGGGGCCGTCCTCATGGTCTTTCTGCCCCTTGAACATAGTAAATTCAGACTGGCTGGAGCGGTCCATTTCAAGCACAAAATATTTGGACGCGAGGATGGCTATTTCACGGTCGGTAAATTTTTCTACAAGGTACAGGAAGAGATTCCAGTATGATGTGGCGCCGCCACTGGTGTATATGCCCTGCTCATCTGTAATTATCTTTTCATCCACCAGGGTTACCGCCGGAAACATCTTACGGAACCCGTTGGCATGCATCCAGTGGGTAGAGCAATGTTTGCCATCAAGCAGGCCGGTGTAGGCAAGAAAGAACGCACCGGAACAAAGGCTCATCACCTCTGCCCCACCCTTATACTTAGCCACTATCCACGGTACAATATCTTTGTTTATCTCCAGCGAAGCTGCAAAGTCGCCTCCTATTGCCGGTATAATAATCAGGTCTGTATTCTTTACCTCGTGCAGGAGTGCATCTGTATGCACGGAGAATGCCCCATTATGAAGCTTTACTTCATGGGTGAGCCCTACCAGCTTCACGTCAAACATCTTTTCCTTTCCGGATGCCACCAGGAAATCGTTCGCAGCTGTAAACATAACGCGGGGATCATCTACCGCAGCCAAAACAGCCTCTTTAAGCACCAGGATGGAGATATTCTTCATAGTTCAAATTTAGATAAAAAATTGTCGGGATAAACCCCCATTCGGTCGTTATGCACCCTTCCGGTTTCTTATCGTTATGGTAAGTTTGCATCGTAATAAGCACCACACCCGGTGCTGCAGATTGGCTGGCAGCGCGCGGGGAAGAAAATTTTCAACTAATAAAACATAGAAAATGAGAAAACTAAAACTACAGGTTCAAATGTCAATAGACGGGTATGTTGGCGGTCCTAATGGTGAATTGGATTTCATGACCTGGAATTGGGGCGACGATATAAAAAAGTATGTGAATGATCTTACTGACTCCATAGACACCATACTCCTTGGGCGAAAAATGGCCGGCGGGTTTGTAGCCCATTGGTCTGGAATACTAAACAACCCGGCTGACGAAAGCTACGCGTTTGCAAGAAAAATGATGGACACGCCAAAAGTAGTGTTCACAAAAACGCTCGAACAAACAGACTGGATGAATACCGTACTGGCGAAAGGAGATATTACAGAGGAAATTAATAACCTGAAAGCGCAAAGCGGCAAAGACATAATAGTATATGGCGGCGCTTCCTTTGATGCAGCCCTGATAAAAGCCGGACTTATAGACGAGCTCCATCTATTCATAAACCCCACCGCCATAGGTAAGGGCTTACCGATATTCCTGGAGAGGACAGGCCTTGAACTTATTGACGCAAAAACATTTGAATGCGGTATAGTAGTGCTTGTATATTCCTTGCTATAAAAACACTATATTTAGATAATCAAAAAGCAAACAGATCATGAAAATTCCAATTGTAATAGCGGTAATAGTAGCTATACCACTCATCATCGCACTATTCAGGAAAGACGACTACCTCGTTATACGAGAGGTAGTAATTAACAGGCCAAAGCAGGATGTATTCAACTACATAAAACTTGTGAAAAACCAGACCAACTATAATAAATGGGTGATGATGGACCCAAATGCAAAGCTGGACTTTACAGGCACCGATGGCACCGAAGGCTTTGTATTTGCATGGGACAGCGAAAATAAAAATGCCGGCAAGGGTACGCAAACCATAACAAAGATTGTTGAGGGCAACCGCATAGATCTTGGTCTTCATTTTATAAAACCATTTGAGGGAAACAGTAATGCCTATTTGACCACTGATAGTGTTGCTGCCAATCAGACCAAAGTGAAATGGGGTTTTGCCGGACAGATGAAATACCCAATGAAGGTGATCGGCGTTTTCATGAATATGGAGAAGATGATGGGTAAAGACCTGCAGACCAGCCTGGATAACCTGAAAGGCGTGCTGGAAAAGTCTTAGATGGCTCAATGACTGGATGGCTCAATCCCGGTCTTTTGTTGGCATTTGCTCCCCTATAAAGTTTAGTTGCGGTGCCTGCTCAGCATAACGACTGAAGCGTTTGGCTTGCCGTTGATGGTAAATTATTCAGAAGAGAATACGAAGTAGAATGGTTGAAATTTTCAAGACAAATGTGGATGAACCCGCTGCACCAAAGCTGCTGGATCTTTTGCTGCAACGCATGCCGCTGCACAAAATAACCTTTGATCTTGAAGACTGCGACCGCATACTGAGGGTAGAAGGAACCAATGTATTAGCTGACCGTATCATCGATCTGTTGCGGGCACACGGTTATCAATGCCTGGTACTCGAATAAATAAAAGAACCTTCCTTAGGCAAATGATCTCCCAGGCCAACGCCACCAACGAAAACAGAGCCTCCGAAGTGGGTTTCTCATAAGCACATCAACATACCTGGCAACACATACACCAAAAAGATTTTGCGTTACCCACAATATCCCTATAAATAAATCATCTTGGAGCGCATTACATCGCTTCGTAAATTTGTGATAGAAACAGCTGTTTTCAGGCAACCGGGAAAACAAAAAACACTGCTGCATATTTGAATGACTCAATTTTCCGGATTAAAGCCATGGGGCATAATGGGTAATAAACACTTACCAGTTTCGGTTGAAAATGCCCCATATCGGCAATATTTTTATTTGAGTTGATGAGGCACACATCGATTACTGGAAATCCTGAAATCCTGATCCAAAATGCCCCACATGCCAAAAATGAGGTATAATGGGAAATTTTAGATTTCTTTAATAACATAGCCGAAAACTGCCACAGCAAAGGGTTACACAAGAAATGCAGCAAAATAAAATGCCCCATATCATTGCGATTTTTATTTGAAATAGAATGGGGCATTTTGCATTGTATAGTGGCATTGTTCCAAATGCTTTAATCCCCGTAATGCTGGTTATTTTTCGTTTATTTGCCGAAAAGCAGGATAATTGCAAGCCGCTGATAGTCAATACCAAAGTTCATTTGAAGAATACAATGCATGCGTAATTGTACCCACATATAATAATGCGGGTACACTGGCGGCTGTGCTGGCTTCCGTGCTGGAATATACCCACCGGGTAATAGTAGTAAATGACGGCAGCACAGACCGCACGAATGAAGTATTGGCTACATTTCCCGGGTTAGATGTCGTCTCATTTCCTAAGAATATGGGTAAGGGTATGGCGCTGAGAGCGGGCTTTGCACTTGCCTTAAACCGTGGGTACGACTATGCAATAACTATTGACTCAGACGGGCAGCATTTTGCAAAAAATCTGGTCAACTTTTTGAATAGGCTGGATACTGACCGGCATGCCATAATAATAGGCGCGCGAAACCTGCACCAGGAGAATATGCCCGGCAAAAATACATTTGCCAATAAGTTCAGCAACTTTTGGTTTTACGTAGATACCGGCATAAAAGCACCCGATACCCAAAGTGGATACAGATTGTATCCACTGTATATGATGAAGGGCATGCGATTCTTTGGTCGCAAGTATGAATTTGAAGTGGAAGTGCTGGTTCGCTGTGCCTGGAAGGGAATTGGCATACAGTGGATACCCATTGATATCTACTACCCTCCGGCAGAGCAGCGGATATCGCACTTCAGGCCCGGGCCGGATTTTTCGAGAATAAGTGTGCTTAATACTATACTGTTTCTTATTGCAGTACTATATATAAAGCCCAGGGATTTTATCATCCACATCTCTAAGCTGAAAAATGTAAAAGAATTGCTGCGCAGGCACCTTTATAATAAGGATGAGTCGAATTTGAAAAAGGCTGCATCTATAGGCTTTGGGGTATTTATGGGTATAGTGCCTATATGGGGCTTTCAGATGGCGGTGGCACTGGCCCTTGCAGCATTGATGCGGCTTAACAAGGCACTGACCATCATTGCATCTAACATTAGTATTCCGCCCATGATACCGCTTATTGTGTTTCTCAGCTATATGCTGGGACGGTTCTGGGTAGGCAAAGACGCTGTGTACATAATCTTCAGCAGGCACATAACTATGGAAGCCTGGAAACTGAATATTGAACAGTATATATACGGCAGTTTGACGCTGGCTGTGGTGGCGGGAACGCTAGCTTTTGCCATCACTTATTTTGTTCTGGCATCAGCAGCCAAAATCAAAGGGGAAACAGGAGAAGTTGGCAAATAGCATTATATTGTTGTGATGAATATGGAGACCGCGAAGACTCGATCGTGTAAAGGAATTTTGGATCTTTTTTAAATGGATAAGCGGTAATGGAGCGTTTTTTTATTGCTATATACAATTATTTTGAACGGCACAGAACCTACATGTGGGTGGCTGCACTATGCTCGTTCCTTATAGTTGGCTTCCTTGCTTCCCGCATAACCTTTGATAAAGACATAACCCGCATACTGCCTCATGCCCGCAACCTGGATAAGCAACAACAGGTTTTCCAGGATTCACGTTTTGCAGATAAGCTGACGGTGAGCATATCACAGAAAGACACCCTTGCGGTTGCCGCACCAGATGAGCTGACCGCCTTTGCAGACACCTTTATAGCCATGGCGATGAAGGACCTGCCCGGCTATATAAAAAGCATAGACGGCAGGCCGGATGACAGCTCAATGATGAACATGATGGGCGCAATACAAGGCAGCCTGCCCGTGTATCTCACGGAACAGGACTACACCAGCATAGACAGCCTGTTCACTGAAGGGAAAGTAAAGCAACAACTGAACTGGGACTACAACAAACTTATATCGCCGGAAGGAATGGCCCTCAAGGGTGTGATACAGAATGACCCATCAGGCACTTCGTGGCTGGGCATAAAGAAGCTGCAACGGCTGCAGGCAGATGATCAGTTCGAATTGTATGACGGTTATGTAATGACGAAAGACCATCGCCACATGATGGTGTTCATAAACCCGGCAAATCCGCCGGATGCCACATGGAAGAATACCAAATTGCTGAAAGATCTGGACCTGGTGATCGATAGCCTGCGGCAGAGATTCCCCCGGATAGATGCATCTTATTTCGGCGGCACTGCTGTAGCCGCAGGCAACCAGACACAACTGATAAAGGACACAATACTTACTCAGAGCATCACGGTAGTGCTGCTGATATTGTTTATCGGTCTTTACTTCCGCAAGAAGCGGGCACCTGTAGTTATCATGCTGCCCGTGGTTTTTGGCGGCCTGTTTTCGCTCGCGCTTATTTACCTGCTAAGGGGGCATATATCCCTGATTGCACTGGGCGCGGGCTCTATAGTGCTTGGCATTGCGGTCAACTACTCCATGCACGTATTTAACCACTACAGGCATCTGCCTGATATGCGGGAGGTAATAAAGGATGTGGCTTCACCAATGACAATCGGCAGCTTCACCACTATTGGCGGCTTCCTGTGCCTGATGCTGGTACCATCGCCGCTGCTGAATGATATGGGGCTATTCGCGGCCTTCAGCCTCGTTGGTGCCACACTGTGCTCACTGATTTTTTTACCGCACTGGATCGGTGGCAGCAAAAAAGAAACGCAGGAACACGGGGATGAACATGCAGCACTGAGCTGGATAGACAAAGTAGCTGAATACAAGCCGGAAAGGAATAAATACCTGGTAGGTGGTGTGTTCCTGCTCACGATCGTTTTCTTCTTTACCGCAAGAAAGGTGGGCTTTGAGAACGACATGATGCGGATGAACTTCATGACGCCGGAACTCAAGGAGTCTGAAAAGAAGTTCAACGACATTAACTCCTTTATTGCCCGCTCAGTATACCTGGTAGCGGAGGGCAACAACATGGAGGAGGCCCTTGAAAATAATGAACATATACAGCCGGCGCTAAGGCAACTGCAAGAGCGGGGAACTGTAAAAAAAGTATCAGGTGTGGCAGACCTGCTGCTGTCGCAGAAGGAGCAGCAAACCCGGATAGACCGATGGAACAACTACTGGAGCGCAGATAAAAAACAGCAATTGCTTGCTGCCATGGAGCGGGAAGGTAACACCTATCATTTTTCGCCTACTGCTTTCAATGGGTTCAGGCAGCTGCTTGACAAGAGGTATAGTACAAGGCAACCACAGAACCTGGAAATAATGCAGGCAGGCGCACTGAAAAACTATATAATAGAAAAACGAGGCAAGGTATCTGTAGTGACATTACTGAAAATAGATCCTGCGCAAAAGGATGTAGTTTATAAAATGCTGGATGGCCAGCCCGGAATAACAGTATTGGATAAGCAATATGCTACCAACAGCCTGGTAGCAGAGATAAACAATGAATTTAACAACATAGCCTGGATGACTTCGCTGCTGGTATTTCTGGCGCTGTTACTGTCTTACGGGCGCATAGAGCTTACGCTTATCACCTTCATACCCATGCTCATCAGCTGGGTATGGATACTGGGCATAATGGGCATCCTGGGTATTAAGTTCAACATTGTAAACATCATCCTCTCCACCTTTATCTTTGGCCTCGGCGACGACTACAGCATCTTTATTATGGACGGATTGCTGCAGCAATACAAGACCGGTAAGAAACACCTTTCCTCTTTTAAATCGTCTATTTTTCTCTCTGCGATAACTACCATTTTAGGGCTGGGAATATTAATATTTGCCAAGCACCCCGCGCTGAGATCTATCGCTATCATCTCCATTGTGGGCATATGCTGCGTAGTGCTTACATCACAGGTACTGATACCCTTCTTTTTCAACTTGCTTATCACCAATAGGGTAAAGAAAGGAAGGCCACCATGGACATTGTGGAGCTGGACTAAGTCCGTGTTCTCACTCACCTATTTTGCACTTGGCAGTTTTATAATGACCGGCATAGGCATACTACTGCTGAGAGTGAACCCAATAAGCAAGAAAAAGGGACGGGACATTTACCATGCTATACTTGCGAAGTTTACATGGTCGGTGCTGCACATAATGACCAATGTGCAGAAGCGATACATAAACCCGCAGAAGGAAGACTTTAGCACGCCTGCTGTAGCTATCAGTAATCACCAGTCTTTCCTTGACATACTTGTTTCTACATCTATGAACCCTAAGGTACTGCTGCTTACTAACCAATGGGTATGGAGGTCTCCTGTATTTGGTGGTGTAGTGCGCCTTGCTGATTATTATCCCGTGGCCGATGGTATAGAAGGCAGTGTAGAGAAGCTCGGCGTAAAAACCGCGCAAGGCTTTTCAATAGTCGTTTATCCTGAAGGTACACGCTCACCTGATGCGAAGATGAAGCGGTTTCATAAAGGCGCTTTCTACCTGGCGGAGGAATTAAACCTTGATGTTTTGCCAGTGATAATACACGGAACAGCCTATACTATGACTAAGGGCGATTTCCTGCTTAAAGACGGTACAATAACCGTGAAGTATTTGCCACGTATAAAAGCCGGAGATAAAAACTGGGGCAATGGGTACGCAGAGCGAACTAAAAACATTAGCCGCTATTTCAAGGATGAATATGAGAAACTACGCGCAGAGGTAGAAACACCTGCTTATTACCGCGAGCAATTGTATTACAACTATCTGTACAAGGGGCCGGTCCTGGAGTGGTATCACCGGATAAAAGTGAGGCTGGAAAAAAACTATGAGCCATTCCATCAACTGGTGCCTGTAAGTGGCAGGATACTGGATATCGGCTGTGGGTACGGTTTTATGGCCTACATGCTGCATTTCCTGTCTAAAGACAGAGATATAACCGGGATAGATCATGACGAGGAAAAAATAGCAACGGCCAACAATTGCTATTTAAAAACAGACACGATCAATTTTATCTGCGGCAATGCCGTCACCTACTCTTTTGGCGGGCAGGATGCGATAATAATAGCAGATGTGCTGCACTACCTGCAGCCAGATGAGCAGGAAGAACTTGTGAAAAAGTGTATCGCAAACCTAAGCCCAAATGGTGTGTTGATTGTAAGAGACGGGGATGCAGACCTGAAGGAAAGGCACAAGGGCACAGCGCTAACAGAGTTCTTCTCCACGAAGGCCATGGGTTTCAACAAGACTTCAGACAAGCCGCTGTCGTTCCTTTCTTCCTCGCATTTGCGAAAGGTGGTAACAGCAAATGGAGGAACAATGGAGCAGATAGATAATACACGTTTTACATCCAACGTCATTTTTGTGATCAGAAAATCTCATGGCTCTTAATATGTATGATCATGACGTGGCAATAATTGGCAGTGGCCTGGGCGGGCTCGTATGCGGCGCAGTGCTGAGTATGCACGGGTATAAAGTTGGCATCTATGAAAAGAACCGTCAACTTGGCGGGTGCCTGCAAACTTACGCACGCGACAAGACCATTATAGACACGGGAGTACACTACATAGGCGGACTGAGTGAAGGGCAAAACCTTAATCGCATTTTCAACTACCTGGGTATACTTGACAAGCTGAAGCTAAAGAAGATGGATGAAGTCTTTGATGTTATCGGTTTTGGAGCTGACTCAAAGAATTACAAGCTGGCGCAGGGATATGATAATTTCAAAGCGCAGCTACTCGCCGATTTTCCTGATGAGGAAAAAGCACTGGATGATTACTGCAATAAGATAAAAGAAGTATGCGCTAAGTTTCCGCTGTATAATCTAAGAACGGGAGACTATACCGAAAAAGAAGAGGTGCTGCACATAGACACCGCAACCTTTATAAGCGAACTGACAGCGGATAAAAAACTGCAACAGGTGCTTGCCGGCAACAGTCTGCTATATGCCGGGGAGGCGCACAAAACCCCGTTTTACATACACGCGCTCATCACCAACAGCTTTATAGAAAGCGCATGGAAGTGCGTGGATGGCGGATCTCAGATAGCTAAGCTGCTAGGCCGAAGCATAACCGGCCATGGCGGGAAAATATACCGGAATACTAAAGTGACAAGATTAGCAGGGAGCCATGATAAAATAGAATACCTGGAGCTGGAGGATGGCAGACGAATAACCGCCGGGCATTTCATATCAAACCTTCATCCGGCGCAGACAGTGCAAATGACCGATAGCAGCCAGTTGCGGAATGCGTACAGGTCGCGGATAGAAGGGCTTGAAAACACGACAGGGACTTTTCTGGTGAATATTGTGTTGAAGAAAGATTGCTTTCCTTATCTCAATTACAACTATTACCACCATGAAACAGAAAATGCATGGCAAGGTGTAGAATACACCAGTGAAAACTGGCCGCTAACGTATGCGCTGTTCGCTAATGCCACATCTAAAAGTGAGCAGCACACCGACAGCCTTACCATAATGACCTATATGCGCTATGATGACGTGGCAAAATGGAAAGACACCTTTAATACAGACTCGCAGCCGAATACCCGGGGGGAAGACTATGAGGCTTTTAAAAAAGAGAAAGCTGAGCTCCTGCTGAATGTTGTAGAAAAAAAGTTCCCAAACTTACGGGAATGTATGCTTTCGTATTATGTAGCCACTCCCCTATCCTACCGCGACTACCAGGGAACGGCTGACGGAAGTATGTATGGAATAGCGAAAGATTACCGTAACTCATTTAATACATTCATCTCTCCACGCACCCGTATTCCTAATCTTTTTCTTACCGGTCAAAACCTGAACCTGCACGGCATACTGGGTGTAACAATAAGTGCACTCATCACTTGCGGAGAACTGATTGACATAGGAGAATTGCTTGAAAAGATAAATTCAGCGTAAAACAGTAATTAATCAACGATTTTGATTTCCAATGGCATATACAATAAAGCCTAGCAATATGCTAAATACCCGCTCGACCGAAATCGCATATGGTAGAATCCGTAACTTTGCGCTCTAATTATTTAAATATTTTTTGGAACAGAAGAGAAGCGGTTGGCGCAGGTTGGGCCGGATAGTACGAAATACCTTTATTGTGATACTGGTGCTGCTGGTCATGTTATCGGTATATGTGGTAAACGTGTCGCATATAGATCCGCCAAAGATTGCAAATGAAGATGTGCTTAAACTGAAGCGCACCCAGCTAGACAGCAATTGCTACACAATTGGCAATAATTGGTTCAGGAAGAGTAAGTCCGGGTTGTATGAGTTGTATGTGGAGGGCGCTCCATTTGAGCGTGGAGTGATAACGGGCAAACTAACTACCGAGCTGGTAAAAAGACAGGAAGACAACTTCACAGGGCAGATAAAAAAGATGATCCCGTCTAATTTCTACCGGCATTTCCTCGGGTATGTGATAGGACTAATGAACCGCAACCTCGCAGACAATATACAGGAGGAATTCAAAGAAGAGATATACGGCATATCCTACTCTGCGTCTGAAGATTATGGATACATAGGCACAAAGTATGAGCGCCTTTTGAACTACCATGCCGCCCACGATATTGGCCATGCACTGCAAAGCATGGCGCTGGTTGGGTGCACATCGTTTGCTACCTGGAATGGGCAGTCTGCAGATAGCTCACTGATAGTGGGCCGCAACTTCGACTTTTATGTAGGAGATAAATTTGCTGAAGATAAGATAGTGGCTTTCTACCACCCTTCAGCAGGGTACAGGTTTATGATGGTGACCTGGGCCGGCTTTACGGGTGTGGCATCGGGCATGAATGAGAACGGGCTTACAGTGACCATAAATGCGGATAAGAGCGATATCCCTTCAGGGTCCAAGACGCCGGTGTCGCTTGTGGCAAGGGAGATCCTGCAATATGCTAAGAACATAGATGAGGCTTGGACAATAGCGAAGAAAAGGAAGATGTTTGTTTCTGAGTCTTTCCTTATTGGCTCGGCTGTTGATAACCGTGCGGTGGTGATAGAGAAGACGCCAGACAGCATGGATATCTACTCTACCAGCAACGATCTTATTACCTGCACCAACCATTTTCAGGGCAAAGAACTGAGCAAGCTGGCCTCTAATGAGCAGCAGGTAAAAGAAAGCGCATCAGCATACCGCTACCAGCGCCTAAGTGAGCTACTAAAAGAAAAAGGTCCTAATACAGTACAAAAGACGGTGGATATACTTCGTGACCGTAGTGGCATAAACGGAAAGGATATAGGCATGGGCAATGAAAAGGCTGTAAACCAGCTTATAGCGCACCACTCTATCGTTTTTGAGCCAAAGAAGCGACTGGTATGGGTGTCTACCTCACCATGGCAACTGGGACAGTATGTAGCATACGACCTCAATAAGGTATTTGCCATGAGGGGACTCCAAAGTAATACCGAAGTTTGCGATAGTGCCCTAAACATTGCAGCTGATCCTTTTTTACAAACGAAGGAATTTCAACAATTCACGCTGTTCCGCGAAATGAAGCAGCGTGTCAGTGACGGCCAGACGATAGATGTAAAACAATTAATTGCGTCTAACCCTGAGTACTTCCATGCTTATGAAGTAGCCGGCAATTACGAGTTTAAGCACGGGAATAAGGCGCAGGCAAAGCAATATTATGAGACGGCGCTTACTAAGGAGATTTCTACAAAAGGAGAAGAGGACAGGATAAAGAGAATGATTGTGAAGTGTGAAAAGAAATAGTGTTCGCAAGCTCAGCGCGCAAAAATCAGGAGCGTTCGGCCGAAACCCGGGGATCAACAACTTCGTAAAGATACATTAGCATATCATCTTCCAGGTAGGCGTTTGCGGGCAAGCATAATATTTTAATTTACCAGACGACCACAAATCTTCTGAATGAACAAGAATGAGATCTTTTTGCGTATCATCATATGTAATTTTGACGACATTTCTCATGATGAGATTAGTGCGTTAATTGGCCAGCAACCTACCAATATACATATCAAGGGTCAGCGCATAAACCCAAAGTGGCGACGTATTGCAAATAAAAATGCCTGGATGCTGAATTCAGGACACGATAAGTATACGCCATTTAACATACAGTTGGATTGCCTACTCAACCTTATTGAATCCAAATACGATGTCTTTAAAATACTTACCAGTAAGTATTATTGCGAGCTAGCTTGTGCACTTTACGTTTATAGAGACAATGAAGAAAGTACACCTTCTCTACATCTGACTGAAAGATATCACAAAGTAACAACCGGTCTAACTATCGAATTTGATTTGGATCTATACTGTTTATAAGTCGCTGGTCTGCCAGTTTTAGGCAGGCTGGTTAGAGATTTACACAGATACAAACAGCGTGCAACTTTTTGGGAAATAACAAAGCCCCGAAAATCGGGGCTTTGTATCGAAAAAATACTTATTGACTATTGATCAGCTTTGACAAATTTAGATGTCAGGAGCAACCTGTCATTTTCGTCGTAGATCATGATCATGTACATGCCGTTTGCAAGTGCACTGATATCAATGCTCTTGGCATTCTTCTGAGAGATCAACGTTTTACCGTCAACACTAAGGATAGATGCATTTACTATTTCAGCAGCCTCGATGCTCAGCATAGAGATAGCAGGGTTAGGATAAACCCTTACATTGCCAACAGTAGTAATCGATTTAACGCCTGTACCGCTACCCACATTGTAAGATGACGCTGTATCAGAACATCCGTTGATATCTGTAACTACTACTGTGTAGTCACCTGAGTTGCTTTCGTAGTAAGTACTGCTGTTAGCACCTGGTATTGCAACACCATTCAGGAACCACTGGTAGTAATAGAACGAACCGGTAAACAGAACGTTAGGTGCGTTGAAGCCTACAACTGCATCTGGCTGGTTAGAAACCACTGTACCTGATATAGTATAAGTGCAGCTACCGTTGCCGATCATCAGTGAATAAGTACCCGCGCTGTCAGCAGTATAGCTTGAGTTAGTAGCACCATCAATTACATTGCCATCTATCATCCACTGGTAAGTAATACCAGGAACAATGGTAGTCGTATGCATGTTAACCAATGCGCCATGACAGAGTGTAGCACTTGCAGGAACAACACCAATACCGCCGATGCCCGGAGCAATAGTTACGTTGTAGATAGCAATACCTGTGCAGCTACCGCTTGATACCCCATAAGTGATTGTGGCAGTACCTGAAGCAATACCAGTAATAACACCCGATGCATCTACTGTAGCAACTGCTGAATCACTTGTGCTCCATACACCACCGGTAGTCGCATCTGTCAACGTGATGGTAGCGCCTACACATGAAGTAGTAACGGCACCGATGATAGGATTAACAACCGGGGTTGCATTAACAGTGATAGTAGCAGAATCGATAACCGAACCGCAGCCATTTGATACTGTGTAGAAAATGAAGTCTGTACCGGCAGCAACACCTGTTACAACACCTGCTGCATCCACTGTAGCTATGGTAGCATCATTGCTGCTCCATACACCACCAGCCGCGCTGTTAGTGAGCGTAGTTGAAGAACCTTCACAAACTGACAGTGTACCCGTGATGGCCGTAGCTGCAGGAACAGTATTAACCGTGTTAACTATTGTTGCTGTTGCAGAGCAGCCAGCGCCGCTTGTAACTGTATATGTAATAGTTGCTGTCCCACCAGACACCCCTGTTACGTTACCAGATCCATCAACAGTAGCGATAGTTACATCACTGCTGCTCCAGCCGCCGCCGCCAGTAGCATCGAACAATGTAGTAGTACCCGCTACACACTCGCTGGCAGTACCAGTGATTGCAGAGATAACCGGGTAAGGATTAACGGTGAACGGATAGATTGCAGACGAAACGCATCCAAATGAATTTGTAACTGTATAGATAATATTAACCGCACCAGATGTGTTACCAGTAACAACACCTATTGAAGGATCAACTATAGCGATCGTTGTATCTGTACTTGTCCATACACCACCGGTAGTCGCATCGCTCAGCGTGGTTGTGAGACCGATACAAACCACTGTAGCGCCAGAAATAGGTCCGACGATTGGGAGAGAATGAACTGTTACATTGAAAGTTGCAGTTGCTGTGTTGCATGCACCTGTTACAGTGTAGCTGATAGTTGCCGCACCAGAACCTATTGCTGTAACCAGACCAGAAGCATCTACTGTTGCTACAGTAGCATTGCTGCTGCTCCAAACACCACCTGCAGTGCTGTCATTAAATGTTATTACTGAGCCAACACAGATGTCTGCATTGCCGTTGATCGCCATTACTGTAATAGGATCGCTCACGGTGTCTGTGATAGTTGCAGAACCCGGGCAACCGAAGGAGTTAGTGATCGTATAGCTAATGTCAACAAGTCCAGCAGATACACCTGTTACTTTACCTGTCGTTGCGTTTACTGTCGCAATCGCAGGATCAGTACTGGTCCAGATACCACCGGAAACAACGTCGGTAAAAGTGATGCTGGTACCTACGCACTGGTTTGGTGTACCGGAAATAGCCGGAACAACAGGCGAAGGATTAACATTCACAATGTGACGGGCCTCATCGGTACCGCACATATTTGTAACCAGGTAGAATATAGAGTCGATACCAACACTAACGCCAGATACGATGCCTGGACCCAGAAGAACGGCAGTACCATTGCTGGTAAGCCATATTCCACCAGGAACTGAATCGGTAAGTGTAATTGCAGAACCAACACATACATCATTGATGCCCACGATAACACCGGGATCGCCAGGTGCCATAACGTGCACGATCTTAACTGCAGATCCTGTGCCGCATGATGTAGAAACCGTATAAGAAATTGGAACAGTACCTGAAGATACACCGGTAACAATACCGCCTACAACTGTAGCATGCGTGTTACCTGCACTCCATACACCGCCCGGAGTAAACTCGAGTTCGGTGATCGAAGTACCAACGCAAAGGCTATCTGGCCCGAGGATCGGACCTACGGAAAGTGAGTTAACTGTAATAACCTTTGTAGCGCTTATCGCACCGCAAGATGCTGTGATTGTATAATATACGGTAACTGTGCCGCCAGAGATACCAATAACGTGACCGGTAGCGTCTACATTGGCAGCGCTGTTAGATGTGCTCCATGTACCACCTGCAACTGCATCGGTAAGTGCGATAGTTGCACCAACACATACGCTGCTTGCGCCTGTAATTGTACCGGGGCTTGGAGCCGCCGTAACTGTAATAACCTTTGTAATAGCACCCAAGCCGCAACCATTGATAACTGTATACTTGATCGTGTCCAGGCCACTTGAGATACCAGTAACAACACCTGTACCTGGCACTACAGTAGCGCGAGCATTGCTGCTGCTCCATGCACCACCAAGGTCGGCATCAGAAAGTGTGATAGTACCACCGATACATACTGTAGATGGGCCAGCGATCGGAGCAGGGGTAGCAGATGCATCAACCATCATGGTAGAAGTAGTAGAGTAAGTGCCGCAAGCTGTAGTCAATGTATAAATAACGGTGTCAAGGCCAGGAGACACTGCTGTTACCAAGCCTGAAGATGCGTTGATCGTTGCGCGACCATTAGTCATGCTCCACACTCCGCCCGGAGTAGTTGGATCAGATAAAGTAACTGTAGAACCGATACAAACACTGGTAGGACCGGAGATTGGACCAGCTGCAGATATTGCAGGAACGATAGTTATGTTTAGGAATGAAGAAGTACATGAACCAGGAACAGTGTAAACAACAGTTTCAGAACCTGCAACTAATGCTGTCACAACACCTACCGGAGATATTACCGCGTTGCCATTTGTAAGGCTCCAAACACCACCTATTGCAGAATCGATATAGATATTAAATGACCCTACACATATAGTCGCAGGCCCGAGGATATTCCCGGAATTTGCAGTTGCAGAAACAGTAACCGTTAACGTAGCTATTGATGTACCACAAACAGTAGTTACTGCGTAAGAGATAACATCTGTACCTAAGCTAACACCAGTAACAACACCAGTCGCAGAAACCGTTGCGTTTGCGTTGCTTGCGCTCCATACGCCACCAGAAACTGAAGGTGTAAGTGTTACAGAAGAACCAGGACAAATTGACGCAGGGCCAGTAATAGTACCTGCAGTCGATGCAGGATTAATAGTAACGGTTGCTGTTGCAATACAGCTACCTATTGAGTAAGTTATCGTTGAAGTTCCGGGAGTAACACCAGAAACGATACCTGAAGCTACGATCACATTCGAGTTGCTTGCGCTCCATACGCCGCCGCCAACTGCGTCAGACAGAGAAAGCGTAGCGCCAACACATACAGTGCCGGTAGCAGGAGAGATCGCTGATGGACTAGGAGCGACGGTAGCGATTATCGTTGCAGAACAAAGACCTACTGTATAAGAGATTATCGAAGTGCCTGCTGTTACCGCAGTAACAAGGCCACCAGCCGAAATGGTAGCGTTACCATTGCTGCTAGACCATGCGCCGCCGCCAGTTGCATCACTCACTGTAGCTGTATTTCCAATACAAAGGCTAAGTGTTGCTGGAGAAATTGGAGAAACGCCTGCGTTAACCGTTACAGTAGCTGTAGTGTTACATGTGCCGATAGCGTAACTAATAGTAACTGTACCTACAGAGATACCAGTAACTACACCTGTACCACTTACTGTGGCATTACCATTACTTGCACTCCACACACCGCCTGTAACCGCATCTGTGAGATTAGTTGTTGTGCCTGTACATACAGTTGCCGAAGATGGAACTATAGGACTAGGCGCAGAATTAACGGTTGCTATAGTTGTTGCAGAGCAACCAGAAAGAATATAAGATATTATTGTAGTACCTGTGCTAACAGCGGTAACCAGACCGCCAGCAGAAATTGTAGCAACACCAGTGTTACTACTGCTCCATGCACCGCCTGCTGTGCCATTCGTCAAAGTAGTGGTTCCACCAAGACAAACAGTAACGGGAGTTGGATTAATAGCTCCAGGTGAAGTATTTACTGTAACAAGTGCAGTGCTTGAGCATGTGCCGATAGCGTAGCTGATGGTAACCGTACCTGCCGCAACACCTGTGACAACACCAGTACCGCTTACGGTAGCATTACCATTGCTTGCTGTCCACACACCACCAGTAGTAGCGTCAGTAAGGTTTACTGTGCTGCCTGTACATACTGTAGCCGTAGCAGGAGTGATCGCACCCGGAGCTGAGTTAACTGTAGCAATTGTTACAGCTGCACAACCACCAGTATTATAAGATATTGTTGTAGTACCGATGCCAGTTGAAGTAAGAACACCACCCGCACTAATTGTAGCTACAGCACCATTGCTGCTCGACCATGTACCGCCGGCTGTTGCATCGGTAAGAGTAACGGACCCTCCAAGGCAGATAGTAACAGGAGCAGGATTGATTGCACCTACCGCAGCAGTAACACTAACTGTTGCTGAGGCAACGCAGGTACCAATAGTATAAGATATAGAAACGATGCCTGTACCTGTGCCGGTAACCACACCGGTGCCGCTTACGGTTGCTACTGCAGCATTACCCGTGCTCCATGCACCGCCGGCTGTAGCATCAGTCAGGTTAACCGTATTGCCAACACATATTATTGAGCTTGCCGGGGTTATTGCCACCGGGGCAGTATTGACATTTACAATAACAGTGTCAAAACAGCCGCCTAATGTATAAGTAATTATTGCAGCACCAATTCCCACACTGGTAACAACACCAGCGCCGGTAACTGTAGCAACTGCAGTGTTGCTGCTAGACCAGGTTCCACCAGCAGGTGAATCGGAAAGCGTACTGGTGCCGCCAAGACAAATACTCAATGGAGATGGGGATATTGCAGCCACACCAGCTTGCACGGTAACAAGCGCTGTAGCAGTACAAGCGCCAACAGTATAAGTTATTGTTACTGTACCTGCCGTTACACCCGTTACAACACCAGAAGCGCTGACGGTTGCATTCGCATTGCTCGCAGCCCAGGTACCACCGGTGGTAGCGTCTGTAAGACTTACTGTATTTCCGGTGCAGACTGTTGTCGTGGCCGGCGAAATGGGCGTGGCTGCGTTATTAACGGTGACTGTGAGGAATGAAGCACATCCGGCGACAGCATAAGTTATGGTAGCCGTACCTACGCCAGCACCGGTAACTGTGCCGATTGACGATACTGTAGCTATTGCAACATCACTGCTGCTCCATGTGCCGCCTGCTGTAGCGTCAGTAAGCGTCTGGCTTGTGCCAATACATACCGAAACCGATGAAGGATTGATTGGAGCAACAACTGCAGTAACAGTGACAATCTTCGTAACAAAACAGGTACCAACTGAATAGCTAATGGTTGCAGTACCAGCAGACGTACCGAAAACTATGCCATCAGACGAGCCTACTGTAGCTACACCAGTATTGTTACTAGACCACACACCGCCCGCAGTGGCATCAGTTAACGCAGTTGTACCACCAACACACGTACTTGCTGTGCCGGTAATAGCGCCAAGTGAATTAATCGTAACATTAAATGCGTATGTTGACAATCCATTGATAGGACAAGCGTCATCCCTGTAGATAAGGAAGAAGGTGTACGTACCCGCTGCTACACCTGTAGAAGTCCAGGAGAAAGTAGCTGTTGGGTTAGGTGTACCATTACCAACTACAGAAACCGAAGAACCGGCAGGCAATCCAAACGAAGTAACTGTAATGTTCCCTGTCGTGTTTGATTCGGTTGGCTTAGTGGTCAATGTGAATGCCCCGGAGTTCAGGCATATCTGGTAATTAAGACTATCTGCTATGTAACCACTGCCTGTGGAAGATACTAATCCGCCCCATGGCGGTGTATTAGTACAGGTTTGCACAAGGAACGTCATTTCACGCATACTGGTACCAATAAAAGTATCATTTCGGAACTCCCTGATGCTATACACAACAAGTGCACGCTGCGAAGCATTAGGAATGAAATTCAACTGACCGGTAATCTGATTGAAACTAAGCGAACCAGCTGCTATAAGCAATGGAGATGCTGCGGAGGTGCCACCTGTATAAGTAACGTTAGTTGGTGTTGGGTTACAGGCTGTGCCGCCGCCGCCGCCTGCACTTGTAAGGCCGTTCGATAGGACAAAGCGCAGACTGTCACCGTCTGGATCCGTTGCCCCTGGATTATAATTGTTTAAGTTGTTAAGACAGTAATAAGGAGTTGGCTCAACTGCCAACTTTACACTTGAGTTATTATGATACGTGTTATCCAGAGAGTCTATCAATGTCGTAATAGTAGTGCCTGGAGTATTTATATTTGTGATAGAAGCAGCACGTCCGGCACCAGTTGCCGCCCCCATGTTGCCGTTAAAGATGAAGCGCCAGGTATGCGAAGGACCTGAAAGCGTGACCGTTCCCGTGTAGGTAAACTTTTTGATACCAATAATAGTGCTTGATGGTATAGTACATGTAGTAAGACCCGTATCCGCAGTACAAACCTGTGCCGAAAGCAAGTTTGAATTGGCGGCATCAGGGTTACATACTACAGTCGAAAAAAGCGTTGCTCCATTGTACACACATACGTTCGGCGTTGCCGTAGCCAGTGTAGAGTAGGCCCCGGCCGATGCTGTGCCGCAATCGCCGTAAGCGACAACTGTTATTCGATAAGTGTTACCACTAACCCATTGATAGTTAAGGTCCATTCCTACTATGTGGCTGGCAAATGCACTGAGTCCTGCGACAACAAAAAGTGCCGATAACAGAAGGGAGCGCAAGTAAAAGGGTACAAATCTTTTCATAAAACAGTTTTTGTGATTTTCTAAAACGTGGTGAACACTTAATTTAATACGGTAAACGACTATTTTGCTATTTAAAAACATGCTCAAAATACCAGGCTGAGCCCGAAAAGGCTACGCAGTTACTTTAAAAAAAAAGCTAAAGATAATTTTTTTTCGTGCACAAAAAAACAATCGTCACATTATTTTATTAAGAAAAGATAATTTCATTAACCAGTCGTTTACAATTCCATTAGTTCTTGATTAATTTTTCGAATAGAAGACTAAACATTTTAATTAAATTCGTAAAGTACGGCATATACAAGCGATTTCTTTACAACTTTTTGCGTCTTCGACCTATGCCGGTATGTGTATTTGTTATAAAGGGCGCAGTTTTTCTCAATGATAGTTCCACTATCTTTGAGTGGTAAACAATAAACAAAAAATAAAAACTATGGCATCATTTACACTACCCGCATTACCATATGCATTTGACGCACTTGAACCACACATAGATGCGCAAACCATGCAAATTCATCACGACAAACATCACCAGGCTTACGTGGATAACCTGAATAAGGCCCTGGCAGGGTCTGATGGCGAAAACAAAACGCTGGAGGAACTTATGGACAATATTTCCGCCTATCCGGCAGCTGTTCGCAACAACGGTGGAGGGCACTTTAACCACACTCTTTTCTGGAGCATACTGGGCACCGGTGCGCCACAACCCACAGGAGACCTTGCCACCGCAATTAATGAAGCATTCGGCTCACTGGATGAACTGAAAGAAAAGATGAACACTGCAGGTACTACTCGCTTCGGAAGCGGCTGGGCGTGGCTGCTTGTAAATGACGGAAAACTGTTTGTTAGCTCAACGCCAAACCAGGACAACCCGCTGATGGATATTGCGGATGTAAAAGGAACACCTATTTTGGGAATAGACGTATGGGAACATGCGTACTACCTTAAATATCAGAATAAGCGTCCTGACTATCTGAAAGCGATATGGAGCGTGATAAACTGGGATGCCGTAGCTATGCGTTATAAAGCGGCACTGTAAATTTGGTATTTTAGACTATAAAAAACAAGAGCCGGAAAAATTTCCGGCTCTTTAATTATAAGCTTGATAAATAACAAAATCACCTATTACTCACTATGCGCACTTCTACCCGGCGATTCTTTTCGCGGTCTCCATCATTCATCTCCACAGCTACCACAGGCCTGCTTCGTCCAAAACCTTTGTATGTAAGCCTTTGGGGATCTATCCCTTTATTCAACAGGTAATTGTATATCTCCCTTGCGCGGTTCACCGATAGACTTGGCTCATTTGTCTCTATGTCCAGTGCGTCAGGGGTGTTTTGAATACAGCATACATGACCTTCTATGCTGATAGCGAGGTTGGGATTTGCATCGAGTACTTTATAAAGCTGCTCCAGGGTTGCATTAGACTGCGCCATTATTGTATGGCGGTCCGGAGGAAAATAAACATCCTTAAGTAACAGCACAGAGCCCTTTTCAAGGTGGGTGATATCGTTTATGTTAGCAGAGGTGGGCTTTCTTGCCGTATCCTTTTTCCCAGACAGCGGCAACTCCGGATGCAGTTTTTTCACCCTGTTGTCCACAACAATATCTACACGCCTGTCTGTTGGTACGCCGTCTTTGCCGCCTACCCCACTCCTGTCTATCTGCCCCTTCCCTTCACAGAACTTTACGTCTTCAGCGTTTACTCCATTCTTTTCCAGGTAGGCTTTTACACTGGCTGCGCGCTTCATTGACAACGCCCTGTTGTGCTTCTCAGATCCAAGGAAATCAGCATAACCAACAATGATTACGCTACTACCATTTATGATTTTGTCATTATAAATGAGCAGGTCTATTTTATTCTCCATTTTGGCATTCAGCGTTGAGACGTTGAGATCAAAATAGAGCTTGAAAGTATCGGTGCCCTTCTGCCCGAAAACAGGCGTTAAGACGAAAGAAAATAATATTACCAACAGCGTTTTATACATAAAAACCTGATTACATGAAACAAACCCGACTTTTTCGGGAATGTAATTTATGAATTATTCGCAATAAGTAAAACATAAGACACTATTCGTTCCAAATTTTAACTTTAGTGACTTTGCTGCTCCTTTCTTCTTACAATAAGAAAGCCAAACAATGCGAATGGAATATACAACAAGAGGCTAATAGTGGCAAACCATTGCGGTTGACCAGGGATAGAAATATTATTAAACACACCGCCGAGGGTCAGCAGTATGCCCGCTACAACGGCCGGCACAAGGCTGGTTTTCCCGGCAACCAATGTAGCAACTATTCCAGCGCCAAAAGAGGCCACCGCATAGTTTACAAGCAAAAGCTGGAACGCCTCCTTAGGCATCGCCGCAACAGCTGCGGCCAGCGAGGGTTTGCCTTCGGCAACAGGGGATGATAACGGGTACTTAAACTGGAGCAGTCGCTCACCTAAAAAAATCAGGAACATCCCTGTCATTGTGCCGGCTATTACCGGCAATACATATTTAGCTGCAGCTTTCATTTTCCTGATTTGCTTTTGTAAAGTTAGCGTGAAACATATAACCATTTGCCAGCTTATCCTATTATCCCTTAGCTTTACTTTTAAATGATGGCCAATTGCCAATACACTCTTTATGGTTCACAAAATACTTAACGATAAACCTACAAAACTATTTGTAGCGCTTGCTTCTTTTTTTGTTGCAAATGCACTTATTGCCGAGTGTATAGGCGGCAAACTTTTTTCATTGGAAAAAGTATTGGGCTTTACGCCGCATCCGTTTACTTTATTGGGAGAGCAAGGGCTTACTTTCACGCTTACTTGTGGGGTGCTGTTATGGCCTATAGAATTTGTGATGACAGATATTGTCAATGAATATTTCGGACCTAAAGCTATAAAGAGAATATCCTACATCGCCATTACACTTATCAGTTATGCTTTCCTGATGTTTTATGTAGCTATCCAGGCGCCGGCAGAAACTTCATTCTGGACAGGCAGCCAAAAGGATGCCGGCGTTCCCGATATGCAGCTGGCGTTTGTTGGAATTTTCGGGCAGGGAATGTGGATCATATTCGGCAGTCTTGTGGCATTTCTCGTAAGCCAGGTAGTAGATGTATGGGTCTTTCACAAAATCAAAAAGAGAACCGGGGAGAAGCATGTATGGCTGCGTGCTACAGGGTCTACAATCGTCTCCCAACTGGTAGACAGCTTTATAGTGCTGTTTATTGCGTTTAAGATCGGCAAGGGATGGTCATACCAACGGGTGCTTGCAATAGGGCTTGTGAACTACACTTATAAATTTGCGATGGCTATCATTCTAACACCGGTTATCTACCTTATTGAAAAAGGCATCGAAAGATACCTTGGGAGTGAAACAACGAAGCAGATGAAAAATGCTGCGATGGGTAACGAGTCATAACTTTTCACCCACCACCTTTACTGGATTATGGCGCTACAACCTTCATCCTATCAACGGTATGCGCACTAAAGTAGCCTAATGCACCACCGGAAATATTGCTTTGCGGATTAGCAGGTGCGGCAGAATTCTGCCCTTCGGTTAATTGAAGATCGCGGTAAAACTGGAATACTCTTTTATCAATGCATTGAAATTCCACTGTTATAGTGTCGCCGGTAACTATTTTTATATCGCTGCGCAGCGGCCACAATACTTTGTGCCCGTCCTGCAGGGCATCATCTATAATAGTTAAATTGGTAGATGTGCTGTCGCCTACGCTTAGGAGCATGTGGTAATAATTACCCGTGCCTACCGGATCGTTGAACACCAGCACCGTATTAGGGTTGTCTCCAAACAGAGCCTTCTCTGTATATATGCCGTCTATGCGTACAGCAGGAGGGATGGTGGAGGTAGCCTGGAATACATTACTGCCAGAGGCTACGCTGAGGCTATACGTATGCCCTTGTACCCCAGTAATGAAATGTGTAGTGTAGTAGCCTGTACTTTCCTCAGTAAGTGTGTCTGTAATGTTTGACGTTACATCAGTGATGACCACCTGGGCATTGCTAACGCCGGGGAAATTATTGTCCTGGTCAAAGTTGACTGACTTGGTGATACTTACATGGTAGGGGCCGGGCTGGTCGGTAACATTGCCTTCTATAACATACCGGGGCGATGATGAGTTGAGATCTACTTTGATGACCTTGCGGCAAGAAAAGCAGGTAGTGAGCAGCAACAATGCGGAGAACGTTATAAAGCCTTTCATATAAAAGATCAAAATTTAAAGTTGTAAGAAATAGAAGGCACCCATTTGAACAGGGACGTTTGCAATGCCTGTGTTTTACTGGCATCATTAGGGTCTTCCTGGAAGGTGATGGTGTATGGGTTGGCATGGCCATACGCATTATACAGGCTGAAGGAAAGCTCTGAAGAAAAATGCTTGCGCTCCCTTAGCTTGCAAGTGGCCCCGAGGTCAAGCCGGTGGTAGGCAGGCACCCGGTAGGCGTTCCTTTCGGTATAGTAAAATACCACCTGGTTATCCACCATGTACTTACCGCTTGGGAAGGTGACGGCATTGCCGGTATAGTACACAAAGTCGGCCGACACGGTCCATTTTTTAGATAGCTTGTACATGCCTACCACAGAGAAGTTGTGCGTTTGGTCCTGGTGGGCTGGGTACCAGGCATTCTTGTTTATGCCATCTATCTGCACCTCTGTTCGCGATAATGTATAGGACACCCATCCTGTGAACCTGCCTTCATTTTTCTTAGCCAGCAATTCTATACCATATGCCCGCCCCTGCCCAAAGCGGAGTTGCGGCTCTATAGCATCGTTGGTAAGTACCTGCGCATTGTCCTTGTAGTCTACCTGGTTTTGCATGGCTTTGTAGTAGGTTTCTGCGCTGCACTCATAGATGTTGTCTTTAAAGTTGCGTGCATAGCCCAGCGATAACTGGTCGGCTATCTCCGGCTTAATGATGTTGTTGCTCGCCACCCACTTGTCGGTAGGGTTGCTGGTGGTGGAGTTAGATAGCAGGTGCAGGTACTGCGTATTCCGAGCATAGGCCGCCTTGATGGATGAAGACTCGCCCAGCTGGTAGCTTGCAGATACACGTGGCTCAGGGTTCACATACGTATTCACTATTTGCCCGGCGCCATAGGTAAGTGTATCTGTTATATTGTGGTTCGCGTCCAGGTTATAAAATTTGTTGTCGCCGCCGAAGTAGGAGAATGTGCTGAGCCTTATGCCCAGGTCGAAATTCAGTTTGGATGTTGCCTTCCAGTTGTCGGTGACGAATACTGCATTTTCCCATGAGTGTGTTTTGGGCTGTGCAGGCGCGGTGATGGTGCCTTCAAACTGACCCGGGGTAATGGTGTGGTACACAGAGTTGAGCCCGAAAGACAAAGCATTGTTGGGGTTGATATAGTATTTTAGCTCTTCTTTCAGGTTCCAGTCGCGGATGACGGAGAGTATGCTGGCATTAAAACCGGCAGTGTTTATGTTTATCTTATAGTCGTAGTTGCTGTATATCAGGGATGTGTTGGAGAACAGTTTGGGGCTGAATATGTGGTTCCACCGCAGAGTGCTGGTAGCATTGCCCCAGTTGATGCCGAAGAGGTCGCCCAGGCCCAGCACATCCTTACCGTAGTAACCTGATAAATAGACCCTGTCGTTGTCCGACAGCTTATAGTTCAGCTTGGCATTGAAGTCGTAAAAATACAGCTTGGTCTTCCTGATGTTCTCATCATTTGAAAAAGCCAGGAACACATCGGCATAAGTACGCCTTGCGCTCACCAGGAAGGAGCCTTTGTCCTGCACTATAGGCCCTTCCACATTCAGCCTGGAGGAGATAAGGCCTATGCCGCCACTTGCATGGTAAGACTGGTCGTTGCCGTCATTCATCTTTATATCCATCACCGATGAGAGGCGGCCGCCATACTGCGCCGGCTCATTGCCTTTGTAAAGGGTAAGATTCTTAATAGCATCAGAGTTGAACACGGAAAAGAAACCCAGCAGGTGCGAGGGGTTGTATACCACTGCCTCATCCAGCAATATCAGGTTCTGGTCGGCAGCGCCGCCTCTTACAAAAAAGCCACTGTTGCCATCTCCTGCCGACTTTACACCCGGCAGCAGTTGTATTATTTTCAGCACATCCTTTTCGCCAAACAGCACAGGCAGCGCACTTAATTCTTTTACATTAAGCGTATTCATGCCCATCTGCGCAGAGGTCACGTTGTCATTTCTTGCTTTGCTGTGCACCACTACTTCTGCCAGTTGCTTGCCCTCAGCTACAAGCGATACATTGAGCTTGTAGTCTTTATTCAGCACAACTGTTTGTGTCTGCTCCACATAACCCATATAGGCCACCTTGAGCACATAGTTGCCTGCTGGCAGTGAAAGCGAGTAAAACCCGTACTCATTGGTAGTGGTGCCTATGGACTTGTCTTCTACTTTTACTACAGCGCCTATAAGTGTCTCGCCAGTGTTTTTATCTTTTATGGTGCCGCTTATGGTATGTGTACTTTTGTCCTGTGCCTGGGAGAAAATTGCAAACAGCAGCAGGAACACGAGAATGGAGGTGTGCTTCATTTAATTTATTTAAGTGTGTGGCGTGTGCCGGAATGGGCGCAAATATCAGGTTTAATAATCTGTGCGTGCAACCTGTATTCTTAATCTTTTGTTGTTTTTACTATAAACCCGGAGCCCGCCGGGCTTAAATGACCTTGTTTGGCATACAGATTGGCTTCAGGTCCAAGACATGCAGATGGGAACTTCAGAAAAGAAACTGCGACTTTGGTGTAGCCTGGCGTTTTATGCGCCTCAGCTAAAAAAGAAAAAACCCGAGCGCGCACACGTTCAGGTTTCTCTTATCCGCATCTACCGGGGTATCCGCAGATCTTTCTGGTTTTTATTCACTATTATTTACACCAATACTAAACTTCTATTAAGCCTGAAACGGCGCACTCAAATGCTAATCTCTCTTTTTGTTGCCTCCTAATCTATAGCCAATCGACACCTGGAACGATGGGCTCCGGTAAAGTTGGTTAGAGATATATTTGGCACCCTTCGAGCCCGAGTTATCCCACACAGTCTGCACGCTACGGAAATCAAGCGTAACGTTCGGACGAACCTCATAGGACAGACCAACCAGATAACCCATACCAAGCCTGGAATTGAAGTCGTCGTTATGCAGCTTTGGAGCATTGTCATTGCCGATTGCAGCTACCAGTACCGGAGCTGTATTATTGGGCTGAACAGATGCACCTGAGTTGATGGCGAAGCTGTATACAAAATTGCCTCCGGCATAGAATGTAAAGTGACTCATACTGTAACGAATAGAGACAGGCAGCTCTATGCTATGCAGCGTAGAGAAACTATATGAGGTTGATGACAGTTGCTTGCTCCACATTCCGCCGCCTGCCTGAGTGTAGGTGTAATAGTTATCATTGAGCGTATAGTTATTATTGATCCGGTGGAAATATTTCAGCTCGGTCATGATGCCAATAGACTCGCTGAAAGTGAAGTTACCCGTGAAGCCAAACTGGAACCCTTTGAAACTGTTAGGACCGAAGAATGTACCATTGATGCCGGCAGTGAGGCCCGGCGAAAACTGCATGCCGGCTACATGATACTTTACATCATTGAAGGTAGCACTAAGTTTCTCGACAGTTGATGCGCCGCTACCCTTTGAAGACTGGGTTTGCTTTGTACCCAGGCCACTCTTTCCGGATGCTGCGGTTGCCGCACCTGGCACTATAGTTGCGTTAGCAGATGCAAGAGCACCTGAGCTTTCAGATGAGTTGTCGTCATCTTCTTTTGCACTTTCGTTTTTACGGGCGCCATTAGGGTGATGAGGATCTGGTGTATTGGCAGCGAGAGCCGGGGTGAATTGGTCAATAGAAATTGTGTCCAACAAGAAGTAGCCGTCATGAGCAGACGTTTTTATATAATGCTCTGTCATTGTCACCCTGTCAATAGTCCTTCTTTCAACTTTGGCTGCGGCAAGCTCCTTTATTTCAGCACTGCCGGTAACCGGTTTTGTGGTGTTATGTGCATTACCTGACCATTTATTGTCATGGACTGTATTAGTACCCTTGCTGCCAACAGGAGAATCTCCTGTGCGACGTTTTCCCTGCGCAGCATTCTTACGTGGGCTGGTAACCGGCAGATCGGTTTCATCTTCGACGCGCGAAGCGGCAATAGCACCAGGAGCTTTCGTGGTTGGAGTACCCGACCCGAGAGCTATATCAGCCGTGTTAATACCCGTTGTTTTCTTAGCTTTTTCTAACTTATTTTTACGTGTATGCTGCGTATTCTGTGCTACAGCAAAGTCTTTCGCATCTTCAGCAACGTAAGCTGGCGATCCAGATGCTGTTGTTTCCTCCGGAGCCTGTCCATCTTTCGATGGGGCTGATTTATCGCTGTCTATTGCCTTAATGGTTTTATTAGCTTTTTTGCTAATTGCACTACTTACACCAGCCAACTGCTTTGCTGCAACTTTTTGATGCATTTTGGCAGCTTTTTTATTTGCTTCATTCGCTGTAATCAACTTTGTAAGAAATTGCTTTTTCTGCGCATCGGCCTTATCCGCATTATGTTTGTTAGCATCAGGATGCTTGCTTGTGACAGCAACTGATTTTTCACGTGTTGCTTTGGGGCCATTAGTGTTTGCTGCAAGCTTGGGAGCTACCGACTTAGTGTGTTTTTTACCTGCAATCTTTTTGTCTGCATTCTTATTTCCCGCTTCTGATAATACAATTGCTTCGTCGGTTGGCTTTACGTCATTGCTAACTGCGGTGGAATAGCCCGTAGAGGCATCGCTGCTGTTAGCATTACTTTTAGAGGCTGCGGTGTTTGAGTTACTACTTTCTTTTACATTATTTGCTGGCGTGTTGTTCACTGCGGCTATTTTACTTGCCTCGGTTACTGGTTCCGCCGTACTTGTAGTTTGCTTTTTAGCCTGGTCGCTTTTGAGAGAAGATATGCCGCTTGTTGTTTTATTATTGGCTGTAGACTTATGAGCAGGTACAGCATCGCCTTTAGCTAACCCGGGGGTCGCTTTTATTTCATTCGCACTTATAACTTTCCTGTTATCGTTAATCGAAGTCGTATTTGAGATTGGTAAGGAATTATTGACCGGTTTGCTGTTCGCAGCTGTTGCATTATCGCCCTTAATAGCGGAAGCGAACATAAAACCGCCGACACTTATAGAGGTAGCAAGTAAAAGCAGCGCTACAGCACCAAAAGTGCGGCGCCAGTAAAATCCTCGCCTTACCTGTGGCATCTCCTTGTCCAGCAGATCGCGCATTTGCAACCATCCCGCAGGACGCTCCCGCTCCTCCTCACCTTCCAATCGCTGCCTCACCAGGTCATCGATACTAATGAAATTTTTATCCATATGGATAAATTTTTGTTTTAAAATGTTTAATCCCTGTCAACCACCGAGGTCTGTTTATTACCAATTTTCTGATAAGTATCGAAACATCAATGCTTACAGAATTTTATACTTACGCTTTTAAATGCAATTCGGCCTTTTCTATTTTTTCTTTTAATACTCTTCTACCTTCCGACAGATGCCACTTTGATGTTCCCTCACTTATACCCAGCATGTTCCCTATTTCTTTGTGAGTGAACCCCTCCATAACATACATATTAAAAACGGTGCGGGTGGCATCTGGCAATGCCTGTACCAATTTCAGCAGTTGATCGTAATACAGCCTGTCTGCATGGTCCTTATGTACACACTCATCCTTTTCTACCAGTACCACTTTTTCTGAATATCTCGTGTTCTGCTTCACATAGTCGGCCACGGCATGAAAAACGATCTTTCTGAGCCACCCTTCAAACGATCCCTGGAAATTGTACTGCTTTACTTTCTGAAAAGCGCGTAAAAAACCATTGTTCATTATCTCTTCAGCCTGCATTTCATGATCTATGTACCGCTTGACGAGGGCCATCATTTTGGGGTAAAATAACCGATATAACTTCTCCTGTGCGCCTCTTTCGTTGCGAATACAGCCCTGAATGAGCTGTTCTAACTCAGTTGCATGGCCAGTTAAAGTATATGCCAAAGCTATAGACAAGTATATTGGTTATTAATACTAAACACTACTATAGACCGATCCGTATCGGAAAGGGTTGGGTAGACCTAGGGAAAACACATTAAATTTACGAAAATTGTGGCAACCAGGAATTGAAATGACAAAAGTGTGATATATGGCGCTTATGGAAACGAGGTATATATAGAGTAAATTCCAATGCCGTTGTGTATAGTTCCTACCACCAGGCTATCTTCATTATTTGCCCAGATACGGAATACAAAATTAGAATCCTTCACGCCGCCAAGATTATAATGATACATAAATTGCCAGTCACCGGGGAGGGTCCAGCGAAATTTGAGGTCTGTTTTCGCGCCGGCCTTGCAAAGCATACTGAAGTGGCGATTGCCAGAACTATCCTTCTTAAAGGTCATTGTTTCTGACAGGTAGCAGGAATCTGTAAGTATCTCGTTATTTACCGATAGCTTTTTTAGGTACCAAGTGTGGCCTACGAGAATATCAGCCCGCTTTTTGCGCTGAATATCTTTATAACAGCCCCCCAACGATGCAACAGTTATTATTACAATAAGAGTAAGTAGTAACCTTCTCATGCTCTATGCCTTTTCTACCTGTATTTAGCTGTAAAATAGTAAAAATCGCGCGAATTTCCTGCAAAGGAACTGAAACTTTGCAACTCTTTCATTAAATTTCTTTGCTATGCAGGCTTTTCGTCCGCATCGGCATGCATATTCAGCCTCCTGAGCATGGGTGCGGCAAACCAGGTAACACCTACTACGACCAGTGTAAGGCAGCCGCCCAAAACTACTGCCGGCACGGTTCCTATCCAGCGCGCGGTAATTCCACTCTCCATGGCACCAAGCTCATTTGACGAGCTGATGAACATTGTATTAACTGCAGCTACCCTTCCCCGCATACTGTCGGGCGTGTATAATTGCAAAATAGTTCCTCGTATAACAACACTGACAGCATCAAATAGCCCGCCAGCCAGCAACATAGTAAACGCAATAATAAAGCCCCCTGAGACGCCGAAACCGGCAATGGAAAACAAGGGCACGCTGCCACCTAGCACACCGCAGTAGCCAAAAAAAATAGTGGTAATACCGAAGCCGGCTATACAAACTAGTAACTTTATGCCCGGTGCTTTTTTCAATGGAACAAAAGAAAGGGCAAATAATGTGATGACAGACCCAATGGCTGGGGCTGCCCGCATCCAGCCATATCCTACTTCACCTACTTTAAGTACATCATCGGCATATACAGGCAGTAGCGCCACTGCGCCACCAAAAAGAACGGCAAACATATCAAGAGATAGCGCCGCTAATATGATCTGGGTACTAAATACGAATTTGATGCCTTCCCCCAGACTCTTCATGATAGGCTCTTTCTCTTTCTTTAATATTTGCTGCTTAGGAATACGCAACAAGGCAACAAAAGACACAAGTTCAATAGCAAAAACGCTGACCAGACTAACCTCGAAGCCACCTATGGCTATCATAAAGCCTCCTAGTAATGGACCTACTACGGCACCAATCTGCCAGGACGTGCTGCTCCAGGTTGTGGCATTGGGGTACAGATCACGCGGTACCAGCATCCCCATTAGCGCAAAGGAAGCCGGACTTAGAAATGCCCTGAGCGCCCCACCAATGAATATGCCTCCGTAAATAAGCCATAGGATGCCCTGCGACGAAATACCCCCCTGCAGCCTGGGCCAAGCAAGCAATACAAAGAATGCGGAGAGCAAAAGATATCCTATAGTGCATTGCATTAGCAAGGTTCTCTTTTCCTTAAGATCTACAAAGTGCCCTGAGAATAAAGAAAAGCCTATAGCCGGTATAACCTCCCAAAGTCCGATCATTCCCAGCGCGAGCTTATCATGGGTAAGCTTATACACATAGTAGCTTACAATGGCTGCCTGCATATTCAGCGCCATGATAATAGCAAACCGGAGCAACAGGTAATTACGGAACAATGGATATTGCAGCGCTTTGTTCTTTGTAAGAAAAGAAGTGGCCAGAGGCAATGGTGCTAGGTTTAGTTGCGGCAAAACTATTACAAAAAGACTAATGGCGATATGTGGTCATTTGTCAACCGGCCTTTTTACGAGAAAAATAACTTTACGATACTGTAGAAGTTTTTTTTAATCAACGCCCGTAACCGCTAAATTTGCCACTATAAATGAACAACATAGCGCAGATACTTGGCACTAGTATAGTGCAGGCCCTCCAGGAGCTTAGAGCCAATAAACTGCGCACTTTTTTATCCCTGCTCGGTATCACGATAGGCATTTTCTGCATTATTGCAGTACTTACTGTGCTGGACAGCCTGAAGAACAACATACAAAAAGAGATGTCTACATTGGGCAGCGATGTACTGTATATTGGCCGCTGGCCCTGGATGGATGATGGCGGCGAGTATAAGTGGTGGGAATATTGGCGCAGGCCGGGCATGACGCCACTGGAGGTAAAAGCGGTGGAAACCCAGGTGCCAGATGCTATGGTAACGACCCTTTGTCTGAACACAAGGCGGATGACCGTAAAGCACAGCGACAATGAAGCCAGTGGCGTGGCCGGCTATGCCGTAATGAACGGCTTTGACAAAATCCAGAATATAGAAATAGGACAAGGCCGCTACCTCAATACCAATGAACTGGACGGAGGCACGAACTCCGTGGTATTGGGCGACGAAGTGTACCGCAGCCTGTTTGCCAGCGGAGTTAATCCAATAGGAAGCGGGGTTACATTCTTCGGACGAAAGTTCACAGTTGTAGGCGTGCTGAAACGCGTGGGGGACAATATGGCGGGCTTCGACTTTGATAATGCGGCTATTTTCCCATACTACATGGCAACTTCTATAGTAGATGCCCGATCACTTAACTACGACCCGCTTCTGGCTGTGAAGGCCGCAAACGGCAAAGATATAGATGAAGTAAAATACGAGGTGGAGGGCGTGCTGCGCCGGATAAGGAAGGTGCGACCGGGGCAGGCAAACGACTTTGCAATAAACCAGCTAAGCCAGGTATCTAAACGGCTAAACCTGATATTTGGAACCATAGACATTATAGCCTGGGTGATAGGTGGGTTTTCGCTGCTGGTTGGCGCATTCGGGATTGCGAATATTATGTTTGTGACCGTAAAGGAGCGAACCAAGATAATAGGACTAAAAAAAGCCATTGGTGCACGTAAATCTTCAATAATGTGGGAGTTTCTGCTGGAAGCTATAGTACTATGTGTGATAGGTGGCAGTGTAGGTATAGTGATAGTAGTGCTGATCAGCTTTGTGCTGACCTACGCTTTCGACTTTGAAGTGATTCTTTCGATGAGCAACTTCTTTATTGGCATTTTTGTTTCTATCTTAGTTGGTGTTTTGTCCGGGTTAATACCGGCCAGGTCAGCATCAAGGCTGGATCCGGTAGTGGCTATACGAACCAATTAATAAACGCGTAATGAAAAACAAAGGCCTGCTTATACTTGACCAGGAGCGCATCTCTTACAAACTGCGCCGCATGGCATATGAAATATGGGAGCGCAATAGCGATGAAAAGGAAATAATACTTATAGGTATAGAAAAAGGGGGAAGGATACTCGCAGATAACCTACTGGCAATACTGAAAGAGATCAGTCCGCTGAAAATAGAATCAATGCCTATTGATATCAATAAAAAGAAAACATTGCACCACGCAGTAGACTTTAAGATAAACCTGAACGGCAAGACCGTGGTACTGTGCGATGACGTGGTAAGCTCGGGCAAAACGATAATGTACTCACTGCATGCGATACTGCACTACGACCTGAAAAAGCTAATGGTGGCAGTGCTTGTGGACCGTAAACACAAATCATTTCCTGTGGCATCAGATATTGTGGGCCATACCGTGGCTACTACTATACAGGAACATATAGAAGTAGAGACAAAGGGAAACCAAATAACAGGGGTATATCTTAAATAAAGTAGGTGGCTTAGGTATACATAGACTGGCGAATTGAAGCGCCATGGGCTAACAATAAAATCGTAAAACAATCAATCCAAAGCAAAAAAAATGCCTTTTACATTATTGATACATGGCGGGGCCGGCAACATTACACCGGCCATAATGGACAAAGAACTGGAAGACGACTATAGCCAGGCACTAAAGGAAGCGCTGGATAAAGGATATGCTATATTACAGAAAGGTGGCACTGCACTAGACGCTGTAGTAGCAGCCATATCCACTATGGAAGACGATCCGCTGTTTAATGCCGGTAAAGGGTCCGTATTCACAAAAAAAGGTTTGAATGAAATGGATGCTGCGCTGATGGATGGCAGCAACCTTGCAGCCGGCTCAGTAGCCGGAGTCCGGAACATAAAAAACCCGATAGTATTGGCACGTGAGGTGATGCTGCACTCCGGTCATGTAATGCTCAGCGGCAGTGGTGCCGGTGAGTTTGCCTTGAGCCAGGGGATAGAAATGGCTTCTGATGAATATTTCTTCAACCAGAGCAGATATGACCAGTGGCTGGAGATAAGGCATACCAATTTCACTCAACTGGACCATAAAGCCGATAATCTTAAGGGTCATCATCCTCTGCCAAATCCTGGCGAAAAATTTGGCACAGTGGGTGCGGTAGCCTGCGATGAATATGGCAATATTGCAGCCGGCACTTCTACGGGCGGCATGACCAACAAGCGCTTTGGCCGCATAGGCGATAGCCCAGTGATAGGCGCCGGCACCTATGCCAACAATGCCTCGTGTGCCATATCCTGCACTGGCCATGGCGAACCTTTTTTGCGCGCATGTGTGTCGCACGACATTTCCTGCCTGATGGAGTATAGAGGACTATCGTTAAAAGAAGCCTGCGACAAAGTGATAAAAGACAAACTGGTAAAGATAGGCGGCGAAGGCGGGCTGATAGCTGTAGATGCCAAAGGCAACTACGACTTTTGTTTCAACTCAGCAGGTATGTATCGTGGCATGAGGAATAGTGAAGGAAAGGAGTTGGTGGCATTTTATGGGTAGTGATATTTAGTATTCTCTTTAATGCATAAACCATACGAACAAATCAAAGGACACGTGGCTGACTTTAGAGTTAGTTATCGTTTTCTCACCCCTGAAGAAGGTGGCAGAAAAACTATCCCGTACCAAGGGATACGCTGCGATTTCCGTTATGAAAGCGAATATCATGAAAGGCCAGAGTTAATTTTTATGATATGGCCTGAGTTCGAAGACAATACCGGCAATATTATTCTTGAAAGTGACATCGCAGTGCCGGTATCTGGCAATGCCCGTATGTGGATAATAGCGGCCGAAAGAAGAGCATACCATAGAAGAAGAATTCATGTCGGAACAAAGGGGAATTTCATGGAAGGAGCCAGAAAAACAGCAGAATGTACTGTAATTGAAATTTTGGGATTAATGACAAATCCGACATCTTAATAAGTACTACCCAGTGGAATCAATATTACTGCAAATCATTCAGCAAGTTTTTTTAAGACGCTGCTATACCTCTCAGAGATGTTGCTATGATGACGTGATAAATTAAGGCCTTCATCATTGCCACCTTTTATCGTACTAAGAAAGTCGAGAACCTTCTTTAACCCAGTTTCATCCTCCATGGCTTCCATCTTAACGGCAAATTGACGTATAGCCTCTTCTTTTAGTTCCGCAACACTCATACAAAAGCATTTACTATAAAATTACGATTTTATCAGAACATACAGAAGTTGCCTATTTTACCGATGCTGCCCTTACTATCGGCGCCACCTTCTCGCCCAGCAATTCAATACCGTGTAGCATCTTTTCATGTGACAACATTATGTTGGTCATCTGTAATGAGATGCGGGATATACCACCTAGAGCCTCGCTTACCGATAGCATTTTCTTCGCTACCGTTTCAGGGTCGCCAATAAAGAATGCGCCTGTAGAGCCACGCTGGGCATCAAATGCCGCCCTAGTGGTGGGTGGAAAACCACGCTCCCTGCCTATAGTTGTGAACATTTCTGCAAAACCCGGGAAGAAGTCATCGGCAGCCTGCTGGGTAGTATCGCCCACAAAGCCGGGGCAATGAAGGCCTACTTTAAGCTGATCTGCAGGATGGCCCGCACGGCGACCAGCCTCACGGTACAAGTCTATGAGTGGTTTAAACCTCCTTGGTTCACCACCTATAATAGCCACCATAAGCGGAAGGCCTAGCGCACCGGCCCGCACAAACGACTCCGGTGAGCCGCCCACGCCTATCCATATAGGTAGTTGCTCCTGTACCGGGCGCGGATAAATACCTTGCCCGGTAAGCGGAGCACGATGCATACCCGACCAGGTAATATTGGTTTGTTTGCGTATTTGCAGCAGCAGGTGAAGCTTTTCCTCAAAAAGAGAATCGTAGTCCTCCAGCTCCAGGCCAAAAAGCGGGAATGCCTCAGTAAATGACCCACGGCCAGCCACTATCTCTACTCTGCCTTTTGAAATAAGGTCAATGGTTGCAAAGTTCTGGAATACCCTTACCGGATCATCGGCGCTAAGCACGGTAACAGCACTGTTCAGCCTTATGTTTTTTGTGCGCGCAGCAGCAGCGGCAAGTATTATGGCAGGAGCCGAATCAAGAAACTCCTTCCGATGATGCTCACCTACGCCAAATGAGTCCACACCCACCTGGTCGGCACGTTCTATCTCTTCTAAAAGGTTTTGAATTCTATCTACCGGCGCTATGGCCTTTCCAGAAACCGGGTCTTTGATGGATGCCACAAAGCTGTCTATTCCTATTTGCATTAGCACAAAGCTAACGCGGTTCCTGATTAGAACAATTCAGTTTTGTCAATATAGCTATAAGTAAGGGCTAAAAACTCCAGTCGTCATCATCATCCTCTTCCAATCCGAGCAGCTTTTCCCGGGCCGGCAGCAGCAGGTACAATTCCAGGTCGGCGGTCGTTTTAATATCTATTTTTTGCTCCTCCAACACAGACAGGTACATATCTACCGTTTCTTCGTCCAGCAGGCCATTAGCCATTTCCTCAGGATATTCATCCCGGAATAGTTTCAGGACAAGGTTGCGGGCATCGGCAAATTGTTTGCTGTCGTATGCGATTTTGAAGGCGGCGAAGAAGGCGGAGGCTATTTCCATGTGTGCGTGATTAAAGTTAAAATTAAATAAACAAAGGAAATAACTATGGGGCTATAAAAAGGCATTTACATGCTTGTCGTCTAATCCACTTAAATTTGCTAAGGAGCATTTATGGCAGAAAAGAAAACTGCGCCAGTTAAAGACGCAAAGAATAAAGTACCCGCTGCAAAGATAAAGGCAGCTAAACATATAGAAGGCATATCGCAGCCTGAAGTTGAGCACAATACCGGCACGGGAAATACACCTGCGCACAGAAGTGATGTTATATTCATTAAGGGCGCACGCATGCACAACCTTAAGAATGTAGACGTCGCCATTCCGCGGAACAAGTTCGCGGTAGTGACTGGTGTGAGCGGAAGCGGCAAGTCGTCGCTCACTATGGACACCTTGTTTGCTGAGGGTCAGCGGAGATATGCAGAGAGCCTGAGTGCCTATGCACGACAGTTCCTGATGCGTATGGACAAGCCTGATGTTGATTACATTCACGGTATTTGTCCGGCTATAGCCATAGAGCAGAAAGTAACAACACGCACACCGCGCAGCACTGTGGGTAGCATGACGGAGATCTATGACTACCTGAGGTTGCTGTTCGCAAGGATAGGCAAAACCTACTCCCCTATAAGCGGCAAGGAAGTAAAGAAGGATACGGTTACTGATGTAGTTGAGTTTGTTCGTTCGTTGCCGGTGGGCGCTAAGGTACAGTTCATAGTGCCGCTGGTGATGCGATACAAGCGAACTGTGGAGGAAGAATTAAAGATTTTGATGCAGAAAGGCTTCAGCCGTATATATGTGCCGAGCCTGGATGAAAAGCCGATACGCATAGAAGATGTGCTGTCCGAAACGGTGAAGGTAGGGAAGGCGAAAGTGAACCTGCTGATAGACCGCATTGTGGTGAAGGACCAATTTGACGAGGATGACCTGCACCGTATTGCTGACAGCATCCAGACTGCATTTTACGAAAGCGAGGGCGAGTGCCTGGTAGAAGTGGATGGCAAAACCCTTCATACATTCAACAACCGTTTTGAGGCTGATGGAATGCTATTTGACGAACCAACTCCAAACCTGTTCTCATTCAACAATCCGTTCGGCGCATGCCCTACATGCGAGGGTTTTGGTCAGGTGCTGGGTATTGATGAAGGCCTTGTGATACCAGATCCGCGACTAAGCGTGTACGAAGGTGCAGTAGTATGCTGGCGTGGAGAAAAAATGAGTGAATGGCAGCAGGCGTTTATGAAAGCTGCATCGAAATATCATTTCCCTATACATAAGCCAATAGGAGAATTGGATGAGGCCGAGCTGAAGTTACTTTGGGAAGGCAACAGCAGCGTAAGCGGCATTCGTGATTTCTTTGCTATGGTGGAGCAAAACCTTTACAAGGTGCAATACAGGGTAATGCAAGCCCGCTATCGCGGCCGCACAACCTGCCCTACCTGCAAGGGAACACGGTTAAGGAAGGAAGCGATGTATGTAAAGGTGAACGGAGCGACCATTGCCGACCTAATGTTTCGGCCGGCAGATGAACTTTTTGAGTGGTTGCAGCATATGCAGCTAAACGAAAATGACCTGTCCATAGCAAAGCGTATAATGCTTGAAGTAAACCAGCGAATGAAAACCCTGCTTGATGTAGGCCTTGGCTACCTTTCTCTGAGCCGGCTTGCCAATACCCTATCCGGTGGTGAAAGCCAGCGCATACAGCTTACCAAGTTCCTTGGCAGCAATCTTACAGACTCACTTTATATACTAGACGAACCGAGCATCGGGCTGCATAGCCGTGATACAGAGCGCCTGATAGGTGTGTTGAAAAACCTCCGCGACCTGGGTAATACCGTGGTGGTAGTGGAGCATGATGAAATGATGATGCGCCAGGCAGACTATATAATAGATATGGGACCTTTGGCCAGTCACCTGGGCGGTGAGGTAGTGGCTGTCGGCACTTACAAAGAGCTGATAGACAACAAAGCCAGCCTCACAGGCAAATACCTGAGCGGTGAAATGGGCATTGTACCGCCGGCAATAAGGCGCAAACCACATGGTCATATCCGTATAGAAGGCTGCAAGCAAAACAATCTGAAAAATGTGGATGTAGACATACCGCTGAATGTATTATGCGTGGTAACGGGCGTAAGCGGCAGCGGTAAGACAACATTAATAAAGCAGACACTATACCCAGCCCTGCTGAAGCACTATGGTGAAGGAGCAGACAGGCCGGGTATTTTCAAAAGCCTGACCGGCGATTTGAAAAGCATTGACCATATAGAGCATGTGGACCAAAACCCGATTGGCAAATCATCGCGAAGCAACCCTGTGACGTATATAAAGGCATATGACGAAATACGGAAGTTATATGCAAAACAGCCCATTGCCAAGATGCGCGGCTTCGTAGAAAAGCACTTTTCCTTCAATACAGATGGCGGGCGCTGTGACACCTGCAAGGGTGAGGGTGAAGTGATCGTAGAAATGCAGTTCCTGGCAGATGTGCACCTGCTGTGTGAAGTGTGCAAGGGCAAGCGTTTTAAGGAGGAAGTACTGGAAGTTACCTACCGTACAAAGAGCATCTACGACATACTTGAAATGAGTGTAGATGAAGCTATTGAGTTCTTTGCCGACGAGAAAAAGCTGGCCGCCGCAATACAGCCATTGAGTGATGTAGGACTGGGCTATATAAAGCTGGGGCAAAGCAGCGATACCCTTAGCGGTGGCGAGGCACAGCGTGTGAAGCTGGCATCATTCCTGGGTAAAGGCAAGCATAAGGACAAGGTGCTCTTTATATTCGACGAGCCCACGACGGGGCTACACATGCACGACATTAAGAAATTGCTTGGCTCATTTGATGCACTTATAGAGCAGGGGCATTCCATACTGGTGATAGAGCATAATACTGATGTAATTAAGAGTGCCGACTGGGTCATAGACCTTGGTCCGGAAGGTGGCGTTGGCGGCGGATACCTGCTTTACGAAGGCATACCAGAAGGGCTGAAGAAGGTAAAGAACAGCTATACAGGGCAGTATATCTAGCTTATACAGATCGTCGTCCGGTTAACGCCAAAATTGCGTGCAGTTAATAACATATGGTACAAAGCATTTGTGGTCTGGTTTGTAGAAATGGTACTCAAGAGTACATTCAGTATTTTTGCTAACTTTAGTGTAAATAAATTTTATGAAAAAGACTTTTTTATTACTTACCATATTGCTGGGCGCTATTGCATCCGATGCGTTTAGCCAAACTGCGGTGGCTGTACTTGGGACCATAGCCCCCAATAACTTTACCGCTGGTGTAATAACGCCTGTATTGACTACCAGTGACAGAATAACAAAAAGCGTAAAGCTTAACCCCCTTGCACCAGGCTACACAATAACGAGCTATACCTGCTCCGTAGTGTCTGGCACCACCACATGGGGACCCGTAAGTGTAACCGGATCGTTGCTCACTGATGAGATCATTAATCACGTAAGAGAAACAAAGGGACCAAATGCAAAAGTGGTATTCGAAAACATCCATGCGCTGCATAGCGGCACTGATGTGGTGATACCCTCTATTTCACTTAAATACGACCAGTAAACTGGCACTACATTTGCTTAACTACACTAAAAACAATTCATGAGAAAAGGCATCCTGGTTTTATCATTACTTCTTACATCAATAGTATCTTTTGCACAGAAACAGAAGAAAGAGCCGGTGGAGGGACCATACCCGAGAGTGTGGATAGGCAACGTACATACCTACTACACCTATAGGGATTCAATACTCGCGAACCCAATGCTTATGACCGACTCTGTAGGTTGTAAGGTATCCGGCTTTACTATTTCGCTGCAGGCGCCGGGACATGATTTTTACGGTCCTATACATGCCAACGGCAACGAATTCACACAACAGCAGAAAGACCTGGTGAAGGCGTGGGATTTTAAAGAAGTGAACTTCTATGTGCAGGACATTCACCTTAACTGCCATGAGACTGATGCTGTTGCGCATCCTTTCCAGGTAAGATTTGATCGTTAGTGTTCTTTGCACCTCTTCCAAAGAAAGACTAGTGTACACATAACACACAAACAACCTTCTCAATAATAAAAGCAAACCCGGGATAGCAATATTTCCGGGTTTGCTTTTTATGATGTAGTTATTCCAACCTCTTAAATCCCTACCCTTAGCCTGGCGATGTCATCGATACGCTTCTGGGCTATTCTCATAGCAGCGAGCTGGGTATGTACTTTTTCCTTCTCAGCTACCTCAAATATCTCCAGCGTGCGGTTGTATATCTTACCTACTGTATTCATTGCGCGCTCGTGGTTGTAGCCGTCCAGCTCAATGCTGATATTGATGATGCCACCTGCATTGATGAGGAAGTCAGGCACATAGATAATGCCTTTTTCAACAAGCATAGGACCGTGGACATTTTCATCAGCCAGCTGGTTGTTAGCTGCACCTGCTATTACCGGGCACTTCATTTGATTGATGGCATCCGTATTCACGGTAGCACCAAGTGCGCATGGTGCATAGATATCAAACTCGTGGGTGAAGATATCTGTGCTCGGTATTACCTCTATTGCCGGATACTTAGCTTTAGCTTGCTTCACTTTGTTCTCGTGTATATCGCACACAAGCACCTTAGCACCCTCTTCTACCAGGTAGCCCATCAGGTACTGACCTACGTTGCCAGCACCCTGCACCAGCACCTTTTTGCCAGTAAGCACATCGCTACCCCATGCTTTCTTAGCTGCGGCTTTCATGCCCACATATACACCGTAAGCTGTGAGCGGAGAAGGATCGCCGCTACCGCCCATGTAGTCTGGCTTACCTGTTACGAACTTTGTCTCCATGCCAATGTACTCCATATCTGTAGACGACGTATTCACGTCTTCAGCCGTTATGTACTTACCATTCAGGCTGTTTACAAACTTGCCGTACCTGCGCCAGTATGCTTCATTTTTCAACTTGTGTGCATCACCTATCAATACCGCTTTGCCACCACCCAGGTTCAGTCCGCTGATAGCTGACTTGTAGGTCATGCCCCTGCTCAGGCGCAATGCATCTATTATCGCATCTTCGTGGTTATGATAGTTCCAAAGACGCGTGCCCCCCAACGACGGGCCGAGCGTGGTATTGTGTATCGCAATTATGGCATTGAGCCCGGTGTGCGGGTCCTGGCAGAATACAACCTGCTCGTGGCCCATACTTTGCATTTTCTCCAGAATAGATCCTTGCATATCGTGAGTTTGAGGCTGCAAACTACGCATGTTACGGCAAAAGTCAAAAGCCGGAACTTAAAACCTGCAAAACCCTAACAGGCGGCCTGCCTGTTGCCCAGCATCAATTTAGCAGGAACTTTATGGGCAGGGTGAACAACACCTTTACAGCTATACCATTTTGCTTACCGGGCTTCCATTTAGGCATGCTGCTCACTATGTGCAGGGCTTCCTCATCGCAGCCACCGCCAATGCTGCGCACCACTTTAGCATTTGTTACCGAGCCATCTTCATTGACTACAAATTGTATGAGCACTTGTCCCTGTATGCTTTCACTCCTCGCTGCTTCAGGATAATGTAAATGATTGCTGAGATACTCACTCATATCACCTGTAAACTCAGGCATCTGTTGCACCCAGTTGAACGGCACATTACTATTACCTGCAGAACCGGCAACTCCAGTACCAGTGGCCGGGCCGCTAACTATTGCAGGGCCTGTAATTACGTCATCTCCATCTGTGTTTGCATTGCCTACCTGAACATTGTGCAAGTCCTTTACTTCAGTCATTGTTTGATCAGGTACCACATCATCCTCTATCACTTTAGGAACATTGAATACTGCGGTCTTTAGATTTTGTGGCTGCGGCAATTGTGCAGGGGGCGGGGTGACAGGGGGCGTAGGTAACGGTGGTGGTACAGGCGGCTGCGAGAGAATGATCGGCCCCTTTGGTGTTGCGATATGTAGCCCATCACCAGCATTGATGAACGAAAAGCTCAACAATGCAGAAGCCCCAAGGAGTACAACGCCTGCGGCCTTCTTCATTCTGCGCTCGTAGTTGCTGCGTAGCTCATAGCCTCCGTAGGTCTTGTTACGGTTGTCGAAAATAATGTCGAGATAATTGGCGGATAACAATCTTGTGGGCTCCATAATAGTATGTTTATTATTAAGAAACAGCATTACTGAATTTCCATAAGCGCATCAAAAAATTTTACGGAACATCTCGTTCTCGTCTTTGCTGACATCGGCTACGGAATAGAACTTAATGCCATCAATGGCCATCTCGTCAAGCAGCTGCACCAAGTCTGCATAGGTGCAGTCATCGGCGGGCTTGAGGAAAGCAAACAGGTTGTGGGCCTTACCTGTTTTGCCGTGCATTAGCGCGAGGGCAACTTTCTTATTAAGCACCACTTTTCTCAACTCAGAAAAGGCGCATTGCCTAAGCTGGGAGGGGTTATCAAGTGCTCCTTCGAAGTATACCAGTTTGTGAGCCTTGGTTGCAATGATTGTAATTGCATTTTCCGGGGAAACGTGCGGTGGATCTGGCTCTTGCTGTACCGACGGCATATTCAGCTCCATAGTTGCCGGCCTGGCAAGTGTGGTTGTGTACATAAAAAAGGTGATGAGCAGGAAGCCAAGGTCAACCATTGGCGTAAGGTCCAGTCTCGGTGTTTGCAATTTGCGCTTGCCGCTCTTTTGCGGCATGTTCATGTCTGCCATAGTGGTGCTTTGTGTATAGACACCGCAGGCACTAATTTTCCATAAATGAGCAAGGGTCTCTCTCAAAAAGCCAAGGCGCAGTTACCAACGCAAATTTTGACATCGCAGAGACATAAGCAAATTTCACTGTGGCACTATCACAGATGGTTAACCCAGTTCAAACACGGTGATCTCCGGCATGACGCCGAGACGACCGGGATAGCCGAGGAAGCCAAAGCCACGGTTAACGTAGAGGTGCTGATCGCCCTCGGTGTAGAGACCGGCCCACTCGTTATACATGTATTGTACGGGGCTCCATTTGAACCATTTGCTATCTACACCAAACTGCATGCCATGGGTGTGCCCTGCCAGCATGAGGTTCACATCTTTAAACTCCGGCACCACCTGCGCATGCCAGTGAGACGGATCGTGGGACATGAGTATCTTAACTGCAATGTTCTTTTCCTTAAGGCCTTCATAGGCTTTGTGCATATCGCCATACTTGGGGAAGTTGGCCTTTGCACTCCAGTTTTCTATGCCTATCAGCGCTATCTTATCTGCACCACGCTCCAGCACCACATGCTCATTCATGAGCAGGCGCCAGCCCATAGATGCATGTGTAGCTTTTAATTTATCGAGGTTGTCTATTTTCGCCTGTTTCGTTTCCCAATGAACATAGTCGCCATAGTCGTGATTGCCAAGGGTGGAAAACACGCCCAATGGGGCCTTTAGCTGAGAAAATATTCCCTGGTATTTAGGGTCCACTTCGTCAGCATGATTGTTTACAAGGTCGCCGGTGAACAGAATGAGATCAGGTTTCTGATCCATAACGCGCTGGATGCCATGGGCCACTGCAGCATGATTATCAAAACTACCGGTATGTATGTCTGATATCTGCACGATCTTCATTCCCTTGAAAGCGGCAGGTAAAGACGCCAGATTGAGCTTTACTTTTCTCACCCTGTAACTGTACCTGTTGCGTATGCCCCATGTGAAGCCAAGCAAAGAAAGCCCGCCCAGCACCAGCGCTGTGCGCTTCAGGAATACTGAACGCTCAATAGTATTGGTGCCCTCTGCTGCTGTGGCCGAATTGTAAGCCAGCGAGGTTATCAGCCAGGTAACCAGCCGGCGGATATCATCTACCAGCATTACTATGAGAATGAGAATTTTGCCCACCACAAAACCGAGCACAAATGCGATGTATACATTACGGAGCAGATGCGGAACATTTGCCCAATTGACCTGCCGGAAGAGGACCAGGCCCAGCCAGCTAATGGTAGTAAGGGCCAGGTAGGCTACTGTAATAGACAGCCTCCATGCCGGAGGCATATTGCGCACTGCAGAGCGCACAACTATAAAGCTGTAATATTCAGCCAGCCCTATGATACTCAGGATAATGATCAGCCTTATTGCCATGGTTAAAATTTTATAAAGTCTTCGATTTGCTGGTCTATCAGTTTTGCCGTAGCCGGTTTTATTATGTTACCGTGTGTGTCTATCTCTTCCTTGATCTTCGATAACAACAGCTTATCATAAAGTACATTTACTTTCATATAGTGCAGTATGGAGGTCATATGCTCTGTGCCGCGGAGGTTACCTGCCCTGCCGTCTGAAATGCCTACCAGTGCGGCGCGCTTATACCACCAGCATTTTTTTATGTCGCTGTTGTCCATCATCAGCTTAAGGATGCCCGGGAAACTGGCATTGTACTCAGGCATAATAATCACAAACTTTTCTGCCGGTATGAGGAATTCCTGCTCCAGCGCCAACATTTCTGCACCGCGCTCCCAAACCGGCTTATGCTCCAGCGAAAGCAATTTCACATCTCCATATTTTTCTGATAACAACCTGTTATAGACATTGGCAGTACGCAGTGTCATACTATCTGCGCGGTTTGTGCCTGAGATTATGGTAATCATTTGTGCATCAAAGGTGCTTACTATTTGTGAAATATGGTGCAATAGGAGTATAATGAAATATTATGAGGCGGGTTGGTTGATTGGTTGAGCAGTTGATTGGTCGTTTTCTGGTAACAAAAAATCCCTTTTGCACACATCGCTATTGAAAATCAACTACTTAGATTGCTAGTATTTCCGGTTTTTTCCGGTTGGGGTTTCCGCATTTTGCAGTTGAACTTAGTGCGGCCGGTGGGAGGCCCAGTTGATCCATTGCCCGGTCGTTTTCCGGTATGCAGAGAAAATACTTTTTGCACACATTCCTATTGAATACCAGCTACTTAGATTTCCGGCATTTCCGTTTTTTTCCGGTCAACTGAAAGAGATCACGTAGAGGACACAGAGCCCTGAGCCGAAATCGCAGAGAAGAAATGCCCCACTTCCATTCAAATAAAAATAGCGGCTATATGGGGCATTTTAAAAATTTTGTGTGTTGATTTTTAAGTGTTTATATATAAACTCATGCCCCGTTTTTCCCCATGTGGGGCATTGTGTCTGAACTTATGATTCTTATGATTTTTATGATTAACCTGATTCAATTTTGCTGAATTACCCCTTTGTGCCTCGAAATTACCCACCTGTGCTAGCCCGGAATTGCCCATAAATAGTACAGAACAAATTTCAAAGGATTACGCTGAAAATAAAAGCGGAGGGAATTCATCACTCGGAGAAGGGGATACTGGTACGTATAGGGGTATTCACGGTACAAATTTAAGATGCTTTGTGATGCGCTCCAACATGAATTGTTTATGGGGGTATTGTGGATAACTCGTGTTTGAGGGCTGAAGATTTTCGGCCCCTTGGGATGTATCTGTGACAATATTTGATACGGTTAGTGGAGAGCATGCGGTGAGGGAGGTGGTAAAGGAGTAGGCGCGTGCTTACCACCCCAGCCAGAAAAACCGGCTTCGCCGTTTTTCCGGCATCCCCTCCTTGAAAAAAGGCGGGGAGTGTGTTGCGCAGCCCTCACCATTCCAAAGCACCCTTTTTTATAACGGAGCGAGTATAGATGCCTCCAGCAAGAATGCGGGTACATTCGTCTTTCCAGAAATAAAAAAAACCACCCCGAAAGGTGGTTCTAACATTGTTTTGTCAGGTTTCTTTATTGTGCTACCTCTGTGGCTTTCTCAGCTGTTTCTTCTACCACGTATACGTCTTCGCCTTCGTGCTTCATGCGGTAGTTTTCGCGGGCGTATTGTTCCAGCTTCTGTGAATTAGTAAGCAGATTAGTGCGCTCCGTGTTCATCCTTAAGATCTCGGTGTTGAGGTATTTTATATTGCCCTTTACACCGTATAGCTCGCGCTGGCGTTGCTGCAGCGAGAACCAATCGTTCTGGTCAAAGAACAATGTCCACAGCAGGAATGCCAGGGACACTATAAAATATTTGTTCGTCACCACCGAAAGCACTTTCTTCATGACACTAAATTACGGAATGTTATTATCCGGATCTATTCGTTTATCAACAAATTCACAAAGGCGGCAAATGGCAGCACATGATGCTTTGCGAGTCAACCACCCCAGACCGAAAGCATACTTCGCAATGCCTTCGGTCATCCCCTCCTAAAAACAGGAGGGGAGGTGTTGTGCACACTCATTTTGGCCGCATTTTCAAATAGAGCTGTAATTTTACTCTACTTACCGAACTTCAGCATTTTGCCGGGATAGTAAGCGATGTCGCCCAGCTCGCCTTCTATTCTGAGCAACTGGTTGTATTTGGCCATACGATCGCTGCGGCTGGCTGAGCCGGTTTTGATCTGGCCACAGTTGAGCGCTACGGCAAGGTCTGCTATTGTTGCATCCTCGGTTTCACCGCTGCGATGGCTCATGATGGTATTGTAGCCAGCATACTGCGCCATGCTCACTGCATCTATTGTTTCGCTGAGCGTACCTATCTGGTTCACCTTAACCAGCAGACCGTTAGCTATGCTTTCTTTTATACCCTTTTCCAGGCGCATTACGTTTGTTACAAACAGGTCGTCGCCAACCAGCTGCACCTTGTTACCGAGCGCTTCTGTAAGTTTCTTCCAGCCCTTCCAGTCGTCTTCGGCCATACCGTCTTCAATGCTGATGATGGGGTATTTTTTGCACCAGCTAACCCAATACTCTACCAGCTCATCGCTGCTCATTTTCTTGCCATCACTTTTATGGAAATGATACTTCTTTTCTTTTTCCAACCACAGCTCGCTATTGGCGGCATCCATGGCTATGTTAACCTGTGAGCCTGGTTTGTACCCTGCCTTCTCAATTGCCTTGAGGACGGTTTCAATTGCCTCTTCATTGCTCTGAATGTTTGGCGCAAAGCCACCTTCGTCGCCGACGTTAGTGCTATAACCTTTTTCTTTAAGTACCGTTTTAAGGGTGTGGAATATCTCCACGCCCCAGCGAAGACCTTCGCTGAATGAGCTGGCACCAGTAGGTACCACCATAAATTCCTGGAAGTCAATTTTATTGTCGGCATGAGCTCCACCATTGAGGATGTTCATCATTGGAACAGGAAGCGTTCTGGCGTTAGCGCCACCTATATACCGATACAGGGGCAGGCCTACTGTTTGTGCAGCGGCCTTTGCAGCAGCCATACTTACTGCAAGTATTGCATTAGCACCGAGCTTGCTCTTGTTTGGCGTACCATCCATTTCAATCATTGCCTTGTCGAGCCCACGCTGATCGGTTACTTCCCATCCATAGAGGTCTTCTGCTATAATGTCGTTCACATTGCCTACAGCTTTCAAAACACCCTTGCCCTGGTATCTTTTCTTGTCACCATCTCTCAGTTCCATAGCTTCATGCTTGCCGGTGCTTGCACCACTAGGCACCGCAGCACGGCCTATTGCGCCTTCATTTGTGTGAACATCTACTTCTACAGTAGGATTGCCACGGCTGTCTAATACCTGGCGGGCGATGATGTCTGTAATGAAACTCATGTGTATGATCGTTTTTGATTTGCAGGGCAAAAATATAGTTTATTGGGAAAAGAAAAGATGATTAAAACCCAATGCGCGTTAAAAAAAGTTAACCGGCTGTGTTAGCCTATTTAAACAGTTGCTGCCTTTTTGGACACAACCTTTCTTACAATTCAGATTGCTTGTAGTTGAATGTCGCCCTTTCAGGGCTTTTTATGTTCAGCCTTCTTTTACACGGGGCGTTGCCCCGTGCTGAGGTATATCGCCCTTTCAGGGCTTCTTTATGTTTGGCACTTTATATAAAGAAAGCGGGCCGGTAATACCGGCCCGCCTGACTTAAGTAAGATTTATAAAATTATTTCGTGATCGTAATTTTTGCAGAGTACTTACCTGTAGAAGTGTTAGCTGTGATGAAGTAAACACCATCAGGCTGATCAAGCTTCAGTTCTGAAGCTTCATTAGTACGGATAGAAAGCTCTTTTACTTTTTCGCCAACAATGTTAGAAACAGTTACTGATACTTCTTCGTTTACACTAGAAGCGACGTTGATCGAGAAGTTACCTTCTGATGGATTAGGATAAACATTCAGTACAGATACATTGCCAGCAACCGGATTAACACCAGCAGGGAAAGGAATATCTATTATGAATGAAGTATCTGCCGTGCCACAAGAATTTGTAACTGTGTACGTAATAACGTCTATACCGGCGTGCGTGATTACGAAGAACCCTGGTGAACCGATAAAGTCACCTACTGCAGGGTTGCTAGCATGCCATGTGCCACCAGCAGGGAACCCATAGAATGTGTAAGAGCCACCCAGAGAGAAGATGTTTGGAATATGAAGACTATCTACACCAGCATGCTTAACGAACACTGAAGTAATGATAGACTTAGGACCGAAACCATTGGTAACTGTGTAGGTGATGTGAGAAACACCACCAGCAATACCAGTAACAAGGCCTGAGGCATCAACGGTAGCAACAGTATCGCTTAAAGTAGACCACACACCACCAGCAACAGTATCGGACAGAGTGACGGTATTACCAACGCACACGCTGTCTGCACCTAAGATACGGCCAGCATATGTAGCTCCTACATGAATGAGCAATGAAGATGTTGAAGTGCCACAAGTATTAGTAACTGTGTACCTGACAATAACAGACCCTGTGTCGCGGCCAGTAACCATACCAGTAGCGGTATCGATCCTTGCTATGTTGGTGTCAGATATAGACCATGTACCGCCGGCAACGCTATCGAGGAAGGTGCGGGTAAAGCCGATGCCTACGCTATCAAGACCAGTGATAACACTTGCTACAGCCGAAACAGTAACCGTGTGTGTAGCTGCGCTAACACCACATGCATTTGAGAAGAAATAAGAAATAACAGCAACACCGTTTGATACGCCAGTAACATTACCATCGAAATCAGTAGTCGCAACTGCAGAATTGCTGCTCAACCAGATGCCTTCGCCAGGAGCGGTAGCAGTGAAATGAATCCATGAACCTGCACAAAGTATAGAGTCGCCGCTAACGGTGCCTGCAGCCAAAGTAGTATCTACACGTACAAAATAAGTTGTCTCTGTTGTGTTACAAACATTAGACAACGTATAAGTAACTGCAGCTGAACCCTGTGTAAGAGCGACAACCCTACCGGTGCTATCAACTGTAAGTACACTGCTGCTTGCGCTCCAGGTACCACCACCATTAGGATTGGTAAGGTCTATGAAATGGCCAAGGCATGTTGCATTTGGACCTTCAATAGGCAAGCTGTTAAGGATTGTGTCAACCTTTTCAGTAAAGTGCGCGGTAAGTGTGCCGCAAAGATTGTGAACTGTGTATATAATAGTGTCTACACCAGGTCCTACTGCATATACACTACCAGATACCGAATCTACTGTATCTACAGCAGGGTGAGTAACGCTCCATGTGCCACCAAGGACAGTAGAAGTAAGTGTGGTTGATGTACCCTTGCAGATCTCGTTGATTCCGGTGATAGTACCAGCATTATTTGAATCTACAGTAAGCAAAGCCGGATTAGAGAAAACCAGGCCGCTATCGTTACCTACTGCGGCATAGTACATGTAACCGCTGCGGAAATGCAACGCTGCAGGAGATAATTTTAAAGTATCTGTAGTGGCACCTGCAAACTGGCCTGCTACGTTATGAACAGTATCCCAAGACATACCACCATCAGCCGAGCTGAACCATGTGTAATGAATAGCCAGTGTACCCGGAGTATCGTTCGCTTTTACAGAGAAATAAGGAGAAGCTGTTTCACAAACGGCGGTATCATGCGGATTAGCAGTGATAACCGGAGGATGACCAGCAAGAACAGTAAGCGTAGCCATAGTAGTATCTGCACCAGCAGTGTTAGAAACTATAGCACGGTACATATCGCCATTCATTGAAAGCGAAGTAACAGGTATGTAAAAAGAAGAAGTGGTAACACCGAAATCTGACGCTACCGGAGTCCAGGAGGACCCACCATCTGTAGATAACTGCCACTCAATGCTCATATCTTCAAATGAAGGAGTATCAGTAGCTGCTATGGTAAATGTTTCAGGGAAACCTGCAAATACGGTATCATTAACGAGATTGGGATTGATAACGGGAGGAAGACCAGCAGAAACGACAAGCGTTGCTGCGTCTGAAGTATCAGCGTCAGTAGAAGTGCTAACTATGCACCTATATTGATAAGTGTTCATTGCCCATGAGCCAGTAAATGAAATCAGAGAAGTAGTATCAGTATTTGTTACTGCAGCACCGGTTACGTCTGCCCATGAAGCTCCTGCATCTGCAGACACCTGCCATTCAAAGCCTAACACATCTGTAGAATTGGTGAGTGCTTTAATATTAAAATGCGCACCGCCACCTATATATACGGTGTCGTTCACAGGCTGAGTCACGATCGTGGGGTCGGTAATGGCGCTTGCAGCACCAGAAAACAGTACAAAGCAAATCGCAAGCAAACCTGATAAGTAAAAACTTTTTCTCATGTTATCCGTTTTTTAATTTTTTATTACCATTACCGCATAACGATAACGGTTTTCGGGATTTTTCAAATACAATAATTCGCAAACTTAATCAATTCAACCCAACTTTTAAATATCGCTAATGGCAATCGACATATAATTTGTTTAATTATATAATGAAATCTCTCCGAAAAATACAGGTTTTCCAGTAAATATTACCACCCATTTATATAGACGTAAAAAAAGGGGTAAATCTTGGGTGATCATTAAAATAAATCCTCAGTGCTTATTGCATGGATCTCCTTAACCCCTCAATATCAATGGGAACTTTAATGCCGTCAGCAGGGGATTCTGACTGGTTGATGACATCTGCGGTAACCGTGAGGCTACCGGTTTCCAAGGTGTTATCTTTACCACAAACCCTGAGGATCATTTTACCAAGCTCTATTGCCTTTGCTTTCTTAACATCGTCTGCGGCTTTATAAAAGGTAGCGTCGCCGATGACTACAGTGACATTAGTGTAGTTATCATGCAAACCTATCTTAGCGGACTGCCACGTAGGGAAGATGGTAATAAGACTATCTTCAATCACCTTGGTTTTGCCGACCAGTTCGCCGTTTTTGCAGGAATAAAAACTAACCGCAACAATAATGGCGAGGAGGGATAAACAAAGTGACTTCATAGATTTGAATTTGTGTAAATCAAAACTACTCTGAATTACTTTTGAAACAAAACGATTGACCCCGGAAATGAGCAGGTCTGCACCAAAAATGGGAGACTATGCGGTAAACAGTACATCCTTCATGGTGTAAACGCCCTGCTTGCCGGCAAGAAACTCTGCCGCAAGCACTGCACCGAGCGCAAAGCCGTCCCGATTGTGGGCGGTATGCAGTATTTCGATACTATCGACCGGGGAAGAGTAACTGACTTTGTGGGTGCCGGGCACATTTTCTACCCTGTAAGCAAGGATAGGTAATGCATCAGACTCATTAATATCGTTGAGCGCCCACTTCGTTTTGCTGCCCAGATTTTCGAGTATCTGTTCGGCAATGGTAATAGCGGTGCCACTGGGGGCATCCTTCTTCTGGGTGTGGTGTGTTTCCTCTATGATCACATCATATTCGATATGCCGGCTCATGAGTGATGCGAGCGCTTTGTTCACCTCAAAGAAAATATTTACGCCAACGCTGAAATTTGAAGCGTGAAGAAAGGCGACATTATGGTCTTTAGCCCGCTGCGCGGCATCTGGCAAACCGGAATTCCAGCCGGTGGAGCCGCTGACAACGCTTATTCCGGCGGAAAGTGCAGCCAATACATTGTGCTTTGCAGATTCGGGACCGGTAAATTCTATGGCCACATCTGCCTTTTGCAGATTTTCCGAAGTCATCTCCCCGATGTTTGTGCTGGAAATACGGAGGACAATATTGTGACCCCGAGCCTGTGCCACCTGTTCTATAGCGTGGCCCATTTTCCCATAACCGATCAGTGCAATATTCATAACAAATCAAAAGTAAAAAGTGAAAACCAAAAAGTGTGTATGATGAAAATAATTATTATCTACAGCATGCTTTGTGCTGCTATCCAGCCACTACTCCAGGCATGTTGAAAATTGTAGCCACCAGTAATACCGTCGGCATCGAGTATCTCGCCGGAAAAGTATAGACCCGGTACTTTCCTGCTCTCCATGGTCAGCGGATCTATCTCGTTGAGGTCTACACCACCGCAGGTTACAAACTCTTCCTTAAATGTTGTTTTTCCCTTTACCGTATAGAGGTCTCTCAATAAGCATTCTACCAGTTTGTTCTGAGCTGTGGCCGGCAGCTCACCCCAACGTGTCTCTTCCTTTATGCCGCATTGCGACATTTGGTACTCCCATAATCTTTTGGGCAGTCCAAAAGGGTTCTTGTGGTGCACCTGTAATTTGCCCTGATCGCGGCGGAGCTGCGCGAGTGTATTCCGCAAATCTTTATCATTAATGTCATTCAGCCAGTTGATGACCACCTGGAATTCGTACTTTCTGTCTGCCAGCTCGCGGGCCGCTATTGCCGAGGTTTTTAATACGGCAGGGCCACTCATACCCCAGTGGGTTATCAGCAAAGGGCCATGCTGCACGATCTTAGTGCCGGCAACCTTAATAGTGACATCAGGAACACTTACGCCCATAAGGTCCGTAATGGGATGCTTCGGTATATTAAAAGTAAACAGCGACGGCACAGGCGCCTGCACGGAGTGACCTAGTTTTTCAATCCATTGGTATTGTTCCGGCTTAGGAAAACCACCCGCGGATATTAATATCTTATCTGCGCTGACTACTGATGTATCTGCAAAATGAATGGTGAAGCCACTGCCGGGTGCCGAAGCAGGAACTATGGCAACGACCGACTTATGATAGAACACCTGAACTTTGTTGCGCATCATCTGCTCCCAGATACAGTCCATTATAGTTTGCGAATCATCTGTAACGGGGAACATTCGTCCATCGGGCTCTGTCTTGAGTGGTACTCCGCGTTGTGCAAACCAGTCGATTGTTTGCTGAGGGCCGAACCGGTAGAGGGACCGCCTAAGCAGCTGCTTGCCACGGGGATAGCGGGTAAGGAGCTCAGGGATATCAAAACATTCATGGGTTGTATTGCACCTGCCACCGCCGGAGGCTTTTACTTTCTGCAGGGCTTTCCCTGTTTTTTCATATACGGCTACTTCCACCCCGGAACTTAATGGAATGTTGGCAGCAGCAAAGCAACCTGACGCACCGGCGCCTATGATGGCTATTTTCATTTTGAAATACCTGGAATTAGCGGGAATGAATAAATCCCTAATCGATCAAAGGTACCGTATTGGCAGTTTATTCAATAAGGCAAAGACCGGAAGGTTTCAGTCATCAACCGATATTGGTGTGGTATTTTCCGAATCGTGAGCGTGCAGCCGCTTGCGTGTGCGGTAGAACCAAAGCCGGAAATTGTCATAGACCAGGGCTATAACCAGTGTGCAAGCGGCAATGATGAGGATGCCGAATTTTATTTTCATAAACAGCAGCCCACCGGATATGCAACCTAAAAAGAAAAAACCGATGATGCCGCCGCGAAGGCCTATGCTGCGGAGCAGCCTCTGTCGTTGACCCGACTCATTATAAAAAAACAACTGAGATAGCTCAATGCCGAGATCTGTGAACAGGCCGGTAAGGTGAGTGGTACGCACAGCTGAATTCGAAATTTTACTAACCAACGAATTCTGCAGGCCCATGGCGAACAACAGGATGCAGGCCAACAGAGGCACGGACGCGCCATCGTGCAGAAACGTGTCTCCGCAAACTCCCAGCACAGAAAGCAGCAATATTTCCAGGAACATTGCGGCATTATGCGGGGCATTGCTACCCTTCTTAATGAAGTACTCAGTAAGCAAACCCGAGGTAAACGAACCAAGCAGGAAAGCAAGAATGTAGACAAGGAAGTCGATGCCCGAAAGCGGCTTTTCCTTAACGATGCCTTCGGCAAAATAAGCAAAGTGGCCGGTAACATTGGTTGTAAGCACGCCAAGGGAGAGCACCCCACAAATATTTACCAGCCCGGCCACCAGCGACAAAAACGCTGCCAGCCTGAAATTATGCTCAAATGTCCGCGCCTTTCCTTTATGTTTGAACATGTATTGTCTTTTGGAGCCGCCACAATGCAACCCTTTTACCCTTTCACCTGTGCTTCCACAACAGACAGGGCAATAATATTGACGATCTGCCTGACAGAACTACCTAGTTGAAGCACGTAAACCGGTTTGCGCAAGCCGAGCAGTATGGGGCCTACGGCCTCAGCCCCACCTACCTCCTGCAGCAGGTGATAGGCAATGTTGCCTGCCGATAGATTCGGAAAAATGAGCACATTTGGCGACTCATTCACGAGATCTGAGAATGGATAATTTTCTTTAAGTAGTTCCTTATTGAAAGCAACGCCGGGCTGCATTTCCCCATCTATTATCATATCCGGGTTGGCCTCTTTTATCCTTGCGGTAGCATTGCGCACCAACGTAGCCTCGGGAGCCAGGTTGCTGCCAAAATTAGAGTATGACAACATGGCGATCCGCGGCTTGATATTGAAATTGTTTACTGCCCGGGCAGTAAGCATGGTTATATCAATCAGCTCGTCCTCAGTCGGATTGAAATTGAGCGTGGTATCGGCAAAGAAGAGCGGACCTTTTTTGGAGAGCATGATGTACATACCTGCAACACGATTTGCTCCACTTTCCATTCCAATTATCTCCAGCGCGGGCCTTATGGTGTCCGGGTACTTACGGGTGAGCCCTGAAACTACTGCATCGGCCTCACCGCCGTTTACCATCATGCATCCATAGTATGTTTTATGGCGCATAGCCTTCCTGGCTTCGTACAGGTTGTAGCCGCGACGCTTGCGCTTTTCAAAGAATAGCTCTCCATAGGCGTTGCGCTTTTCCTCAGTTTCGTCGCTCTTAGGGTCGATAATCTCCACCCCCTCCAAATGCAGGCCGTTCTCGGCAATCATGCTTTGGATCAGCTCCTTGTTGCCAAGCAGGATGGGAATGGCTATGCCTTCGTCTTTAGCTATCTGGGCTGCCTTGAGTATTTTAATATTTTCTGCTTCGGCAAACACCACACGTTTAGGGTCCTGCTTTGCTTTGTTGATGATGTATTTCAGCAGGTTATCGTCGGAGCCCAGGCGGCGGTAGAGCTCACTTTCATAAGCATCCCAATCTGTTATTGGCTTTTTAGCTACGCCACTATCCATTGCAGCCCTAGCGACAGCAGTAGACACCCGTACGAGTAACCGCGGGTCCATGGGCTTAGGAATGATATAGGTAGGCCCGTAGACGAGTGTAGTATTGTTGTAAGCAACATTTACTATATCAGGCACAGGCTCCTTAGCAAGCGCCGCCAAAGCCTTTACTGCCGCCAGTTTCATTTCTTCGTTTATACTGCCTGCACGCACATCCAGCGCGCCGCGGAAGATGTAGGGGAAGCCAAGCACATTGTTAACCTGGTTGGGGTAGTCGCTGCGGCCTGTAGCCATAACCACATCGGGACGGGCGGCAAGTGCATCGTCGTAGGTTATCTCCGGATTGGGATTAGCCAATGCAAAGACTATAGGCCTGGCAGCCATGGCTTTCACCATATCCTGCGATACGATGTTACCCTTGGAGAGGCCAATGAATACATCGGCATCTTTCATGGCGTCGGCGAGGCTCATATCGGCGCAGTCGTGCGCGAACTGTTGCTTATGCTCGTCAAGATCAGTACGGCTTTTCGTTATCAGGCCCTTACTGTCGAACATGTACATATTCTCTACACGAGCACCTAGCGCAAGGTATATTTTGCAGCAACTAATTGCTGACGCACCGGCTCCGCTGATCACGATCTTTACATCCTCCAGTTTTTTCTTTACGATGTCTATAGCATTCAGCAATGCAGCCCCGCTGATAATGGCGGTACCATGCTGATCATCATGCATTATGGGTATGCTCAATTCCTTTTTGAGCCTTGTCTCTATTTCAAAGCATTCGGGTGCTTTTATGTCTTCCAGGTTTATGCCGCCAAATGTGGGCTCCAGGGCCTTAACTACTTTTACAAAATCATCTATATCGCGCACATTAAGCTCTATGTCGAACACATCTATGTCCGCATATATTTTGAACAGAAGGCCCTTCCCCTCCATGACCGGCTTAGATGCCAGTGGTCCGATATCACCAAGACCAAGCACTGCTGTGCCATTGCTAATAACAGCTACCAGGTTTCCTTTTGCAGTATAGCGGTATACATCTTCCGGATTTGCGTGTATCTCCATACATGGCTCGGCAACGCCGGGCGAGTAGGCTAACGCAAGATCGCGCTGAGTTTTAGTATCCTTGGTGGGTACCACTTCTATCTTCCCTGGCCTGCCTTTTTCGTGGTATTCCAGTGCATCTTCCTTCCTGATCAATTGTGCCATTTACTTGCTTGTTGAGTATACTAAGATACGTATTTGCATAAGAATGTGAAAGTGCGCATCATAGCACGGACTTTCAATATATTCATTAAAAATATTGTGAACAGCAACGAGAGTAAGCTAAAATCGCTGTTTAAAGTAAAAGATAGAGTACAGTGCAGAATGTCACTTTTTTGTTTAATACGTGGCAGGATCCAAGGCCTTGGGCGACCACTGGTTTAAAAACTCTGCAACCTTTTCTTTACTATGACCCTTCCCCTCTTCCAGGTATCCGGAGTTTTGCGTGTGAATGCGCCTGCCCTTGCCATCAAGCACTACAAAAACAGGGAAGCCAAAACGCTGCGGGTATTCAAGATCAGCCAATACTTTATCATTATGGTTTTCGGGGCTGTAGTTTACATGTACGACTACATAGTTGTCGTACATAATTCTGTTCAGGCCGGTATCCGTTGTTACCAGCGCATTAAATCTACGGCACCACACACACCAGTTGCCGCCTACCTGCAGTAATACATGTTTGTTTTCTTTGGCCGCGAGCTTTACCGCTTTTCGAATATCATCAGCGGCATCTGCTTTGGGGTTGTATATTTTAACGGTGTCTGCAGCCGGCTTCTGAGATTCCTGCCCGTAAACGTGAACATGATTAACTATGAACAGCAGCGCAACAAAAATCCTTTTGAACATTTGAAAAAGGTTTGTGATCGATGATAAATAACCAACTTACTCCTTCATACCCTTCTGCTCATCTTCTTTGAGCCCGGCCTTAGCCTTGGCTTTCCACTCCACAGCAGCCTGGTGATTGTGAGGTACTCCTAGTCCTTTTTCGTAAAATTCGCTAATGGTCTGCATGGCTACCCGATCACCCTTTGCAGCAGCTTTCATTACCCATTCAAAACCCTTCTTATCATCCTTCATTACACCAAGGCCATTGGCATAGAGGTAGCCTATATTATAAAAACCCGTAGGGTTGCCTTTATCTGCCGACTTTGCAGACCATGCCATTGCTTTTGTATAGTCCTTCTTTGTAGCATTCTCCTTATTGGTGTAGATGTAACCAATGCCTGCCATCAAGTCTCCATCGTTCGTTTTATCTGCAGCCTCTTCCAGCCACTTGAGCAGTGTGGTCATTTCTTCAGCGCTCAGCTTGCCAGAGTCATAGAGTGAGAAGAGCTCTTCTATTGCCTCATTCTCTTTAGCGTGTTTATTGATCAGGATCTCGCCATCCTTCATCAGCAGATTCATTGCCTTGGTATAGTTATGCTCTACGCCTACGCCCTCGGTATAAAAGCCGGCCAGCAGGTAGCAGGCATCGCCATCGCCCGCATCGGCATATTTCCGCACCCACTGCGCTACCATTTTCAGGTCCAGGTCGGTGCATTTGTTCTCCATAGCTATTTCACCTACAGCACCCAGAGCAGATGTATCGCCCATTTCTTTTGCCTTCATAAACCAACTTACGGCTTTCTTACAGTCGTTACCAAGATCAGGCGAGCGGTAGAAAAATGCTATGTCAACTGTTGCAGCAATGTCTCCCTTTTCTGCAGCTTTTTCCAGCCACTGGCGGGCCACCTGCACATCGCGCGTAACACCTATGCCTTTTACGTAACACAATGCCACTGCATTCATTGCCTCCAGGTGTCCCTTTTCTGCGGCCTCTTTGTAATTCTTCAGCGCTTCCGCCATGTCTTTGGTCACGCCATTGCCTTCCTCATACATCATGCCTATATCATACATCGCTTCAGCATCGCCTTTTTTTGCAGCTTTGCGAAAAAGCGTCATTGCCTTTACCGGTTCTTTCTTTCCGCCTTTGCCGGCAGCATATATTGCGCCGAGCTCAAGCATCGAATTTACATGTCCTTTATCTGCGGCTTTCTGCAACCATACTTTTGCCTTGGTAAAATCCTGGGGTAGGCCCTGGCCGTAACTATAATACATACCCATGTGAAACATGGCAGCAGTGTCACCTTTGGCGGCTTTTGCCTTATCGCGGGTTACCTGGTCTGAAGGCGGAGCCGGCTTTTTTTGCTGCGCAAAGCAAAACACAGGACATAGTAATATTGCAAAACTGATAATATACCTCATAGCACTTGTTAATTCTGATCTTTTATAGTTTGGATAAAGGTATCCATAATATTTTTTATTGCCTGAATGGTAGCGCCATCGCTGATCTCATTGGTTGCGTTCATTTTAGAACGCACGAAAGGAATGAGCAAAGTAGCATCTTCTACTACGTGCGCAGAGAGCGCAGTGAGCGTAAGCCGCAGCGATGCATGCGCTTTATCTCCACCAGTTGCTGCCGTAATGAGCGCTACCGGCTTACCTGCAAATTCGCCGGTTGATACGGTCCAATCCAACGCATTCTTCAATGAACCGGGCACACCAAAAGCATATTCAGGTGAGCAGATCAGCACGCCATCAGCTTCCATAAGTAACCGGCGAAACCCCGCTACTTCTGAAGGAGGAAGCTCGCTGCCATCGAAATGCGGTAAAGAACCCAGCCCACGATAAATGATAACATCAACCTCGCCTGCTACAAGCGTAGCGGCTGTGGTGATAACGGCCTCGTTTGACGAGCCCGACCTCAAACTGCCGGAGACGGCGAGGATACTAATCTTATCTTTTTGTAGGGAGTTGTTGGTCACCGTGCAGAACTTAGCGGCAAGATACACCCACAGGTGCGTAGCAGCAAAAATGTAAGCAGTATTTTACCGTGAAATATTTTTATTCACACCTGCGGCATATTTATTCACACTTATATTGGTGTTATAGAAAATTTCTTACGTTTGTAGTCAGCCAAAAAGCTTAGTTATGCAATATTTCTCCGGTGCATTTAAAACATCTGGTCTTTTTTACAAAGAGTTTGATAAAATATTTGCCACCCAGCCTTTTGATAAGCCAAATATACTGGCGTATATAAGCTCCTGCACAAAGGCCGTACTATCAGAAGCGCAACACAGGTATCCGGAGCATGGACTAAAATTTATTAACCCTGTTTTTGTGGTCAATAACGAGATATTCCCGGTACCGGGTCTGCCGGGCGATAGCCAGATAATAGATCTTGCATACGAATCATTTGGCCTTGTAGGCACGAAAGATATAGTTCCGCTTTCGATTAAAGTATTAGACAACAGGATGTTTGGCCTGGTGCTCTATTTTAATGACCAGCATAAGGGCCACCAATACAATACATTCAGAACGTTTGACCTGGGCAATATTACCACTAACAATAATGACGATGCAATAGCACCCTCGTTCCTGGTTGATGGAATTTCCCACCTTGAAACGGACATAGACAATGTGAGTAGTGATTTCAATAAGATAGCAGCGGAGTTTGACCTTGCAACCACAAAGGAAAAGATGAGGCTATTCAAAACCTTTATGCTTTACAAGAATATGGCCCGCCTGTCTGAGCAGGGTATGTTCTTCTCTTTCGTGAATGGCTACAACCAGGAATTTTCATTCTTCAATTGCCTGTTCACACTGGTATCGGAAAAGCCTTTCAGCGAAGACGAGCTTCTTGATTTTGCACTGCTTACGGACAACATGGCGGCTCCCATATCTGGCTTTTACAACGAGGTAAAGGGAGTGAGCGCTGACACTATGGCCAAGCGTGCGGCTATAAAATCGGTGCTGGAAAACAGTTTTAAGATCGCCTAGGTGAATACGGCATTGGCTTTAGCGCTCCTGCCCCTTTTGGGCGGCCAGATCCGTCTTAACCAACAATAACACAATATTTCAACAAAGGATATTAGTTTTGCAGCATGCGCATATTGATGGTGTGCCTGGGAAACATATGCCGTTCGCCGATAGCGGAAGGGGTATTGAGGCATAAAGTAAAAGAACACGGACTAAACTGGACAATAGACTCTGCAGGAACCGAATCTTATCATGTAGGAGAAGCTCCTCACCGCCTCTCACAGAAAATCTGCAAGGAACACGGAATAGATATTTCGCACCAGCGGGCGAGGGAATTTACCTTCAGCGACTTCATTAGCTACGATAAAATATATGCAATGGCGGCGGACGTGCTGGACGAAATAAAACTGATAGGCGGACCGCTGGCAGATATGACCAAGGTGGACCTATTTATGAACGAGGTGCATAAAGGAAAAAACGAACCGGTGCCAGACCCCTACTACGGGCAGGAAGATGGATTTGTAAAGGTGTATGACCTGATAGATAAAGGATGTGACGCCATTATAAAGAACCAGAGTAAGTAATAAGTTGATAAGAGATAAGAGATAGGTTGATTAGTCGATTAGTGATAGAGTGATAGGAGCGGGAGATAGGTGACAGGTTGTAAGTGATACGTTGTGGACAGTTTGCGCTGGTAACACCATAAATTAAAAAGATAATAAGCAAGAGATGTCGAAGCCATCAATACCACAGGGAACAAGAGATTTTTCGCCGGCAGAAGTGCGCAGGCGCCAATTTATATTCAATACACTGCGCAGCATATTTGAGCTATACGGTTTTCAGCCATTGGAAACGCCATCAATGGAAAACCTGGTGACCCTAACCGGAAAGTATGGCGAAGAGGGCGACCGCCTGATCTTTAAGATACTTAACAACGGGCTGCATGAAAAGAAAGATGCAGAACGGGAAAAACTGAATGGGGAATGGAATAATATTCTTAGCAGGTCTTACTCATCGCCAGTGGTGACTGAACGGGCTCTTCGCTATGACCTTACCATTCCCTTTGCACGATACGTGGTCATGCACCAGAATGATATTGCCCTACCCTTTCGCAGGTACCAGATGCAGCCCGTATGGCGCGCAGACAGACCGCAAAAGGGCCGCTACCGGGAATTCTGGCAGTGTGATGCCGATGTGGTAGGCAGCACCTCGCTGATAAACGAAGCTGAACTGCTGTGTATATACCAGCAGGCATTTCAAAAATTGAATGTTCCGGTAACGATAAAAATAAATAGCCGAAAACTGCTTGCAGCCTTATCTGAGCTATGTGGTATGTCCGAAAAAATGATGGACATAACTATAGCCATGGACAAGCTGGACAAAATAGGCTGGGTGGGTGTAGCCAATGAGCTTAAAGAGCGCGGCATAAGTGAAGACGGTATATGGCAGATAGAAAGGGTGATAAATGTGACGGGAACCAATGAGGAGAAGCTGGTGGCCTTCTCTGACATAATGCAACACAGCCCAAGTGGCATGGAAGGCATAAACGAACTGAGTAAGACGCTTGCTTTCTATAATGAATTAGACCCAACCGCATCGTTTAAAACAACCGGGCAGGATACCAATATACAGATAGATATAAGCCTGGCACGCGGGCTCAACTACTATACTGGTGTAATAGTAGAGGTTGTGTGCAGCCACCCTGATGTGAAGATGGGCAGTATAGGTGGCGGTGGCCGATATGATGACCTAACAGGATTGTTTGGGCTGAAGGGAGTTTCAGGAGTGGGGGTATCGTTCGGGATTGACCGTATATGTGACGTAATGGAGGAGCTGAAAGCCTTTCCGGAACAGCTGGCGGAGGGAACAAAAGCCATGCTCGTAAACTTTGGTGGAGAGAACGAAACTTATGCGCTGCAAATACTACAACAACTAAGGACTGCTAACATACCTGCAGAGATATACCCGGATGCATCAAAGTTTGACAAGCAAATGAAGTATGCAAACAGGCGTGGCATAGCCTATGTGCTGCTACCCGGCGATGAAGAGCGCCAGAAAAACATGGTGAGTGTAAAAAACTTTGTGACGGGTGAGCAAAAGATGATGAGTATAGCGGAGACGATTGTGCTGCTATCGCACTAAGGATGCAGCTCATACCTTAGAGGAGCTAAAGCTTTAGTAGCTTCTGCATGGACGCGGCACCTTTCTGCTTAATGAAATACAGGCCAGTAGAAAGGGATGACACATCCAGCTTGTTATACTGATCTATAGCGGCAGCCTGTACCAGTGCCCCGGTAACAGAATAAATCTCAATAACAGCGCCCGCTGCAACCTGCGTGAGATATATAGCATTAGTTACTGGGTTAGGATAAAATGAAAGGCCAGTAATTCCTCCATTGATCTGCTGCACGGCAGCGGGTATTACCGGCTTCAGATTGATGGTGAGCGTATTTACGAACACGCATGAATCGATAGTAAGCGGTGCAAAATTGGTTACATACAATTTGAAGGTAACCATGTAGTTGTCGGGTATCGTGGTGTTCACATAGTAATCAACGTTCACGGGCATTTTATCGCCCACATTCCACGCAGAAGCAAAGACGTTCCAGCCAGTGTTGTATAAGCTCATGCCGGGCGGCAACGGTGTTGTGTTCTCCAGCTTTATCTGCGGGTAAGCAAAATTGGTATGGGTATTGTTCACCATAGGGATGATGATGGATGAGTCTGGCGTAACGAGGATAGCTCTTTTGAATTGGATATGCGCAGCATCGTAGGCAACGCCCATGGTATCGCACTCGACAACCTGTGCAGCTACTGTTCCGGATAAGAATAGAAGTATGGTAAGAAGGGGAAAGTGTTTCATGCTTTAGAATTTTATTAATGCAAATTAAAACAAAAAAGCAAATTCGCTATACATGGAACTACTGTCTAGAATTACTGAGCAAATACTCTTACCGCCATTTCGGCACAGCGCTCACCGTCTATAGCGGCAGATACTATGCCGCCTGCGTAACCGGCACCCTCGGCACATGGATAAAGCCCTTTGATCTGCACATGCTCGAGTGTTTCTTTATTGCGCGGAATACGCACAGGTGAGCTGGTGCGGGACTCGGTGGCAACCAGCACAGCCTCATTGGTGTAGTATCCCTTCATTTTTTTACCAAAGTCGATCATCGCCTTTTTCAACGCTGCATTTACTGCGGCAGGCAGTACGTCGCTTATCTGCGCGCTATGTATGCCTGGCAGATAAGAGCAATCGGGCATGGAGGAAGAGTGCTTACCGGCAACAAAGTCGGCCATGCGCTGGGCCGGCGCTACAAGTTTGCCGCCACCTACTTCAAATGCTTTCTGCTCCACCATTTGCTGGTAGTGCATAGCAGCCAGCGGGCCAGTAAATTTGTGGGCGACAAAGTCGCGCTCGTCTACTGCCACTACTGTGCCGGAATTGGCGAAGGGATTATTGCGTTTTGAAGGAGACCAGCCGTTTACTACCACCTCACCCGGTGCTGTGGCCGCGGGAGCAATGATGCCGCCCGGGCACATGCAAAATGAGAACACGCCCCTGCCATTCTCCTGCGCCACCAGTGAATAGCTTGCTGGCGGCAAGAAGGGATGACGAACGTTGCAATGGTACTGGGCCTGGTCTACAAGCAATTGAGGGTGCTCAATGCGCACGCCAAGCGCAAAGGGCTTGCACTCTACCAGTATCCCTTTATTATGCAGCAGTGTAAAGATGTCGCGTGCCGAGTGGCCTGTAGCGAGTATTACAGACTTGCAATCGATGGTTTCACCTGTGGCCGTTTTCACGCCAACAATAGAATCACCGGCCAAAATGAGGTCGGTTAATTTTTTTTCAAAGTGCACCTCGCCGCCACACGCTATTACCTGCTCACGCATTGCTGTAATGATCTGCGGCAGCTTATTAGTACCTATGTGTGGATGGGCCTCGTAAAGTATATTACCCTCGGCTCCGAAATGATGAAATAACTGTAGTATGCGCTGCACATTGCCGCGCTTAGTAGACCGGGTGTATAGCTTACCATCGCTGTAAGTGCCTGCACCACCCTCTCCAAAACAATAATTTGATTCAGGATTTACAATACCCTCCTTGTTCATTGCCGCAAGGTCGCGACGACGGCTGCGCACATCTTTGCCACGCTCGAGTATAATGGGCTTGTAGCCGAGGGTGATAAGCCTGAGTGCGGCAAACAATCCCGCCGGTCCGGCACCTATAATAACAACATGAGGTGATGTCGTAACATTTTGCAGCTGAGGGTCAAATGCCGGAGGCTGAGCTGTGGGCTCATCGATAAATGCCTCAGCCTGTATGATTATGCGTGCCTGCCTTGAGCGGGCATCAATTGACTGCTTTGCTATATTGTAGCCAGAGAGACGACCAATTGGCACTCCGCATTCAGCAGCAATTTGCTTACGGACCATCTGCTCATCAGCTGCATCAGCGGGCAATAATGAAACGGAAATGTTTTTTGTCATTCTGACTAGTGCGTACTTGCATACACTTCTTTTACCTTATTCAAATACTCTATGAACCTTGGCACATCTACGTTGTGAGCAAGTGGCTCGGGCAGTATTTTAGTGAAGTCGTCATTTACAAAGTACATCATTGGCTGTCCATTGGTGCCATATCTTGAGCCCTGGAAGTCCTGATTTTTGTCGCCGATGTGAATGATCTGTTTATGAATATACTTGGAATAATACTGCTGGCGAACCGGTAATTCGAGTTGCTTCTCGTCGCAATAAAGGAATGCGATCACAAAATCTTCTCTGAGCATTTTTGCCACAGTGGGGTTCGACCACACTTTTTTCTCCATCATGCGCGCATTATTATTAGTGATGCCTGTGAAGTAAAGAATAAGTGGTTTCTTAAGCTTTTTCGCTGCTGCGGCGGCTTCCGGATAGTCGTAATAAGGCGACAGTTGTATAGCGCTTGCTACCGGCGGCAAATAGCTGTTCATTTCTTTAACATACCTCACAGGAGCTACCTTAACAGGAGAGGCCGCAGAGTCTTTTACTGCGTTATCAGAAACCTTGGGAGCCAGCGCTGAATCTTTGATCACAGCGGGCTCCTGGGCGAAGGATACGGATGCATTAAGCATGCACAAAAGCGGAAGATACCTGAGTAGTGACATTTGTGTGATATTTAGTGGTTATGCAGTTCTTTGAATTTCGATTTTGCCCGTACGAGCATCGTTACAAATTTATGTACATCTGCATCATAGCCAATGCATTTACCGGGAAGTTTTTTTTGCGGCCAATGCTTCCTTGTAGTCATAAAAGATATTGAGGTGCAGGTTCGAGAAAGGGGACTGATAGCGGGTCATATCGCGAACATAGCGATTCGGAAATACTAATTGAGTCGATCTTGACAGGAATTTCGGCCGGCCTTTATGCTGCCGCTGGCCAAATAATGACAACGGAATCAAAAGACATATACGCAGCAGATGTTTTAGCATATTACTGCTTTAAGGATCAATGCGCCTTCTTATAATTTTCCTTAACCTTATCAAGGTGATCGATAAATTTTTGCACATCGGGGTTGTAGCCGTAAGACTCAGCTATGAGTTTATTTCCATTCTCGTCAACAAAGAAGTAGATAGGTTCACCTGCCGCTGCAAACTTTGAGGCTTCGAGGTCGGTGTTTTTATCGCCAAGCGTTGTTACCTGTGCATTCAGGTCTTTGGAAAAATACTGCTGCTCTTTGGGTAATACTATGCGGTTAATATCGCAGTAAAGAGATACTACAATAAAGTCTTCCTTAAGCCTTTTAGCCACTTCAGGCCTGGACCAGACCTGAGATTCCATCTTTCGGCAATTAACACAGTTAATGCCCGTAAAGTCGAGCATTATTGGCTTCTTCAGTTTCTTTGATACAGCCAGGGCCTCATCATAATCGAAGTAAGTGACCAAGCCAAGGCTGCGGACCACCTGCGGCTCGTAGCTCTTCAGTTCAGCAGCGTATTTTATGGGCCTGTTTTCGTCCTTGGATTCGCTGCCTGAAGCTACAGCAGCGCTTCCGCCAAATGCATCGAATGTGCCCATAGGCGGCACAAATGCGCTGACACCATTGAGCGGCGCGCCCCACATGCCCGGCAGCAGGTACACTGCAAATGAGAATGAAATGATAGCAATGAACAGCTTGAACAAGGAAACATATTCCTGACCATAAACATTCTTAGCAGGCGCATCATCGTGCGACAATTTGAGCCGGCCCAAAAGGTAAAGCCCAAGCAGAACAGATAATACGATCCAGATGGCAATAAAAATCTCACGGTCAAGCAGGCGCCAGCCCTGGGCGAGGTCTGCATTGGAGAAGAACTTAAGTGCCAGCATTAATTCTACAAAGCCAAGTACCACCTTTACCTGGTTGAGCCAGCCGCCGGATGATGCCATTTTATTGAGCATGCCAGGAAATACCGCAAACAAAGCAAAAGGGAGTGCAAGACCAATGGAAAAACCAAACATGCCAATGGTAGGGCCCAGTATACCACCCTTGCCTGCGAGCACAAGCAACGGACCTACGATAGGCCCGGTGCAAGAGAAAGAAACGATGGCAAGCGTAAGCGCCATGAAAAATATACCGCCGAAACTCCCTACTCCAGCCTTGGAATCGGTTGCACTGGTCCATGAAGACGGGAGTGTAATTTCGAACGCGCCGAGGAATGAGATGCCAAATACAATGAAGATAACAAAGAAGAAAAGATTGGCGATCCAGTTAGTAGAAAGTGAATTGAGTGCGTTTGCTCCAAAAATAGCGGAGATCAACACACCTAGTAAGGTGAAAATAATGATAATGGAAAGAGAATAATAGAGCGCGTTGCGCAGGCCTTCTTTCCGTGTTTTGCTCCGCTTGGTAAAGAAACTAACGGTGATAGGAATCATGGAGTAAACACAGGGCGTAAGTACTGCTGCAATACCGCCGCCAAGTGCAGCTAAAAAAAGCCACAGCAAAGACTTATTGCCAGAAGATTTTTTGTTTTCGTCCGCTGTCTTTTTCTCTTGCAGCGCCAGCGCCTCTGCTTTTGCTTTCGCGGTATCGGCATTTACTGTGCCGTCATGGTTTGTGGCATCATCAGCCGCCTGAGCATCTGCGGCTGCTACCAGTTGCTTTGCAGATGCACTTGTGTCCATGGTACCGCCGGCATCTGTAACATCCAGTGAAAAACTGACTTCCTTTTCGCGCAAGCAGATATTGTGGTCGCAGACCTGGTAGGTGTGCTTTCCTTTAATTTTTGTATTGCGTTTTATTGTGGCATTCTGGTAATAATCAACATGGTCCTCATAGTAAAAAAAAGCACCGTCAACCCCGTCTGCCGTTTCGGTGATCTTTTTGCCTTCCTCCGTTATCGGCCCTTTTAATTTCACATCCCCGTTAGGCGCAAATGTAAATTTCGGTGGAATCTGCATGCCATCTCCGCCTGGTGTCAGCGAAAAGATATGCCATGTTTTTTTGAGCTTCGCATGAAAAACGATCTGATAGTCATTGCCCTTCTGCTTCTTTACTTCAATGGTCCATGTTGCAGGATCCTCTTGCATCTGCGCGCGCAGCCCGACGCCAACAAACAAACTGAAAAAAAGTATCAACAGCCCTTTATTAGCCCTAAGAAGGCTGCTACGGAATGGCGCTGTATGTTCTATGATCGTGCGTGTGCTCAACTATTGACCTTTTAACCCAGGAGATCAATCCCCCTAATTATTTAATATCAAAACTAAATTCCTTGTCCTTTGGTGCCAGGCACATTCTGTCGTTGCATACCTGGTAGGTGTGGGTTCCGGTAATTTTTGTGGCACCGGTCACCGTTACATTCTCCACATAGTCTATTTTACCGTTCAGGTAGATTACTTTGCCGTCTATGCCATCCATAGTAGTGGTGACAGGTGCACCTTTTTCAGTAACATCGCCCTTTAGCTTTACATTACCGTTCTTAGCAAAATTGAATGATGGCGCAATAAGACTGCCATCGCCACCTGGATGAGTAGACCATATGTGCCAGCCGTCCTTAACTGTGACATGAAAGATGAGCTGGTATTCGGTTGCGCTCTTCTTCTTTACCTCATATTTCCAGCTTGTAGGGTCTTCCATCTGCGCAAATGACGGCGCAGCGGCAAATAAAATGGTCAGTAACAGTAACATGGATTTGATAACTCTCATAATGTGTAGTTTTTAATTGTATACAAGATAGCTCACAAAAAGCTGCTTTGTACACATCAAAAAAAATCTGAAGCCTGATTTAACAAAACCTTAGTTGGCGTGGCTTAAGGCCATTAATATCCCTCTGCCATCAATATTATGCAGCACATCAGAACAAGCACGCTCAGGGTGCGGCATCATACCGAACACATTGCGCCCTTCATTGCAGATACCAGCTATGTTGTTTATAGCACCATTCGGATTAGATTTGATATGGATCTCTCCGTTCTCATCGCAATACCGGAATACCACCTGCTTGTTGTCGTGCAGCTGCTTCAGCGTAGCAGCATCCGCATGGTATCTTCCTTCTCCATGGGCTACGGGTATTTTCAGTGCCTTTTCGCCCACATGGCTTCCAATGAGATTGGCCGGGCCATCGCTCTTTATATAAACATTTTTGCACACAAACTTCTGGTGATCATTTTGAAGCAGCACACCCGGCAGCAGACCAGCCTCACACAATATCTGGAAACCATTGCACACACCCAGTACCTTACCGCCTTTACGGGCAAACTCTATTACCTGCTCCATCATGGGGCTGAAACGGGCCAATGCGCCACAGCGCAGGTAATCGCCATACGAAAAGCCACCGGGCAGCACAATACAATCATCTTTTGTGAACATGCTCAGGTCGCGGTCTTTGTGCCAGAGCATTACGGTTTCCTGTTTCAGATCGTCGCGTAGTGCATGCATCATATCTGTGTCGCAATTGGACCCCGGGAATACGATAATACCGAATTTCATTTCTTAGAATAGTTTATTTGTTTACCATGAGGCAGATAACCAGGAAAACAAGAGAAAAATAAAAGATAAAGTTACTAAACCGTTTATTCTTTTCAAGTAAAAGGGCATGAGATATAATAATACTCAATGCGGGCATAGTGATGAGCCATGCACTTTTTATAGTGTGGTCGGTAAGAAAGGCTACAACCATGGATATGATAAGATAAAAGGAAATGGCTATCCAGTCGCGCCGGACATAGATATTACTCATTGCCACATTTTTTTGCATAGCATATATGCCACTGGTAAGCAAGATAGCTATACCTGCCAGAGTAATAATGATATAGAAAACAGAGTTGACATGCGATGAAAGCGAAAACCCAACGTGTGGCCACTGAGCATACAGGTAAAGCCGGTCTGCCAAGAACAGGATACTGGTAAGAAAATATAACGGGGTGACATACCCCATGATGGCGACAGACCACTCGCCAATATTGAACGGGCGGAACATAACCATGCCCACCAGCAGCAGCAGAAAAAACGCAAGGAGTGTAAACTGGAACAAGGCAGCCATGCACAGCAGGAAACTGGCATTATAAATAAGCTTTCGCGGCTGAGTGGTTTGGGTGAAGCCAAACATAATATCTACCGCCCCCATGAGAAACCAATTGAGCAAAAGCGTTTCATTAAACGTATTGAACGGGGGGTAAACAGATGTAAGCAGCAGAAATACGAACGAGGGAATGTACGTGTACCGCGGGAACAGCTTGTGTCGCGTAGCAATACTCTTGAGATAGAGCGCCTGAACAAACAAGGTAACTATGGCCAGCATGGTGAATGCAAAGGCCCCATGCTGAAAAATAAAATTAAGACCCCTTAATATATAATTGTATAGAAAGTGCCCCGCTACAGGTGCCGGCGCTTCGGCATGCAGCAACGACTGGACTTTTACCAGCAATGCAAATATGAACAGAATAATAACGGTAAACGGACTATTGTTTCTGAATAACCGGAGCACGCACAGATTTTTGGATGGCTAAAATACAACTTTAGCAAAGCAGATTTGCTTTTTATGCAGGCAAGGTACAATTATTATCCGCCCGGCCACTTGTTTTGCATTGCGTGGCAGCCAGTCGGGATAGTCATTGCCCTCTGCTGTAAAGGAATGCATATCTGTTTTTCCGCCGGCAGTAACGGTAGCCAGCTGTATATGTGACCTGTCCCGATTAAAATCATTGAACAGGAACGCCAATGTACCGCCTGTATTGAGCAGTGCATAAGATGAGAATATACCGCCATCTTCCTGGGAGTACTGGTCCTTGGGAATTATGGAACTCCACTCCCGGGTGCCATCTTTATCATAAGACAAGACCATTATATCTTTAAAATGATATTCGCGTACGCTGGCCGAACTATTTTGAGACCACATGCCTCCCGGCCCGGGGTAAAGCCCAGGATCGCTGTAGTTGCTGCGGGATGTAACAAAGTGAACCTCGGATACCATTACAAAACCACCATCGTTTTTTACTATAAGCTGCTTCACTTCATAGTTGTCAAACGCATGGTTTTTGCGGCGCGCACCGACAGTGTTGATCAGGAACGGATCGAACGGAATAAACTTTTTAATACTAAATGCACTACCCGACATTTCAAAAGTGGCATAGATCAATCCATCATAGCCGCCATTTTTCTTGTCTGCATAAAAGCCTCCGAAATAGACGCGCTTGTTTACATTGTCCAACTTGATATAGCCGCTGGCAGCAAACTTCTCATCCAAGGGCATTTCAACAGCGTCAAACTTTGTGGCACCGGGCGCCAGTTTCAGCAGCCAGAATTTATCGGCATAGTTAAGAGCACCAACGGGTGTAAATGCAGCCATAAAAACATTACCGTCGTTGTCCACATTCAGGTCGGCATGCTGTAATGCATTGTCTGTTTTAAAAACGGCATGGCTGCGCTTTACAATAGCGAGATTATCATCAAGCCATTTACCCTCAAAATCTATCTCGCCACCTTTATCGGTTGCGGTATAGATAACGATCATTTTCTTGTTCTCAGAGACAGCCGACTGAAAATAGGTTTTTGTGGCACCAAATATCCCGGTCTTCACACTGCCCAGGTCCAGCGGCTTGTTTTGCAATCTTCCGGCTTCATTTAGCAGCGCAGCATGCTGCACCACCTTATTGCTTTCCAGCGACTGGTAGAGCACTATGATCTTATCGGCATAGGCTACAAAACGTGTTTCATAAATCTTGTCTGGAAAAAAATCGAGAATCACCTTGGTAACCTTATTCATGGAGTCGTCGTAGGCATCTAACGACGCTTCGTTACCCGAATTATGGTAGTTATACAACCGTCCGCCAACCATGCCCACAACCGCATACTCACCCGAGCGGAAGTCGAACTTATCGAACTGCGAGTAAATTACGTCCTGCGCCTGAGAGATTACAGGCAGACATAACAGGAGCAATAGGATGGGCTTGAAAAACTTCATTGGTCAAATTTAAGTAAGATGCCTGCATAAAGAATAAAATGAAAAATTAAATTTAGCACCCTTTACAATGCAAATATTATCACAGGACAATGGGGGTCACGTCAGGAACCGAGCCATAACATCAGGCGTAGGAACCATGCAGCTATCGCGCTTTCCAAACCACTTATACCTGTTACGGGCAACAAGATTATAAACACCATCGCGCAGGAACAGAGGAAAAACAATTCCAGCGTAGAGCAAGGCCCATAAACCACCCAGGAGACGGAACATGAGTAAAGCCGCGGATGACCGGATGTAGTATTTGCATTTGTAAAACAATATAAAGCTTCCTGAGTTTTCACCTGCGTAAATGCCGGCCTTGTCCATCGCTTCTTTGCCGCGAACAGACTGTAATGGTGAGAATAAAAAGGTCTTTTTTTTGTCCCGCTTCAGGATAAACTGAACCACACCGTTACAAAGATTGCACTCACCATCAAAAAACAAAATGGGGGATGCATCGTTTGCCATAATGACTAATTGAGCACAGGCTTCTTTGTCTGCGTGGTATCTGCGGGATGCAGTGCTGCATTAACTATTGAATCAACTTTCACCTTCACCTCTATTTTCATGCGGTGTTCCAGCTCCAGTTTGGCCTGCTCATCCAGCTCTTTTATCCGGTATGCGGTAACAGAATCTGCCTTTGCCTGTATCTGGGCTTTTGTAAGTGTCTCCGGTTGTTTGCTGCATGATGCCAGACCCAACACTACAATTACTAATGCCAATATTCTCTGTTTCATGAGATTGCAAAGGTACGGCACACAGATAGGAAACAGCAAATTTCCCCCTTGCCGTGGAGGAAAATTAACAATTTGACACCAAGGATAATCTTTATATTTTTTAGCTTTTTATACCAATAAAAAGTCGGAAATTTACGTTAGGTATGTACATGAAAAAACCTGCCATATGGATATTAAGTGCCGCGCTGCTCATAGTGGGTAGCCGCGTACTTGCGCAGGGAGTAAATGATACTATAAGACTGGGAGCCGTGCTGGAACATGGACAGGTGTACCCAATGATACTGCTACCAGAGTATATACAGGTAGGCGTGATGATGCCGGGCGAAGAAAAAAACCGCCGCAACAGGCTACGTGCAGATGTGTATGAGGTATACCCTTATGCCCTGGCGGCAGCAAGCATATTTAAAGATGTGAACACGAGTATGGAAAAGATACCAGACCGCCGTGACCGTAAGAAATACCTGAAAAGCATAGATAAACAACTGGACCACCTGTTTAAAGAGCCGCTTAAGAACCTGAGCGTGGACCAGGGGCATGTACTGATAAAGCTCATTAACCGGCAGACGGGTACTAATTGTTACAGCATTATTAAGGAACTAAAAGGTGGCTTCAATGCTGTTGTATGGCAATCGGTAGGGTTAGTTTTTAACAACAACCTAAACAGGGATTACGACCCGTTGGATCGCGATAAAGAAGTAGAAGGAATAGTGCGCGACCTTGAAGCTTCGAATAGTTATAGGTACCAACTGTATCAACAGCAGGCATTGCTGAGTAAGGTGAAGAAACCGTAGATTCCCTAAAGAACTATGGTATTATTTTCAGAAGATCCTTGGCAGGAATTCTTTTTATCTCACCATTGATACTTATTACTGCAGTCTCGTTGTTTGCTGCTTTTTTTTCAAGTAACCTGCGGCTGGCTAATTTTAGACCTGCCTGAATTTTGTCGAGCAATTCTTTGTTTTCTTGTCTAAGATTCATAAAACTGCTTATTAATTTTCGACCAAATTTCGTCATTTTCTACAACTATTTCTAATCCCAGCTCTTTTCGGGCAACTTCAATAAGTCCGCCAATTGTGTTGTCAATAATCGTCACCGTATCACAAATGGGTATAAACGCTGAAAATAAATTTTTTATCCCTTTATGATATCGCCTTACAATAACATCTGCCGGGATATTATGGCCTCCATTTTGTACCCGTTCAGAAACCCTTTGCAAGGCTAAACCGGGGCTATTTAGCCACAAATAAATGAGAGAGACTTTATACCCTGATTGTTTAGCCTTATGGATAAAAGATATATAACTACGGGTGGTCAACGTAGTCTCTATTGCAAAATCGTATCGATGAAGTAATAATTCATCTATACGCCGCAACATTACCCTTCCCGCTTCAATAGCCACCCCGTCTGCATTAAAGGGGGATATTCCGGCAGCAATATTGTCCGCATTGACAAACTCCCGGCAATTGAGCACATCTGGCAGGATAGTATAGCTCGCGGTTGTTTTTCCCGCGCCATTACAGCCTGCTATAATGTAGAGATTAGGCATGCCTTACGGTTTCTTCTCTGTATAACTCTTCGGTATGTTAAACGGATAATCAAGCGCCTCGTCAAAATCAGCCTTGGTAAAGTTCATGTCCAGCGAATAGGCATTTGCCCCGTTCTGGATATTCAGGGTACGGGAAGTAGATACTCTCCTGTTGCTAATTGTTTCATAATCGCCATAGGCGGTAATAGCCTGCGGTCCATCGGGCTTATGCGTCCTTAGCTGGCCAGTACGAATAGTACTATCAGTCTTATTGTAAGTAATGCGCTGTATGTAGGCCGTGTCTTCTACCTGAATATTCCAGGCGCCGCCAAATGCTGGCTCACTGGCGGCAGTTATGCTTCCATCGCGTAATGGCTCACCAACTACCAGGTTTTGAAATGAATGAAAGTCAACACGAGCAGGTAATATTTTAGCTGCTTGCGTGAGCGGCAACCGCGTAATCTCCTTCTCCGTGGTATTGAGCAAAAAGAAACTATCCTGCGTGACCAGTATACGGGCAACCGGTATTGATGCAAACGTTACATTCACCCATATCACGCTGTCCTTGCGTATGCGGAAATGGGCAGTAAACTCCTTGTTGCCATCAGGGCCAGAAAAATGCACCCGGGCTTTTCCGGAAAACGTTTTATACTCAATTCTATGTTCCCAGATAGGAGTGAGCCGGCCTATCAATTCGCGCTGTGCAGCAAGCGTATCGGGAGCCTTAAAATCGTTACGAGGAACTGTCGTGACGCCCGTATGCGCAGTATCAGTATTAGCTACAGCAGCTGATGAGTCAATAGTTTTCGCTTTTTTCCTGGAAACGCGCCAGTGAAAGGAACATGAGGACAACCCAAAGGTGCCAAGAAGCATAGCCGCACACAGAAAATATCTATTCATACAGTTTCCCTTCACTTATTTTTTTATCCAGTTGCGGATCATCGCCTCCCTTCTCTTTCGACTTTTTCCAGAACTCCACTGCTTTCACTTTGTCGTTAAGCCTGAAATAAATATCACCCAGGTGATCATAAAGTGTGGCATCTGCGTTGGCGCCGGCAAGGTCTACAGCCTTTTGCACATAGTTGCGTGCCTTTTCGTAGTCGCCTTTTTTGTACAGGATCCAGCCATAAGTATCCAGGAATGTAGCCTCATTAGGCCTTAGCTCCATTGATCTTTTTGAGTATTTCTCGGCTTCATCCAGCTTCTTGCCACGCTCAGAAAGGTAATAACTGTAGTTGTTCAGCGTGCCGGAATTTGCAGGGTCTAAAGAAATCGCCTTCTCAAAAGCCTTGTCAGATAGATCATCCTGCTTTGTGGTGTGGTATACATCGGCCAGCATGGCATACATCTCAGCAAGCACCGCTTTGTCCGATTCAGGCTGCATATCTATAGCCCGGTTTATCGCCTTTATGGCCTTTGGATAATCCTGCTTATTGTAATTACCTATTGCGCTGTAGTAGTTTATTACCGCCTGGTTAGGAAAGAGGCGCATCGCCTTATCCGAATATTTTATCAGCGAGTCAGCGCTTTTCTTGTCTGTGTAGTCATCCAATAGTCTGCGCCAGATATTAAAATCAGACGGTTTAGCCTGCAGGGAGCGCTTATAAGCCATCACTGCACTGTCGCGCTTGTTATTCCAGTCCAGGAACTCACCGAAAACCGATAGCACCTGCGCATCCGCAGGATGTAGTACTGCCAGCTGCCTGATTAGCGGCAGCCCTTCTGCACGAAGAATAGAATCGTTTGCAAAGGTTTGTATATATGCCGCCATGATCTCCATTTGAGCAGAAGCTTCAAACTCGGGATTAAACATAGCCCTCTTCACCGTGTTATTGTAGGCTACAGTATCTCCGGCTTTCAGATAATGCTCTGCCAGGCCCACCTGCACATGCGGATCGTCTGGCAGTATTTTCAGCGCTTTCTCGTATACTTCTGCCGCCTTCTGCTGCATTTTATTATTATCGTAGAGTTCGCCGAGCAACTTGTAATATTTGCCGTTGCGCGGGTCTGCCGCCAGCAGTTGCTTTATCACATCAGCAGCCTTATCTGCATTGTTCATTTCCAGGTACAGTTGCATCTTGTGCATCTGCACGTCCTCATCATCGCCAAAGCGCTGCAGCGCAAGGTCCAGATATTTTACTGCTTCATCATATTTCTGGGCACGCTCGTAATACTCTGCCGCCATCTTAGGATATTCCTCGTCGCTGGCTTCGGTTTTACAAAGGCCGGCTATTATTCCGGCAGCCTCCAGGTAGTTGCCATTCTCGGCCAGTATTGTAGCATGCTGCTCTTTGTACCATTTATTCTGCGGCTCCAGCGTTATTGCTTTCTTTATGTTTGCCTCCGCTTTATCGTTTTTCTTTTCGTTGTAGTACAGTTTTGCCAGCTCATAATAGCCTGCTGACACATCTGGCTTCAAGGCTACAAACTGCTCAAACAAAGCCTTGGCATGCACGGGATCATTCTGCATCTTGGCTTTAATGGCATCGAAGTAAATATTGTCCGGTTTTGTGAGCGCAGTCATATTCGCATTGAGCACCGAATCCGGATTCTCCCGCTGCGCAAATGCATGAGGCATAAACCCGCCAAGGCAGCCTAAAAAGAAAAAATATGTAAAAAGCGTTGATCTCATTAAAAAACATTTCTTCAGAGCAGCCACCCACACCTCACCTTGAAAATTTACGCGTGGCCGGTGCAATGCAGCCATTCTAATAAATACCGAGTCTTATCGCAACGATTATCCAAGCGTGGAAAAATCACCGAGGCTAACCTCTTCGGCCTTATCTATGTAAGTTACGCTTTTCCCCAACATAGAGTCATTGAGCGACGCATTTTTAACAACGCTATCGCTCTGAACAATGCTGTTTTTAATGCGGGAGTCTTCCACTTTCACCCCTTTCTCCAGGGATACAAACGGACCTATAACGGAGTTCTTTATGACTACCCCCTCCCCTATAAAACATGGCGGAATAATAACCGACTGATCTATAACTGCTGAGGCAGAAACCAGGTTTTCGGTCTTGCTTTTTATATCAAGAACGCGCTGATTGGTATATACAAATGAGTCTTTGTTGCCGCAGTCCAGCCATTCGTCTACCTGGCCGGTATAGAATTTAACGCCGTTCTTAAGCATATGCTCCATGGCATCAGTTATCTGGTATTCCCCCTTTAGCATTATTTTATTATCAATGAGGCGTTGCAACTCTTTTTTCAGCGCATCGCCGTCCCTGAAGTAATACACGCCTATAATAGCCAGGTCTGAAACAAACTCCTGCGGTTTTTCCAAAAATGCTTCTATCTGCTGCTGATCGTTGAGCTTTACTACACCGAAAGCACGAGGATCTTCCACTTTCTGTGTCCAAATGATGGCGTCTTTACTTTTGTCAATGCTGAAAGCTGCTTTGAACAGTGTATCGGCAAAAGCAATAAAAACATTGCCGGTCAGTGATTCGCCGGCACAAAGTATAGCGTGGGCTGTACCCAGCGGCTGCTCCTGGTAACATATTTTACCCTTTGCACCCAGCGCCTCCGCTACTTTGCACAGGTGATCTTCTACTTCCTTGCCGAAACCCGGGCCTATTATGAAGGCTATTTCTTCTACTTTTTCATTGCAGGTAGCGAGTATATCTTCTACCAGGCGCTGCACAACAGGCTTTCCCGCTACAGGTAATAATGGTTTAGCAGTTGTAAGTGTGTGCGGGCGCATACGCTTGCCCATGCCTGCCATTGGTATTATTATGTTCATTCTCGTTAGTTTAAAATATTTTTAAAATCATTTTAGTGTGTTCCCGAATGCCCGAATCCACCGGTACCGCGTGCTGTATCTCCAAGAGTTTTCACTGCAGACCATTCGACTTTCTCATATTTAGCTACGATCATCTGGGCTATGCGTTCACCATCAATTATGGTTTGCTCCTCGCCTGACAAGTTTACCATAGGCACCATTATCTCACCACGGTAATCGCTATCTATAGTGCCTGGAGTATTTATGAGCGTAAGGCCGCGCTTTATGGCCAGACCGCTGCGGGGGCGTATCTGCGCCTCAAATCCGTCTGGCAACCCAATAAACAAGCCCGTGGGAATTAATTTCCGCTCCATTGGCTGCAAAGTAACCGGCTCTGGCAGCCAGGCCCGTATATCCATTCCGCTTGCGCCATCTGTCTGATAGGCGGGGAGCGAGTGAGGAGCGTTATTTATTATATCAACATTTACCATTTTGTGCGCCCAAAGGTAAGCATGAGGTTCAAATATTTCTGTACCAAAGTTATTTCCAGCCTATTTTCCTTCCACCTGCTTTTTTTGAGCGTTAAGTGCATTTTCATCAATGGTCGCTTCAATCTTTTCTATCTTAATAGAAGTGCGCAGCAGGCCAAACAAGCTCATATATATGTTTGCAACCCATACAAGAGAAAAACCTGCGATCAGGTAGCCGCGCCAATCGTCTATTAATAACCTGAAGTTGGTGATAAAGACCACCAAAGTGGTAACGTAAAAGCTAAAGCAGTACTCGCAGGTAAAGATATATGCGATCTTTCGCTGGAATAACGTTCTGGCTTCTTTGCTGCATTTTACACAAAACTCCCTGGGCTCGCGAAAGATCTCCTCATGGGTCACTGTCCATGCTATACAGGCCACAGGAATAGCCAAAATGAATAACCACAGTAACTGATCACCTTGTGAGCGCATAAATCTTGCCAAGAAAAAATCATGCCCGTGGCGTTCTAATCAGGTTTTTTCGTCATGCCACGAATAACCAGAAAGGTGCCTGCGCCCATCCAGATAAAACAGCCGACCTCGGCATATACAGGGCTGGCCTTAACACTGTTACCCATGATAGTATAAAGCTCTTTTATGCAAAAAAACAATAATGCCAATCCTACAATTATCCGCCAGTTGAGCATATTGAGCAGCTTATGAATCCATATTTATATGAAATGAAACCATACAGTTCATATCTGTGCGGAGCGCTTTTATTTCTGTGCGAAAATCATCGATCGCCTTTTCCAGCCAGAATTCCTGCTTTTTGGTATTTGATTCGCCCTTGCCCCGTTTTATGTTCAGACCTATGTCATAACAGAGCGGTACGTATTTCTTCATAACCGGATTGTCTTCCACATTTTTAGCAAGAAGCTGGCTATACCTTTCATGCTGCGTTTCCAGTTCAGCAATGGCCTCGGGGCTATACTTTGGTATCTTGTTCAGAATATCAAACAGGTTACTGCAGATGTCTGTGTTTTCCATTGTATAAAGATAATAAAAAGGATTGCGGTTGGTGCATCTACATTAATTCAAAATATGGTCTAGTCCCCTGCTGTGGGCCACTTAAGACTCACGACTTATGACTTACAACTAAAACCCGATATTTAAATAATTAACTTACCATCGCATTAACACAGGAAAATGTAAATTTGCCGTTTAATTAAAAGTAAAGAGTAAAAGAGTATCAATGGCATTGTTAGGGAATCTGATATCTCGTTCATTACAACTTCGGAAACAATTCAATCTGCCGGTAGCAACACCGCAAACATACCAGCGACACGTGCTACGCCAGCTTTTGGAGCGCGGACAATACACTTCTTTCGGCAAACATTACGGATTTGCTGATATACTTAGCAAAGAAATAGATTTTTTAAAAGCCTTTCATGAGCGTGTACCCGTGCATACCTATACCGATATGCACGACCAGTGGTGGCATCGCTGCCTAAAAGGCGAGGAAAATGTAAGCTGGCCGGGGAAAGTTAAATACTTCGCGCTTAGCTCGGGCACCTCAGATGCTGCAAGCAAACATATACCTGTAACACAGGATATGATAAAATCTATCAAAAAGGTAGGTTTTAAGCAGCTGTATAGTATGGCTAATTTTGATATACAGCCTATAGCTTTTGAAAAAGGTATCCTGATGCTGGGCGGCACTACCTCCCTGTTTGAAAAAGGGGAGTACTATGAGGGCGATATGAGCGGCATAAGCGCCAAAAATATGCCCAGGTGGATGTCTTCACTGCTTTACAAACCCGGCAAGCGCATCTCGAAGCGCCCCAAGTGGGAAGACCGCATAAAGCTAATTGTAGAAAAAGCTGACCAGTGGGACGTAGGCACCATATGCGGGGTACCGGCATGGGTACAGATAGTGCTGGAGCGGGTAATAAAGCACCATGGCGTAAAGAACATACATGAAATATGGCCCAACCTAAGTGTATATATACATGGGGGCGTATCTATAGAGCCCTACCGGGAAAGTTTCAAGAATCTGTGGGGTAACAAGCATGTGAATTTTATTGAGACATACATGGCCTCTGAAGGCTCATTCGGGTTCCAGGCCAAACCGAATGCAGGTATAAAGCTGGTTCTGAATGCAGGTATCTTCTTTGAATTCATACCTTTTACTCAGAACAACTTTGACGAAGAGGGAAATCCTAAAGCCGACCCCGAGATATACAAAGTACATGAAGTAAAGGAAGGCGTAGAGTACGCCGTGCTGCTGAGTACCTGCGCAGGGGCATGGCGCTACCTGATAGGCGACGTAATACGGTTTACCAATGCAGTGGAGCACGAAATAGCTATAGTGGGCCGCACCAAGCAGTTCCTTAGCCTGTGCGGAGAGCATATGTCGGTAGACAATATGAACAAAGCGATAGAGACTGTTTCAAAGAAAATGAACATCACTATCCGCGAGTTTGCCGTGGCAGGGTTTAAACATAATGGCTTGTTTGCACACCAGTGGTACATAGGCTGCGACAATGAAAACCTGGATACTGACAAACTAAAGGCGCTGCTGGATGAAACACTTTGTAAGCTTAACGATGACTATGAAGTGGAACGCACATCAGCACTGAAAGAGATACTTGTGGAAGTGCTACCCGGCAGCGCATTTATAGATTACCTGCGGGCAAAAGGCAAGGAAGGAGCGATGAGCAAATTTCCCCGTGTGCTCAAAGGCGCACAGCTGGCAGACTGGGAGTCGTACCTTGAAAAAAAAAACCTGAAACATTCCGTTTCGGTATAAATAATAAAACTAAAAGACTTTTTAAACAATGGAGCATTCGCACGAATGCTCTTTGTTTTTCAGTCTACACTATCTTTACCATCAATAACATCTTATGAGCAAGACAATACTAGTTACGGGCGCTACATCCGGCTTTGGCAAGGCAATAGCGGAGCGTTTCGCAAAAGAGGGATATACGATATGCATTACCGGTCGCAGGGAAGAACGACTGGCGGAGATAAAAGCCGCACTTGAAAAGCAATACGGCGTAAAGGTGGTGACCCTGACATTCGATGTTCGCGACAGGAAACAGGTGGAAGATGCCGTAAGCCACCTGAAAACACAGGTAGAGCACATAGACATACTGGTGAATAATGCAGGACTGGCATCCGGCCTGGCAACGATAGATGAAGGAGATATTGACGACTGGGAAGTGATGATAGACACTAACATTAAGGGACTGCTCTATGTAACGCGGCAGGTAGCACCCATGATGAAAGCGTGTGCCTCAGGACATATCATTAACATAGGATCGACAGCCGGCAATGTGGTGTATAAAAACGGCAACGTCTACTGCGCTACTAAGTTTGCAGTAGATGCGCTGACGCAGGCCATGAGAATAGACCTGCTGCCGTACGGCATAAAAGCTACCGCTATAAACCCAGGCATGGCAGAGACTGAGTTTTCCATTGTACGCTTTCATGGCGATGAGGAAAGAGCAAAGGGTTTTTATGCAGATGTAAACGCGCTCAGGGCCGAAGATATCGCGGATATCGCATGGTATTGTGCATCATTGCCGCCACATGTGTGTATCAATGACCTTACTGTTACCTGCCTCACACAAGCAAACAGTGTTTACTCTATAAAGGAAGCAGAAAGGGTGAAACCGGCCTGAACCTTGATTTGCCTGATTAAATGATTTCCCTGATTCCGAATATCAACATCAAATGTTCACATCAACTACACAAATAAGAGTGCGTTACGGCGAAACAGACCAGATGGGCTACCTGTATTATGGCAACTATGCTTTGTACTACGAAGTAGGCCGGGCTGAAGCTATCAGGGAACTGGGGTTTACCTACAGGCAACTGGAGGAAATGGGTACCATGATGCCAGTGGCAGAGCTTAACTCACTTTACTTCAGGCCAGCCCTCTATGATGACCTGATCACTGTAAAGACCATACTTAAAGAATTGCCGGAAGGATCGCGGATACAGTTCTTCTCAGAGCTGTACAATGAGCAGGGGCAGCTGCTCAACAAGGGCGTGACAACGCTGGTGTTTTTCGACCCGAAGGAAAAGAAAAAAACAATTATGCCGCATGAACTTCATAGCCGGCTTGCCCCATTTTTCAAGAAAGAACCATGAGCAATATAGCAGCAGCGATCATCACCATAGGTGACGAATTATTGATAGGCCAGACCATTGACACCAATTCAGCATGGATTGCAAAACACCTTAATGAGCTGGGCATAGATGTGCTGCGCCGCGTTGCGGTAGGCGACAACCGCGAAGCAATAATTAAAGCGCTGGACGAGGAGATTGCCCGCGCATCAATAGTACTGATAACCGGTGGGCTGGGACCAACAGCCGACGACATAACCAAGCCACTGCTTTGCGACTATTTTGGCGGCAAAATGATTGTGGACCAACAGGTTCTCGATCATGTAAAGGCAATGATGGCAAAGCGCAACCGGCCGTTTCTGGAAAGGAACCTGAAACAGGCTGAAGTGCCGGATGTGTGCACTGTACTGTTCAATAAAATGGGCAGCGCACCCGGTATGTGGTTCGAAGTGCCGCAATCAAAAACAGGCGGGGAGCGAAAGGTTGTGATTGCGATGCCGGGAGTGCCATTTGAAATGATCTCCATAATGCAGGATGAAGTGTTGCCCAGATTGCGCACACAATTTTTCAGTGATGCCCTGCTGCACCGCACACTGGTGACTGCTGGTGAGGGCGAAAGCGTTATTGCCGAGAAAATAATGGACCTGGAGAACGCACTACCGGCTCATATAAAGCTGGCATATCTGCCCGACGCCGGCATGGTGCGGCTGAGGCTTACCGGCAGGGGTAAGGATAGCGACTTGCTGACAAAAGAGTTGGAAACCCATCAGCTAGAGCTGGCGCAGCGGCTAGGCAACATTGTTGTAGCCCATGACGATCACAGCATGGAGAAGATCATAGGCGATCTGCTGCTGGCAAAGGGAAAAACCATAGGGCTTGCGGAGAGTTGCACAGGTGGCTTTATAGGTCACCTCATCACGCAGATCAGCGGATCATCTACCTACTTCAATGGCAGTATAGTGTCGTACAGCAATGAGGTAAAGCAAAATGTACTTGGCGTAAACAAAGAAACCATTGAGTCTTACGGTGCCGTAAGTGAACAAACGGTAACGGAAATGGCCAAAGGTGCATTGCGGGTGCTCGATGTTGACTATGCCCTGGCAGTGTCCGGGGTACTGGGCCCAGCAGGTGGTACGGATCGTGTACCGGTAGGCACAGTATGGATGGCAGTTGCGGACAAGGATAACGTAAAAACAAAAGAATTTCGCTTTTTCTACGGCCGATTGCAGAATAAAGAAATGGCTGCAAAAATGGGGATGATGATGGTGTATAAAGTAATTAGCGAAAAGCTGTAACGGTAATGAGTATTAATGCTGATCCCAATCCTAAAAGCGCGGCCGAAACGGCCCCGGCCCGTATAAAGCTGCTTTTCCTGGTGGGTATGCCCGGAGTGGGGAAAACTTACTGGGGGAATGAAGTAGCCCATGAACTTGGATTGAATTTCGTGGACCTGGATAATTTTATCGCAGCCGGGGAAAATGCCAGTATCCCTGCCCTTTTTGCTACTTATGGCGAGAAAGGTTTCAGGGAGCGCGAGCAGGCCCAATTGAAAAAACTGATCAAAAGCCTGTCCACAAATACAATCGTAGCCTGTGGCGGTGGCACACCGTGCTATAGTAACAATATGGCCATCATAAAAGACGCCGGCACTGCCATTTATCTTAAAGCGGACATACCTACCCTGCTAGACCAGCTAAGCCGTAGCAGCGAGGCCCGGCCGTTATTGAAAAACAGGGGCAACCTGGGCACCTATCTCGCAAGCCTGTTGGAAACCAGGAAAGTATTTTATAACCAGGCAAACCACATTTTACAAACGAAAGACATTTCCGTGGCTACCTTTGCTAAAATCATTTCAAATGCATAAACCGGCGGTTGCCTTTGGCGCACTCTTTGCTGGGCTTGCTGTAGTGCTGGGCGCCTTCGGAGCACATGCATTAAAAGCAAAATTAGCCCCCGATCAACTCGCTATCTTCCAGACGGGAGTACAATACCAATATTATCACAGCTTTGCATTGCTGATAACCGGCATCCTTTACTCCGCGTACCCGGTAAAACAGCTTAAGATGGCTGCACTATTCTTTATTACCGGCATCGCACTATTTAGCGGATCCCTCTACGCAATGGCACTGCTGAGTATGAACAGTGTGGGAATAGGCCCAATAGGTATCATAACTCCCATAGGCGGCTTGTTTTTCATAATAGGTTGGTTATCAATATTATTTGGTATCTTGAAGCGCAATTAACGCGCAATGCGAAGAATAAATTTCAGGCTGTTTTTTATATTCTGTTTACTTCTGACCATACTCACTTATTTCGCCTTTTCTGAGGCCTACGCAGCTGACGAAGGCAAGTTGGGCAACAATATTCTGCTGAAGTTTCTATCCGAATCTTTTAATTTTTTGCGCTTTCCTACTCACTTGCTGTTCCCCGCATTTACTAAGTTCCCGTTTTATTTAGCAATGGGCTTGCTGGTCAACTGCATATTCTATGCTTTTGCACTTGAAAGAATAGTACACTTCGCCTTCTATCGTCTCCACGAAGACGACAATCGGTCGCAGGATACCCCGGTAGAACTATAGTGAAGCTACCTGGAGCCACGCCTAAAAATACAATAGATTAAGAAACGGAGCAGATGCACCTTGCTGTATAAATACTATTTTTGCAGCGTGTAGTTCTTGATTTTCAAAGGCCCTATTTGAAGCCAGTGAAACGAGAAACCACCATAACCCCTAGAAAGGATATGGTCGCACAGAAAAACAACAACAATGCTGATAAACGATTTTTATACCTGCCACGATATTGAAACTGCAGAAGGGAGCATAAGCTGCAGAATAATTTTTAATGATCAACACTCCATTTTCAAAGGCCACTTTCCAGGGCAGCCGGTGGTACCTGGTGTGTGTATGATGGAAATAGTGAAAGAACTACTGCAACAACAGGTGGGCAAAACACTCGTGTTGCGTAGCTCAAAGAATGTAAAATTTCTTGGGTTTATCACACCATCTATACAGCCAGCTGTAAAGATCACCTGGAAGCAAACTGATGACAGCTACGCATTAAATACTGTATTCAGCAATGGCGATGCATCGCTGTTTAAGCTTGACGGGGTTTATGCCGGTCGATAACACAGAAAAGTTGGGTTATTTCTATTAGTTTTGGCCTTATTTAAAAAGCATGGTGCCACAGGTTTCTATCGTTATTCCGCTATACAATGAGAGCGAGGTGCTGCCTCAGCTTGTAGACCGGATAAATAAACTGATCAATTCATCGCCTTTAACGATAGAAGTGGTGCTGGTGGATGATGGCAGCCGTGATAATACAGCCGAACAGATACAGCGCCTTTCTCTTATTGATGCGCGTTATCAATGCGTAATCCTTGCACGAAATTATGGCCATCCGCTGGCCCTTACCGCGGGCCTTGCCGCAGCAACCGCCTCAGAAGCCGTAATGATCATTGATGGCGACCTGCAAGACCCTCCGGAACTGCTGCATGACTTTTACGAATTGTACAAGCAGGGCAACGATGTTATCTACGCCGTAAGAAAAAAAAGGAAGGAAGGCGCCCTTAAAAAATTCGCCTACCATACCTTTTACCGCATACTCAAATCCATCTCTTACATAGACATACCGCTCGACAGTGGTGACTTCTCTATGGTAAGCCGGCGTGTGGTGGATGTACTGAATAAAATGCCGGAAGAAAGCCGCTATGTTCGTGGCATGCGCACCTGGATAGGCTTTAAACAGGTAGGCTACGAATATGAGCGCGATGCGCGCGCCGCCGGCGATTCAAAATACTCTTTCAAAAAATTACTGAAGCTTGCTTATAACGGCATATTCAACTTTAGCGAATTCCCGGTAAAGCTCATTACCAACATGGGCATTATCTCCATATCTGTTTCAATCATTTACCTGGTCACAGTGTTAGTCAAAAAGTACGTTTATCACAACGTTCCGGAAGGATTCACAGCCCTGTTGTTTTCCATCATCCTTTTCAGCGGCGTACAATTGCTTTCCCTCGGTATCATAGGAGAGTATGTGTTGCGCATATTCTTCCAGGTAAAGGGCCGGCCACTGTATATAGTGAAGAAGCGGATAGTGAATAAGGAAGAGGTGGACCCATCCTAAACCCACGCCAAAGGAGAGTAAATCAATAAATCCAAACTTTTTTCGAAATAAACGCTAATCTATAGGATTACGCCGGCCGCACCGGGCTACCACCCCAATTACTATCAGGCTGCAGGTTTTCACCCTTCATTACCAGCGATAACGGATCTACATTCACATTATCGCCTATCTCACTGTCGTAGAGAATAATGGTGCCTGCCCCTATGCTGCAACGCTTGCCTATTTTTATCGGTCCTACTTTCATAACACGATCCTCAAACAGGTGGGTCTGCGGGCCACAGTCTTCGTTCAGTGCGGTATCATCGCCTATGTGCACCATATCGTACTCGGTGACATCTGTTGTATTCATCCATACCCGCTTGCCTGTTTTTAAGCCCAGCATACGCAGCATTACAGGCAACCAGGGCGTGCCCCGCATAAAATCCAGCAGAAAGGGTACAGAGAGCGCTTCGTAGGTGGATGTAATGGCTTCGCTGCGCCACACCTTCGATGTCCACATCGGCTTCTGATCGGGCTTATATACACCTATGGTGAGCCACTTAAGGGCTGCAGTAACTATAAAGGCAGGCAGCCCCATGAAAAACAGGTAGTATAGCGGCAGCTGCATCACCACCTTCCACCACGGCTGGCCAACTAACAGATCGTGCGCATAGGCAATGAACAGGATACTACAGATAAGTATAACGGTCTCGGGTATAAGTATACGTATAAACTCAACCACGCTGCGCGAGAGTATTCTTCCGGCAGATGGTCGCGAAGTAAGCTCGGCCGCAAATGTGCGACTGGCCTGCCGGCGCGGCAGCGCTATAGAAGGCGAGCCAAACCAGTCTTTTGCAGTTGCACTTTCCAGTTGCTCCTTACTTGGCGGCACTGACAACACACCTATCAGCATGCGACCCGGAAGCTTATAGCCCTGCGGTATCAGTGCGCTATTGCCCACAAAGCTGTTGTTGCCAATTATTGTCTTATCCAGAATCAGTTGCTGGCCTCTTACGTCCGACTCCCCAAGGGTTACAGCATCTGCTATGAATGCACCCTTGCCCAGTTCCAGCAGGGGATGAGTAACACTGCTTGCTGTTGATATCTCCGTATTCTTACCCACCTTGGCACCCAGCGCACGAAACAGCAGAGAGATGTAGACCGTGGCATAGATAGGATGCAACACGATAAGCGATAAAGACATCAGCTGGTCAGCAAACCACTTGCGCACGTAAAACATGCTGTATATAGGATATTTGCCCGGCTTTATACCCCACTGCAGCAGCCGGGTAAGAATTACGGTTACTACAGCAAACACAATAATATACGTTAGCGCCAGCGATGGAGTAATAACGAGGTAACTAAAATCGTAGTCGGGCGTAGAATTATCGATGTTGTGAATAATGATGATAGTGGGCAGTAGCGGCAACAGGATAACAAATGGGAAAATAAGCAGCGTAAGCGTAAATATGAGTGTATATCTGCGCCGTTTTCCAGGTGAAACATATAGTGGCTGCGGGAGATCTTCTATTGCCTTGGTTTCCTTGAGTGCCGCTGGGCTGCCCTGCCATACTTCACCGCTCTTTATGGTTTTACCCTCCTGCAGATAGCTGAGATCCTGCAGCTCACCCCATGCTTCCACTGTTGACCCGCCGGCTATTATGGCGCCACTGCCAATATAGGCGTGATCGCCAAGCGTCACCCGCCTAAGTTTCAGCAAGCCATCTTCCACATAGGCATTGTTGATGGTAACACGCGAGCTGATGCTTACATCACTGCCGATTGTCACCAGGTCTTCTGCGCCAATAACTACAGCGCCCAGCTGCACGTCTTTAGCTACCTTTACACCCATGCGGCTCAGGTAGCCTGCATAAAGAGGCGTACCATTCAGAAACTGCGCCGGCAGCAGGCGCTGCATGGTCTTTACAAACCACCACCTGAAATAATAGCTGCCCCAAAGCGGATAATCGCCTTCCTTCATCTTACCAATAACCAGCCATTTTACACCTATGGTAAGCGCAGCAAACAAAGGAGGTATGAAGCAGAACAAACACAATGCGGTAGTAACCGCATACGCTGTATTCTTGGTTTCTTCGGCTACATAATAATAACCGAGATATGGGAAAAATATCTGAACAGCGAAAAGCCCGTAAACCATGAGCAACGCAAAAGTCTGCGCAATGCCACACAGCAGGAAACGCTTTTTAGGTATTTCGTTAAATACTTTCTTGGCTTTTATTTCTTCTGTAGGCTTCAGCTTCCAGTGTTCTACCAGCTTATTGAGCGGGCGAATAAGATAAATGTCTTTCAGAGCGGCCTGCGGTATGTTGGCTTCGCGCCGCAACCGGGACACGAATGCCGCAGCAAGCAATGAGTGGCCACCGAGATCTGTGAAAAAATCCTGTGAGAGGTCAATATTCCTGTTCGGGAAAAATTTCTTCAGCGCTGCTATTACACGTTCCTCTACCGGAGCATCCAGATCTATTATTTCGTTTGTTATTGCCGCGGCATTCTCCATCAGCATGGCCGGCATAGGCAGCGCCTTGCGGTTTATTTTACCGCTGGGCAGCCGGGGCATCTCTATCAGCTGCATTATTACGCTTGGCACCATGTAAGCGGGAAGCACCTTGGCCAGTTCTTCCCGTATGTGCTGCTGGTTCATGGTTATGGGGTCGTCGCACACTACATAGCCAGCCAGGTGGTCCTGACCATTTGCATCTTTCTTCACCACCACAGCAGCGGCGGTAATGTCAGTAAGGCTGCCGAGGCGGGTCTCTATCTCCCCCAGTTCTATACGGTAGCCGCGAAGTTTCACCTGGTCGTCAAAGCGACCCTGAAAATCTATGCTTCCGTCCGGATTTATCACCGCAGCATCGCCTGTACGGTAAACCATGTCACCCGGCAGGGCCGCCATGCCGTCAGGCTTTGCAACAAATTTCTGAGCAGTAAGCTCCGGTAGGTTTATATACCCTTTACATACGCCAGCTCCGGTTACTACAAGTTCACCACGTTCCCCTACTGGCAGTATATTCATTTGCTCATCTACAACTGCAAGATTGTAATTGGGCAATGGAATGCCTATGGTAATAGGGTCTCCTGGCTTTAGTGCAGTTATTGTAGCGGTTACTGTGGTTTCTGTAGGCCCGTAACTATTATAGAATTTGCGCGATGGTATGGACCATCGTGCGAGCACCTGGGTAGTGCATGCCTCCCCACCCGCGTTCACTATGCGTAGTGAAGAAGAAATATCATCCTCCATCACCGCAAGCAAACTAGGCACTGCGTGCAGCACAGTGATACGCTGCCGTCTTAAAATATCTGTAAGTTCATCAATTGATTTTGCGGTAGCTGCATCGGCTACCCAAAGCGTAGCACCAGCCAGGTAGCTTATCCATACCTCCTCGCACCACATATCGAACGATATAGAAAACCCCTGGTAAACTCGGTCTGTGCTTTGCACCTCAAGCACCGTCTGTTCCGCACGCACAAAGTGGCATATTTGCCTGTGGGCTATTGGTATGCCTTTAGGCTTCCCTGTACTGCCTGATGTGTACAGCACATACGCCCAATTGTCTGGCTGGGCACCCTGTGTCCTCGGTATAACCGCCTGCGGCGTAGGCTGCGGCACCACGGAAAATAGAGGACAGCTTACATTTATTTTCCCCTGGCTTATATACCCTTTTGCGCCTACTTCATTCAATACGGTCTCCACTCGTTCTGCAGGCATTTCCTGATCCAGTGGCACATATGATCCTCCGGCCTTCACAATCCCTAATACAGCTACATGAAGTTCAAGGCCCCGCGGCCACCAGATCCCCACCGGGTCGCCCGGCCTTATTCCATTCTGGTACAAATGATCGGCCATCGCATCACTCCACCTGTCCAACTCAGCATAAGTTACCGACTTGTCCCCGAAAATAATTGCCGTATTTGCTGAAAACTTCTGTGCAGAAGCACGGAAAATATCTGCAAGCGTTTCTTCATGCAAAAGATCAGGTCTGTGTGCTCCAAGTACTATGCTGGGATTCATATTTACGGCTACCGGTACTATTATTTTATTTTGAGTGAAAAGTACAACAATTCTAAGGAACGGTGATACTACATTTCTTTACTACTATATCATCTGTTCTATTACTAAATTCGCGCCATAAATATTTTAGAAGGTATTTCTGCCGAAGTACTGCACCAATTAATTATCTTGTATCATATGACGCCTGAAAGGGAAGCTAAAATAACGAGAGTACTGAACCACCGCCAGAGTGGCCTGGTAGTAGTGATGGAAAATGTGCATGATCCGCACAATATATCTGCGGTAATGCGCACGTGCGATGCGGTAGGGGTACAGGACGTCTTTGTACTGACCACTAAAATTGCCCGTCATAAACGCTTTGGCAAAACCAGCTCCGCCAGTGCGGCCGGATGGCTCAGCATTCACCAATATGAAGACACGGCCGAATGTATGGCGGCTGTGCGCAAATGTTGCGATAAGGTCTATGCTACTCACCTTGGCGTGGAATCTCACTCACTGTATGATCTGAAGCTAACCGAGCGTGTTGCACTGGTTTTTGGGAACGAACACTCCGGCGTTACAGAGGAGTGCCTGGAGTATTGCGACGGTAATTTCATTATACCCCAGGTGGGTATGGTGCAATCGCTGAATATCTCGGTGGCCTGCGCCATTACACTTTATGAAGCCATGCGCCAGCGCCTCAATGCCGGCTATTACGATGGCAATCCCCGCCTGCCGGAAAGCGAGTGGAAAGGACTGGCTGAAGGTTGGGGCATGTATGATAGCGAAAAATTAAAACGTCCCGTATGATGTATACGGGACGTTGGAATGAGTCTCTAATTTATTAATTACCCAAATATGTCTTCAGCAACTGGCAACGACTAGCTGTGCGCAGTTTAGTTATCGCCTTATCTTTTATCTGGCGCACACGCTCACGGGTAAGGGAGAATTTCTCACCTATATCTTCCAGGCTCATTGGGTTGGCTACACCTATACCGAAATAAAGCTTGATCACATCGCGCTGGCGGTCAGTGAGAGTGCTCAATGAACGTTCTATTTCGCAACGCAGGGATTCACCATGGTAAAGCTCTGCATCTGCAGAATCCGAGTTCGGATTCTCCAATATATCCAGTAAGGTATTGTCTTCGCTATCCACAAAAGGAGCATCAACAGATACGTGCCTTGCAGCTACGCCAAGTGTTGTTTCCACTTCTTCAGTGCCTATTTCCAGCAACTCAGCCAGCTCTTCGGTAGATGGCTCACGCTCATATTCCTGCTCCAGCTGTGAGTAGGCCTTGCTTATCTTGTTAGACAGACCGACCTTATTCAGCGGCAGGCGCACAATACGCGACTGCTCTGCGAGTGCCTGCAATATAGATTGACGGATCCACCACACAGCATAGGATATGAATTTAAAACCACGTGTTTCATCAAAGCGCTGTGCTGCTTTGATAAGACCAAGGTTACCCTCATTTATAAGGTCACTCAGAGAGAGACCCTGGTTCTGATACTGTTTTGCAACTGATACCACAAAACGAAGGTTTGCTTTTGTAAGCTTTTCAAGTGCACGCTGATCGCCCTGCTTGATGCGGATAGCTAGTTGAACTTCCTCTTCAGGAGTAATAAGATCTACCTTTCCAATTTCCTGCAAATACTTTTCAAGAGACTGGCTTTCGCGATTAGTAATCGATTTCGTGATCTTTAACTGACGCATGGACATAGGACAAAGAATTGAGGTTTTAAAAATGTAAACTCACAACCATAGAAATCTGATAGGCTTGACAATATTATGGCAAATCTAACGCTCTTAACAATTCCAAACAAAAAAAATTATGATTGTATTAACAGGAATTCCTTATATGTTTTGAATATGACGAATAAATATTTGATAGAATCGATAATAAAATTTTGATTGTAGCATCCTTTTTTTATTATTGCACCCTAACAATTAACTAGTGAATAGTTCGACGATGAATAAGAAGAAATTAATGTACTCATTAGAATTCCCGATACGTTGCTCCCCAACCATATTGTACGAGTTTTTATCTACGCCAGTAGGGCTACAGGAGTGGTTTGCAGACAAAGTAGATCAGCGGGACCATACCTTTTTCTTTAGCTGGAATGGCAGCGTGGATACTGCAGAGATACTGGAACACGTTGAAAATGAATTTATAAGGTATCGTTGGAACTATCAAAGTAAAGATGAGTTTTTTGAGTTCAGTATAGAGACCAGCCCGGTAACCAGCGAAACTATTCTTCGCATTACCGATTTTGCAGATAAAGCAGACCAGAAAGACCAGGAGCGCCTGTGGAATACGCAGGTTAGCGATCTGAAGCACCGCATAGGCAGCTGATTTCGACTAAATATTCGCAAATCTATTCATATTGAAAGCCTGTTCCATGTCCCGGAATGGGCTTTTGCATTGTAAGAAAAGGTTAATCTCCCTGCACTCATTAAAGAATAGCTGCTGTTTTATGTAGGTTTGCAGCCAAAATTAGTACGTATTGATAAAGAAGCTGGACATATTGCTTATACGGAGTTTCGTGGGGCCATTTATTGTCACTTTTTTTATATCTCTGTTCGTACTCATGATGCAGTTCTTCTGGCTGTACATGGATGAGATGATAGGTAAGGGCCTCAATATCTGGATCATCATCCAGCTGCTGGTATACATGTCTACCACGCTCGTGCCCCTTGCCCTGCCCCTAAGTATCTTGCTATCGTCTATCATGACCTTTGGAAACATGGGGGAGAACTTCGAGTTAGTCGCTATAAAGTCATCAGGAATATCCCTGCTGCGCTTCATGAGGCCGCTGCTGCTTTTTATCATATTTATAGCCGGACTCGCATTTCTGTTCAGCAACAATGTGATCCCGGTCGCTAACCTCAAGGCCCTCTCCCTGCTCTATGATGTACGTAATTCAAAACCCACGCTTAACATTCGCCCCGACCAGTTCAACGGCGACATACAGGGATACTCAATACGGGTAGGCAGTAAAGACAAAGAGGGCAACATAATAAGGGATGTGATCATCTATGACCATACCGATATGCTGGGCAACAACAAGGTGGTAACCGCCAAGGAAGGCCAGATCATAGCTTCGGCAGACAAGCGGTCGCTTATCTTCAGGCTAAAGGACGGCTGGCAATACCAGGAAGGGTACGACCGCGGTATGCACGACTTCACCCAGACCCGCGCACACTTTGCCAGTTATGACAAAATATTTGACCTCGGCCTCGGCTTCAGCCGCAGCAACGAAGAACTCTTTAAGAATGCAGACCAGATGATGAATGTGAGCCAGCTCACAGAAACCATAGACAGCCTGGGCAAAGACACGCGCCGCAACTACAACAATATGGGCGGCTATATGGCACCCTATATAACCTTCGACAATAAAGCCAAAGAAGGTACGCAGCTTTCAAAAAATATTAAACAAAATACGTACAAGGCCGCTGCCTACGATTCCACATTTCTGAAGGTAATACCCGATTCTTTGCGGCCTACCGTATTGCAGACGGTAGCCAATAATATCCGCAGCTTTAAGTCGCTGGTGGATGCCAATTCGCTGGATAAAAAGCTACAGGGCGAACGCTTTCTGAAACTTGCGGTGGAACTGCACCGTAAATTCACCCTGCCTTTTGCCTGCATATTGCTATTTCTTATCGGCGCACCGCTGGGTGCAATCATCCGCAGGGGCGGACTGGGCATGCCGCTGGTTATTGCCGTAGTATTTTTCATTACATTTCATATACTCAACATTACAGGTGAAAAGCTGGTGAAAGCAGGCTCTGCCCCACCCTGGCTGGGCATGTGGATGTCCACCTTCATCCTCCTGCCGCTGGCTTTCTGGCTCATCAATGCAGCCCGCAAAGACTCGCAGGTGCTTAACAGGGAATTGTACCTGGCTTTTTTCAAAAGGGTTGCAGCTATGGTTGGTATGACCAGGTATTTATCTATAGATAAGGCCAAAAACAAAAATTAAGGGCTATTTTTAAACTTTAATACCGCAAATATTTCGATTGCTTAAGAAGTGGAACATATCATACAATCCGTATTTCTTTTTCCCGTTCCTGGTATGGATTGTGTTTGGAGGCATGGCGCAGTTACTATTTACTAAGGAGCAGCTTTTCTTTGCCATCAATGCCCGCTACACCTCATTTACCGATGTACTGATGTACTATATCACCTGGCTGGGCGAGGGCCGGTTTATCGTCATTTTTTTACTGTTGCTTTTTGCCACTCCACGCCTGCGCAGCCTTTGGTTTTTTGTCACGGGAACCCTATGCAGTGTGGTGCCGCTAATTATACAGCAATTCCTGAAAGAATACTTCAAAGCGCCCAGGCCGCACTCCTATTTTCACGGTAGTTCAGCCATGCACTTTTTACCAGCATGGCCCAGTCTCGTCAATAATAGCTTTCCATCCGGCCACAGCGAGGGTGCATTCAGTTTCTTCTGTCTTCTTTCCCTTATTGTGCCGGAAAAATACATAAAGGCCGGCTGGATATTTTTCCTGCTTGCCATCAGTGTTTGTTACTCGCGCATATACCTCACCGCTCACTTCTTTGAAGATGTATATGCCGGCAGCATTATCGGCTGCATGGTAACCACCATCATATTTTCCATTATGACCAGGTACAAGACCCGCCTGGCAATTAAAAAAGATCCCCTCAGCTAAGCGCTATGCCTAATTACCTGCGATATATTATCATAGTTATGGGTGGCAGCTTGTTGTTCTTCCCGTTCCTGGGGCATGTTCACCTGTTCGACTGGGACGAGATCAATTTTGCAGAGTGCGCCCGGGAAATGATCGTGTCTAAAGATTACCTGCGATCACAGATTGACTTTATGCCCTTCTGGGAAAAGCCACCATTGTTCATATGGATGCAGGTAGTAGCCATGAAACTATTCGGCATAGGTGAGTTTGCGGCCAGGTTCCCTAACGCCATCATCGGGGTCGTTACTTTAGTCACTCTTTTTTATACAGGCAAAAGGATAGTGAATGAAAAGATGGCAACGTGGTGGGTATTACTTTACGCTGCTACATGGCTGCCACATTTCTATTTCAAATCAGGCATTATAGACCCCACCTTCAACCTGTTTATTTTTGCCGCCTTTTTCCAGGTTCATTTGCTCCGCTTTTCTGAGCGCAAAACCCTGCACGCGCTGCTCGCAGGCCTTTTCCTTGGCCTTGCAGTGCTCACAAAAGGTCCGGCAGCAATACTCATTGCCGCCCTGTCCTTTGCCGTATATATTATTCTCAACCGTGGACTAAAAGGCTACACCATCCGGCAGCTGGCGCTCATAGCAGTTTGTGCCTGCATACCCATGCTTTTGTGGCTGGGCACTGCAATAGCCACAAGTGGTGCCGCTTATGGCAAATGGTTTATCCATGAGTTCATTACCTACCAGCTACGCCTCTTCAGCACTGAAGATGCAGACCACGGCGGTCCTTTTTTCTATCACTTCATAGTGCTGCTACTGGGTTGTTTTCCTGCATCCATTTTCCTGTTCCAGTATGGCAGCAAAAGAAATGACGGCACCACGCCCCAGGTAGATTTTAAAAAACGGATGTGGATCTTCTTCTGGGTTGTGCTCATACTGTTCTCCATAGTCAAGACCAAAATTGTCCACTACTCTTCGCTCTGCTATTTCCCGCTCACCTACCTTGCAGCCCTGCAGCTGCACAGGCTAAGTACTGAGCCTGCTAAACTGAAGAAATGGGTGCGTGCCCTTCTGTTGGGCATTGGCTCCGTGCTCGCTGTACTCATCACGGCAATCCCGCTGGCTGGCCTTAATAAAGAAAAGCTGACGCCTTATATAGATGACCCTTTTGCAGTAGCCAATTTCTCGGCAAACGTGCCGTGGAGCTATGCAGAATGTGTATGGGGTCTGTTATACCTCATCGGTATATGGTCGGCGGTATTTATGATGCGTAAAAATTTCAGAAATGGAATGATTGTATTGTGTGCGCTTCAGATCACCATTATACAAGTTACTGTGCTACACTTTACACCCAAAATAGAAGCCTTCACGCAACGCACGGCAATAGAGTATTTCAAGGGGTTGCAAGGAAAGGACGTATACGTACATTCTCTCGGCTACAAAAGCTATGCGACCATGTTCTATGCACAGGAACGCCCCGCTACCGACTCCCATTATCATAGCATCCGTGTAGACAAACAAGGCAAAGACCTGCAACCCATAGCTAATGAGCCGTGGCTACTCTCCGGAAAAATCGATAGACCGGTATATTTTATCAGCAAGATACAGGACAGTGCAAAATATGCCGCCATGCCACAGCTCATTTATGTTGGTGGAAAAAACGGGTTTGTCTTCTTCAGGCGGGATGTACTGCCTTAGATTTTCTCAGACAGAACAAAGTACATGTTCATGAGCCCTTTATTCTTTGCCTCTATCTCACCTCTATACTCACAGTTAAACTTATCTTTTACCAGCTCGTAAGTAACCTGTGATATGTTCACCTTTCCCGTTTCACTTCTTTCTTCCATATGAGCTGCGGTATTCACCGTATCACCCCATATATCGTAAGCAAATTTTTTAACCCCTACTATGCCGGCCACTAGGTTGCCGCTGTGTATACCTATCCTTATACCAAAGGTTTTCTCCTTTAGCCGTGTCTGCCGCTCAGCCATAAAGGTGTTTATTTCCAGCGCGGCCCTCACTGCATTCTCAGCATGCAATGCATCTGCCACAGGTATGCCGGCCACAGCCAGATAAGCATCGCCGATCGTTTTTATTTTCTCAATATTGTGGCGGGTCACTATTTCATCAAAAGCTTTGAAGCAGGTATGCAGCTCATCTATAAGATCCTGAGGCGCCATTTTCTCACTGGCCTTGGTGAAATTTACAAAGTCGGTAAAGAATACTGTACCCTCATCGTAATGCCGGGCCTTGTATACACCTTTGTCCTTTAGCTCCGCTGCTACACCCGCAGGCAATATATTCAGCAGTAAGTCATCGCTCCTGCTCATTTCTGCAGAGAGCAGTTCACTGCTGTTTTTCTGTGTTTTGTAGTTGCGCATTATAAACACGATCACCAGCAGCAGCAGCGCTATTCCCGCTATGTAAAATATCCGTTCGTCCCGCTTTTTACTAACTTCGAGACTGTTGATCTCCAACTGCTTGTTTTGTAGCGCGATCTTCCGCTCAGCCTCCAGTGTCGCTAACTTCAGTTTATTGGTTGCGCTGGATAGCGAGTCCTTCATTATCTTATAGAGCTTGTAGTATTCATAGGCTTCTTTGGGCTTTCCCGCCAGCCTGTATGCTTCAGAGAGCAGCGCGCTCCATTTCCGGATGTTTTCAATACTGCCCACCTTTTCATTGCTGTCTATTGTGGCTTTCAGGTATGCAATGGTCAGCTGCAGGTCTTCCTTTTTTTCCGGCCCATCACTTGTTTTCGCAAATGAGCCCGAGGCAAGCTCATTCACCAGGGAATCGATGCGCGCCGGCCCCTGCTTTCTGGCAAAAACAGAAAGCGGTAATAACAATAATAATATGATACAGGCAGCTTTCATTATCCGTTCAAGGTAGCTTTCGTTGTTTTATCGCTTACAAAATACATCTTCATTACCCCTTTATTCTTAGCCTCAATTTCACCCCTGTACACACAATCGAATTTACCCTTCACAAGTTCATACGTCATTTGCGATATATTGATCTTCCCTTTTCCGCCATGCGCCTCCATTCGGGCAGCCGTGTTTACTGTATCACCCCATATATCGTAGGCAAATTTCTTTACCCCTACTATACCGGCCACCACGCTGCCGCTGTGAATACCTGTTCTCAGCTCAAAGGTTTTGTCTTTTAATTGCGCACGCCGGTTGAGCATAAATTCATTTATTTCTATGGCAGCGGCAACTATATGCTCCGCGTGCCGGGCATCCGTCACCGGCATGCCGCACACAGCAAGGTAGGAGTCTCCGATCGTCTTTATTTTCTCTATACCGTACTTTGTTATAATCTCGTCAAATGCTTTGAAGCAGGCGTGCAGCTCATCTACCAGCTCTTGTGGCGGCATCCGCTCCCCTGCCTGGGTAAAGCTTGCAAAGTCTGTAAACATCACAGTTACATTATCAAAGTGCATTGCCTGTGCCGTGCCGTTAATCTTCAGTTCATCTGCCACCTCGGCCGGCAATATATTCAGCAGCAGTTCCTCGTTCCGCTGCTTTTCTTTTGATATCCGCTCGTTCGATCGCTTTTGCAGGTAGTAATTCCGCAGTATAAACAGTATCACCAGCAGCAACAGCGCTATACCGGCAATAAAATAATTTCTTTCGCTGTGTTTTTTCGTAAGGTCCAGCTTATCTATTTCTATCTGCTTGTTTTTCAGCTCTATTTCCCGCTTCGTATCCAGGTTTATGATCTTCTCCTTTATTTCCTGCCCGAAAAGAGAATCATTAAGCGCCTCAGAAATTTTAAAGCTTTCCAGCGCTCCCGCATAGTCACCTAAAAGTGCCTGCTCATCAGAAAAATTTTGCGACATCGCTTGCAGATCTGCAAGGTCGCCCAATTCTTTACTAAGCGCTATTCCTCTTTTGGTATATTCTGTTGCCTTTTTGAGCACTTCATATTTGCCTGCCGGTATCAGGCTGCTTGCCGGCACCCTGCCTGTATCCCTGGCTATGGCCAGGTAGCACTCCCCTATATTTCCCAGTGTCACCGTGGCGCTATGCTTGTCGCCCTGGCGCTCATACATTTCCAGCGTCTTAAAATAGTACTCCAGCGCGGTCTGGTAATTTCGCTGACTGGTATACACGCTGGCTATGTGAAACATATTTGTAGCTATACCAAATTCCCTACCCAGTTCCTGGTCCATCTTAAGTGCCTTAAAGCTATATTCCAGCGCCCTGGTATAGTCGCCCTTATTCACGTACATTCCTGCTATATTCCCTGTTGTCAGTGCTATATTTCCTTTGGAGTTCTGCGCTTCAAATATTTTCAGGATCTTAAAATAATATTCCAGAGCCTTATCATAATCTCCCTGGTTCGAATAGATGTTTCCTATATTGCCAAGGTTGCCGGCTATGTGCATTTTATCCTGTAGCTCCTCGTTTATTTTCAACGCGGCAAAATGGTATTCAAGTGCAGTGGTGTAGTCAGATAGCGAAAGGCTGTTCACACCCAGTTTGCCATAGGCGTCTGCCATTCCCTGTTTATACCTTAGCTTTTGCGCCAGTGCAAGTTCCTGTGTGCCATACTTTATACCGGCGGCAGGGTCCATAGCATTGAACAAGTAAGATATGTCACCCAGCAGTTTCACTTTTGCCGTATCCTCAGCCGGGCTCAATGCCAACGCCTTGAGAAAATAATTCAGTGCCTGTGTAGGGTCAGACAGGGCCTGGAAGTTCGTCCCTATAGCCCTGCTTGCATTTGCCATATTTGGTTTATCCTTTGTGGTTTCAGCCAGCGCCAGGGCATCCTGCCCGTACTTCACGCCCTTGCCCGGGTCCACCGCTTTATATGCCAGGGATAAGTCTATGAGCAAGGTCACTCCTATATCCATGCTGTTTGCAGTAAGTTGGGTCACAAGCGAATCCACTCGCAGGGAATCAAGATGAGATTGTGCGGCGCAAGAGCCCCACCCGAGTGCTGGCAGCAGGGCAAGTAAAAGAAATTTCAGCACTCGTCTCGTCATAGAAGCAGCGTTCCTATAAGGGGCCGGACAAAAGTACACGGGACATAGCCTGTAGAAACTATCTGTTACAAGTTATGGATTTATTGGAGAATAGTTAGATTTTAGTGCCACCTAACACCATGAAGACGCAATGAGTTGGCAAACGATAACGCCGGTGATAAAATTGACATTTACCAAACCTGGTGGTAAATCGATTTTCAGAGAAGTAAGCTAACAAATTGATAATCTAATATATATTTTTCACTGCACCCGACAAAGTTTATTTTTATTTATTTATAATAAAGGTGTAAAATTATCTTTTTATATCATTACTTTTATCTCTGCACAATAGCTGTTCTGTATGCAATTTAACAAGGTCAAAAAATTTATTTTGGACAAACTCAAAAAAGAGTTGCCCAAAAACCTGACGTACCACAGTCTCGGCCATATAAAAGATGTATACCAGGCCGCCGAGCACTTGGCAATTTCAGAGAAAGTAAAAGAAGAGGATCTTCCTTTACTGTTGACCGCCGTACTGTTCCATGATTCCGGCTTCCTTACACAACAGAAAGAGCATGAACGTGTGGGCTGCGATATTGCCCGCAAACACTTACCCGCCTACGATTATTCGCCCGAGCAGATCGAAAAGATCTGTGGCATGATAATGGCCACACAAATACCACAGACGCCTAATAATAAACTGGAGCAGATCATTTGCGATGCCGATCTTGACTACCTGGGCCGCGATGATTTTTTCACCATAGGCAATAAGCTTTTCGATGAGCTGTGCATGTATGGCATTATCAGCACTGAGCTTGAGTGGAATAAGCTACAGGTGCGCTTCCTTGAAAAGCACAAATACTTCACCACTACCGCAAAAAAAGAAAGAAAGGCCAAAAAATCGGCCAACCTGGCTTTGATAAAATCAAAGATCAAAGACCCGTCATAAGATGAAGGTACTTCGTCATTTACCGGGGGGCACACAGGATATCATTTATAGTGTTGCGGGTATATTGGTCAGTGCTTTCGCCCTGAAACGATTGCTCATTCCCAATCACTTTTTCGATGGCGGTGTCACCGGCGTTTCCCTGCTTATCAATGAGCTTTACCACGAGAAGCATCATACCGACATTATAGCCTGGGTGATCGTAGTGCTCAATATTCCGTTCATCATTGTAGGCGGATTTCATGTAAACAAAAAATTTGCACTTAAAACGCTTGCCTGTGTAGTGGGTCTTGGCCTCTGCCTCACCTATATGGCGAATGTCCCGCTTACCGAAGACAAATTGCTCGCTTCGTTATTCGGCGGCCTGTTCATGGGCGTAGGCATAGGCCTGGCCATGCGTGGTGGCTGCTCTATAGATGGTATCGAGGTGCTGGCTTTGTATACGCTCAAGCACAGCAGCTTTACCATAAGCGAAATAATACTTGGCCTCAACATTGTGATATTCACTATTGCTGCCATAGTGCTTGGGCCGGAGACTGCCCTTTATTCTGTACTTACTTACTACGTAGCCTCGCGTGCTATCGACTATGTAATAGAAGGCCTGGAAGAATATACCGGTGTGACCATTATTTCAGAGAAAAGTGAGGAAATAAAAGAGAAACTAGTACTAAAACTGGGACGCGGCATTACCGTGTACAAGGGCGAAAGGGGCTTCCTGAAACATAGCTTCGACGTAAGCGAACCCTGTGATATAGTATTCACCATCGTCACCCGCCTGGAAGTGCGCCGCCTCAAAAACATGGTGCACTCAATAGATCCCAAGGCGTTCATGTTCACCAATACGATAAAAGAAGCTGCCGGCGGCGTACTTAAGCACCGTAAAGCGCATTAAGCTTACTAGAGGTACTTAGCGATTTAGTAGGAACCGCTTTATATAACCTCGTTGAATTTTCCCATATCATGAAAATCATCTAAGCAAGTGAATCAAGGTTCGGACTATCTTTACCAAAAAATAAGAAAATGCAACGCGATACCGCCATATTTGATTTGATCAACGAAGAACTGCTGCGCCAGCGTCGCGGACTGGAACTTATAGCCTCAGAAAACTTTACAAGTATGCAGGTAATGCAGGCTATGGGTGGCGTGATGACCAACAAATATGCGGAAGGCTATCCCGGCAAACGTTATTACGGCGGCTGCGAGGTAGTAGATGTAAGTGAGCAGCTGGCCATAGACCGGGCCAAAGAAATGTTTGGCGTGGGCTATGCAAATGTGCAGCCGCACAGCGGATCGCAGGCCAATGCTTCTGTGATGCTGGCCGTACTGCAGCCTGGTGATACCATTCTAGGTCTGGACCTCAGCATGGGCGGCCACCTCACACACGGTTCTCCGGTCAGCTTTTCCGGCAAACTATATAAGGCAGTACATTACGGCGTAGTAAAAGAAACCGGCCTGGTGGACTATGATGACATGGAACGCAAAGCCATGGAGCATAAGCCAAAGCTGCTTATATGCGGTGCATCTGCCTATAGCCGCGATTGGGACTATGCCCGTATACGCGCAATTGCCGATAAGGCAGGCGCCCTGGTACTGGCCGACATTGCGCATCCGGCAGGCCTGATTGCCAAGGGTTTACTGCGTAGTCCGTTCGCTGATTGTCATTTTGTTACCACTACCACACACAAAACACTTCGCGGCCCACGCGGCGGTCTCATCCTCATGAACACCGACTTTGAGAACCCCATGGGTATCAAAGGCCCCAAGGGTGAAGTGCGCATGATGAGCCAGCTAATAGACCTGGCCGTATTCCCCGGCTCACAGGGTGGTCCGCTGGAGCATGTTATAGCCGCAAAGGCCGTCTCCTTCTATGAAATTCTTCACGATAACTTCCTTGCTTATGGTAAGCAGATCGTTGCGAATGCACAGGCAATGGCCACAGCGTTCACCAATAAGGGCTACGACATAGTATCCGGCGGCACCGATAACCACCTGATGCTGATAGACCTGCGCAACAAGAACATCAGCGGTAAGAAAGCCGAGAACACCCTGGTACATGCTGATATTACCATTAATAAGAACATGGTTCCTTTTGATGACAAATCTCCATTCGTTACCTCGGGTATCCGTGTTGGTGTATCTGCCATGACCACACGCGGACTAAAGGAAACAGACATGCCGACCATAGTAAACTGGCTGGATCGTGTGCTGATATCACCTGATGATGAGACACTGATCAAAACAGTAAAGGGAGAAGTAAACGAGTTTATGACGGGCTTCCCGCTTTATCCTGAGCTGGGGTAGCCGCAGGCTGCTTCAGCGGGTCGCGTAGCTTCCACTTGGCATCCTCCATAGAGGAAAAGTAGTTTACAAACCAGGTAACCGCTGCCGCAGGAATGTTGGCTGTTTTTATGAGATAGTTCATTTCCACCGGCCTGGCGCCCAGGCTTGCCTTGGAGTCAAACGCTGTTCTGCCAAGTTTCAGCTGTTGTTTCTGCAGCTGCACAGCGCGCTCTACGCCAGTGAACAGGATATTGAAGTAGATCTGGTACTGATCATTGAGCCCGTAGTCGAAACCCGCGTAATAGATCTCGTAAACATTGTCTGTCACTATTGCCGTATAAAAGCCGACCAGTTTTTTTTCAGCAAAAAAGCCAAGCACTTCAAAACCCGGGCCGTACACTTCTTTCATTTTGGCAAAGTGACGCTCACTTACCGTTGTCAGGGCAAATGACTGGCTGTCGGCCACATTCTTATAAAGGCGGTTCAGCTGGTGCGCATAGTGCGCCACACCGGCTTCGTCCAGCTGCTCTATGCGCAGGCCTTCACGTAGTGCCAGCACCTTATTTGCCCTCGCTTTGTACTTACGCGTAAGTGCAGACACATAGTCCGCAAGTGTATGCCAGGCAGGGTCTATCGTCAGCACCATCTGCTGATCTGTCATAGGTGCATGGTAATCCTGTTTTAGCAGCCATATATTAGCGTGGTCAGTAAAGGGTATATCCTTAAGCAGCACAGCCGTCATGTGCTCATCCGCAGCTATCTTCTCTGCTGCTGAGGCTATCATCTCTGTTGCCAGCTCATCGTTAATTACAGAGCGGTCATAACAATAGCAAGGGGTCTCATTGCGCAAGGCATTGCCCGCCATTAGCACCTTCGCCTTTTTCAGATCCAGGAAGAGGTTTATAATGCCTTTCACAAACTTCTTATCTGTCTTAAGCCTGAAATTCTTAGAGGTAAGTGTAAACACCTGGAAGTAGCCAAACACCAGCGGCCTGTTGTTCTCATGTACAATGACATACCTAAACCCGGCATGCGGCATAGTGCTCTCCATGGCCGACAAGTAGGCAAACGATAACTCCAGCGGGCTTCCTCCGTTCAGTTGCTCCAGCTCTTTCCTTACCTCTGCCACCTCACTGCTGATGATGTAGCCTGTGCCCGCACCGCTCTTTACATAGCCCTTAAACATCTTTTTTAAACAAGAGCCTAAAAGGCAATCGTCGTAGCTGGAACCTCGCTGTAGTGCTATGGTGTTTGTACCACTCATTAAACTGTTTTATCCAAAAATAGCAGAAAATATATTGATGCCGTTTATAACGCTATAGAGCGTGAAATAACACTATTTCGCAGTGGCCGTCTTGAACTCGGAGGTAAAATGGAACTCGATAGCCGGGTTGTTCTGCCGCTCTGTATTCAGGAACCATTCACTCTGCGCCAGGTATACCAGGTTACCGTCTTTATCCTCCATTATATTGCTCTGCTTAAAGCGTGCAAAGTCTTCTATGGCCTTCTTATCCCCGGTTATCCAGCAGGCTTTGTAGAATGATAGTGGCACAAATGAGCAGGACGCGCCATACTCCTGCAGCAGGCGGTATTGTATCACCTCAAACTGAAGCTCACCCACGCAGCCTATTATCTTGCGGTTGCCACCATGCTGGGTAAACAGCTGGGCTACACCTTCATCTGTAAGCTGGCGCACACCCTTTTCCATCTGCTTGGTCTTCATCGGGTCTTTGTTCACCAGCTCCTTGAATATCTCGGGAGAGAAGGTAGGAATACCTGTGAACTGCATTACTTCGCCCTCAGTAAGGGTATCGCCGATCTTAAACGTGCCTGTATCAAACAGACCAACCACATCGCCCGGAAATGCCTCTTCTATCACGTCCTTTTCACGGGCCATAAAGGAATAGGGATTGCTGAAGCGCACATCTTTTTCGAGCCGGGTGTGCTTGTAAAATGTATTGCGCGCAAAACGCCCGGAACATACGCGCAGAAATGCGATACGGTCGCGGTGGCGGGGATCGAGGTTGGCATGTATCTTAAATATGAAACCGGTAAACTTATCTTCATCCGGCGCCACAAAACGCTTATCTGTGCTGCGGCCCTGGGGCTGCGGTGCTATACGTATGAATGTGTCCAGCAGCTCCTTAACGCCAAAGTTATTCACCGCACTGCCAAAGAACACAGGGGCAATTTTACCTTCCAGGTATTTCTGTTCATCGAGCGCGCCATATACCCCCTGCAGCAATTCCACATCCTCGCGCAGCTGGTTGGCGTCGCGCTCGCCTACTTTTTCATCCAGTAACTTATCATTCAAATCATTGATAGGTATCGTATTTTCCTCAGTCGATTTCTGGCTGGCGGTAAACAGGTTCAGGCTGCTGTCGTGCAGATTGTATACTCCCTTAAACTCCTTGCCCATGTTTATAGGCCAGGAAAGCGGGTGCAGTGATATCTTCAGCTCCTTCTCTATTTCGTCCATCAGGTCGAACGGGTACTTACCATCCCGGTCCATCTTATTTACGAAGACAATGATGGGTGTATCGCGCATACGGCACACCTCTACCAGTTTGCGGGTCTGCTCTTCTACTCCATTTACACTGTCTATCACCAGTATTACACTGTCTACAGCAGTAAGTGTGCGATAGGTATCCTCAGCAAAGTCCTTGTGACCCGGGGTGTCGAGCAGGTTTATGAGTGTTTTGTTATATTCAAAGCTCATTACAGAGGTAGCCACAGAGATACCCCTCTGCCGCTCTATTTCCATAAAGTCGCTGGTAGCGTGCTTCTTTATCTTATTGCTTTTCACCGCGCCTGCTACCTGTATAGCGCCGCCAAACAGCAGCAACTTTTCTGTAAGCGTGGTCTTACCGGCATCCGGGTGCGAGATAATGGCAAATGTGCGGCGCAGCGATATTTCTTTGTCGTATTTCATTTTGCAGTAAAAGTGTAGTTAGAAAGGCCAAATCGCCAAGGCGGGCAGCATTTTCTAAAAGTCTGCAAAGGTACGTACTTTAAAAGATGTGTGTGCTGTCTGTAGGTTCCCGCGTTCAGAACAAATAGGGAGGCGTGTTTAAAAAAACGCGCAAATAGTATAGAATAATAATCTATGTGCCCCTTCTCAAAAAAAAAATCGTCTAAATCGTCGAGAATGTTTGCCGAAGCTGCCAAAATGGATGCATCCGCGTTCCCGCTCTGGTGTTAATAAGGCCGCAATTACTGTACCAAAAGAGGGTGTTCTGAAAAAAGATACCCACATTTTTGAGCATCAGCTTCGTAAGTGGCCATCTTAATAGGTGCTGGAATAGTCGTTGGCGTACGACGTATCCATAGGGATGTGCAGTATCTGCTTCGTGTTTTCTTTAGTCTTTGTTACCGGCATTGGTTCATGAACCACCTCAAACGAAATTGTCTTCTTTTCAACAACGGTGTCGCATGTTTTGTTGGTCGTCCAGCTGCAGGAAATTTGCTTTACCAAGCCGCTTATAAAAGTAAATGGTGATTGTATGTTCATATATTGAGTTTTAAAAGAGCAGGCCGTTCTTTCAGCCTGCTCTTTGATTGTATTTTTCCTAAAGTGTTGCCACGCCTCCGTCAAGTATGAGTTCACCCCCTACCATAAACCGGGAGTCTTCAGATGCGAGGTATAAAAATCCTTCAGCAACTTCATCTGAAGTGCCCATTCTTTTTACGGGTACCAATGACGCATAGAGCGCCTTAGTATTATCAGTCTCTTCCTGCGACATACCGTTCCTGTCGAATATGGGGGTGTCTATAGGGCCGGGAATGAGCACATTAACCCTTATTTTGCGGTCTATCCATTCCGCAGAGAAACTCCGGGCAAGAGAGCGGACTGCGGCTTTGGTAGCTGCATAAGCCGCAATGGTAGGGAACCCTTTTACGGCTGCGGCAGAGCCGGTTATGATTACCGATGCACCATCATTCAGGTATGGCAAGGCGCGCTGTATGGTAAAGAATGCGCCTTTAAAGTTAACATCACTTACCTGGTCAAACATATCCTCGGTAAAGTCGGCTGTGGGGCCAGCGATATAGATGCCGGCATTTACTACAAGCACGTCTATTTTACCAAGCTGCTTAGTGACCTGGTCGTACTGGGCGTCAATATTTTTAAGGTCAGCTACATCACTTACTATGCCTATGGAGTGGCCGCCTATTTCCTGTGCCGCGCTATCCACGGTTTTTTTGTTCCGCCCGGTGATGGCAACTTTAGCGCCGTTCTCTGCAAATAGCTTTGCGGCAGAGAACCCCATTCCGCTATTGCCGCCTGTTACTACTGCTACTTTGTCTGTTAGTTTTTTCATGTCGTTTAATTTTTTTAATTAATGATCGATTTATTTAAGTTTATCGATTTATTTTCCTGTATTTATGCAATATTTGCGCGCCTGTTTGCGATGTAAAGCTACGGAACAAATCGATAAATCGAATAATTTCGATTTATTTTTTCATTTTTTTAATTTGCGAACAAGGTTAAAAATTTCGTGTATTCGTCGAATGTGGCCTTGTTGATGATATACCGCACATTACGTCCGTCTTTCTCGGCAATGAGCAGATCAGCATCTACCAATTGCTTTAAGTGGTGGGAAATGGTAGACTGTGCGATAGTGAGCATATCTGTGATACACCCACATTGCATCCATCCGTCGTTTTTCTTAATGGCTTCAATGATCTTCAGCCGGTATGGATCACCCAGTGCTTTTGCAATTCGTTCTATTTTTTTCACATCCATTAATGCAAATGTATAGATAATTTATTTTTTGCGTGTCAGATTGCGTGTTAAAGCTCGATATACCCACGTTATTAACACCTGTGGATACTTACTATTAGCATACGCCTTATACGAAGATTATATTTACAACAAATAATCTTTACGAATGGCATTAACCACCCTTAAAGATGACCTGTTGCAGGAATTCAGGGAAGAAAGAATAATGATCAATGACCAGATAGAACTGCTGGACCCTCTTGCAACCTCGCTCAGAAAACCGGCAGCCCAAAGGCTGCTAAGCAGCGGCACCTTAATTATTTCTGAAATAAGCTGTTATATCGTAAGCCTGGGCGGCGTGGCATTCCTCGGTTTTATGCACATGATCTATCCGTTCAGCGTGATGGGAGAAATTTTTTACAATGCCGATATCCGTAATAAAGCAGGCAACGAAAATCTCATTTACTTTATTCTCGCCGTATATGGGGTCACCGCTATCAGCGTGGTGCTTATATTCATCATTGGCCGCATGGCCCGCGAGATCCGCCTGAAGAACGACATACTGCATGTAGCCGGCAAGGATATTAAAACCATAGTAGGGCAGCACCTGGAGCGCAAGGCGGCACAGGACACACTGGAACAGCGCCACATGCTGGGCCTCTCGGGCATAAGCATACCCAACCCCACACCTACCCGGCAGAAGGTGCAGGTAAATGAGGTGATGAACCCCGGATATGAATCAATGCCTGCCTATAGCGTGGTTCCAACTTCTGATATCTGATCGGGCGTTTGTTCATAGATCGTTTACATTGTTTACTATAATGAACTAAGGTTGATTCATTATCTTGCGCCTTTGTTTCACAAACGATCTCTCTTCTGCAATGACTTTATACGACAAGATACAGGTAACCAGCGCATTCATACAGGCTAAAATCACCACTAACCCCAAAGTAGGCATCATATTGGGCAGCGGCCTGGGCGGGCTGGTAGATATTATTGATAAAGAAACAGCTATCCCTTATGCTGAGATACCTAATTTCCCGGTATCTACCGTAGAGGGGCACTCAGGCAAACTTATTTTTGGTAAAATAGGCGAATGCAATGTAATGCTGATGGCAGGCCGTTTCCATTATTATGAGGGCTATAGCATGGAGGAGGTCACTTTTCCGGTGCGCATTATGAAGGCGCTTGGTGTAGAGACCGTGATCGTATCCAACGCATCGGGCGGAATGAATTCAACTTTTAAGATCGGGGATCTGATGATCCTTAAAGACCATATCAATATTTGCCCTGAGCATCCCTTACGTGGCCCTAATGACGAGCGCCTGGGCACCCGTTTCCCAGATATGAGCCAGGCATATGACCCTAAGCTTATAACGCTGGCTAAAGAAATAGCGGCAGAACAGGGAGTGAACGTTCGTACCGGAGTTTACATAGGCCTGCAGGGACCCACCTTTGAAACACCGGCAGAATACAGGATGCTGCACATAATGGGCGGAGATGCCGTAGGAATGAGCACAGTGGCCGAAGTGATCGTAGCGCGCCATGCCAGCATGCGGGTATTTGCCATCAGTGTTATCACAGACATAGGTATCAGCGATGTGCCGATCACCATTACCCACGAAGAAGTGCTGGAAGCGGCCAATGCAGCTGCTCCAAAAATGGCCGGACTGGTAGAAGAGTTGGTAAAGCGCCTCTAGAAAGCGGCGTGGATATCAGTAGCGAATGTTAGCCCTGCAATTGCCGGACTTAACGCTTATCCTTTTTGTCTTATTTTAACTTTAACACAGTTAACTTTGCCTCTCTTTTGCAGGCACAGTTCAACATAGCATTAATTGATAAATAGATCATACCCAAAAGCTGCAAAAATTACGCTGCTCATATGCCTGCTGTTTTGCGGGCATACGCTGCTTGCCCAGTCATCAATGTCAGGCGGTAATCCGGCACAACCGAATACAATAGCCAATGCACCACAGCGGGACACCAACGCCAACAAAACCAACACTACCAAGTGGCGGGATGAAGAAGCTAAGATCACCTACGAAAAACTGAATTCCGGCCGAATAGGATACCCGGACACGTCACTGCATACTTTTCAGCGATCACCCTTTACCAAGTCATGGTATACCGACCTTGGCAACCTTGGCAGCCCCGCAAACAATTTATTATTCACGCCTGAAGACCGGGTAGGTCCTACCCTGGGATACCACATTTTTGATATTTACAGGTTCAATGCAGATAGTCTTGCCTTTTACAGTACTACACGCCCATACTCTATATTCAACTATCAACTGGGCTCCAAGCTGGAACAGACTGCCGGCATCATGCATACCCAGAGCATACGCCCCAACTGGAACTTTGCCGTAGAATATCATAAAACTAACTCACCCGGCTTTTTCAAGATCCAGCGTAATAACCATGACAATGCCTGCCTGAGTACCAATTTCAAAAGCCTGGACAAGCATTACACCCTTTATGCCGGGCTGGTGTATAATAAAGAACAGCACGACGAGAACGGCGGGACAATAGATACGGCCGGTGAGCTATCAGACCCCACATACAGCGACCGGAAAACGATACCAACAGCCTATGCAAACGATTTATATAGCGCAACCCGGTCCACCGTCACCAATATGCAACGTGACTTTACTGCCTTACTGCAACACAGCTATACCTGGGGCAGAACCGACACCACGTATAATGCAGACTCAACGCAGTATAGCTACAGCCTGGTGCCGTGGTTCAGCATTACACACAAAATGGAAGTAAGCTCAGAGAAGCATGTTTATAAAGATCTTGCACCGGACTCTACCCGGTACACAAGTTTATTTACACAGAGCTTTATCAATAGGGGTGGCTACTATGCCATAGGCACAGATTCTGTATTCGTTCAGCAAAAATGGTTTTGGATAGATAATAAACTCCTGCTCAACGGTTTTATTGGCAAACCTGGCCATCAGCTGAAGTTCAGTGCAGGTATAGGCAATCGCTACGACCAGTTCATTTCCACCCCTGTTTCTAATTTGATCAACGACAGCCTGCCTAAGCAAGTGTATTCCGTAGGCGTGGACAGGAGCAGCATAATAAGCAACTACCTGGAGGGAGAATTGAGAAAAGAAGCCCTGCACCCTAAGGAATGGGAATATGGCGCTAATACAAAATTCTTCATCACAGGAACTGATGCCGGCAATTTCCTGCTGAACATGGCACTGGGCAAAGAATTTAAGAACAGTAGTTTCCTGGCAGGGTTTCGTGAGCAGCTGAATAGTGCGCCGTATAGCTATACTAATTATGAAAACAGGTTTACCAAGCAGTTTTTCTCTTTCAGCAATGAAAGTGTGTCTATGCTGTATGCCACACTGAGTATTAATAAGATCAGGCTGTCCGCAGGAGTCAGAAGTTATTTCATAGGCAACTACATATACCTGGATGACAGCGAGCGACCTGCACAATACACTATACCCTTTACGCTGAACCAGGCATGGATACGCAAGGTTTTCAAGGTCGGCAACTTCTTCCTGGACAATGAACTTGTGTACCAGCAACTGCCAGACAATGCGCCTGTAAATGTACCTGCCCTAATGGGCCGGCACCAGTTCAGCTTCGAACGGGCAATGTTTAAACGGGCGCTTAAAATAGCGGCCGGTGTAGAAGTGCGCTATAATACAGCCTACCACCCCGCAGGATATGATGCAGTGCTGAACCGTTTCTACTACCAGCATACATTATTCGTTGGCAATACACCACAGGCTTCGGTCTTTCTGAATTTCCGTATTAAACGTTTCCGCGCCTTTATCATGGGCGATCAATTACAGCAGATATTCGTCCGTAATACCATTCTTTATACCGGCACACCACTACCCATTACAGAGGCATCCGGCGCACAGGCTATACCCGTGTATGCTGCGCCTAATACATTACTAAGGTTCGGATTTACCTGGGCATTGGTAAACTAGATTACTCACCCAAACTAAAATTACTTTCCGCAATATTGCTTCACATAGCCATCTGCCTGCGGATCATTCAGGGCTTGTGCGGTTCTGAAGTCGTGGCAGGCGCTATCCTTGCTTTTCAGCGTATACAGAAACTGCCCACGGTATAAATACGCCTGCGACCAGCGAGGGTCTATTTGTATGGCCGTGTCCAGGTCAATAATTGCTGCACGATACTCTTTCATGCCGCTATAGGCAACAGCCCTGTTCACATACCCCATTGCATGCCCGGGCTGTGTTCTTATCTCCATGCCAAAATCCTGCACGGCGCCGGCCATATCGCCCATTTTGAATTTGCAGGAGCCCCGCATACTGTAAGGCAGATAGAAGTCCTGCCGCAACTGTATAACCTCATCAAGATCAGCCAGTGCCTCTTTATATTTTCCTGCATTAATATTTTTACGGCTTTCGGCTATGAGTGCCATATAGAATCCCTTTTTATGCTCCAGTGTAAATCTCAGATCGGCGACACTCGCTTTTTCGTCACCCATCAGCTCTTCCAGGTTAGCACGGTTATAATATCCCAGCGTAAACTTCGGATTGAGCTTAATAGCGCGATTGAAATAATACAGGGCATTGGTAAAATCGCCTTCAAGCTCATACACACCACCCAGCTCATAGCATGCGCGCCAGTTTGCCGTATCTACTTTCAGCGCCAGATCATATTCTTTCTTCGCATTGGCAAAGTCGTCCAGCAACACATAGTCATTGCCCTTTGCCAGGTGCGCATCGGTTTCACTCGCACCTGGCTTACAGGCACCAAATAGAAATAATGCTGAAACGAACAGTATTATAAAGTATCTCATAGAAACAATTTTTAGAAAATATAAAAGCAATTATATAAAGGCAAGCGGCTGTAAAATAAACAAATGAAATGGATTGTATATCTTGCGCCTCGGAATATAACTATGAAAGCTTCTATTTCAGGCATCTTAAAGCGTTACAAATTTGCCTGCATATTACTTATCGCTATTTGCCTGAATCTTACCGGTTTGGCCCAGAGTGACATTGCGGTTCTGCTGTCAAAACACAGAGATGCCAAAACCCTCGAAGAAAGGCTTGCCAGTTACAGCGAACTGTTCGACTATTACCAGTACTCCAATCCCGATTCGTCTAACTACTATATCCGCGAAGGATTGAAGATTTTCACCGCCCAAAACAGCAAGGAAGGTATAGCTACAATGACCATGCTGCTGGGTGACGACGATGGCATGCACGGCCACATGGAACTGGCGAAAAAACGGCAGATGGAAGCGCTGCAAATGTTTGAAGAGATAAAGAACAAAAGTGGTATTGCTGCTGTGCATAATGGGTTGGGCGTGCTTGATGGCAAGCAAGGCCGGTACGATAGCGCTACACACCACTTTACCATTGCGCTTAAAACCTATGATAGCGCGGGCAACAAGAAAGGAATCGTCAGCACCTATCTGAAACTTGGCGTGGTCAATGAGCTGAATAACAATTTCAGCAAAGCACTGGAATACTACAATAAAGCACTGCAGCTTTCTCCCGATAGTCCCCTGTCAAGCAGTAAGGTATATATCTATAACAACCTTGGCATAGTATACGCCAAAATGGGCGACCTGAAAAAGTCGCTGGACTATTTCAAGAATGCACTTGAAAAAAGTGATAAGCCCCAATTTACCGGAGTCCGTATCCTGTCGCTTATGAATATCGGCATTGTTTACGAAGAGTTTAAGAACGACAAAAAAGCACTTGAATATCTGAACCAGGCCTTACAGATCACTAAAGATAAGAACCTGCCTGAGAACGAGGCGCGTATAATGGTGAATATAGCATCAGTAACCAGCAATACAGATGTACCTAAAGGAATAGCGCAGCTCAAAGAAGCGCTGGTACTTGCAAAGTCAATTAACCAAAAATCTATACTGCGGGATATTTATGCCGGCCTCTCTGAAGACTACCAGCAAATTGGAGACTACAAGAATGCAGTGGCTATAATGGAAGAACAGAAAAAACTGGAACAGAGCATTTTTTCCATTGAAAAAGCAAAGGAGATAGCCAACCTGCAAGCTGTTTTTGAGCTGGAAGAATCGAACGACAAGATTAAAGACCTGAAACTTGCAGAACAAAGAAACGCACAAAAAAGAAATGCAATAGTGGTTGTGGCCGCATTGCTGGCTGTGGCACTTATCCTCATCTCCATATTCTTCAGGCGGGCCAGGCGGCTAAATGAACAGCTCACAAAACGCGAGATGGAGCTGGAAAAATCTAACCGGGTAAAGGACAAATTGTTTTCTATAATTGGCCACGATCTGCGTGGGCCGGTAGGCAATATACCCGCCATGCTCACTATACTTGAAGATGAAGCAACCTCACCAGAGGAGCGCAAATATCTTATGGCTACGCTCATGGACCATTCCCAGGCTTCACTAGAGACGTTAAATAAGCTGCTTTACTGGGGACGGTCTCAAATCAAAAATCTCGGGCTTACTCTTGAGACTTTTAAAGTAGATGCCTATATCGAGAATAATATAAAACTGGTGAAGAGCAGTGCCGACCAGAAACAGCTCACCATATCGAACGAAGTGTCCGGGGACATAGAAATTCTGGCTGATGCTGCACATTTCGATTTCATCGTTCGAAACCTGTTATCAAATGCCATCAAGTTCACGCATAATTATGGCTCGGTAACCATTAGTGCAGATAAAAATAAAAAGCCGGGGCATACCGTATTTTGTGTTAAGGATACCGGCGTAGGTATTGGTAAAGAAAAGATCGCAAATATTTTCGAGCCATTCAGCAACAGCACCCGCGGCACAGCTGATGAGCGCGGCACAAGCATAGGCCTGATGCTGTGCAAAGAATTCATGGTAGAAAATGGCGGGGAAATATGGGTGGAAAGTGAGGTTGGAAAAGGATCTGCATTTTACTTCTCCTTTAAGAATGCGTAACAACCCCAGGCAAATTACAGCAAAACTACTTTAAAACCCGCCAGCCAGTTTATACCCGGCATAGGTCGTGAGGCCACCACCTGGTACTGTTCATTCCAAACATTGTTGCACTGGGCCGTAAACTGCCACGAGTGCTTGCGTATAGCTGGGCTATACATCAATTGTATGTTCCCGGTATTGTATGGCAATACAAACGCAGACTCATCTGTGGTCGTGAAACGATAGCCTGTGTAGGTATGGTTATAGTTAACAGAAAACTTACTATAGCCAAACCCTATGTTCAACTGCCCGTTATACCGTGGAGTGTAGGGTATCTGCTTCCCAAGACTTCCGTCATTGTATATGTAACTGGCAACGGTAGTTGCCAGCACATAAGCAGTGTTTACACCCAGGTGCGCTGCCCACTTGCCCTTTACCCAATGCAGGGCATTTTCAGTTTCCACACCACGGCTATGCACCTCTGCAATATTATGTGGTGTCCATATAGCGCCACCTAACCACAATATCCAGTCATGTATATCCCTGTTGTATACAGACAAGTCATGGACAAGGGTAAAATTTCCAGCCTTAACTTTTAGGGTATACCCGGCATCTTCGCTCCATCCCTGCTCCGGCTTAAGGCTGGCATTTCCTCCAGGATTAAAGTAAAGCTCATTGAGCGCAGGAGCACGATAAGTGCGCTGTACATTAGCTCTCACCACCAGCCAGTTCACAATTTTGAATGATGCCTGTAGTCCGGGCATGAAAACATTTTGCTGAGTGACCGCTTCTGCCTGCCCAATTATCTTTTCAAGTCGGGCGTTTACGGCAACATCCAGCCTGTCGTTGAAATGTTTGTAGTCGTATGCAGCTGCCAGTGCAATTCTGTCTTGCTGCCTGAGCTTACTGCTGTCTGCTATGTTTATCCACCCTACCTGCAATGGAGTAAACAATAATAACTGGCCGTATTCATGCAGCTGTTTCTTCCATCCTATCTCCTGGTAATACTGGTACGCTATATTGTCAGTATGGAGCTGCACAGACTGGTAGCTATACTTTACTTCGTCTTTGATGAAAGAGGATTTTACATACCAATTATTCTTGTCAGTTTGTTTGGTCCAGTCCAACAGCAGGCGAAGGGATTTATCCAGTTGATTTTTGTCAGAATAAGATTCAAACAGCGCCGGTGGTACATCCCGATCATTTTCCTGGTACCATGCAGAAAGCGTTACCACATTCCTGTCTCCGATTTTATAAGCACCCCGCACCATTGCAGCCTTGCTGCTCATGGTATCATTGGGCATCAGCATATGTGCTCCGGCGGCAGTGGTGTACCGGTAATTATCCGTACCGATCTGAAAGAACCCGTTTGCCAGAAAATACCATCGCTTGTTTGAGGTACTGCCGGAAAACCCGCCCATTAACTGGCCAAAGCTACCACCACCCACACTGAGCGACAAATCATTGTTTTTATCCGGCCTGCTTCTGAACACCGGCGCATCATTCTCCAGCAGCAGCGCCCCGCCCACATTACCACTGCCCAGCAGCGCCGCAGACCCACCGTAAACGACATTTACTTTACTTGCAAACATCACGGGTAATGCAGAAACGTCGGCAAGGCCCAGGGCGGCATTTTGTATAGGCACACCATTCCACAATACCTGCGACTGTGCTGCAGATGACCCCCTGAAATTTAGCGTAGCCAGACCATTAAACCCGTATGACTTTACAAAAACCGGCACCTGCTGCGCCAGCAGGTTGGCTATATTCTGCAGCTGGTATTGCCGCATGGTAGCCGAATCAATAATAACCAACTTCTGGCCAGGCGAGAAATCATTTATACGTGTGTCTCCTGAGGTTTTGTACCTGCCACTCACTTTTACCTCCTGCAATACAGTATCACTTGTACTTTGCGCAACAGCATCGCTGTTGAGCACAATTAAAAGCAAGGCCGTAAGCAAGCTAACCTTGCCTACGTTCAAATTTTTACAGCATTTCACGATTATCAGTATATGCTTCATTGCGGATAATCCTAACTATCAGTCATCAAAATAAAAATGTCCCGGCCCCAACCCAACAGTAAACTGTTGCAATAATGTTCCGTCCGGCTGGTAGATGTAAATGATACCTTTTTGAACAAAACCTCGGGGGTCTCCCACGTATACATTGCCACTTACCGGATCTATGCCCAGGGCCCAGAAATACTGAAACTGGCGCGCAGCCACGAATGGCTGCAGCGGAAGTTGCTCATCATGAATACCCATGCGGTAAACACCATTATTGGCAGTGCCTCCTCCCTGGTTTGCCTCAATGAAGTACAGCGTATCCTTTGCCTTATTAAACACGGGCCGCACTACGTTTGCCTCAGCAGGAAAGGTGTAGGTTTTAAGCACCTGCCCGGTCGACGGGTCCAATCTTGTCCATGTGCTGGTTTTGCCAACATATTGCTCGCCGGCCAGCACCCATAGCATCTGCTCCTTGTCCAGCAGTGCTTCCTGTGGGGCATAGCCCCCTATTTCAATTGCCGCCCCTACCCTGCCGTTTGCGATATCTATGCTATAGATTTTTTTCCGGGCAGTATCCCAAGTGCATACAATAACATTGTTGTTGTACACACACATTCCTTCGGGGTTTTGGCCAGGCAGATCTATTGTATCTGTCACACGCATCTGCTGCAGGTTTAGCACATACACCTTGTTGCTGTATAGGGCAGACACGTAAGCCGTAGTGCTGCTCACTGGCACTATATATCTTGGCTTGGGTATAGAGAGCGTTGCTACCAGCTTAAGGTCCATATCATCCAGCACCACAACCTTGTCTGAGTTATTGACACAGAGAAAGAGCCTGTTTCCTATATGCTGTATGCTCTGAAGCACATCGCCCAGTGGCTGCCCGTTAATAGTGCTGTATAGATCATTGTAAACAGTGGCATGTATGGGATCGTATGAATACAAAGTAGCGTCACCATTTCCGAAATTTCCTTCGCAGGCTATGTATAGATTTCCGGTTCCGTGCGGCACGCTGATATTCGCCCGGTCTGGCTTGTCCTTTTTGCAGGAAGCCAGCCAGCAGCAAAGAATTAAGATCAGCGCCTGGCAACTTTTTCCACCCATTTGTTTCCCTTTGCGTCCTGCAACACAATGTAATACATACCCGCGGGATATTGCGCCACAGGCAGCACTGTGCTCTTTTCGGTTATAGAATAAACAGCTACCACACTACCTGAAATGGTCTTTACAGTAGCACTCAACCCGGCAGGAATGCCGCCCGCTACAGAAATCATGATCCTGTCCGTTGCCGGGTTAGGAAACACGCTGACGGATACTCCGCCGGGCAATGCTTTTACTTCGGTCACACCCACTTCATTTATCAGCCCCACAGCATCCAGGTCGAAACCACCGGACGGAAATGGCGTCGGATACGGATCGTTTATTACCCGGCCTGCACTATCCCTCGAGGGGTGGCCGCTTATGGCTCCTATTACGTCTACTATCCGCACATGTGTCACATTATTTACGTCAAGGCCCGAAATGCCTGTTAGTTCCCCAAGATCAAACGGGGTGCCGTTCATAGACACATACTTTCCTGCGAGATTATTGATAGACGTTGCGGCCAGGTAGTCGCCATTGCCAATTTGTACATTCTCGGACGTTAATGATGTAGCGGGAAACCTGAAATAATTGACACCATCTGAGCTTATCTCTACAAATGCCAGCTCAAGGAAAGCATGCGCGGAATCAGCTGGGTCCCGGAACCCATTCTCAAACACCGCAAAATCAGGCCCTTCGCCATTATAGATCGGATGATCAAAAGTAAGTATGGCCACTCCGCTATCTCCAAGGCTAACAACGGATCCATCAGCATACCCTATTGCGAGCGTACTGTCTCCGGCTGCCGCCAAGCCCAGTGATTGGTCTGCGATATCCATATAACCGCGCGATACAGTGCAGCCAGCAGCCCAGCCCACTATCGAGGTGCTCGAGGCGTTAATAGCAGTGCTGCCAGGCAATCCGGCCTGCGGTGCATATTGCCCATATGCGCCAACGGTTAAAAAAGAAAAAAGAATAAAGCAGAAAGCTTTCATGATCCTTTATTTATCAATTTAGTTGTCCTACACCTTAAAGGTGCGGGACAACTACCTACCCAATATTTATTGTTTCACAAACTTCACAGTTGCACTCTTCCCGTTTCCAGTCAGGTGCAGCATATAATTTCCCGAAGGTAATGATGATGTATTGATCTCTACTTGTTTTTGAGTTACCGCATAGGTACTTATCGCCTGGCCAGCCATGTCTGTTAGCAATATAGTGGTAACTGCTGCGTCCGCCACATCCACATACAGCGCGTTAGTTGCGGGGTTAGGATACACCTTTGCTGCGTAAGCCAGCGGCGCTGCATTCACACCAAGAGTGCTTTCGTGAGTAGTAAAGTTGTCTATACAAAAATAGGCGGGCGTATTCATGCCAAATCCGCCTGCCGTATCAGAGGAATTGAGGTGAAACTGGAGGCTGTCTACATTTCCGAGAGAAGAAAGATTTACCCATTCCCATGATTTCAATATATATCTCGATGCGGCATCTGCAGCGCGGAAGTCAGCAAGATAGAAGTTTACGCTATCCGCAGTTAGAGAACCACCGGTATAACCTTTTATCGTGAGCAGGAACCAGGAGCCACTATCAAATGCTGTAGCTGAGAAGTAACCATCTCTTATGGTGTTGTATCCATAAGTGCTGTTAGTTACATAGAAACCGCTCACGGGTTTATTAATAGCTGCACCTGTAAGCGCAACCCGTGTATAGTAGGTGAAGTTTGAAGGGTCGTTGCAATAGACGGCGCAATATTTTGACGAACCACCATAGCCTGCGGCGGCTTTTACCGAGTAGGGGAACATATAACCAGTGTGAACGCTATCCACTTTATTGGAATAGGCGAAACCACCCTGCCAGCCATAGGTACTGTCGTAAACACATGGAAAATGCGCAAGACCATCGTTAAATCCCACATCGCTGCCGGTACCGGCAAGATTTACATAGGCAGTGTCTGTTGACAAAGTCTGGTCATCAAAAGTCGCCACTGTCTGGGCGCGGACTGTAGTAGCCAGTACTACAGCAGTAAAGAGTAAAGTAAATGTGCGCATATATAAATTGGTTTTTTAAAAACAATTTTTATCATGCAGCAATTGGGCAAAATCAGATACAGAAAAAAACGGGAGCGCACTCCGTGCCTTGATCTCATCTGTGCTTTTCATCCCGAAAGCAGCGATAAGCCCCCGAAAAAATTATCGGGGTTACAGAGGCAGGTCTTCTGACTTACTCCACTTTTTTGCGGCCTTCCCATCCCGCTTTGCAGCGACACAGTGGCTATTAGGAAGCAAAAAAGCTTTTAGCGGAGCTAACAGCATCGGGTAATGTCCAGGATTCACACCTGGTTCCCTTTTCATCCCGCCGAAGCGGGAACCTTTGTACGGGCAAAAGTATGCAGTAAAATTTGAAATCACCAAAAAAAAGAACCCACCGGTGTGAGTTCAGATTTCAGTTAGGGTATGAGACGCAGCTAAACTATTTAAGATCAATACCTTAGTCTACCCCACGCATTTTTTCCATCAGCGTATTCAACATAACTGCTTCGGCCTCGTCGAGACCAAAAATCCGATGCTGCACAGTGTCCATCACCTTGCTGGCATCATCTACCTGCTGTGCTCCCTGTTCAGAAAGGGAGATTAATGTTTCACGTTTATCCTCTTGAGATGTAGTGCGTTTTACAAACTGTTTCAGCAGCAGGCGGTCTACTATACGCGGCACGTTTGAATTCTTTTCTATCATCCTGGAGCAAATGTCCTTTATGCAAAGCGGCTCCGGGTGCTTGCCTTTTAAAATGCGCAAGACATTGAATTGCTCAATAGTCAGGTCATTCTCCTTAAGTGCCGCACTGGCATGTGTCTTGAACCAGTAACTTGTATACATCAGGTTTATCACTGCTTTATGTTTTGCATCTGTAAACTTTTCCGACCTGATGACTTCTTCTATTTTCATTCTTAAAATTGTAAATGTTCATTTCTCCAGGGCAATATTAGGAAATAGGAGTTAATACATTGTAAATGTACCAAATCACACCACTTTCTCATACAAATATGCAACAATCGAGCCAAACAGCGACCCTTTTTACATTTTTCCAGCCATCATCAGTCCCCCTATTTTCACATTACAGATTGTTCGATTGCCCTATTAAATACGTACCTTTGCCCGCCCTTAGTGGGGGTATAAGATAATATATGCAAAACATTAGGAATTTCTGTATCATAGCCCATATTGACCATGGTAAAAGCACCCTGGCCGACCGTCTTCTTGAGTTCACAAAAACCATCTCGTCCCGCGATATGCAGGCCCAGGTGCTGGATGATATGGACCTGGAGCGTGAGAAAGGCATCACTATTAAGAGTCACGCTATACAAATAGACTATGAATGGAAGGGTCAGAAATATGTGCTCAATCTTATTGATACCCCCGGCCACGTAGACTTTAGCTATGAGGTAAGCCGCGCACTGGCAGCCTGCGAGGGCGCATTGCTGCTTGTAGATGCATCGCAGGGCATACAGGCGCAGACTATAAGCAACCTATACCTGGCGCTTGAGAATGACCTGGAGATAATACCGGTCATCAACAAGATAGACATGGACGGCGCCATGATACCAGAAGTTACCGACCAGATAGTGGACCTGATAGGCTGCAAGCCCGAAGACATCATACTTGCCAGCGGCAAAAGCGGCATAGGCATTGAGGAGATACTGACTGCTATCATAGACCGTGTGCCCGCACCAAAAGGCGACCCTAATGCACCACTGCAGGCGGTGATCTTTGACAGCGTGTTCAACTCTTTCCGCGGTATCATTGCTTACTTCAGGGTCTTTAACGGCACCATCAGGAAGAACGATAAGATCAAATTCATACATACTGATGCCGACTACACTGCTGATGAAGTAGGCATCATGAAGCTTACACTTACGCCAAAGCAGGAAGTAAGCGTGGGTAATGTGGGCTACATCATCACCGGCATTAAGAATGCAAAGGATGTGAAAGTGGGTGATACGATCACCACCATTGCGAACCCGACTACTGATGTAGTACGTGGCTTCCAGGATGTAAAGCCAATGGTGTTCGCAGGTATCTTCCCCGTAGAAACAGATGACTTTGAAGACCTGCGCGACTGTATGGAGAAGCTGCAGCTTAATGATGCTTCGCTCACATTTGAGCCGGAAACATCGCAAGCGCTGGGCTTCGGCTTCCGTTGCGGCTTCCTGGGTATGCTGCACATGGAGATCATCCAGGAGCGCCTGGAACGTGAGTTTAACCAGACGGTGATCACCACCGTGCCAAACGTTAGCTTCAGGGCATATAAGACGAAGGACAAAACCAAGATGATCATTGTGAACAACCCGAGCGAAATGCCCGAGCCAAGCAGCATAGATCGTATTGAAGAGCCTTTTATCCGCGCACAGATCATTACCCTGCCCGATTATATAGGCAACATCATGAGCCTTTGCCTGGGCAAGCGTGGCCTGCTCATAAACCAGCATTACCTTACGCCTACCCGCGTGGAGCTTATATTTGAAATGCCGCTTACCGAGATCGTGTTCGACTTCTACGACAAGCTGAAGTCTTGTACCCGCGGCTACGCATCATTCGACTACAACCCGCTTGACTATCGCGATAGCGATATTGCGAAGATGGATATACTGCTGAACGGTGATAATGTGGATGCACTCAGCGCCCTTATACACCGCAGCCGCGCACAAGATTTTGGCCGTAAGCTATGCTCAAAGCTAAAAGACCTGTTGCCAAAGCAACAGTTCGTAATAGCAATACAGGCCGCTATAGGTGCCAAGATCATAGCCCGCGAAACCATATCAGCAATGCGTAAGGATGTAACCGCCAAATGTTATGGTGGTGATATTAGCCGTAAGCGCAAACTGCTGGAAAAACAGAAAGAGGGTAAAAAGCGTATGCGCCAGATAGGCAGCGTAGATGTGCCACAGGAGGCATTCTTAGCCGTGCTGAAGCTGGAGTAACCTAGTTCGTTTTATGGCCTTCATAAGTACCAATATGATACCCGTCATATTGTGTGTAGTCGCAAAATAAATAGTCATTGACGCGCCTGAACAGGTAATCGTCATGGGCGACGATGGTACTTGTGTATTCAGTTATTATATGCGCCCCGGCGCCTGATAAATTGGAACCTCGTATGATCGTTGCTGGAAAATATCCGAAGCTGCGGCTACCATTAAAAAGCAAAATACTGTCTTTGCTGTAATAAGTAAGACATATCTGTGCAGTTCCAGACCATTCAAGATCATAGAAATCCATCATGTAGGTATTGCATGGACCAAAAAAAGTATCGGTATATGGGTATGTATAGTTTAGGGATCCCGTTCCGTGGCCAATTCTTGCTGAGTCGATTTCATTTCCTGGCAGGTCATTCTTAGCATGTTTGGTGCAGGCTGCAAAGACCAGGAAAATCAGCATGCAGAATTGCAGGATATAACGCGGCATATAGGAAAGTTTGGGTGTAAAACGCAGACTAGTCAAAAACATTGCGTTATGATCAATAAATCACGATGCATGATTTGAAGTCGACTAGCTGTAAAATCATAACTGAGCCTGGAGCGGCATGGGCAATTCTACAATATGAAATATCAAATTCCTGAGGATCTCGTCATAAAACAGCAACTATTATTTCAGGCCTCGTTATTTTTATCCTTCCTGGTAGGGTCTTCCACATTCATAAAGGTCAGCAGTTTAATGCCTTTGTTGCGAAACGCGTCCCATGATTTTTTCTTGTCCCGAAAAACCAATCTAAATAAATAACGCAACAGCCAGAACAGATTTATTGCCAGGTATAAGATCAGTAACATCGGCACTGCAACGAAAAATTCCCGCTTCCGGATAAGGCTGATAAGCCCATCTACAAAACTGGCAGGAGCACCGAGAAATGGGATGATAAGCGCACAGTTTAGCATGCTCAGGACCGCCCATAGTTTTTTCCGCTTTTTAGTGCTACTAAGTGCCAGTAAAACAAATGAACTAATGCATAGCAGCACAAATGCGGATAAAATCAGCAGCCCTTCACTCATGTTGCTTACCCCGTCTGCCTTGCATAGCAAGGGAGACATTAGGAATGAGCACAGTATTAATATGAATACACGATTCCCTGGCATGGACGTGAGTTGAAGAGCGAAGGTACTTGTTAGTACTAAACTAAAAGCAAAACGCCCCCAATCCGGAGGCGTCTCAAATATCAATCTAAATTCCCAATCCCAAACAACTAGGCCACGTCTTTACCGTGACAGGCTTTATACTTCTTACCGCTACCACATGGACAAGGGTCGTTGCGGCCTATTTTAGGGCCCACCTGCACGGGTGTGCGCTTTGCTTCCGGCTGCTGCAGTTCAGAAGGTTCTGTGTAATAGTCATTTTCGTCAGCAGCATAGTCTTGTCCACGGGCATCTATCTCCGCTTTATTCACACGCATCTGGCTCATATCGGTAGGCGGCTCGGGCCTGCGTGCGGCATGCGGCGGGTTTTCCTGTATTGGAATACCAGCACGGAGCAGGAAGGAAATAATATCACGGTTCGTTTCCAGCATCATCTGCTTGAACAGGTTAAATGCTTCAAACTTATAGATCAGCAATGGGTCCTTCTGCTCGTAAGATGCCATACGTACCGAGGTACGCAGATCGTCCATAGCGCGCAGGTGGTTTTTCCATGCATCGTCTATCATGCCCAGTGTTATATTCTTCTCCAGTGCTTGTATCACCGGCTGCGCCTGCTGCTCTACTGCTTCCTTCAGATCCACATATACCTGCATACCGCGTACACCGTCTGTAAACGGTATAACTATATTGTCGATACGGCCACCGTTATCGGTCAGTATTTGTTGCAGTGTAGGCGTCATCTGCTCACGCATTGCGCTCAACTTACGATTGTAGAAGTCCTTAACCTGGTGGTACAGCTGATCGCCTATTGCATTGGCGTCTGATTTAGTCAGATCATCCGGGTTCATATCCACTTCCATCGCCAGGTGCTTCATCACTTCCATTTTGAAAGCGTCAAAATCACGGTTGGCAACATATTGCTCTGCACGATCAAGGCATACTGCATAAAGTGCATTATCCAGGTCTATCGACAAACGATCGCCAAACAATGCATGCCTGCGGCGCTTGTAGATAACATCGCGCTGTGCATTCATTACATCATCATACTCCAGCAGGTTCTTACGCATGCCGAAGTTGTTTTCTTCCACCTTCCGCTGTGCGCGCTCTATGGATTTCGATATCATGCTGTGCTGCAGCACCTCGCCATCTTTATGACCCATCTTGTCCATTAGCGATGCAATACGCTCTGAACCGAAAAGGCGCATCAGGTCATCCTCGAGTGATACAAAGAACTGCGAAGAACCCGGATCGCCCTGGCGGCCAGCGCGACCACGCAGCTGGCGGTCTACACGGCGGCTCTCATGGCGCTCGGTACCCATAATAGCCAGTCCACCGGCCTCTTTTACGCCCGGCCCCAGCTTTATATCCGTACCACGGCCCGCCATGTTGGTAGCTATGGTTACATTGCCCGGCAAGCCTGCTTCAGCCACTATTCGGGCCTCACTTGCGTGCTGCTTGGCATTAAGTACATTGTGCGGTATCTTCTTTTGCTGCAGCATACGGCCCAGCAGCTCAGATACCTCTACCGATGTGGTACCCACCAGCACCGGGCGGCCTGCAGCGCGCAACGCCTCAATCTCATCAATTACTGCCTTATATTTTTCGCGCTTGGTCTTATACACAAGGTCTTGCTGGTCCTTGCGGGATATTGGCATATTGGTGGGTATAGTTACCACATCCAGCTTGTATATCTGCCAGAACTCTCCTGCTTCTGTTTCCGCCGTACCGGTCATACCGGCAAGCTTATGGAACATACGGAAGTAATTCTGAAGTGTTACAGTAGCAAAGGTTTGCGTGGCAGCTTCTACCTGCACATTTTCCTTGGCTTCAATAGCCTGGTGCAAGCCATCGCTGTAGCGGCGGCCATCAAGTATACGACCGGTCTGCTCGTCTACTATCTTCACCTTGCCGTCCATAACCACATACTCGATATCCTTATCGAACAGTGTATATGCTTTAAGTAGTTGCTGCACCGAATGTATGCGGTCGGCCTTAATAGCGTAATCCTGAAGCACTGCATCCTTGCGTTGGGTTTTCACCTCGGCAGGTGCGTCCATCTTATCTATAACTGCCAGCTCTGTGCCTATATCAGGCATAATGAAGAAGTTGGGATCTTCTCCTGAGCCTGTGATCATAGCTATACCTTTATCGGTAAGATCTACGCTATTATTCTTTTCATCTATAGAGAAATACAGTTCCGCATCTACTTTGGGCATATTGCGATTCTGCTCGCTTATGTAGTAGTTCTCAGATTTCTGCAGTAGCTGCCTGTTACCCTCCTCACTTAAGTACTTGATAAGTGCACTGTTCTTAGGCAGGCCACGGAATGCGCGATACAGGTGAAGGCCACCAGCATCTTTATCACTTTTCCCTTCGGCTATCAGCTTTTTAGCTTCGGTAAGGCTTTGGTTGGTTATTTTACGCTGTGCTTCCAGCAGTCGCTCTATACGTGGCTTCAGCGCATGAAATTGTTGTTCATCACCCTTAGGTATCGGTCCGGATATGATAAGTGGTGTACGTGCATCATCTACAAGCACACTATCCACCTCATCCACCATTGCATAGTGGTGTTTGCGCTGCACCATTTCTTCCGGGTGGTGCACCATATTGTCACGCAGGTAGTCAAAGCCAAATTCATTGTTGGTGCCGTAAGTGATATCTGCCAGGTAAGCCTGCCTGCGCTCGTTAGAGTTTGGCTCATGCTTGTCTATACAATCTGTAGTAAGTCCCAGCCATTCAAACAGCGGACCATTCCACTCCTGGTCACGACGAGCCAGGTAATCATTCACGGTAACTATATGTACGCCTTCGCCAGCCAGTGCATTCAGGTATGCCGGCAATGTAGACACCAGTGTTTTACCCTCACCAGTTGCCATTTCCGCAATTTTACCTTCGTGCAGTACCACGCCACCTATCAGCTGCACATCATAGTGCACCATGTTCCAGGTCACTTTTATGCCGGCAGCATCCCATGTATTTTTAAATATAGACTTATCGCCTTCTATGCGCACATGACCCTTCTCTGCTGCCAGTTCCCTGTCCAGCTCGGTAGCGGTCGCCACCATCTCTTCATTTTCTTTGAACCTGCGGGCGGTTTCCTTTACTACAGCAAATGCCTCAGGTAATATAATACGCAATATCTCCTCTATTTGCTCGTCGCGCTTCTTTACCAGCTTGTCTACATCATTATATATAGCCTCGCGCCCGTGCACATCTTCAGGGTCGCCTGCCTCTGCGTCTGCCTTCCGCTCTTCTATTTGCTGGTCTATGTCCGACAAATGGTCTTTGATACGGGCCCGAAACTCCTGCGTCTTGTTGCGCAGTTCATCATTAGATATAGATTGCAGTGTGCTGTATACCTGGTTTATTTCAGCTACTATAGGTTGTATTTTTTTTACGTCCTTGTCTGATTTGCTGCCGCCAAATATTTTAGAAAGAAAACCGATCATCTGAATATTTTATAGAAATTCTAAATATTATTTACAAAAAAAGCCCTGGTCAATTCACTAGTCAAAAATCTATCAAAAGTCATGCAAATATTTTTTATCTGCCACGATGACATAAAGGGGGCCAAATCTACGTCATACCGAGGCAAAAATCAAAAGTGAGCATCAAAAACATGGATTAAGCTCAATCTTCTCTATCTGAGACACAGGTAAACTGAAGTTGCCGGTAGCAGTGTTGAGGTAATGGTACGTGGACACTATTCGAGCAATAGTCTGCCTACAATATCATAGAGGGCCACCAAGCGTGCTGAAAGCGTTGTGGTGTTGCTCTTTGCCTGCTATTTTAATAACACAGCCTTGCGTAAATAGAACCCAACCATATTGATCGTAATGAAATTGCTGGATATTTCCGACTAAAAAATGTATTTTCCCGGGTCCATAAATAATATGCATAAAACGCTAAAACGCAGGCCCGATTGGGTTTTTTGCAATTTTATTCCGTTATTTGCAATACAGCATAAAAAAAAATAGGCCTAATAATTTGCAAGGCACCAAAATTTTTATGTATTTTGGATGCAATTTTGAAAAAGAGCTCAAACATGAAAAGAACACTCATTCTGGTTACAACGCTATTAGCAGCAGTTTTATTCACTACCAAAACGTTCGCACAAGACGATCTGATACGTGTGTTCCGCTGGTATATTCCGCAGGATCAGCAGTATGTAACGGTAGCCGATGGCGAGTACCAGGACGGTCAGTTGATAAACTGGGGATGGACAGACAAAACCCTTTTGTTCTGGGCTTACAAAACACCAGGTCCGGGCCGTGTTGCTATCAACGGTTGGACAAATCCTGTTACCCGTGCGCACATCAGCATCTGCGAAGATGAATTCACAGATGACTGGATGCTGAAATCAGGCTATGCACAGAAGCACCTGCAGTATTACGGACTTACACGCCGTGGCGCTAACACAGTATGTGTTTACCGCTGGCTCATCAGCAAGCACAATTCATGGATCACTATTCCTGATGATATTGATACTGATGTGTTCCTGAAAAAAGGATATCGCAGGAAGACTTACCAGTACTATGGTGTATGGCGCAACGTTGATGCTCCGATCTACGATCAGCTTTAATCAACTTCGGTCATAAATATTTTAGTCCGGCTCACAGAGCCGGACTTTTTTTTGCGTTACTCGAAGCTTCGTTATGGTATTCATCACACAAAAATGTCCTACACCATAAAGGTGTGGGACATTTAACTAAAATGAAGCTGTGCTCAGGACTTACGACTTATGACTCACGACTTATGACTGTTAAACCACCTGCGCTATCAAAAATTTCAAGTACTGTGTTGAAGGAATATTTCTGATAATGGGGTGATCGGAAGCCTGGGTGCGCCACTCTACCTGACGTAGTGTCCGCTTTGCATCTTTGGCAGCCGCATATATTGTATCAAGGAACATTTCAGGAGGCACCAGGTTGGTGCAGGAAGCCGTAACCAGGAAACCGCCCGGCTTTATCAGCTTCATAGCGCGCAGGTTTATCTCTTTATACCCGGTGACTGCCTTTTGTATATTCTCCCTGCTTTTTGTAAAGGCCGGGGGATCGAGCATTACCGTATCATACCGCTTGCCTTCTTTAGCCCATTGCTTGAGCACATCGAACGCATTCATGGCTTCGAATTTGCAGATATCGGCATAACCATTGAGCTCAGCATTGCGGCGGGCAGTAGCCACTGCATGCTCTGAAATGTCTACACCCATTACGCTCTTAGCCCCATAGTGAGCAGCATGCAACGCAAAGGTACCCGTGTAGCAAAACACCTCCAGTACGTCACCACCCCTCACTATCTCTTTTATTGCACGGCGGTTGTCCTGCTGATCCAGAAAGTAACCTGTCTTTTGGCCATTTTCTATATCTACATGAAATTTCAGGCCGTTTTCATTCAGTATGATGTTGGTGTCAAAAGGGGCGGAGAGAAAGCCTTTTATCTGCTCCATTCCCTCAAGCGTACGTACCGGCACATCGTTGCGCTCATAAATACCCTTTGGCGAAAATATCTTCTCCAGGGCCGCAACTATAGCACCTTTCCATTTTTCTATGCCCAGCGCCAGTGTCTGCAATACAAAGTAGTCATTGAACTTATCTATTATGAGGGCAGGCAGCTGATCTGCCTCCCCGAAGATGAGCCTGCAATTTTCCACATAGCCTATCTGCTTACGGTATTCCCATGCCTCGTTTATCCTGTTAAAAAAGAACTGATCGTCTATCACTTCATTTTTATCCCTCGTTAGCAGCCGCACCCTTATCTGTGATGCAGGATTATAGTACCCCTTCCCTACAAACGACCCTCCGTAAGAATACACTTCTACAATATCTCCCGGCTCTGCGGCACCCTCACTATCGCCAAGTTCATTCCCGAAAATCCAGGGGTGGCCACTTATGACACGCTCTCCTATTTTTTTCCTTAAAAAACATTTCATGCGGTAAAGTTAATCAGTTTGTGGCCGATAACGAACCTTGAGTTGCTGCTGACCCATATGCCACTGATAAAATAGCCCTTGCAAAAAATATTTTCCCGATTTACTAACGAAATCAATTCCGGTTACGTCAAATAAGTAGTGACCAACAAATTCTCGCAAAAAATCAGCGTATTATGAAGAACAGAGACTAACGCAAATAATTAAAAATAGGCTTATCTAATTAATAAGCCCTATCAGCCCGCCTCCCTGAGGCGGGCTTCTCTTTTTGCTGCGATTGTAGCCGTGCAACGGTGGAGGGAAAGAGAAGTTTGCGGGAATTAAGTACCCCTTTAGTTATCCTTAACTTATTACATTTCTGATTTTTGCATCTTTGTCACATTAAACCCGTACCTTTGCACCCGCTTTACCACATTGGTATGGTTTTATTTTTATTAAAGTTCTTTATTAATGAATCTTTTTTCAGACTTCCCCATGCGGGAAGAATTGACACGGGCTATTTCTGACCTTGGCTTTGAGACACCTACTCCTATTCAACAAAAAGTAATACCTACACTTTTAGCTGAGCCTATAGATATAATCGGGCTTGCACAGACCGGCACCGGGAAAACGGCTGCCTACGGCTTGCCATTGCTTCACCATGTAGATGTGTCCCTAAAACACGTACAATGTCTGGTACTTAGCCCCACACGTGAGCTCTGTATGCAGATACAGGAAGAAATGACCAAGTATGGCGCGCACATGCGTGGCCTGCGTGTAACAGCTGTATATGGCGGTGTGCCTATCATTGGCCAGATGCGCGAAGTTAGGTCTAACCCACAGGTGATCGTGGCTACACCCGGCCGTCTTATAGACCTGCTGGAGCGTAAAGCATTGTCTCTTGAGCACCTGCAGTATGTAGTGCTTGATGAGGCTGATGAAATGCTCAACATGGGCTTCCGCGAGGACATTGACCTGATCCTGAAGAATACACCAGCACGTGAGCATACATGGCTTTTCTCCGCCACTATGAGCAATGAAGTACGCGGCATAGCCAAGCGCTTCATGAAAGACTGGAAAGAGTTTTCGGTAGCTGCAGCGAATACAACCAACGAGAATATAGATCACCAATACTATGTAGCAAACCACCACAACAGGTTTGAAACACTGCGCCGCCTGCTCGACTTTACACCGGGCATCTACGGTATCATATTTACCCGCACCAAGCAGGATGCACAGGAAGTATCGGAAAAGCTGATGAAAATGGGCTACCCTACCAGCCCGCTTCACGGTGATATGGACCAGAAAATGCGTAGCAAGGTAATGGAGCGGTTTAAAAGTAAAGCCCTTCAGTGCATAGTAGCTACTGACGTAGCTGCGCGTGGTATAGATGTAAACGACATTACCCACGTTATCAACTACGAATTGCCCGATGATCCGGAAGTATATACTCACCGTAGCGGCCGTACGGCCCGCGCAGGTAAGTCTGGTATCTGTATGTCCATCGTTTCGCCTAAGCAGATATCCAATATCCGCCAGATCGAGCGCCTGGTAAAGCAGAAGTTCCACAAGAGCGATATACCTGATGGTGCAGAGATAGTACGTAAGAAAATGTTCTTCTACATGGAGCAGATAGCTACTGCTGAGCCGAAAGCCGACTTCGCAAAGCTATATACCGATCTTATCCACGACCAGTTTGCAGATGTTGATAAAGACGAGCTGATCCGTAAATTGATATGGTTGCAGCTGAAAGATACCATTGAAGTATACCAGCATACCGAAGATCTGAACGCAGGCTACGACAACAAGGGCGGCGGAGACAAGAGCAGCAGGGGCAACAGGTATGTACGCATGTTCATCAATCTTGGCGAGAAAGACGGTCTGAACGCCCAGAAACTGATACAATTCATCGTAGAGTCTACAGACGTAGAGCCAAACACCATAGACCGTGTAACGGTGCGTGACATGAGCAGCTACTTCAATGTGCCCGGCGATGCTGCCGAGTATATGATAGAGCACCTGTCATCGAAGAAATTTAAAGGCCGCAAGGTTCGCCTCGATGAGGCAGAGCAGCGCACTGGCGGACCGGGCGGTGGCGGTGGAGACTTCCGCGGCGGAAGGCCAAAACCACAGGGCGCCAGGTATTCAGGCGATGTACGCGCTTATGGCGGAGGCGGCGGTGGTCGCGAAAGCAGCGGCGGCTACAAAGGCAAAAAGAAATAATCTGAAAATACGGAAAAATTGAAAAATTGAAAATGCCCGGCGCTATGCCGGGCATTTTCTTTACCAGAAATAAAAAATGCTACCCAGAGTAGCATTTTCTATTTTATTGTACTAAGTGAGCATTTTCAAATTTTCAAATTCGCACATTTTCAAATTAATTCAGCCTTTCGTATGGCTGATAGGTATCGTAAGTGTTGTACCACTGTGTTTCAGGCCACTTGCCGGAGAATGGCATCAATATCAGCGACACCATGAAGTTAGAGGTAGTAGCAAAGCCAAAAGGACCGTCTGTAGCAGGATACTGATTACCGGTAACACTTGGAATACTCTTATTCGCATCAAACAGGTTAATGCGTCCGTAGGTATACATAAGCCTTAGCTTAATGCACCACCCTGCACGGAAACCCGCTTCAACCTTAGCGTATGGTGTAAGACCAAATGAAAACTGGTTATCAAAAGTAGAAACATTGGTAAGGTTCGTCATCCACATCTGCGGAATAAGTCCACCGCCGAAAGTTGCACAAAGCGGTAAGCGCTTGGTAAGTACAGCGGCATCGCAACCTATCTTATACTCCACGCCCAGCGGCAGCGCTACCTGGTAAGATACCGCATTCACCTCGTCACCCGCTACCGGGTCGGTGTACGTGCCGTCAGTACCCAGGGTTGGGTTTAGCTTCGACCATGTATAGTAGTTCAGCAGCAGCTGCACATCCATAGCCCAGCAGCTTATGTGGCCCGTTCTTTTAAAAGGTGCAGATACCCCGATAGACATACCAAAGCCAGTGAGGCCGGTAAGCTTACGCGTCATAGACGAATCACCACGAAAATAAGGATCGGGTTGCGTAACACGGGTCACCCCGTTATACTCTCCTGCCGGCATTATGTACGTAAAGCCCAGCTCATAACGTTTCAGATCTGTGAGGGCATGAAGAAAAGGAGAAGTGTTGTTTAGCTGAAATTGGGCAAAACTGTACGCAGGCAGTAACAGGAAAGCAAGCGCAAGAAAAACCAGTGGTTTTTTATTGAAATTCATATTCAAGTACCTTTAGGTTGTAAAAATATAAAAAGACCACTAAAAATACTATTTTATTAATAAATCGCAACTTTAACCCATCCACTCCTGAATATGGCCAACACATTGATAGAAATAGGTGAAACAAAGGGAAAAGGGCGCGGCGTATTTGCCAGGAAAGCAATAAAAGCCGACACTATAATTGAAACATCGCCTGTCATCGTGATGAGTGACAAAGACAGGAAGCTGCTGGACAAAACCCTGCTGCACGATTACATCTTTGAATGGGAGCCAAACGGAGAAAAAATGTGCTGTATGGCGCTGGGATGGGTGCCTATCTACAATCACTCCTACGAGTCTAACTGCGAGTACTTCATGAACTACGACGACCAGACCATTTACATACAAACCGTGCGGGACATCAATCCCGGCGAAGAACTCACCATAAACTATAACGGTGACTGGGACGAGACCAAGAAAGTATGGTTTGAAGCAGTGTAATACCAACCGGTCTTTAAAAACAGGAATTGTGATCAGCCTTTAAAGCTTCCAGCCCTGACGCATTAAGGATAATCACGCACTGAAATATGCCAGCTCATTATTAAGATCAAGAAAAGGATGTTTATTCATCAGCGCTTTTGTCTTTTCAGCATAGCTCCCCATAAATTTTTTATGCGCTTCCGTCTCTGGAAAACGTGACCGGTGCGATCGGGCTGTGGTAATCTCCTGCACCTGCTGCATGAGCTCGTGCACAGACGGCGAAATGCAGGACTTCATAAAGTGTTCCCATACAAATGTGGTAGCCGGAAAATTGGGATGCACAAAATCAATATCGTAAAAGCGATAGTCACGGAGCACATCTATTACCAATTCATAAGCCGGAAAATAGTGCGCTTTTTCAAACCTGCCGCAAAGCGTATGTACTGCTTCTATTAGCCGGGCCTTGCTGCGGTTATTGTCCACTACCCCATCGCGTATGTGCCGCACAGGGCTTATGGTAAAGAGTACCTGCACAAAGGGGTTTGATTCAAACAGTCGCACCAAAGTGCTATTCAGCACTGCAATAATTTCATCTATGGGTAGCATTCTTTTTTCAAACCACTGCGCAGGCGCCCGGTGATTATTAGCTACAGGCGTTCCATTCTCCTTAAGATAATACTGAAACGCAGACCCTAGTGTAATGATTACCCAATCTGCTTTCTTTATGAATTCACCGGCCGCCGCCTGCGATGCATTTATACCATCCAGCGCCTTTGTGGCATCTATATTGGAGAAGCGGGTGTGATGGTCCCAGCTATTCCATATTTCGTTCAGGTAAAACAATTCGCCCTGTTCATATTGCCTGCCGTCCATATAGCCGTCCAGGCTGCTGGCTACACTAAGCGGGTTGAACAAAATACCATGCGGGTTAGACAGCACCCTGAATTTATGCTGCTGCAATCTGTCTGCCATATGCTCTGTAAAACACGACCCAACCAATAGGATGTTATCCGTATAGGTAATCGGTTTCGGTAGGGGCGGTATGTCCAGGGTAAGCGTCAATTGCATGAATCAGGATTTTCAGGATTAAAGGATCAACAGAATTATTTTTTACTTTAACTACTAAGCTCCTGTTATCTGCCCCTACTCCCGGTCTATTTAACTATCTACTATTTACTATGTACTATTTACTATGTACTATGTACTATCTACTATGTACTATCTACTATTCTTCCCCTCCAGCATAGGCACGAAAGAGAAATCGCCCATGTACTCCTGGCCTATGTCGCCCTCGTTGTATTTAATAATGCGCAGCATTTTCTGCTGGCCATCTTCACCTACAGGCACCACCATTATTCCGCCCGGCTTCAGCTGGTCTATGAGCTTTGGTGGCACAAATGGCGCACCACAAGTGATCAGTATTTTATCAAAGGGCGCGTAAGATGGCAACCCAGCAAAACCATCTCCATAAAAGCGTTTTATGTTCGGGTACTTTTTCAAAAAGAAGAATTGCCCCACATAGTCATACAGTTCCTTTTGCCGCTCTATGGAAAACAGGCTGATGCCCATCTCCGCCAGCACGCAGGCCTGGTAAGCGCTACCGGTGCCCACCTCCAGCACTTTATCAAACTTCTTTAATTCCAGCAGTTGGGTCTGGTAGGCTACCGTGTACGGGTGCGAAATGGTTTGCCCTGCCGATATCGGGAATGCCCTGTCTTCATAGGCTTGCCGCTCAAAAGCCGGGTCCAGGAAAAAATGTCTTGGTATTGCATCCATGGCCGCCAGTACACGTTCATCTTTTATACCCTTATCCCGAAGCACCTGTATCAGTTGCTTCCTCATTCCTTTTTGCAAGTACGTATCTTCCCGAGGCTTGGTATGCAGCATACCACAAAGTTAAAACTATGCAGTACAAATAAAAGGGCCAGCAGGAGATCTGCCTATATTTCAAAATATCACCTTGGTTTGCATCAGGCCTGGCATAGAAAGCCCGCTACCGGCACAAAGCGCCCCGGTTCCATAGTAGTTAAATCAGCGTTAAACCGTATATTGCTAAACAGTTTACTATTTATAGCCATAGTACATTTGTTACTGCATGAAGAAAATTTTTCCTCTTATCGTTGTTTTGATCACCTTATCTGTAGTGGGCATATTGTTCATACAGATGTCGTGGATAAACAATGCACTGAAGCTGAAGAACGAGGAGTTTCTGCGTGGAGTGGATAATACGCTTGTACAAACCAAGAAGGCGCTGCACGATATGTACATGTACAAGCGCAACACCAGCATCATCGGCGAGGAATCGAGGGAATTTTACCTGCGCAACAATTTCAGGGTAGATGGGGTTATTACCAAGGAAGAAGTTAGCGATGTCATTACCCAGGAGCTGAAGCAAAATAACATCAAGCAGCCATTTGAATTTAGCATTACCAACATTTTCAAAAACACCATCATGCAGTCCGATGGGTTTGAAATGTCGGCGATGAATACAGCCAAGACTATTGAGCTGCCTCCCGATAATTCCGTCGGTTCCCACGAAACGCTTTACCTCTCCGTATCTGAGGATAAAAACGCGGTCATACGCGAAATGTCGTGGATGATCATTGCATCTATAGTATTTACCACTATCATCATCCTTGCTTTCTTCCTTACCGTGCGCACCCTCTTCAACCAGAAAAAGCTGTCGGAGATCAAGTCTGACTTCATTAATAACATGACGCATGAGCTCAAAACCCCTCTTGCTACCATTTCCCTGGCCATAGACGCCCTTACTAATGAGAAAGTGATTCATGATACCGACAAGATAAAGATCTACAGCAGCATGATAAAGGAGGAGAATAAGCGCATGAATAAGCAGGTGGAAAAGATACTGCAGGCAGCGCGCCTCGAAAAAGAAGAGATAAAGCTAAACCTGCAGCGCCTTGATGCCCACCAGGTCATTAACAAGGTTGCGGAGAATTTTGCTTTACAGGTGCAGGAAAAGAGTGGCCAGCTGGAACTGAAACTAAATGCTACCAACCCATTCATAGAGGCCGACGAAGTACACTTCTCGAATATCATATTCAACCTGCTGGACAATGCCTTGAAATATTCCAGCGGCTCACCTCATATCCTGGTAGAGACGTTCAAGCATGGCAATGGCCTCCTGTCTATAAAGATCAAGGACAACGGAATAGGTATGGACAAGGAGACACAGACGCGCATCTTTGAAAAATTCTACCGCGCCCATACCGGAAACCTGCACAATGTAAAAGGCTTTGGTCTCGGCCTTAGCTATGTGAAAGCCATTGTAGATGCCCACGACGGCAAGATAAAGGTGGAAAGCATGCCCGGTAAAGGCAGCACGTTCACAGTAACACTGCCGGGGAAATAAACGAATAGTTTCAGTCTCAATTCAAAACCAGTCAGTGCCCGTTTGGGCCCGGTTTCCGTAAACAAAAAAATAGCCCTGGCGTATTGCCAGGGCTATTGAAGAAGTATTCTATTGTTTAGCTGCGAATGGCAACTCGGTTACATCACCACACACAGGCTCTTAATAACAGATCCAAGGCGTATTGCATCATAAATTCGCTGTTCCGATGCACCCTGCTCTTTTACAGAATGCTCGTGCGACACCACGCATTTCTCACAACCATTTATCGCAGATACTACCAGGCTGAGAAGCTCAAACAAACCTTTACCCATTACCGGGTTCATCATCAGGCTCATGCGTATACCTGCGGGCTGCTTGTTATAAAATTCGTGGCCGTGCATATAATGCCTGAACCGGTAAAAGATATTATTAAGGCTTAGCAGCGAGGCGCAGCCATGCGTCTCTGCTATTTCTTCGGCAGTGGCGCCTTCTTTTTCTGCCAGTTTTTCAAAAGCTGCAATAAGCACATTGTGTTTCTCAGTTGCTGCTACAGAAAGCGCTACCAGGTAAGCTTCTTTGCGCGTCATATTGCTGCTGGCCAGCGTGGTAGATACGTTCAACTTCAGGTCCTTCAAATACCTGCTATTCACAGCCACCAGGCTTTGGAGGCCGGGGCTGGTAAATGCGGGGTCTACGCCGAGATCCTGCAGCATGTTTTGCAATGTTTCATTCATCACGGGCACTTCCATAAAATATCTTTTGGGGATTATTAAAGTGAGCTAATAAAAACATCCCGCACCAGCAGGTACGGGATGCAGATCGTTTCTGAGATTATCCTACTGCAGGCACCAGCGTTGCTTCGCCCCTTTCCCAGTTGCATGGGCACAGTTCGTCTGTCTGCAGGCCATCAAGCACACGCAGTACCTCTTCTACATTGCGCCCTACATTCAGGTCATTTACACACACCCAGCGCACTATACCTTGCGGATCTATTATGTAAGTAGCACGATACGCTACCTTTTCTTCTGCACTCAGTATTCCCAGCTCTTCAGCCAGGCTCTTGGAAGTGTCAGCTATCATCGGAAAGCGCAGGTCACGAAGGTCTTTATGGTCCATGCGCCATGCGTGATGCACATATTCACTGTCGGTAGATGCGCCAAGCAATACAGTGTCTCGGTCAGTAAAGTTTGAGTAGTTCTTATTGAACTCAGCAATTTCCGTAGGACATACAAATGTGAAATCCTTTGGCCACCAGAACATCACTGCCCACTTCCCTTCAATATCCCTGTTGCTTATGTTTTTAAACTCCTTACCTTTTTCAATTGATACCACGGCCTTCTTATCAAATTCCGGGAATACCGATCCTACTGTTACAAAATTGTTTGCCATACGCTTGTTTATGTTTTTAAATTATAGCGCAAATATCGGCAATCGACCACAGAAATTACTGATTTGAGTCATTGTGTTTTGCTATCCATTAATAGGATAATTCAATTAGCTGCTTTGCGGAAACTATTTACGCGCAGGTAGCATTGTTAATATCATGTTAAGTTGTCAACATCCCGTCGGCAACCCTCACCTGGCTAGTTTAGTGATATGCCGGGCAGAGAAGCAGGCAGCGTGTTATGAAACAGCAATGGATGGCACGATACGTCAGTAAAATATGGATAAAGCGGAAAACCCAGTACAATCTCCATAGCCTCCTGCTCTTCCTCAGCGTTTATCACGCACCAGATCATGTTCCGGTGAATGGATACACTGTAAGACAGTATCCTGCCTTCAGAAAAAAGCTTATTGATATGCTCCCTGTGAAAGGGCACAATAGCTATAAGCTCATCTGTGAATTCGGCTAATTCTAAATGAAATAAAAACGCGGCCATCAAGCGGTATTTACCTTGTGGTTATTAGTAGCAATGCACTATCGCAGCAATGTTACGTTTCCTTTTTTCTTGATCTCTTTACCGCTTACACAAAATGCATCTGCCTCCCACACATATACACCCGCAGTTGCCGGCTTGTTGTTGTAGGTACCATCCCAGCCCTGAGAAGGATCAGTTGTTTCAAACACCTCTACACCCCAGCGGTCAAATATGCGGAAGTAATTCAGTTTTGAGATCTCCTTATTCAGCAGTCCGAATTTCGCAGTCGCAGGATTGCCACTGTTAGGCGCGAACGCATTTGGCAGCACTATGTCACCGCAGTTTACATGCACCACCATAGTATCTCTCGCTGTGCACTGGAACTCTCCGCTAAGCGTAGCTACAGTAAGGTAATAAGTATAGTCGTAAGATGGGTTAGCAACCGGATTTGGCAGCAGCGTATCGCTGAGGTATTGATAAGGTGTCCAGTGATACAGGTACTGACCAAGCGTCGTATTCGGCCCACCGATGATGGTAGATCCTCCATCGCCTATGTACCTATCCGGTCCCGCATCGGCTACAACGCTTATTACATTCACCCTTATGTTGGTATCCACCACACAACCAAACGGATAGTACAGTGTTACATGATACAAGCTGGAATAATCAGGATAAACCTTTACGGAGTCACGATACAGGTACGTCGTATCTATCGCATAGCTCGAAGTCCACTTAATAGAATCTGCCTGGTTAGATACCACGTGTAGCTTTATGGTATCGCCCTGGCATATGCTGGTATCATTGTTCGAGTAGATCGGTGGTATAGGTACTACGGTTATTGTTTTACATTCTACCTGCATTGTTGGTAAGCCCTGGTCTATTACATAGTATACATTGTACACGCCCGGAGCATTATAATAATAAGCCGGTGGATTCACCTCGGAGTATGAAGGGATGCTCGCATTCGTACATTGCCTGAATACAATTTTTGTCAGTGAACTGTCGCCTGGGTTACAAATAAAACCATACAGGTCATCACCTTCACGTATGATAGTAGAGATGCCGGAAGGATAATTCATACCTCCTACATTGTTATAGTCTACCGCTGTGTAATTCCCTGTTGTAAAGCCATCGTACGGATGAATAGACATTTGGATACCAATAAGCTGGCTCGTGGTGCTATCCGTTACATAGGCAAAGAGGTTACCGCAATCCCTGTTGATAGAAATTGCAGACGGAGCATTGATCCGGAAGTTAAACGTTGCAGACGACGGTGTGCCTAAACCGTCAGTTATCGTATAACCCTTAATGTCCGTAGAAGCGGTATCAAAGCCGGTTCCGAGGTCCAGGCGGGTGATGGTATTATTTCCTTCATTAGTTACAAACAGGTACCAGTTACCCTGGTCCCTTATTGCAGCAAGATCAGTTGGGAATTGCAGGTTATACCCGCTTCCGTAGTTGGTGAGCAGCGGTGTGTTAGATACGTTAAAAGAAAAATCAAGATGTATGAGCTCGTTGGTATTATGGTTCACTATGTAGCCATACCAGTTGTGGTTGCCATCCTGTGCTATAAATATGCCTTTAGGGCCATTCAGCAGGTTGCCATAGTTACCAAAGTTTGCAATGTTTGGAGCAGGGTTGTTGAGGTGGTGGCCAAAATCAATACGTGCCAGCTGCGACGTAGCCCTTGTAAACCCGCCGGAAACAAATATGAACCAGTTTTTAGAAAAAGTATCTTTCAGTATGTACAGTGATGTAGGATCAAGCGGCAAGCCATTCGTCAGGTTACCGAAATTAGTTACCGTAGGCGTGTTATTCAGGCTGTTACCATAGTTAAGGCGTATAAATTCATTGGTTCTTGAATTGGTAGCAAAGCCGTAATACATGCCGCTATCTTCAACTATATCAATGTTGGTTGGTATATGGAAGCCAAAGTTATCACCAAGATTTGTGCCTACCGGAGGTACCCATGTAGGTATCTCATTAAGTGAGGCAGAGCAAAAACCCCAGTAGTAAGACTGGGCATTTAATATATTGCTGGTTAGTGTCAATGGCTGGTTTACGCACACAGTGTCAGGGCCGCTGAATAGGGTTTGGGCGAGCAGTGTATTTCGTTGTGATACTATTAATAGCACAACAATAATCAGGTATTTTTTCATAATACGTGTAAGTGAGACTTTATATTCTGCTAATATAATGAATTAGTACAAAACTTTGGTAGCAAAGGTGTAAATTTATTTCCGCAAATCAAAAAATTATATGTACTCAAAGCAGTCGGCTACATCATTATTAATTAAAAGTTTAATAATAATATTTTTTATTTTCTCAGACTTTAGCACCCGGGCAAAGGAGGGTATGTGGATACCCGCTACCCTGAAAGATCATGAAAAGGAAATGAAATCAATGGGGTTGCAAATACCTATAGACCAGCTATATAACGAAAGCGGCACCGGGCTTAATAATGCTATTGTCCTTTTTGGCAGAGGCTGCACCGGCGAGATCATTTCATCCCGCGGGCTTATACTTACCAACCATCACTGCGGCTACGGCAGCGCTCAGGGACTCAGCAGCCCGGAAAAAGACTATTTTGCCAATGGCTTCTGGGCTGGCAACATGAAGGAGGAGCTACCCTGCAAAGGACTGACGGTAACCTTTATCAGGCGGATGGAAAATGTGACCGCCCAGGTACTGGAAAACGTGAGCGACACCCTGCGGGATGCCCTCCGTGATACCGTAATTTCCATCCGGGTAGCCGCCCTCGAAAAAGAGTTTAAGAAAAAAACGGGTCTGGACGCATCCATAAAGCCCTATTTTGAAGGCAACCAGTACTGGGTAGCCCTTACTGAAACCTACAGGGATATTAGGCTGGTAGGTTTCCCGCCCAATGCCATTGGTGCTTTCGGCGGCGACGTGGAAAACTGGATGTGGCCAAGACATACCGGCGACTTCAGCGTGTTCCGTGTTTATGCAGGTGCCGACAATAAACCCGCAGACTATGCGACAACGAACAAGCCATACGAAACCGAACAGTTTTTCAAACTGAATACCACCGGTTACAAAGAAGGTGACTTTACCATGGTATATGGCTTCCCGGGCACTACTAAAGAATATATCTCGTCTTACGAGCTCAGCCAGGTGTATAATATAACCGACCCTATAAGCATCGAAGCCCGCACCCGCAAACTTGATATCTGGAGCAAGCACATGACGTGGTCGCGCGACAACTTTATTAAGTACACCTCTAAGCGCGCCGGCGTAGCTAATGGCTGGAAAAAGTGGCAGGGCGAACTGATGGGCCTTAGGGTAAACGATGTGATCGCAAAAAAACAGACCTACGAGCAGGCATTCCAGGCATGGGCGAAGATAGACTCAACGCTGCCATGGGCCGACAACCTGCTCTCCCAAATGAGAACGGCAGCCGAAGTGGCGAGCCCATTCCTGACACAGGATCAGTACAATAAGGAAGCACTGTTTGGCATAGAACTGATCAGCCAGGAAGCGGCATTCGATAATGTGATAAACTGCTTCAGGTTGGGTTTATCGCAATCTGCCCTGCGCGATACACTTAAAAAGGTGATGACCGGCATGGGCGGCTTCTATAAAAACTATGATCTGGCTACGGACCGGGACGTGTTCATTTCGCTCATGGTGCTTTACTTCAACAATTCGCAGGCTAACATACCGGACGAATACCTGGCCCAGTACCGCGCTCACGACCAGGACGTGAATGCATGGGCTGCCGATATTTACAAATCAAGCATGATCACATCGCTGTCGAAAGTCACTGAGTTTGCAGAAAATGCCACGCCAGGCGACACCTCAAAGATCTTTGCGGATGCTGCCTGGAAGCTGTACAATGCGATTGCCACCATACGTAAGCAGAAAATACTGCCCGTGCTACAGGAGTACTATGCAAACATGCACCGGCTGGACAGGCTGTATATAAAGGCGCAAATGGAAGCTTATAAGAACAAAGCCTTCTACCCCGATGCCAATCTGACACTCCGTGTTGCTTACGGTCAGGTAAAAGGACTGGATCCTGAAGGACCTGCTAAATATTCTTTCCAGACAACGCTGAAAGACGTGGTAGCGCTCGACGACTCTACTTCCGACATCTTCAAAGTGCCCGCTAAGCTAAAATCCCTCTACAAAGCAAAAGACTATCGCAGGTGGGGTGTGAACGGCACCATGCCTGTAGCGTTTGTAGCGTCAAACCATACATCCGGCGGCAACTCCGGCAGCCCGGTACTCAATGCCAAAGGAGAGCTGATAGGTACAAACTTTGATCGCGCTTATGAGGGCACCATGAGCGACTACTACTTTGATCCTACACGTTGCCGCAACATTTCTGTCGACATCCGCTATACACTTTTCGTCATTGACAAATTTGGCGGTGCAGGCTGGCTCATTGATGAAATGAACATCATTGCACCAAAAACACCGGCACCGGTAAAAACAAAATAAAACTTGTATCGCTATGAAGCTTGCACCAACTGTACTTTTTATTTTCCTTTTTGCAGCTAATGCTGTAGCCCAGTCGGTAGCTAATAAAGCGTTCGTTTGTGGTGAGTGTAATTCAGCTAACATCCGCGAAATTCAAAAGGCAGATACAAAAGAGTTGTACTGCTTCCTGGCAGGCTTTAAAAAGTGCTATAACAATGCTGACTACATGGAACACGCCAACCCTATGCTTTTTGCTTTGCTGCAGCACGATTCCAGGCTGATGATAGAGCTGCTCACCAAATACCCTGAGCTGAACGACAAAAATATTTACGACGAACTGCAGCACCCCGTGCAGGATTGTGATATCAAACGGCTGATGTTCATTGTAGACCGGTCTAATGACAATAGCCCGGTAAAGCAGGGCATTTTAAACGCGCTGTCTAAGATCAAAAACGAATAATCACAACACAAACAACACCCATGAAAATCAAAATATTGTTGCTATTGGCCGCTTTTTCGCTAGGACTGTCTACTGCGGTGCAGGCTAAAAAGAAGGCAAAGAAAAAACAGGCTGCAAGCTTCACATTGGTGGAAGCCTATACACAGCGCGTAGTACCAGGTATCCGCCCAGGTGCCGGCCAGCCTGCCCCTCCTGCTACCACCAGCTTCGTTATAGTGTGGCAGGCTGCCACATACCCCGAAACTTTTTTCTGGCGGGGCGATGTCGGCTGGCTTAGCTGCCGTATAGACAAAGCGCACAAAGTCACAGGCAAATTACGCTCACCCGTACCAAAAGACTACACCACAGAAAATGTGACCGGCGACCAGATACATAAGGGAGATACACTGTTACTGACGCCAGTAACCGGGGGCAGATTCCCCATACCAGCTGAAATACCGGAAACAGCAAAAAATACGCTCTTCTTCAAAACAGGCGGCAGCAAATGGCTCTCATTCCACGTAGACGCTATCACTAAGAAGCGGGATATTGTATTGCCGTAGTCTTTTGAAGTTTGGCGTTTAGGTTCACACCCAAGATTTCAATTTTTTAAAAGTTGACAAATCTGACATAATTGAGTGGCGAACTAATTCACCAGCTCCTTCGCATTGCTCATAGCCGCTGCGCTGGGCTGCTCACCGCCTATCATACGTGCTATGGCCAGTACCCGCTCATCTTTCTGCAATGTTTTTATTTTGGTAGAAAGGCGTTCATTTTTATCTGCCTCTTTGTATACATAAAAGTGCCGCGTGCCACGGGCCGCAACCTGCGGCTGGTGCGTTATACATATCACCTGGTGGTAGGCCGATAGCTCGCGAAGCAACACACCCACCTGCCTTGCAGCCTCGCCAGATATACCGGTATCTACCTCGTCAAATATAAGCGTAGGCAGGTGCAGCGCCTCTGCGGTCAGTGACTTTATGCACAGCATTATGCGGCTCATTTCCCCGCCCGATGCCGCCTTTTGCAACAGCTGGAACTGCCCGCTCTTATTCGCATCCAGCAGAAACTCTACATTATCTATACCATGCACCGAAGGCAGCACGCTTTCCATGCGTATATCGAAGCGGGCGTTGGGCATACCTACCAGCACCATCAGCTCGTTTATCTTTTTTATAAATCCTGGCATGGCCTTTTTGCGCAGTGCCGACAGCTTTTCGGCTTCAGCAGTCAGCTCTTTATAGATCACACCTTCCTCCTTTGCCAGTCGCTCTATTGCATCATTTACATCCAGCGTGGCTTTCAGCTCCTCCTCCAGTTTGCCTTGCAGTTCCAGCAGTTCTGCCGTAGTTGTCGCGCCATGCTTTTTCAGCAGTTTATAACCCAGGTCTATCCGTTCCTGCAGCTCAGCCATTACCGCCGGGTCCAGCATCACTTTGCCCTGCTCGCTTTCCAGCTCGCCAGATATATCCTTCAGCTCGGCGTACACAGATAGTACACGGCCCTGTAGTGGTTTCACTTCCGGCATTACATCGGCTATGCTCTGCAGTTGCTGGCTTATGCGCTTCAGCTCGTTTATCAGGGGCTGCTCACTTTCTTCCAGCAGCACCCGGCATGCCTGCAGCACACTCACTATCCGCTCTGCATGGCCCATTTGTTTTAGTTGCCTGTCTGCGTTTTCAATCTCATCAGGCTTATATGCGGCCTGCTCCAGTTCGTCAAGCAGGTATTGCTTGTAGTCTGCTTCCTTTTTCCATTGGCTCTGCCGCTCCCTGTTGTCAGCAAGTTTTTGCTTTATGCTTTTGTGCTTATAGTACAGTTTACGATAGTTCTCTGCCAGCTCCACCGTACTCCCTATTGCATCCAGCGACTCCATCTGAAAATGGTCATCTTCCAGCGCCAGGTGGCCGAATTGCTGGTGTAGATCTACCAGCATAGAAGTTAGTTTGTTCAGCAGGTTCAGGGTTACCGGGGTATCGTTTATAAATGCCCTCGATTTCCCGTTAGCGCCTATTTCCCGCCGTATTATGCATTGCTCTTCATTGTCCAGCTCAGCCGTTGTAAGCGCGTTCTGAAAGGCAGTGTTTTTACTCACATCAAAGTATGCCTCTACTACCGATTTTTCATTCTTGTTGATGAGCACCGACGTATCCGCACGCTCACCAAGTATCAGGGATAGGGCACCAAGTATGATGCTTTTACCTGCGCCGGTTTCACCGGTTACTGTATTTAGTTGCCCATCCGGCTCTATTACAAGATGGTCAATGATGGCGTAATTTTTTATAACGAGTTTTTGCAACATTTCTCCAGTGTTCTGGCACAAATTTAACGGTAACACACGTAATACAACTAAAGGGAGAAGAGAAATATCCGTTATTATATAGCCGCTACCTGAAAAAGCTCGGACACTTCGTCTTTATGTAATCAGCAGCATAGCTAAACGAGCGGAAGAAAACCGTCAGCGTCACATTTCCATACCAGTACCAGTCGTTCGACTGGTTGTCGCCCCGCTTGTCGCCATAGCTAGGTGTAGCGCCATTCCACACTGGCACCGAGTTGCCGCGAAACGACATATCTTTTGCCAGCTGGCTTTTATTAGCCTGTAGCACAGAGAGGTCTACATAAGACTTGCTCACATCATCAATATAGTCGGCATTGGTATATCTATACCCTACCTCGGCGCACAGCATCATCCGTTTACCCATGAAAAATTTAAGCCCGCCGCCAAACGGGAATGCCATGTTCAGCAGGCTGTAGTGCTTGCGGTCAGGATACATGCCCAGCCCTTCGCCTTCCGTGCTCAGCGGCTTTAAGAATACCTTTTCCCCGTTATTATCTTTTGTATATGGGTTGTAATAAAACAAAGAGATGCCGCCAAAAAGATAAGGTGCTACTTTTTTTCTCTTGATCTCTATAGGCACCAGGTTCACCTCCAGTGCAGCATGTAGTTCATACAGATCGGTGGAGAAACTCAGGTTGCGGGCCACATTAGCAGCCACATTGCTCCGGCTGTCGCTCGCAGTGAGCCCGCTGTAGGCCAGTCCGCACCGCACCCCTATAAAAGGATTCATAAAATACTTATACAGCAGGCCCGCCATGGGTTTGTAACCATACGAGGGCAGCAGGTCTGGCTGAAGGTCGCCGCGGTAATTGGCCACTCCCCCCATAAGCCCTAGCTCATGGTGGTCTTGCGCGCCAAGCCTTATGGAGCACACTAATGCCAGCAACAACAAATAACGCCTCACGCTCTAAGTTTCACACAAAATAGCCAAAACGAACAACATTTTCCCCTGCATAAAAATTATTGCCTTAGGTTAATAGATTAACCTCCACTATCTGCCGCCTCTGAAACCGGCCTTCACATTCCAATGAATGGTTCCGTTTTGAAAATCGCTGATAAAACAGTATTTTAGAGCATAAGAAATGAGATCGATCAGCATTTTCATATTGCTTTGCCTGCAGTGGCAGCTATCCCTCGCTCAGACCGACAGTGTGCGTGTTTGGAACAAATGGTGCGCCAATAAGGACTCAATGGTCCTGTACGAGGAAGCCAACAACACCATACAGGTTTACAGCCCCACGCTGAAGCCAGCCCAGATGACACTAAAGGCGGCAGATGGCAGCCTGCGCATGGGCAAGCCTGAAATAAAAGGAGACACCATTGCCGTGCTGGCAATGCCCCACCCCTCGCGCAATAAACCTATGAAGCTGTTGGTGCTCAACGCCAAAACAAAAAAAGTGATTAAAACGGTTAGTTTCTACAGCGAGGAAGTGCCTACGCCCGTAGCCCATGTAGGCGCGATCCAGACCAGCGAGGCACTACAAAAAGACATTCTTAAACAAACAGCGCTGAAAGTTGCATTTCCCAGGTCGTTGTATAGCTACCCCTATACCGTAAAGCAGTATATATTTAAGATACACCATGCCAAAGGCGGTGCCACCATACCCGTGAACGGTGGTTTCATCACCCGCGAGATCCTCACCCAGATCAAAGACGCCCCATCCGGCACCATCATGGAATTTACAGACATAAAGGCGTCTTGCCCTGAATGTGTGACGAAATCGCTGGGAGATGTGAAATTGAAAATAAAGTAGCTACTCTTTTCCTGGAACAAGACCCTTACGCCCATTTGCAAATGTGCCGTATTTTTTTACGATCTTCTTGTAGTCTTCATCAGTAAGCTTCACTGATCCGTTAGTGATTCAAAGGCCAAACAGAAATTCTCCTGTGAAGCCCCGGAACAGGGTCCCGCTTTTGCGGGAGGGTTTGGGGTTAATACTTCCTGTCTATCACATAGTTGACAAGCTCTTCCATCGCCTGCCGTGCAGGGCTATCGGGGTAGGAGTGTAATATGTCCAGGGCATCCTGCTTATACTGCATCATTTTTCCTGCAGCATACTCAATGCCGCCCGACTTCTGCACGTATGCGATTACCTCATTCACCTTGGCCCGGTCGGTGCTGTTGTTCTTTACTATGTATATGATCTTGCGCTTTGTGGCTGTATCGGCATTGTTCAGCGTGTAGATGAGCGGCAGCGTCATTTTTTTTTCCTTTATGTCTATGCCGGTCGGCTTGCCTATATTGTCCTGCCCATAGTCAAACAGGTCATCCTTTATCTGGAATGCAATGCCCACCTTCTCACCGAACGACCGGAATTTATCAGCTGCCGCCTCATCAGCATTTGCCGAATAGGCACCCGCAGCACAGGCCGATGAAAGCAGTGACGCGGTCTTAGCCCTTATTATCTCAAAGTATACAGCCTCGTCTATGTCCAGTTTTCGCGCTTTCTCCATCTGCAGCAGTTCACCCTCGCTCATTTCCTTTACCGCACGCGATGTTATCTGGAGTATTTTATAATCTCCATTATCTATCGAAAGCAATAAGCCCTTTGAGAGCAGGTAGTCGCCCACCAGCACCGCTATCTTATTTTTCCATAAAGCATTTATAGAAAAGAAGCCCCTGCGCTTCATAGAGTCATCTACTACATCATCATGCACCAGTGTAGCCGTGTGCAGCAGTTCTATCAGTGACGCCGCCCGGTAGCTGACATCATTGATGCCGCCAGCTATGCTCGCCGAAAGGAATACGAACATGGGACGCATCTGCTTCCCTTTGCGCCTTATGATAAACCGCATGATACGGTCGAGCAATGGATTGGTGCTTTTAACGCTCTCCGTAAACTTCTTTTCAAACAGTGATAATTCTGCCCCTATTACTTTATTTACGAGCTCCATTTTAAGTTAAAAGTCAAATGTAATCCCGATAACTATCGGCACCAAAAATAGCAGTTGTTTGTGTCCCTGTTCGTACCAGGGCAATGTTACTTTCCGCTTTCTTAGGAGATGTAAAAGTCGAAATAAGAATCTTAATCACCACAATTTTTTTTGAGCCGTAAAGTGGGCAAGCAATAAAATGATAAAATAGCTGTTTATTTCATATTGCGGTTTGTTTTTTGAGCATACCCACATACCTTTGTTCATGTATTTTTATAGTAATAAAAATATACATATTAACACTCTGATTATGCCTGATAAGAAGTATTTTTTACTTACTGGTCTTTTTTTGCTGATGACCTTTTCGGTATTGGCGCAGAAAAAAAAGCCCACCAAAGCAGCCGATCCTGCTACCACTTCCGCTTCCTCTGAAAACACCACACCAGCATCAGATACCTCAAAACCATCCGGCATGCAGTGGGCCAATCGTGATATGACCTATCGTGGCAAAAACTACGATGTATTCGATTCTGCGCTCTACCCTAAGTTCCGCATCAAACAGTACAAAAAATACCTAAACCACCAGGAGATCTTCCCGCCCAAGCCACGCAATAAGTGGGAAGTAGGCGCAGGTATTGGTCTATATAATATTATTGGCAATGTTCCTACCCTTATGCTCTGGCAAAAAGGCGGCGGAGGCTTTAGTGTAAATGTCCGCAAATCGCTTGGCTATATCTTCTCCCTCAGAATGCAGTACATATACGGAGTTGCCAAGAGCTTGGACCGCCAGCCCACTACTGGCTACGATGCACCCTACTCAGAGTACGGTTATACTCCACGGCAGTACGCCACAGCAGCACAGCCTGCCTATCCTATATACCGTGCAGCAAAAATGGAATCATCGCAGCTGAACCTGGACCTGATGTTCAATGCATATAACATCAACTTCCACAATGCGCGCAACAAGGTGTCTTTCTTCGGCTACTTTGGCCTGGGAGCACTGGGGTATAAGACATGGATGAACGCGCTGAACGGCAAGTACCAGCCCTATGCTTTTGACTCCATAGTAGGCAAAGACACTAAGTATAGTAAGATACGCAAGGACCTGCAGAAGAAAATGGACAAGAGCTATGAAAGCAAGGCAGACAATGGCGGCGGCGGAAAGATACTGGACAAAAAGACACTCGACTTTGCACCAAGCATAGGCGCAGGCGTACAATACAAGATCAATAATAAGATCAATCTTCAGCTGGAAGAGCGCTACACATTCCCATCTGATGCATACCTTGACGGATCGCGCTACGGTAAGCCACTGGGTAATACAGTAGCTCCGGGTATCAAGTCAGATGCGATCAGCTATTTTTCATTCAGCGTTAACTACAACCTGAAGACGAAGAAAAAATCGGTAGAGCCACTGTACTGGATAAACCCACTGGACCACTCTTACAGCGAGCTTTCTTACCCACGCCACATGATACTGCCAAACCCTGTATTGCCTGACGAGGACGAAGACGGAATCACAGACCAGTTTGACAAATGCCCGCATACGCCTAAAGGCCTGGCGGTAGATGCCCACGGCTGCCCTATGGATACCGATGGTGACGGTGTGCCGGACTACAAAGACAAGCAGCTGATAACACCTACTGAGTGCCAACCTGTAGACGCTGACGGTGTAGGCCACTGCCCTTGCCCTGATGGCTGCAAAGACATGCAAGACAAGAAAATATGTGGCAATATACCTCCCGGCACCCTGCTCTTTACTGAAAAGACCAACCATATAAGTGTGCCTATGGAAGTGCAGCTATCTACACTGGCAGCGCAGATGCAGGGCAACCCTAACTGCAAAGTGGTGATAATGGGTGGCGGCAGCGGCAGCAAAATAAAAGAGCAGCACTCATGGGAGCATGTAAATGCAGTAATTGAGTTCATGACCGACAAAAAGAACATCAGCCGCGACCGCTTCATATTCAAGTATGGTCAGGATGGCGACGAGAATATCGTTACCTACCGCCCGGCTAACGTAGATGAGACCGGTACTACCAATGTGCCTCCACCACACCCTGAGTTAAAGTAAGCGCAGCTCATTTTTATACATTAATGCCTCGCACATGCGGGGCATTAATGTTTGCATACAAAACAAGTTGATAGCTATAGACCTACAGATCGTATCCTATCCCGATTGACCTCCTCAAAAAACACTTACCTTTATTTGCATAAACTAATCTTTCAATGAAGATTATATTAATAAAGCCGGAAAATCGGGAGCAGCTAAAAGCGACAAAAGCAGTTTTGAAATTGCTCAATGTGAGTTTCGTTTCCAGGGAAGAAGAGAGATATGATCCTGCTTTTGTAAAAAAAATAGAAATCAGCCGTAAACAAGCGAAAGAAGGGAAAGTAACTGCCGTAGACTTTAAGAATTTATGTATGTAGTTGTTACTTATAATGCCAAAGAAAATGAACAGGACAGTATGTGAGGTGGAGGGCAACCGAAGCGTTATTTTGTCACTGAAGGGCCATTACTGATCCGTGTAGCGTATCAAAGGCATATTTGCCAATTAGATCATTCTCTACGGTATTGCCACATCAAATCTTCCCGCAGCTATAGTAAACGTATCGGCTTTAAAGTAGAACGTGCCCCTAAGGCCGTATGCTGTATCACTGGCTACTATTACTATTCCTGAATCGGAGAAGTGCCTGAAATTACCAACATAGTACGTTGCTGTGTTAAATGGAGGATTTATGGTGTAGGAATTAGGCCCGGTATAGTTATTGATATTAAAGGTTATTGTTCTGGCCGTGTCATTCAGCTTTTGGGTGGCGGTTATCATCAGGTTCACATTGCTGCTATCGTTACCCGACTTGAGCACAAAGTATCCGTATGCAGAATCTGATTTCCAGTCGCGGCCATTGATGGTGGCCGTCATACCCACAGTGGAATCAAGGTTATTATTAGGCTGCACACTATTGCCATTGGCTGGGCCTTTTGCCTTTTTACAGGCCGGCATGCCAAAAAACAGCGACAAAGGTATAATTATAAGGATAAGCCTTTTCATAAATTCACACCGTAACTCATAACGCTAAAAGCCGCGATTTCGTATCTGCTATGGCAGCCCTACATTAAACACGCCGTTTTGCACCGACAAGTTGTCCTGGGTAGTGAAGGAAAAATAACCGGAGATATTGGTTGTGCTTACGTTCTGGATAGAGACAACCCCACCGAGCGCTACACCTACCGAAGAGCCATGGTAATAAGTAGCAGAAGCCTGGCCCTGTACTATTGAAAATGTTCCGGTAAGCCCGGTATACTTGGTTACCGTAAGTACTATCCTGTCTCGTGGCGATACTTTATCCGCGGTATAGCCTGTGATAACCAGTGTAGTACCGGTGTCGCGTACCTGAGATCTTATGGTAGAGGGTACAGTTTTGAATGCGATAAAATTATAAGAGCCTACGTTAGCAGACATAGATGGGTTAATAGTGGTTACATTCGGAGATGATTTGATGCAGCCTGAAAACAGGAAACCGCAGCACAATAACATTACAACCGAAAAAAAGCCTTTTTTCATACAAGGAGATTTCCGCTAAGATAGACAAATTTTCAAAATCCAGTCTGCTGTTATCAAATTCCCGGCTCCCGGCTCCGTATAGCAGGTTTGCGCTGCTTTTTGTTTTTAATATATTTGGACAAAATACATTGCATTGAACTGGAAACTTGTACTGCTGCTATCTACGTGCCAAAGCAAGCTGAGCATAGATCAGCCTTTGTGATGCTTACAATGATGGTTATTGATATTGGGTATAATATCGGAGTATGATCTTTACGGTATTATCACTTTTGCAGTGCCGTAGTTAGATTCATTGCTCATTTTCACGAGATACATGCCGCTGTGTATTGATATGTCTGTGATGGAGTGGGAACCGTTACCTGCATTTGCTACTAATGGTTCATTATACACCTTGCGGCCCACAATATCATATATAGCAATGTCATATTGCCCGGCAGTGGTTAAGCTGTAGGCCAAAGTAATACTTCCTGCACTGCTGTTACCAATTACAGTGAGCGGCAACCGGGCAATTCCCGTTTCTTCTATACCCAGTTTTTGCTGGGTAGTCTTTACATTATCTATTACCCATTTGCCTGAGCCGGTAATATCTGAGGTATAACGGAACGCAACATACATGGGGGAGCTGGCGAAAGGCGTGAGGTCTACCTGTACGGTTTCCCAGCTATCTGAGCTGGAACCACCTATTACGGGGGACATGGATGAGGTAACATCGTACCAGGTCTGCCCGCCCAGGTTTGGGTCTCCGCCGCCCGGAATGTAGGTATTAGAAACAAGCACAGCCAGCCGACCGGCATTTGATGCAAAGCGGGTATCATATTGCAGGTAAATGTTGCCTGTATAATAGCTAAGGTTCAGCTGGGGAGTAAATAACCAGGCCGTATCTACAAAGTACCCCACCCCATCAAAATTATTGCATCCCATTCCCGGTGTTCCGGTACGCCCGTCTGTAGGTCCACATGTCCAACCAAGGGCCTCGTTAGCATATATTCCATATTCTGTCCATAGCAAAGGGTAGTTTGCTCCGAGTATAGCGCAGGGTGTGTTAAAAGACTCCAGCAGCGATACTGCCTGGGCACTTGCACCGCCAACTGAAAACACGAATAAAGCAAGGAAGAGGACTTTCTTCATAGGGAAATATTTGGGGCAATATTATAAACAGGGTGACTAAACAGGTATTATAAGCATTGCAAATTAATTAAATAATCAAACTAAAGAAATAGCTTCTTCCTTTTTATTTTTGCTGCCTGCAACTGCTGCAACTTTCGCTTTTTTGCGACATTTTGTCCCAAATATGGTTTTGGCAAAATAATTGCGGAAATAACGTCAATATGTTTTTTAAAAAAAATAAGGCTATGAGTGACAATATAAAGGACAATAAAAAAACTATGAATGAAAATGCCGACAACTTGTCACAGAACGAGGAAATGGATGAAGCCCTGGCAAACGTGCTAAATGCTGATGACAGCAGGAGCGGAGATGTGCTGAGTGAAGGTAATGACGAGGAAATAGAGAAACTGGAAGGTGCGCTGCAGGAGCAGAAGGACAAATACCTTCGATTGATGGCAGAATTCGACAACTATAAGCGCCGCACGGCAAAAGAAAAGGAAGATCTGAGGCTTACCGGGGGAAAGGATGTGGTGCAATCGCTGCTGGTAGTACTTGACGATATGGACCGTGCTGACAAACAGCTGGAGAACACTACGGATGTTGCCGTGTTAAAGGAAGGCGTTTCATTGGTTTTCAATAAATTGCGTGGCATTATGCTGCAGAAAGGATTGAAAAAAATGGATGCGGTAAACGAAGAATTCAATGCGGACCTGCATGAAGCGATAACAGAAATACCTGCCCCAAAGGAAAATATGGTAGGAAAGGTGATAGATATGGTGGAACCGGGATACTACCTTAACGAAAAGCTGATAAGGCACGCAAAGGTAGTAGTAGGGAAATAGGTTGAGCTGTTGCCTGGAATCCGGAATTGGTAGCACGGCATTGGGATTGTAGGGATGTCACCCATCTGATTCCTATTTAAAGATATTCAACATACGATACAAACAAGGTATTTGCGGGGGAATGACAATCGTGATTCCCGATCCCAAATACCTAACTCCATAAATATGGCAAAAAGAGATTATTACGAAATACTAGGCGTGGCCAAGGGCGCAGCGGCTGATGAAATTAAAAAATCTTATCGCAAAATAGCACTTCAGTTTCACCCGGACAGGAACCCGGGAAATAAAGAAGCTGAAGAGAAATTCAAAGAGGCTGCCGAAGCATATGATGTGCTGAGTAACCCTGACAAGCGGGCGCAGTACGATCGGTTCGGGCATGCAGGCATGGGTAGTGGCGGTGGTCATGGACAGGGTGGACCGGGCGGCATGCGCATGGAAGACATCTTCCAGAATTTTGGAGACATATTTGGCAATGATATGTTTGGCAATATGTTTGGTGGACAGGGTGGTGGCGGTGGCCGCAGGCAGGGCACCCGCGGTGCCAACCTGCGCATAAAGCTGAAAATGGATTTCGCCGAAATAGCGAATGGCGCCAACAAAAAAATAAAAGTAAAAAAGCATATCACCTGCCAGCAATGCACAGGTAGCGGCGCCAAGGACAAAGGCTCCATACAAACCTGTGGTACCTGTGGCGGCTCAGGCCAGGTACGCAGGGTAACCAACACCTTCCTTGGCCAGATGCAGACGGTTACTACCTGCCCCACCTGTAGCGGCGAAGGCAGCTCTATAACCCAAAAGTGCGGGAACTGCAAAGGCGAAGGGCGTGTATATGGAGAAGAAACACTGAGCCTGGATATACCAGCAGGCGTGCAGGAAGGCATGCAGCTAAGTATGCATGGCCGTGGTAATGCAGGCGAGCGCGGCGGCCCTCCCGGCGATCTGCTGCTGCTGATAGAAGAAGAAAAACATGAATTCCTTAACAGGCATGATCTGGATGTAGTATACCAGCTTCATATCTCATTCCCCGAAGCTGTATTGGGCATGCAGGCGGAGGTGCCAACTATAGACGGGAAAGCGAAAATAAAGGTACCGGCAGGTACGCAGAGCGGTAAGATCTTCCGCCTTAAAGGCAAGGGTTTCCCGGCTTTCCAGAGCTATGAAAAGGGCGATGAGCTGATTGAAGTAAATGTATGGTCTCCGCAGCACCTCAGCAGTGAAGAAAAAGACATGATGGAAAAGCTCAAAAACTCTCCCAACTTCCGCCCCGGGCCAAATGCCAAGGCAGAGCGGGAAGAGCGAGGCTTTTTTGATAAAATAAAGGATGCGTTTAATTAAATTCACGCGACGTTAATCAGGATTCATAATAGTTCTAAAAGCCGATAAATTAGTTTATCCGCTTTTTCGTGTAAATAATGTAACCATCATAGATTACCATTAAAATCGAAATTATGGGCAGGCTTCCGAAATTCTGGCTTGGGCTACAGGATGATTTCGACCTCGACGAAGAGAGAATAGCCAAGGATGCTGAATTGAGTACCATAAAGCATTATGCCGGAACTACAGCAAAATAAGAATGAATTTTACATCACTTTTAGTTCTTTTCAGACCCTTAAATTCCATCGTACTGATCTTTTTTCAATAAATTGCGGCATGAAATGCACATGGATAAAGTATATCCCGCTGGTACTGGGGATAATGGTCTTTATTAGTTGTAAGAACAAGAACACTACCCCTGTTGCTGATAACGCCAACCCGGTATTCACCAGCGATCCCAGGCTCAAAAAAATAACTGACCAGATCATAGGCTCCCCTACTGATGCCGCTCTTTATTTTGAGCGTGGCCGCATACTCTACAAACTGCGGTATGACTCACTGGCGCTAAAGGATTACAAAACAGCATCTTCCCTCGATACTAACCAGGCGCAGTACTACAGCGCCGTTGGCGATATGCTTTTCGAAAATAAAGACATCAATGGTTCCATCGAATGGATCAAAAAAGCTATCCGTAAAAATCCGGAAGACCCCCATGCTCATCTCAAAATTGCCAAGCTATTCCTTTGCCTGAAGGACTTTAAAGGCACATTTAGCGAAATAAATATCGCGCTCCGCCACAACCCGCATATTGCGGAAGGCTACTTTCTGAAAGGAATGGTGTACAAAGACATGAAGGATACAGCCCAGGCTATGTCCAGCTTCGAAACTGCGCGACAAGAAGACCCTGAATACAGTGATGCGATCATTCAGTTAGGTTTGCTCTACAGCGCTAAGAATGACCCAATCGCACTGAAATACCTGGATGATGCCTATCTTAAAGACACCATGGACGTTATGCCCATCTTTGCGAGGGGCGAGTACTTCCAGAAACGCGGGGAAGACGCCAAAGCCAAGGAAGAATTTAAAAAGTGTATCATGCGCAATGGCCACTATGTGCAGGCATACTTTAATATGGGCTACATACTCATGCAGGAAGACTCGTTTGAGAAATCCTTCCGGCAGTATGATATTGCCACAAAAGTGAGCCCGCTAAATGCTGCGGCCTATTTTAATCGTGGCCTCTGCAATGAAATGCTCAACAAACCCAAGGAAGCCCTTGCCGACTACCGCCAGTCGCATCACCTGGACACCGCGTATGACAAGCCCAAAGAGGCGCTGCAACGCCTGGGGTTGAAGTAGGTCTAATATGTACTTGGAATTTTAGAATTTTTAATTTGACTTAAAAGAAAAATATGCCGCTAATTGCCCCCTCCATGCTTTCCGCCGACTTTCTAAAGTTGGGAACAGAGATAGATATGATCAATGATAGTGAAGCCGACTGGTTTCACCTGGATGTAATGGATGGCAAATTTGTGCCAAACATCAGCTACGGCATGCCCATCATTGCGCAAATGAAGAAACGCGCAAAAAAGACATTTGATGTGCACCTGATGATCGAGCAACCAGAACGCTACCTTGAAGATTTCAAAAAGGCCGGCGCCGACTATCTTACCGTTCATTATGAAACTGGATACCACCTGCACCGCACACTTACGTCAATTAGGGCGCTGGGTATGAAGGCCGGACTGTCTATCAATCCGCATACACCCGTAAGCATGGTGCAGGATATTATTCATGAGATAGACCTGCTGCTCGTTATGAGTATCAACCCCGGTTTTGGAGGTCAGAAATTCCTGCCGCTTACGTTCAAAAAGATACGCGAGGCAAAGGAGATGATCACGAGTGCGGGAAGCAATACCCTTATTGAAATAGATGGAGGCGTAACGCTTGAAAATGCCGCAGAGATAGTGGCTGCCGGTGCCGATGTGCTGGTGGCTGGCAACACGGTATTCTCTGCCCCCGACCCTAAAGACATGATAAAAAGATTAAAGCAGGCAGGGAAATAAAGTTATCTTCATTACGTTTAAAGTTCCGGAGAAACCAAGTTGGCCATATCGTACCGTATGTTGAATAAATCATTCTGTCTATCTGTCGTTTTGCTTTTTACATGCGTTCTTGCGTTTGCGCAGCGGGCCACCATCAGTGGCTTTGTGCGCGATCAGAAGGGCAAGCCAATAGAAACAGCGATTGTGGCCGATGCCGCCACCGGTGTTGGTACCAATACCAATGCAAAGGGCTTTTACCTTGTTGAGGTACCAGCCGGAAAAACCATAAACATAGTATACTCTTTCCAGGGAGAGTTGGTACGCCGTGTTATTCAGCTATCCCCCGGCGAAACCCGGACCATAGATGTAGTACTTGCACTTAAGAATGAGCTGGTTGAGTTTGTGCTCAAAGACCAGCGCGCCCGCTTTGAAGCCGGCAGTGTGCTCATAGACCCTAACCTGATACCGCTAAACCCCAGCCCTGGTGGCGGGCTTGAAGGTCTTATAAAGCTGGCCGTAGGGTCACACGACGAGCTTACCTCACAGTATAGCGTTCGTGGTGGCAGCTTCGATGAGAACCTGGTTTATGTAAACGATTTTGAGATATACAGGCCTTTCCTCGTTCGCGCGGGGCAGCAGGAGGGGTTGAGCTTTATTAATTCCGATCTTGTTTCAAACGTCAACTTCTCCGTAGGCGGCTTCCAGGCCCGCTATGGCGATAAAATGAGCAGTGTGCTCGACGTTACTTACAAACGGCCTACGCAGTTTGGAGCATCGTTAATGGTGAGCCTGCTGGGAGCCAACCTGCACCTGGAAGGCGCATCTAAAAACCGGAAACTCACCTACCTTATAGGTGCCCGGCAAAAGAGCAACCAATACCTGCTGCAGTCACAGCCCACCAAGGGTATATACAACCCGTCCTTCAGCGATCTGCAGGCGCTGGTAAACTATAGCATAAGCAAAAAGTGGGAGCTCGAAGTTATTGCCAATTATGCACGCAACCGGTTCACCTTCTTCCCACAGTCGCAGACGGCAAGTTTCGGGGTGCTGAATCAGGCATATCAGCTCGATGTTTTTTACCAGGGCAGTGAGTTCGACCAGTTTGACTCCCGCTTTGGCGGTATCTCTGCTGCCTACCATGCACCCAACAACAAGTTTAAGCTGAAGTTTCTGGCCTCTGCCTTTCAGACCAATGAGTATGAAACCTACGACATCAACGGTCAGTACCTTTTTGGCGAGCTGCAGACCGATATGAGCAAGGCCAATTTCGGACAAATAAAAACCTACCTGGGAACGGGTGGTATCCAGGACTTTGCACGTAATTACCTGAATGTGGCCGTGGGCGACCTGGGCGTTCGTGGCTCTTACGATGCAAAGAAGAACTTCATACAGTTTGGCGTAAACGCCATAGTTACCAGTATAAGTGATGACCTGCACGAGTGGCAGCGCCGCGACTCAGCAGCCTTTACACAGCCCTACAATCCTGACCAGTTGCAGATGGCTTATTTCTACCATTCTACTTCCGACTTTAATTACACACGCATCAGCGCCTTCCTGCAGGACAATATCCACTTCGACTCTGCTAACAAGCTAATTGCTACAGTAGGTGTCCGCTTCAATTACAGTTTTCTCAACAGCGAGTTCCTGGTAAGCCCTCGTGCACAACTTGCCTACAAACCGGAATGGAAGAACGACTGGGTGTTTAAATTCTCAACCGGCCTTTATTCGCAGCCACCCTTCTATCGCGAGATGCGCGACCTTACCGGCGGTGTGAATTTGCAGCTTAAAGCCCAAAAATCTTACCAGGCTGTCTTGGGTTCTGATTACAACTTTAAAATGTACCGCCGCCCATTCAAGATCACTATAGAGGGCTATTACAAAAACCTATGGGATCTTGATCCCTATTATTACGACAATGTGCGTATACGCTACACAGGCAAAAACGACGCCGTAGGCTATGTGTATGGCGGTGAGCTGCGGCTCTATGGCGACCTTGTGGCAGGCGCTACATCATGGATCAGTATTGGCCTTATGAAAGCCGCTCAGCGCATCACAGATAGTGCAAGTATACCCGGGTACAACAATTACTTCCCGCTACCCTCAGATCAGCGTTTCTCATTGGGCATGTACTTTGAAGACTACATACCTAAACACAAGAACTACAAGGTGCATATCAATGCTATCTACGCGTCCGGCCTGCCTTTTGGTGCGCCAAACACGCACCTGTACCAGGACATTCAGCGGGTACCTGCCTATAAGCGTGTGGATATTGGCTTCTCTGCCCTGCTGCTCGATGCCAGCCGCAAGAATCATCCTGCACACAGCTTCTTCAATAACATAAAAAGCATCTGGGCAAGTTTTGAAGTGTTTAACCTGCTGAGTATACAGAATACCCTATCCTATACCTGGATACAAGACCAAACCAGCCAGAAGACATATGCTGTGCCAAACAGGCTTACTTCCCGCCTGCTGAACCTTAAGCTTTTGTTTGTTTTTTAACCTTAGCTAGTGCGCCCGCGTCCGTCATTTATGCAAAAAAAGAACGCTTTGCCACAAATAAACATTATCCCTATCCTTTAAAACGCTTTACAATAAAGGATTTGCGACTAGTTGATAAATTTGTTTGAAAAACTTTTTGTCGGGAACTGTATATTCTTATCTTTGCGCTCCCAATTACTGCTACAGCAGTTTTTGTTTTAGTTCTTTTCTTATGATTTCGTAGCTCAGTTGGTAGAGCAATACACTTTTAATGTATGGGTCTTGGGTTCGAGTCCCAACGGAATCACGTTTATAAATGAAAGCCTCGCAATTGCGAGGCTTTTTTTGTTCGTGCGATAGTGCTAAATTTATACTATGGAGGACATTGTAGCGCAACATCTGCCTGAAATTAAGCACCTGATGTTACAGCATGGGGTGGAGCGTGCATTCCTGTTTGGAAGTGCGGTAAGGGGCACAATGAACGAAAAGAATGATGTTGACTTTATCATAAAGTTTCCCGACAACATGAATTATGTGACTTACGCAGACAATTACTTTTCTCTTGCAGAAAAGTTGGAAGATCTGTTGCATAAAAGTGTAGATCTGGTTATGGAAAAAACGCTTAAAAACCCCTACCTGGTGCAAGTTATTGATCGCATTAAGCTACAACTTATATGACCGCCGAGGAAAAAAAGCTATTACGTGATATACAACAGGCCGCACTGCATATTGATGTCCACCTGGAAGGGCGAAGAATATTTGAAGAATTTGCAACCAATGTTACTAAAAGACGTGCGATAGAAAGAGAACTGGAAATAATCGGAGAGGCAACCAATAATCTATTAAAAATAAATGGGGATGCTCCGGTTTCATTTGCGCGCAGGATAGTGAATTTGAGAAATCGGGTTATTCATGCCTATGACGATGTAGATGAGACGATCATTTGGAAAGTAGTGATGAAATGACATACCTCTTTTGTTGGATAAAGTTCAACACCTATTAAATACATGACCCGCTTTAAACGAGCTGCTATTCGTTTCGGGTTCCAACATGATCTTTTAGAAACAACTCCTCTTAACGACTACCTCACATCCCCTTTCAGCTCATTTTGCCAACTCTGAAATACGGCTTATTTTTAATGCAAAAAGTAAATAATGCGCTTACTTATACTTGCCCTACTCATCTGCTGTTCCCTGCCCGCACTGGCGCAAGATGATAACTGGATGGCTCCTGAGGGTTTCACCCTCAATAACCGCACTATAAATTGGGAAGATTTTAAAGGGAAGATGGATAGGGATCTTGAACAGAAGCTGGCTGCCCGATATCTGCAGCCGGCAGCGTACGTATGCCCTGCTATCTATTTCACAGCAGACAGTGGTGAGCGGTTGCCCAGCGGAAGGATAAAGCTGGCCTTTCATGGCAATTGCGCTTTCCAGAGCAGGGCATTTGTACGGGAGTCAACAAAAAAAGAACACTCTAACTACATACTTATACACGAGCAGGACCACTACGATATTGCGCTCGTTTATACGGACCTGCTGGAAAAAGCGCTCTCCTCGCGCGACTATAGCGAGGAGAAGATAGACCTGGAAATAGACAAGATATATGATGATATATGGACGAAGTACCGCAAGACGCAGGAAACCTACGATAACGATGTAAACCCTGATGGCGACCTTAACAAACCTATGCAGTATCTGTGGGATATGCGCATAAAAAAGTGCCTGGAAAACAACACAGACGAATATTACCAAAGCCCGGAAAGCGCCCTGCAAAGTATAAAGCTGCCGGGCCAGGTGGTAAAGAGAAAAGCCAGAGAGTCTGCCCTGCAATTTGTAGTACGGGCGAGACCGCTATACACAGAATTCCCGGCGGATATGAAGACGAAGGTGCTGGAGACGGACGAATGGGGATCCAGCTCCATATTAGCCTTCTACACACAGAAATATTATGTGCAGGAAGATGGTGCAATGACTAAGGATAATTTCCGCACGCTGGCATACCTGTTTGTGCCTACTACAAACGACATGTATAAGCGTATACTGATTGATACTTTTACCAATGGAGGGAGCCAGGTGAATATTGGCCCTGCTTTCTTTGCCAATGCCGACAGCGACCAGGTAAAAGAGCTGGTAATAATGGCTACAGCCCACCAGAAAGACAACCAGTCCAGCGGCACAGTCTACATTAACCGGGTTTATGATAATATAGCTTTGCGACCGTTGCCCGTAAAAGTAAAAAGGTTTGATGAAAAGCTGACCGGAATAGAAAGTGGCATGGAAGGAATACAGGACGGCAAGCCCGTAAAGGCCAAATACAAAACAAAAAATGAGATCATTGATGCGTTGAAAAAGAAATATAAATAGAGGCTGCCGGCCGACTTAGAAGTTCTTTACAAAATCGATTATCTCCTCTATATTCATAATCCGATCTACCACTTTCCCCAGTATAGCCTGCTCTGGCATGTATGGCACGTCTGATGCAGACGGCAATTGGGCTATGGTGGAGCCGCCATGCAGCTTCACATGGCGTAGTCCTTCTGTACCATCGGCGTTAGCGCCGGAAAGCAGAATGCAAACAAGCTTATCGGCATACACATTCGCAGCCGACTCAAAAACGACATCGATACTCGGCCTGCTGTAATTTACTTTCTCAGAGTAGTCCAGCGTAAAGCTCTTATCCTGCTCCAGCAGCACATGGTAGTCCCCTGGTACCAGGTATATTGTTCCGGGCACAGGTACTTCTTTTTCTTCTATTTCTTTCACCGTCAGCTTTGTCCTCGATGCCAGCAGATCGCGCAGTATGGGATCATTGGAAACCTTGCGGTGCACCACGATCAGTATAGCAAAGTTGATTTGCCCAAGTGCCGGCAGCAGGCACAGCAGCACCTCCAGGCTCCCTGCCGATCCGCCAATAGCTACAAGTCTGTCCGATGCCTTTACTTTTTCTTGCGCCATATTTTTTCCTTACCGAGTTGGTGATATGATGGATGAACGTCGGAGAATTTCATGGTTTCTTTAGATCCCAGTGCCATAAAACCAAGTCTTTCCAGGCTTGCATCAAACAGCTTTAAAACACGGTCCTGAAGATACTTATCAAAATAGATGAGCACGTTGCGGCAAAGTATGAGCTGAAACTCGTTAAAAGACCTATCAGACACGAGATTATGTGTAGAGCAGATAATTTTCTCCCGTAGCATATCGTTAAATATCACCCGGTCGTACTTGGCAGAGTAGTAGGAGGAGAAATCATGCTTACCGCCAGACGCTATATAGTTCTCTGAATATTCGCGCATATGCGCCAGCGAAAATATGCCACGGCGTGTCTGCTCTACTACGCTTGGGTTAATATCTGTAGCATACAGCAGCGATTTATGCAGCAGGCCCGCCTCATGCAGCATTATGGCCATAGAATACACCTCTTCGCCCGTGGCACAGCCGGCATGCCATATGCGAATAAATGGTTTTGAGGCTATCTCAGGTATCACCGTTTCCCGCAAAGCAGTGTAAAATGATGGGTCACGAAACATTTCTGTCACATTCACGGTAATCTCCTCTACAAACCGCTCCAGGTACTGGGCATCTGTGCGTAACCTGAAATGAAACTCTGCGAAGCTGGGAAACTTATCAAGCGAAATCAGCCGGTTCACCCTCCTGACAATCGATGCGTGGGAGTAATCGCTGAAATCATAACCATAAATATCCAGCACATCACTAAGAAGTGCTTTTAGTTGCTCATCATTAATACTGATCTCCAAGGCTACAGGTGTTTAATATAGGTTTTCATCACGTTCAGCAATTTGTCAACATCTATAGGCTTAGAGAGATAGTCATCGGCACCGGCCTGCAGGCACTTTTCCCGGTCACCATGCATTGCCTGGGCTGTCACTGCTATTACGGGCACACTATGCTTAGCTTTTATCCTGGGTATAGCTTCGTAGCCGTCCATCTGGGGCATCATCATATCCAGCAGCACAATGTCTATCTCCGCAGACTCTGCGAGAAATGCCAACCCCTGGTGCGCTGTTAACGCAGTAACACAGTCGAAGCCCTTGGAACGGAGCATTGCCTTTAGCGCAAAAATATTGCGAGGGTCATCATCAATAATCAACACATTCGGTTTCCTATCCATTTGCAGCGCTTGATGTTTTTTCATACAACCATACACGTAGCAGCGACAATAGCTGGTCAAGGTCTACCGGCTTAGTGATATAGTCTGAGGCTCCTGCCTTTATACATTTTTCCCGGTCACCTGTCATAGCCTTGGCGGTAACTGCAATAACTGGCAGGCTCCTCCATTCCGGATGCTCGCGTATACGCGTTGCCGTCTCATAGCCATCCATCTGGGGCATCATCATGTCCAGCAGTACTATGTCTATATTTTTATGCTCATTCAGCTTTTCAATAGCTTCCTTACCGTCTATAGCTGCTATAGTATTCATATTGGCTTTCTCCAGCGTCTTGGTAAGCGAAAAAATGTTGCGGACATCATCATCTACCACCAACACAGTTTTTTGTTTCAGTACATCATTCAGTATCCCCAGCCGCTTTGTATAGCTGGAGTGGACAGGTTTCGTATTTTCTTCCATCAGGTGCAGAAAAATAGATACCTCATCAAGAATGCGCTGGTACGAATGCGCCGTTTTTACTACAATGGAGTCTGCATATTTTTTTATTTTCTGCTCCTCTGCCATCGACAGACTTTTACCTGTAAACACAATTATAGGCAACCCTTCCAGGCTCGGATCCTCTTTTATTTGTTCCAGCGTTTCATATGATTTAGCATCAGGTATGCCCATATCAAGTATCACGCAGTCCGTATCCTTTTTGAGTGCTGCAATACTTTCTGATATAGTATTCTTTATATCAGAGTTAATGTTAAAGGTCTCCAGGAAATACGAAAGGGCTTTGGCATGTATTGGATTGTCCTCAACTATCAACACCTTCTTGGTAGTGCGGTTAAGCACATGTTCCAGCTTATTGAAAACGTCCTGCATCTGCTCAAAGGCAAATGGCTTGTCAATAAAATCGATAGCGCCTTTTGTAAGGCTTTCCTTCTTAAGCGAGTGCGATGACATCATATGCACCGGTATATGGCGCGTTCTCGGGTCTGCCTTCAGCTCATCCATTACCTGCAGCCCGCTTTTTACAGGCAGTTGCACATCAAGCAGTATGCCTATCGGCTGATACTTCCGCGCCAGTTCCAGACCTTCATCACCACGCACACTTAATATGGCTTTGTATCCCTTCTTCCTGGTAAACTCCAGCAGTGAGCGCGCAAAGTTCATATCGTCCTCTACTATAAGTATTGCCTTATCGCCCTGCTTCACGGTATACCTGTCGTCAGGTAATGCATCGGGAATATTTGAAGCCACATATTTACTGTTGTAACTTTCATCCTTCACAACCGCCTTTTCTGCCGGCATAATGTCCTCGTGAATTTCTTCTGCTTTGTCGATTTGCGTCACCACGATCCGCTCCTCACTTACCGGCACAGTTAGTGTAAATCTGCTACCCTTACCTTCCACACTTTCCAATGCTATGTCACCACCGAGCAACCTTGCCAGTTGCCGGCTAATGGATAACCCCAGCCCAGTGCCACCGTAGTTTCGTCTTGTAGATCCATCGGCCTGCTGGAAAGCTTCAAATATCAGCTTTTGCTTTCCAGGCGCAATTCCGATCCCGGTATCTGTAACAGAAAAATCAATGTAGCCATCTTTCACGTTATTAGCCATCTTCAGCGTTATACTACCGGTCTTTGTAAATTTCAGCGCGTTTGAAAGCAGATTCTTCAACACTTGCTCCAGCCTCAGCTTGTCAGTGTCAAACTCAGGCACAACATAGTCATCTGTTTCTATTTTAAATCCTATCTTTTTATCATTGGCCATTGGCTCAAAGAGCGAACGCATATCTTCTGCTATCTCTTTCACAGTAACACGCTCGTATTCCAGGTCCATCTTACCCGCTTCTATTTTCGACAGGTCCAGTATCTCATCAATAAGCGTCAGCAGCCCATTACCTGAGCTCTGAATCACACGGGCATATTCTACCTGGTCTGTATCCAGGTTATTGGTACTATTGTCCGCCAGCAACCTGCTCAGCAACAATATAGAGTTGAGTGGCGTACGCAGTTCGTGCGACATATTTGCCAGGAATTCAGATTTGTACTTTGTGCTCAGCTCCAGTTCCTCCGCCTTGCGTTGCACGTCCAGGTTGCGCTCCAGTATCAGCTGGTTGCGTTCCTCCAGCATGCTGGAACGCTCTTCAAGCTCCCTGTTTGCCTGTTGCAGCTCTTCCTGCTGCACACGCAGCTCCTCTTCCGATGCCTGCAGCTTGGCGGTCTGCATCTCCAGTTCAGCATTTATATTTTCCAACTCATTGTGCTGCGACTGCAGCTCTTCAGACTGTGCCTGTGTTTCTTCAAGCAAGGTCTGTATACGTTCATAGTTGAGAGCCGTATTCAGCGCTATCGCCAGCGCTTCTTCATTGTCGCGCAGAAAAGTCAGTTCCGTTTCATTGGGCTTGCGCAACATTCCCAGCTCTATCACGCCAACAATATTGTTGTCATACACCAGCGGCAATACAATAGCTGCAACAGGCTGGGTACTGCCTATAGACGAAGCAATAGACAGATAGTTAGCTGGAAGATTCTCTGCAACTATCATCTTCCCATTTTGCATTGCCTGCCCCACAAACCCCTCACCCGGCGGTATCTCATCCGGAGCATTAGTTATTGCATATCCTCCCCGCAATCTGAGGTTCAAATTGCTGTCTGCAATATAGAGAGTTGCCACCTGTGCATTTAAATATGCAGACAAGTGGCTTAGTATTTTTTGCGCCATTTTTTTTACAAAGCGCTCGCCTCTTACTGCATTACTTAGCACCACGCTACCACTCTGCAGCCAGTTTCTTCTTTCCAGTTCGGCAAAATTTGTCTCCAGCGACACCACCATATCATTGAGCGCAGCAGATATTCTGCCCAGTTCATCTTTTGCTTCGTCCTTGGAGCGTACAGTATAGTCGCCTGCGGCTATCACAGATGTTACCTTTTCTATCTCAGCTATGCGCTTACCGGTTGCTATGTATAATTCTTCGTCCTCCTTTTGTTTCTGTACCCGCATATCCAGGTCAGCTTTTATTCTAAAGTAAGCAAGCACAGATATTAATACAGAAATGAGGGCTGCAAAAATAACCATCACCGGCGCATACTTTATGTAGGTCTCCTGTTCATCTGTACGAATCTTTAAAAGCCGTTGTTCTTCAGTTTTAATTTCTTCTACCACGGCCCGCAACTTATCCATTATCATTTTCCCTTTCACCATCTCATCGTGGCTGGTAAGGAGATAGTTGGCCCTGCTTTCGGCTGTTTGCTTGGTTGTCAGGCTTAGCACCCGCTGCATTTGCACAAAGCGCTGATCTATAAGGTCCTTCGCTTCGTCAATATTTTGCTGCTGCACCGGGTTATCAGATGTCAGGTTTTTCAGCAGCTGGCACGCTGTAAGCGCACGCTTATAGGCCCCGGTATAGGGCTGTAAAAAATGGTATCCTCTGTAATAATATAACCTCTCTGCCCTGTCTCTGCGTCCTTTGCCAGTGATATCATGGCCTCAGCATGCTTTATAACATCGTTTGTATGGTTTACCCACCGCGACGTGTCTATAAGCTTTTTATTACTGTAGAAGGAAGCATAGGAACTGATCAGCAATATCAATATAGATATGCCGAAAACCAGTTGTAATTGTCGCGTAATCGATGAAGCGGAATTAGTCTTGTCCATTATTGGAAATCTGATTTTCTAAAACAGGTTCTTGAATCTGGTGAATCGGAAGCGTCATTACAAATGTGGCGCCCTCACCCTCTTTACTCCGGGCCGTTATTGTGCCGTTGTGCTTATCCATTATTTTTTTTACAATAGCCAGGCCTATGCCAGTACCCTCATATGCCTCCCTGGTATTCAGCCGCTGAAATATCGTAAATATTTTGTCAAGGTATTTTTCGTTAAATCCAATGCCGTTGTCAGAAACATATATCCGGCAAACCGCCCCGCCCACCTCCGATCTTATACGGATCACCGGGCTCACACCTTCCCTGGAAAACTTAAGAGAATTAGTTATCAGGTTTTGAAACACCTGCCTTATCTGGCCGGGAATTACATCTAATAGCGGCAATTCCCCGACCTCAACTGTAGCGCCTTTTTCCACAATCGTAAACTCCAGATCATTGACAATTTCACCTATCAGATCACGGAGACAGGTGCGCTTGAAAAATGAATTTACTGAAAGCCGGGAATAGTCAAGCAGGTCATTGATAAGTCCGGTCATACGTTTTGATGAGCTGATTATACGCTCCATGTTCGCCGCACCCTGTGGAGAATCAGCAAGAAATTGTTCTTTAACTATTGAGCTGAACAACTGAATCTTACGCAGCGGCTCTTTCAGGTCATGCGACGCCACAGATGCGAACTGCTGCAATTCGTGGTTCGTCGCTTCAAGCTCCCGGTTCTTGGTCATAAGTTCCCGCGTGCGTTCACTCACTTTAGCTTCCAGCATTTCATTTGCAGCTTTCTGTTCTTCTATGTCGGTAAACGTGCCAACCCATTTCAATACAAGGTTTCCTTGCTTTACAGGGGTCACTTTTAGCAGATGATAACGAAACGTATTAAGCAGGCGGCTCTTTATCCGTACTTCTGCCTGGAATGGCTTGCCTGTGAGAATCGACTCAGAGAGGGCTTTGGCTACAGCCGCATCGTCCACATGAAATATTGGCATTGCAGCGTTACTGTCTGCATACAGGTACCATTGTTCATTCACAAACTCTATTTCACCATTGCCCTTAAGTGTAAAGGCCATCTGTGGCATAGATTCAAGTACCAGCTGCAATTCCCGAAGCATCTTTTTCATTTCCAGCTCGGTCTTTTTCCTTACTTCTACCTCATCCAGCAGGTAAAGGCGCACGCGGTTCAGTTCCCTGTTCTGCTCAGAAAGCCTGTTAAGGGTTTTTACCCTAAGAATAAAGAGATCAGGATCAACAGGCTTCGTTACATAGTCAATGCCGCCTGATGTATATCCTTTGGTAATAAATTTTTTATCTGTATTGACCGCTGAAAGAAATATTATGGGGATATCTTTGGCCTTGCTATAGCCAGACAATATCTCCGCTACTTCAAAACCATCCATTCCTGGCATTTGCACGTCCAGTATTATCAAAGAGTAGGACTCATGAAGGATCTTCTTCAGCGCCTCTTCTCCAGATTGTGCAGAGTCTACCTCAAACCCGCTTAACTCCAGCGTTTTTTTAAGAGAAAAAATATTCTCAGCTTTATCGTCAACAATAAGAATCATTTGGGATCAAAATTACAGACACAAATCATATTTGTATAAAAAATATTCATTAAAACATGCTTTGGGCCTAACTATTCTCATAGACGAAAATCGTGCCAGCTACATAAACAGACAGATTCTGCTTCAATGTGCAAAAAATGTCAGCCTCTGAAAGCCCAAGTAGTTGCATTTTTACTCCATAGACATAAATACATATCTATATTACAATCAACAACGAAACTCTAAAACATAAAAACATGAGCATGAATCCGGTTATTCATTTCGAAATGGGATATTTCGATCGTGATCGAATGAAGAAATTTTACGCTACCGCATTTGGCTGGCAGCTGGTGCAGTTAGGCCCTGAAATGGGCGATTATGTAGTAGCGCAAACTGCCGATACCGATGAAAAAGGTATGATAAAAACACCAGGAACTATCAACGGTGGCTTTTATCAGAAAAACGAAAATCCACTTTCCCATGTCCCTTCTGTTGTTATTTCTGTGCCAGATATACATAGCGCCATGAAGGCTGTGCAGGAAAATGGAGGAAAAATACTAGGTGCAATGAATGAAAAAGGCGAACCCGGCATGGAGCCAATGATGATACCAGGTGTGGGCCTTTGGATATCTGTTCAAGACCCAGAGGGAAACCGGGTTAGCCTGATGCAAACTAATGTAGTAACCAGCCAGAACATTTGAGAACAGGGTATATACATCCATCCGACATATTAGCAAGGCCTCACTATGGTGGGGCTTTACCTTTTTAAGGCAAGGCTATTTGAATATCTGAAAATGTAGTTAAAAGAGGTTCTGGCTTTCTATCAAATCTATTAGTACAACCGCAATAGTTCACCCTTCCTTTTCACTATATTCTTATAGTCCCACTGTATCTCCCTCGATTTCAGAAGCCAGCGTTTCAGATCCTCAATATTTACCTGGGGCTGAGTTATGTATCGCGCCTCTGCAGCCTTAAAACTACCTTCAGCATGCAATCCTGGTTCATCAAAAGACTGACCACTCCAAAACATCAGTCTTACGCTATCCTTAAGCTTACTGTACCCAACAATGGGATTGCCCTGCAGGAACCATACTGGATGCCTGTGCCATACCTTATTTTCTGCATCCGGCATACCAGTGCTTATCTCACGGTATAGCAGATCACAGATTGCCTTGTCTCCGGGCAATAATGATTGATGGTAAACTAATACGTCTTCGGGCATTCCTGTCAGCGAGCCATTCATACAACTGATATAGTTGGTCATAAGATAAGGAATCTAAGTCTTTAAAATAAAAAAAAGCGGGCCACTTTCGCGGCCCGCCTTCCTCAATGCGTACTACTATTTTTCAATCACAAAGTGGAACACTTTATTCTCACTGTTACCGTGAATGGTCAGCATGTACATTCCGTTTGCAAATGTATTATCCATGTTCACTTTCTCATTAAGCTTACCACCATGAACGGCTACCTTACTCGTGTAGATCACCTGTCCAAGCACATCAGTCACTTCTATTGACACTTCTTCATCCTGCGCTGTAACCAGTGTGCCTTTCAGCGTGAACGTACCATTGTTCGGATTTGGCATTACCCTTACATCACCCGCTGCTACGCTCACTACTACCGGTGTTACGGTTGTAGATACACCGCCGTCTGCATCTGTTACAATGTGGGTGATGTTAGCAGAGCCCGGTGCAACCCCTGTTACAAGGCCAGCACCATCCACTGTAGCTACTGTAGTGTTGCTACTGCTCCACATACCGCTCATCACTTCGTCTGCTATGCTTACGCTGGCTCCGGTAAGTACCCCTACTACTCCGCTTACCGAGCTGCCATGACCAGGTGCTGAAGGACAGGAGTGTACCGTTACCGTTGCTGTGGCTTTACAACCTGTAGTGATCGCATACGTGATCACCGAAGTACCCGCTGATACACCAGTAGCATTGCCCGATGCATTGATCGTTGCAACTGATGTGGTACCGCTCGTCCATGATACACCGCCGCCTGTCGCATCGGTCAGGTGTGATACAGTGCCCGTGCAGATAGACAGGTTACCAAGTATCGGACCAGGCACATCATTCACCGTGATGTTCTTTACAACGTAACAACCTGTTGGCAATGTATATGATACCGTGTTCAGCCCGGCTGTGATACCGGTAACTGTTGTCAATGTAGTACCTGTTGTTACAGATACACCCGCCGTGCTCGTCCAGGTGCCACCTGCGGTAAAGTCGCTCATCGTTACCGATGAACCAACACATACCGAGTTCGATCCGCCAATTCCCGAAGGATTCGGGTTAACCGTTATCACTGCCAGCGTTGGCACGCCGCCTACTGTATAAGATATGGTTGCAGTACCTGCAGCCACACCCGTTACAATACCCGATGTACCGACTGTTGCGTTAAACGTATTTGAGCTGCGCCATGTGCCGCCCGGAGTTGCATCCGTAAGAGCTGTAGTCGAGCCGACACACACACTCAGCGAGCCAACGATGCCGGAGCTCGCCGCTGTCACGGTTACTACCTGCGTAGCTGATACTGTGCCGCAGCTGTTCGTTACTGTATAGCTGATCGATACAGTTCCTGTTGTTACGCCTGTTACTATACCGGTGCTGCCTACTGTGGCATTGCCGTTGCTTGCTGACCATACGCCACCGCTTACCGCATCGGCAAGAGTGATGCTGAGGCCAACCGAAACAGTTGACGGACCAGTGATCGTTCCTGCTGTGAACGGACTAATTGTAACTATTGTCGTAGTGATCGCTGAGCCGCAGCCATTGGTAACCGTATAAGTTATTCTCGCTGTGCCGCCGGCAACACCTGTCACTGTACCATCTGTACCTACAGTTGCAATAGCATCGTTAGAGCTGCTCCATGTGCCGCCTGTGGTTGCATCAGTCAGCATGGTTGTTGAACCTGCACATACTGATGCTGTTCCTGT
>CANFHA010000011.1 GCA_947446645.1 Chitinophagaceae bacterium | reverse complement strand
TAAGGTTTATTTTGGAAATCAATCGTTTCATCGTATTGTTTTCGCTGTGGTATCCTGATTTGCATCAGGATCCTTCCTGTATGTAACGAACTTCATCGTTACATGCTGTTTGCTTTTTATTTTGCTTCCCAATCTCTCAAAGAACTTTTTCAACATACCCGAAGGCTAATTGAATCTTGTAAATGCTATGGTCCCGAACCACTTGGCGGCCTTTAACCGCGGCATCTTCTGTTACTATTTTAAGAACTTATTGTTACTTTTTTGTTGCCCTCTTTCTGTAAGGGAGTGCAAAGGTAAGGGTTGTTTTTCGAACTGCAAAATTGTTTTTGAAATTATTTTTTCATCATCAATCTTTCCTGCCAGTGCCGCAACTTCTAAAGAACTTTTTCCGCCACAAAAACTCAAATCAGTGATCCGTTTTTTCGTTTGGGAGTGCAAAGATAAAGACATTTTGCACAACCACCAAACTCTTTTTTTTATTTTTTTGAACTTCTTGAAGACTCTCCTTCGTCCGTTCAGTTTGGTAGGGCCTGCAAAGATAAGGCAAGGAATGGAATAAGCAAACGATATTTACAAATCACCACCACTATCTCAATATCACTATAGGTGCCGAGACTCCATAATGGCTTACCAGCAAGGCTTTCAGACATTGCTTGATAGCATAAAATATCTTTCCTGCTGCATGCTAACGTTGAAGAAACATAGACTTTCTGAAGAAAATAACTGACCGCAACATACCAAATGCATGAAACGAGACCACATTAAAAAGGCGTTTCGTAGCCCGCTTTGCTCACTAAAGTAGAAGATGCGATACTGTTGTCAATATAATAGCCCCTGTATCTGCTCTTTTGCTTTGCAATTGCCGTATGATCACTTACTGGCCACCAGCGCATACACCACCGGTATCTTCCCTTCCAGCCCTTTCATCTGAAACTTACCAGTACCTATCTCAACCGCATTACTAAAGCAATTGTACGGTGAGTAATCAAACTCCTTGAACGCTGTAAGTCTGAGACCCGCAGCCAGCAGGCTTTGCAGCACTTCCGCAAGATCATGATTCCACCCTATTTCCTGCTGTTTTATGTCCGCTTCCCGGTCGGCATAGGTGCCTGTTAACGTTTCAATGATCGGCTCCCGGTTGAAATAGGGATACTCAATTGTCGTAAAATCATTGCTGAACATCCACACAACCGGGTGAAACTCAGCAAAAACAAAAGCCCCACCAGGCTTTAGAAAACGGGCCACTACCCCAGCCCACCGCTTCATATCCGGCAACCAGCCTATTGTACCGTAAGATGTAAAGACAATATCAAACTCCTTATCTAATACTTCAGGCAGCGTATATATATCTGTGCATACAAAAGTTGCATCGAGACCCAGCTGCCCATTCAGCTCCCTTGCCTTTTTTATAGCCTCACCCGAAAAATCCAACCCTGTTACCTTTGCGCCCATACGGGCAAGCGAAAGACTATCCTGCCCGAAGTGGCATTGCAGGTGCAGTATAGTTTTGCCTTTTACATCGCCCAGCAGGCTGAGCTCAATATCGTTTAGTGTAGATCGGCCCTTAATAAACTCATCCGTATTATAGAAAGCAGAAGCCACATGGTGTGCGGTTTTCTCATCCCACAGCGCCCTGTTTACTTCTATATAGTTATCCGCGTGGTTCATGGCTATAAGTGGTTTTGTTACTACTAATGCTCATATATATACATCACAATGGCATAATTGCCTAAATCTTTACTGTACAGCACTTCCATGGTTATGTGCGCCGGTGGCTTTGATGTCTGTGGCTCATTTTCCTGCTCATTCATAAAGATCACCTTCTTGTAGTCGCCCATACCAGGATAAAAATTATCTACCTGGGTCATAGTGTATCCCTGTGCCGACAAGCAACTGCTCAAAATGCCTTTATACTTTTCATAGGCGCCTTTCAGTTCCTCTTTATTCTTCGTCTGAAAAAATCCTCCTTCGTAAAACAGCCCCATAGACTCCACAAACCTGGAGGCCAGTGTACCGGGCACTTTTATACCACAAGCCCACACATGCCCGCTCTGGTCCGGTTTACCCTTTATATTGCGAAATCCATTGGGAGCATCCTTAATAATAGTAGAAACCGCCTTACAAAAGTCTGCAGACTGCCCGTAGGCAAAATGAATGGTAGATATACTCATTACCAGGAGGAAAAATCGTTTATAAAACATACTGCAATGTTAGGGCTAACTGATAAAAAACTTCGGAAAAATCTATCAAAAATCAGGCTCGTTAATACAGTTAAAATCGGGTTAAAACATATAAACAGTGTCTAAATTAATAATTTACGGCTATCTTCGCTACTCGAGACAACTGTTAATGATTAAAAATAAGATCAATGAAGAAAATGATCGTGTGCCTGATGGCGTATCTTATTGTTGCCTGTTCATACAAGGTAGTATCTGCAGATGAAGGAGTTTCCAAGGTGAATGAAGCCCGCCTGGAAAACTATATTGCTGACCTGTATAAACAAATCGACTTCGGCCATTTTGCGCCGCTTTCCTTCCAGGTATTTGATAAGGCATACCATGGCTATCTTAATCTTCGCAGTGCAGGATCGCTTAGCAAGGACAAAGAGATCCTTTCTATTTGCGATTTCAGCCTTTCATCTGCAGAAAGCCGCCTTTGGATAATTGATCTTATAAAAAAGAAAGTATTGTTCAATACTTATGTAGCGCACGGGCAGGGATCGGGTGAGGATATGGCTACGTCGTTCTCCAATACTGAGAATTCACACAAGAGCAGCCTCGGATTTTATGTAACCGGCGACACATATGATGGCGAACATGGCACATCGTTGCGCCTGGTAGGCATGGATCAGGGTTTTAATGATGCTGCATTTGACCGCGGTATCGTAGTACACGGAGCACCTTACGTTTGCGATAAGTACGTTTGCACCAAAGGACGCCTGGGCCGCAGCTGGGGATGCCCTGCAGTACCTGCCGCGCTTTCACTGCCTATTATCAATACTATAAAAGACGGCACCTGCCTGTTCATTTACTATCCGGATAATAAGTACATGAGCAATTCATACTGGCTTAATAAACAAGCCACCTACCTTCCCGAAAACAACGTTTATGCCGATGCGCTGCCGCAAGAGCCTGCTAAACCGCGGGTGCGCAGAATAGAGTATATACACAATGGCGTAGTGGATAGCGTGAAGATCATTCCTATTACGGAATAGTATGGCAATATCTGCCAATCGCCCTTATTGCCCTTACTTCTGTGCTCATAAACACCACTCGGGAAACTGTACCTCCACAAGAAACCTTACTTCAGCATCGAGATCAGCTTCTCATCCCGATGATAAATATCTCTTGTAAATTGGATATGCTTGCCCGTAGTATCTTCAAAGGCCGTGAGGTAAGTAATATGCACAGGTATCTTGGTATTGAGTATCTCCCACCTTGTTTTGTGAGTCTGTATCATATCGTCCAGCTTCTCCTGGGTATACTTCTTTTTCTCAAGGTCTGAAAGTATATACAGCGCCATATCCTGCGGCTTCTGCACGCGTATGCAACCGGAGCTCAGGAAGCGGTCGCGCTTGCCGAAATCGTCGCGGTGAGGCGTATCGTGCAGGTATATATCCCAGGGATTTGGCAGATTGAACTTTATATACCCAAGCGAATTGGCATCGCCCGGCGCTTGCTTATACGCATACTGGCGCATATTATGCACGTTCAGCGCAGAGGTCTTTATCAGGTGGCCCGTCTTCTTGTCGTAAGCTTTAAGACCCTTGCTGGCGAGATATTTCTTCCCGTTCTTTTCAAAGCCCGGCACTACGTCCTTTTTTAGAATAGTAGGCGGCACACCCCAGTTAGGGTTAATAACAATATTGGCCATAGTAGCAAACAACGAGGGTGTCTGCCTTTCAGGCTTACCTACCACTACCCGCATATGCATAGCGTTCGCCCCTCCCCTTCTCAAAAACAATTCCATAAGTGGCACATCTACCACCAGGTACAGATCGCCAAATTGTTTTTGCATCCAGCGCACGCGCTCCATATTCGCACTTAGCTTCTTCAGTATGTCTGGTACCGGGGTTGCTATGTGCTGCACCGTATTACTATCCAGCTTACCGGTGGCACTGATTCCGCAGTACCGCTGATACGCCATAACAAATTGCTTCGCCTCATTAATAGTATCATTTTCCACCGCCTGCACCCATGGCAGTTCCGCCTTTATCACGTAGTTCATGTTTTCCAGCATGCCACTATCCGGCTTCTTCTGGTAATTAATGGAAGCTATCGCATTACTCAGGTCTGTATCGTCCACCAATTTGTAGTACCTCCGGTACTCATTGCGCAGCAATGCATAAGTGGGCACATCGCTCCTGTAAGCGTCAAGCGTGCGATAAACACCTTTTGTTGCAGCCAGCGTAGCGGGCGCATCCCAAACAGAATCATTGACATGAAACCAAAGGGAATCGGCCTTACGGGGCAATAACTGACCCATCAGCAGATCTTTGGCCGCAGCAAGGTAGCTGCGTGTAAGTAGGGTGTCTAAGCCAATAACATCGTTCAGGGTATTGTGCTTTGTAGTATCCAGCTTCTGCTTTATCTTTTTTATAGCAGATAGATTATATCGCTCTGGGTCAATACCATCCATCTGTATATCCTCCAGCTCTGCTACCAGTTTGTCAGACGCTTCATTGGGCGTATAATCTACGCGAAACCAAACTGGTGCAAAATCTGCAGCCACATAGGCCTTCCATACATCGGCAGCAAGTGTGCGAGCATATTTCTTATTATTCGTATCTACAGGATGTAAGACCGTTTGCAGTTGCCTTGCAAACACTTGGTAGGTATCGGGCAACTTACTGATCTTGTCTTTGGGGTCATCTTCGCAGGAAACAAAAAACGAAACAAAAACTAATAGCGGCAGGGCAATTTTGTAACTGTTAAAAAAACGTTCCGGATACATATATTGCGGCATGCGCCGCTTAAAATTTAAATGTCTAGTGATTTCTTATGCTCAAATGACTGATACAGGAGCAATATAGTATGTTGCAAAAACTGTTCCAAATTATATTTCTATCTCCTTCATCGGATCCCAGAACAAAGAATCGAAGTTCACCACCCTATCACCCGCTACCTTTATTCCTTCCTTTTCAAGCAATTGCTGCATTTTTTCTGGAGGAGAAAAATGGTGCTTCCCTGTCAGCAGCCCATTACGGTTTACCACCCTGTGCGCAGGCACCTTTGGCCGCACTCCATGGCACAGGTTCATTGCATACCCCACAAGCCGCGCTCCCGATGCCGCGCCAATGGCCGCGGCTACAGCCCCATAGCTGGTGACGCGCCCTTTTGGCACACATCTTACCACATCATAGATCGCATCGTAAATATGTTCTTTATCTGTTTTCCCCGGGGTCATGGTGCAGGCGTTTATTTAATAAGCGTGTTTTTTGAGGTTCAGGCACCTTTTCATATTCATACGGGCAATGCAAACAACCATTTCCGCAGCAATACCCCCGCTTCAGCAGGTAGGCAGCCGTAAATACAAGCAGCCCGTTGGGCAATATATAATAGTCTTCGTTCACGTTTAGCAGTCAAAGCGAATAAACCTAATGATCCGAAGCTTCCACCCCTTCCTCCACTTTACGCTTATCAAACCTGCCGGTAAGCACTATCTCTGTTTCGGGTAGGGAAAAGCAGATATAGTAAATGGTGCGGCCATCCTCAAGGTGCATTTTTTCGTAGAATGTTTGTATCGCAAGTGGTCCTGTAGCTTTGCCCTTCCCGTAAATATCTGCGATATTGTCGTGTATCGTACATCCCTGCTCTGCTATCGTCTCCAGTGTGAACTCATATAGCTCTATCGAGTCTGTTTTAAGGTTTATACGGGCACCCGGCTTCAGTACTTGTTGGTAGGCATGCAGGAAACGTGCATGGGTGAGCCTGTTTTTAGGCTTTTTAAGAAATGGGTCAGAGAATACGATCCACATGGCATCTACCTCACCCGGCGCAAAATAATTAGTGATCTGGCCAATATTAATACGCAGAAACGCCACGTTCGTCAGATTTTCTGTCAGCGCTGTTTTCGCACCTCTGTAAATCCGGTTGCCCTTTATATCTACCCCTATATAGTTGTGGTCTTTGTGCTCACGGCCCAGGCCCACACTATACTCACCCTTGCCGCAGGCCAGTTCCAGGGTTATAGGGTTTTCGTTTTTAAAAAAGGTATTCCAGTTGCCCTGCATATTTTCCGGGTACTGAAGCACATTGCTGTACGTATCTATCGCCTGGAATTTGATCAGTTTCTTATGTCCCATAAAGCAGCAAAAATACAAAATTCAGTCCGGAGGATACCTATATCATATTCCGGACGCAGAGCACAAATTGCTTATCCATGATCGGCTGCCCCACCCTTTCGAAAATTCACCCCTTTTATTTGTCACAGTTTTGTCTATCTAAATAGAAGTAGCTACATTTATAATCAAAGTAGCTACATCTAACGTAGCTACATTTATTTATAAAACGATTTAACAGCAAAACAAAATGAAGAAAAGAATTTTACTATTTACTGCGGTGGCGGGCTTTGTATCTTTAGGAATCAGCAGCTATCACAATGGTGCAGCGAGAAACGGATATGATTGCACTGGTGCGGAAACAGCCGGAACCGGCAGCTTTGTAAATTATACAGGCTGCTCCGACGGAAGTGGTTGCCATTCTCACACCGCCAATACTAGTATTATCGTGAGCATAGAGCTTGACTCGGCGGGGGTACCTACAACTCATTACGTACCAGGCGGCAGTTATACTGTAAAGGTCACAGGCGATGGTACCGCAACCGCGAATTCTCACTATGGTTTCCAACTTACAGCGCTGAAGGATACAGTTTCAAAAGCAACAGAATCTGACGCAGGAACATGGGCAACAACGGGTCTCCCGGCAGGAACTCAAAGGACTGTAGCCGGTAGCTTTACTCAACTCACCGTTATGGAGCAATCTGGCACACAAACCGGGAACACTTTTACTAAGAGTTTCGCATGGACTGCACCTGCTGCCGGCTCAGGAACAATATCTTTTTGGGCGGTAGCTCAATTTGTAAACAACGACGGAAACGAGAACGCTGCCGACGTATGGAACACTAACCATATCAACATCCAGGAATGGCCTGCATCTACAACAGGAGTTGCTGCTACCCATGCTGATATCAGTGTTTCCGCTTACCCTAATCCTGTAAAAAACAGCCTGAACATTCAGCTGAATAATCTGACTGCGGGAAATTATTCTCTTATAGCCATTGATATGAGTGGCAAAATGGTGACTACTAAAACCTTGGTTGTTAACGACGCAAGCAGCACTGCAAATGTGAACACCAGTGAATGGACACCAGGTACATACCACGTTGTGATCACCAATGGCAATGAAAAACACACAATACAGGTTGTGAAATACTAAGTCGCAGGACTACTCTTAGCTATAAAAATGCTGCTTCGAAGTGGAGCAGCGTTTTTTTTGGTGATTTTTAGGATACATAAAAATAAGTCAGTTACTTAGTGATAATTAAAAAATGTAGATAATGGCAGGTATACTATTACTATTCGGGTTTATCATACTCTCTGTTACAGTCATTGTGATAGCAGGAGCGTGGAAAATATTCCAAAAGGCGGGACAGGAAGGCTGGAAATGCCTTATACCGTTTTATAATGCGGTTGTGCTGTTAAAAATTATAGGGAAGCCTACATGGTGGATTCTTCCATTATGCGTCCCTTTTATTATCAGCGCGGGTATAAGTATTGCCGCCCCCACCAATAGCGGGGCTCAACTGATCGGAATGGCACTGAATATTATAGGCTATGTGTATCTCGTATGGGCGTATAACATGCTGTCAAAAAGCTTTGGAAAGACGGAAGGGTTCACCGTTGGATTGATTTTTCTGGGTTTCATCTTTATCCCCATTCTGGGCTTTGGCGATGCCCGGTACCTGGGCCCATTCGGCGATAAAGTGGCATTCGAGGCATACAACGGGAATAACCGCTTTGACTTTGAAGATAATAAGCTCGCAGACTAATAATTTTGCCGATGGTCTGTTCGTCTGTAGGAACACAACCAAATGAGGATTTTTAGACCAAAAGAAGTAGAAACGAATAGAAAACCATAACACCATCTGCCAGAATAAAATAGGCTCGCTCCGTTGGGTACCGCCGCAAATAAGTAACAATGAAACGCGTAGCCATGGCCGTAAGCAGAGCGCCCGCTAACCGCCCGGGCAATGGATACCTTATATACTGCGCAATACTAAGTAGCACAAAAAGCACGAGTGTAACATTGATCAGCAGGTAGCTGTTTCTAAGTCCTACCTTATTAGGCAGCGTGCTTATGTTATTGCTTATATCCACCCGTATATCGCGAATGTCAAATATCACACACAAGGTGAAGATAAACACAAGACGGACCAATATTTCAAAAGGGTAATCGCTGATATTCTTTTGCCAGTATAGCATAGGGAGCAATGATGTCGCCATTGTCCATACGCCCGCAAGCACGATAATCTTAAGCCACCCAAAATCGCGTAGTCGCTTCCTTGTTTTAAAGGGCAGCACCGGCAAAAAATAGGCAAATGCAAATACGCTTAGAAAAACCGACGCCACCTGCAACTGCCATCGCTGGCTATAAAGTGCGAACAGTGCCATTACCAGGCCTGTAAAGAAAAACACGTAATACCATATTGGGTCAGGCCTGTCTCCCGATAGTTCAGCCTTCGGTATACGGACAATGCGTGGCGTATTGTAGATCAGCAACGTGCTGCCGAAAACCAGCAGGTGCAGACTGTTGAAAAATGGCGGCGAATGTCCTATAATAAGCCGCTCCGTGGCCATGCACAAACCCATAGCGCAGCAGGCCGTGAATAGGCTTGCATATAATACAATGTCCAGGAAACGGCTGAGCGCTTTCACTTTGCAAAAATAGCACCCCATTCTTAGGAACTACAAGATTTTCGCAGATTCAGGCTTTACCTTTGTACCAATAAAATTACAAATTGAAGATCATAACCCGCACCATATGGCTTTTATCGCTGGTCAGCCTGTTTACTGATGTATCCAGCGAAATGCTGTACCCGGTGATACCCATATACCTGAAGAGCATCAACTTTTCAATAGTGTTCATTGGCATACTTGAAGGCCTTGCAGAAGCCACTGCAGGCATCAGTAAGGGGTATTTCGGTAAAATGTCCGACAATACCGGGAAGCGGCTTCCATTCGTGCAGCTGGGTTATTTGCTGAGTGCTTTATCAAAGCCTATGATGGCTTTGTTTACCTTTCCTTTGTGGATATTCTCTGCCCGCTCGCTCGACAGGCTGGGCAAAGGTATTCGCACCGGCGCACGCGATGCCATGCTCTCTGACGAATCCACGCCCGCAACCAAGGGGCAAGTCTTCGGTTTTCACCGCGGAATGGATACACTTGGCGCGGTGATCGGGCCGGCGGTAGCGCTTTTGTTCCTATATTTCTATCCGGGCAAATATAGAACCCTCTTTTACGTGGCGTTTATTCCTGGCGTCGTGTCCATAGCATGCACCTTCCTGCTAAAAGAAAAGGAAACAACACCGAAAGAAAGTAAAATAAAAACGCGGTTCCTTGACTTTTTACAATATTGGAAAAGCAGCCCTCCCGCCTATAGAAAACTGGTAACAGGCATGCTGTTGTTCGCCCTCTTCAATAGTTCCGATATGTTTTTGATACTGAAAATGAAGGATAACGGAGCCAGCGATGTGGCTGCAATTGGGATATACATTTTTTACAACCTCGTATATGCGGCATTCTCCTTTCCATTGGGAAAACTAGGCGATAAAATAGGGCTTAAGAAAGTATTTATATCCGGCCTGGTGGTATTCGCAGTAGTGTATTTGGGTATGGGCGCTACTAACAACCGGTATTTGTTCCTGGCCCTGTTTTTCCTCTACGGTATATACGCGGCGGCTACTGATGGCATCAGCAAGGCCTGGATATCAAACATTACCGGTAAAAATGATACGGCTACAGCAATCGGTACCTATACCGGCTTCCAGAGTATATGCACCTTGCTGGCCAGCAGCCTTGCGGGCTTTGTGTGGTACAGGTTTGGCTCCACAGCACTGTTTCTGGGCACGGGTATAGCTACGATAGTACTTGTCGTCTACTTTAGCCTGCTAACGATACGGGCAAAGGCTACCTGAACCTGCATATACTATTCTTGTAAAAACTGCGTTAAATAACTATCCTCTGATCCTAAAACGCTATCAAATGAAAAAGACCTTTTTTGTGCTCATCTTTATATACATCATCGTTGTCACTATAGTCCTTGTTTCATAGCAGCGCACGGCACGTACATCACATACTGAGCCCAAACTACCGCAATTCCGACTTATCACTTACCACCTATCACTTATCAACCTATCACTTATCAACTTACAACGGGATATTGCCATGCTTGCGCTTAGGCATCTTTACCACTTTGTGCTCCAGCATTTTGAACCCCTTTATCAGTTTGCTGCGTGTTTCTTCAGGCATGATCACTTCGTCTATAAAACCTCTTGCTGCCGCGCCGTATGGGTTTGCAAACTTCTCTATGTACTCAGCTTCCTTTTCCTTCAACTTTGCATCCGGATCGGCTGCAGATGATATTTCCTTCTTGAAGATGATCTCAGCAGCTCCTTTTGCACCCATCACAGCTATCTCCGCCGTAGGCCATGCATAGTTAAGGTCAGCGCCTATATGCTTTGAGTTCATTACGTCATATGCACCGCCATATGCTTTGCGGGTAATAACGGTTATTTTAGGCACAGTAGCCTCACTAAGTGCATATAACAGCTTAGCACCGTTTATGATGATACCATTCCACTCCTGGTCTGTACCTGGCAAAAATCCGGGAACATCAACGAGTACGAGCAAAGGAATGTTGAACGCATCACAGAAACGCACGAAGCGCGCACCCTTTTTACTTGAATTTATATCCAGCACACCGGCAAGATAAGAGGGCTGGTTAGCCACTACGCCTATACTGCGGCCACCTATTCGGGCAAAGCCCACCACTATATTTTCCGCATACTCCTTATGCACTTCCAGGAACGAATCAGCATCGGCCACCTCTGCTATTACTTCCTTGATATCGTATGGCTGGTTAGGGTTGGCCGGTATAATATTATTCAGCGCCGTGCGCGATTCATCTACTGCTTCATAAGCATATACAGGCGCATCTTCTTCGCAGTTCTGCGGCATATAGCTCAGCAGCTTCTTTATATTCTCTATGCACTCCAGCTCATTGGCACAGGCAAAGTGCGTAACACCCGATTTAGAGGCATGCGTGTGTGCACCGCCCAGCTGCTCACTGGTTACATTTTCATGCGTCACTGTTTTTACCACATTGGGGCCGGTAACAAACATGTACGAGGTATTCTCTACCATCAATATGAAATCGGTAATAGCCGGGGAGTATACCGCACCACCGGCACATGGGCCCATTATAGCAGACAGTTGGGGGATAACACCTGAGGACTTTACATTGCGGTAAAAAATGTCGGCATAACCACCCAGCGACACCACGCCTTCCTGTATACGTGCGCCACCACTATCGTTGAGTCCTATCACAGGTGCACCGTTTTGTATGGCCAGGTCCATTATCTTCACTATCTTCTCTGCATGCGTCTCAGACAAACTACCGCCAAACACAGTAAAATCCTGGGAGAATACATAAGTAAGACGGCCGTTTACTGTACCATATCCGGTCACAACACCATCGCCCAGGTACACCTCATTTTCCATCCCGAAGTCCCGGCTGCGGTGTGTCACTAATTTTCCTATTTCTTCAAAAGAGCCCTCATCGAGTAGCAATTGCAGGCGCTCACGCGCGGTAAGTTTACCTTTTTTGTGTTGGTCTGCAATACGCTTGTCTCCCCCACCCTTCAGTGCTGCTTCTGCCTTTTGCTTTAGTGCTGCTATCTTATCCATAATGGTGGCAAACTTAACTATGATTTTGGTATTTTAGGAATTATAGAATTTCACCTAATATATCGATTGCGCCATTTCGGTTATGTATGAATGTAAATAGCCGTAAGCATTCACTTACGGCTATCAGCATTGATCAGGATATTTTTGATTTTAGCGGCTATTTACTAAGCGCACCTTCTATGCCATCATCCATGGTAGTCCCGGTGATGAGTGCGGCAGCCATTTTGGCCATTTCTACCATTTTTCCATGCTTTGTATCCCAATAGTAGCCCTCGTCAAATGCAACCTTTATTACACTTATTGCAGGGTCGTCCACACCTTCTGTAAACCAAATCTTGGCAATCGGCTCCCATAGTTCCTTTATCTTCTCTTTGTCCTGGGAGATCGTAGCATTGCCGTGCAGCGAAACAAACTTATCCGTCCCTTGCGCGTAGAGTAGCTCTACCTCGCTATTGGCATGGATGGCTTTATTCTTGCTGCTGTTCTTGTCCGACAGGAACCAGATATTGCCTTCATCATCCACTTTCTGTGTAGACATTGGCCGGGCTTCCAGCTTATCCCCCTTGTAGGTGCAGAACATACATGTCTGAATTTCATTGACCAGTTCCTGTATCTTGCTGATCGCTTCAGAGCTGCTGAGGTCTTTTACGTCTCCCATAAAATTTATATTTTTTATGAAAGATGCACTGAAAAACCGTGCCACTTACTACAACTACCCCGTTATCTAATGGGCTATCTGTAGCTGCTCTTTATACGCACGGCCATCCTGCTGTGCCGCTATCACATATATACCTGCTGGCACATTCTTCACATCAATGTTTACGTCTGTAGCGCTTGCATACTCTTTAGTGAGTATTGTTTTACCGCTCATATCTGTGAGCACAACGGAAACAGCTCCGCCTTGCTTCATGAACTGCAACCTTACTGATGCGGTAGCGGGATTAGGGAACATTTTAAACAGGGATGCAGAAACAACCGGGTTAACACCCGCAGTACTACCTGTAACCGTGAATTCACCGGTCATTGAGCTGTGTATGGTACAGTGATAATTGTAAGTACCTGCAACTGTGGGCACATAAATAAACGGTGTGGTGCTGCTTAGGTTCTGGTCCCACGGGGCTGCTCCCGAGGGGATAGTAGTACTTGTACTGGTGTGCGTGCCGCCGGCAAGTACCCACTCTACTGTATCACCCAGCGCTACCGTTACTCCGGTAGATGGTGCAAACATAAAGTTGCTGGTAGTAATAGTATGTTTTGTTGCAAATGAGGCCGTGGCCAGGCTGCACACCGCTGCAGACAAGAGAATAAGTTTTTTCATGTTCTTTGTTTTTCAGGGATGAATTGTTTAAAAGTCTCTTCTAAAATTAGGGTGTATTTCCACTATGAGCAAAAAATAATGGCAAATACATTTATTAAGGCTATTATATTAACCGATAGCAATATTAAAAGTATAGAAGGTCAGTCCCTGGGGTAAATCAGCCACTTTTCCCTGGCATCTCGCCGGCTCATATTGGTGGCACCAAACATGTATTGTTAAAAACGAAAGCACGAAAGAATATAGTTTTAAATTGCAGGCAGCTAAACTCAGCCGCTATGAAAAGTGTACTCTCTTTTGTTCTACTGCTTTGTACCGGCTTTTTAAGCCGGGCCCAGATCGCACATTACAGCGCTGAAGACATCGTACGTCGCTGTTCTTCTAAAGATACCGTGTACATCGTCAACTTCTGGGCCACATGGTGCGCACCATGCGTAGGTGAGTTGCCAGAATTCAACCGCATAAAAGACAAATATGCAGACAAAGCCGTAAAAGTGCTCCTCGTCAGCCTCGACTTTCCGGCCGATAACTCATACAAGCTCGAAGGCTTCCTGAAAAGAAAGAACGTCACTCCCGAAGTCGTATGGCTATCTGATACTAACCCAAATGTCTTCATACCTAAGATTGACAACAGCTGGGGTGGCTCTATACCCGCTACTGTTATTGTGCAGTCGGGCAAGCAATTCAAAAAGTTCATCGAGGGTACAGTAACTGAGCGAGAGGTAAGCGCCATTGTTAAAAAACTACTTGACTAACATACCCTGTTAAGAATATTTAACTGTAACAATACTGCGCGGGATCACTTTTGTGGTTCCGCCTTTTTACTTTTGGCCTCAAAAAGTCACGAACTCGCTTTTGGGTTTTGACTTTTTACTTTTGCGTTAAAGAATGTCCTACCTCAGATCATACAAGCGGCTTAACCAGCTTCTGCAGAATGAGAGCTTTGAACCGCTCATCAGCTGGGGACTGCGTATGGCCATTGCCGGCACACTGCCCATCATATGGGGCCTTGCCACCGGTCGGCTTGATGATGCCATATGGATAACGCTTACTGCCGAGGCCATTTCATGGGTGGAAATGAAAGGTTCTTTCACCTGGCGGGTGCGCACACTGCTCACCGGCGCTGCGCTGGCCCTCGACTTTTCTATACTTGGTCTCCTCACCGGCTACAATGTCTGGCTGAGCATTATAGCTATGTTCGTAGTGGGCTATGTAGCCACCCTGCTCAAGAACATAGGCGATCGCGCCAGCGGGCTGGCCATTTGCGTATACCTCATGTTCATCATTTGCAATGCCTACCCGGAGCCAGATTTTGCAGGGGTAAAGCACCGCCTGATGCTGATAGCTATTGGCGCTGCATGGCCCGTGGTGGTGGGCATTTTAGCATCAGTACTCATGCCTGCAGAGGAGCCTTTCAGGCGCCAGATAGCGCTCATCTGGAGATCAATTGCCGAGCTGGTAGACAGCATCTCCAAAAGCGGCAATGACAACGGATCACGAAGTTTAAGCGGAGATGTGTACATGAAGGAAAACCAGGTACGCACCGCCATTGACACTTCTTACGAGTTCTACAGCCGCATGGCGCACCAGGTAAATAAAAAAGAAAACCGCCAGTACCAGCTTGCGCTGCTCCGCAAGGCCGCGGGCCTCGTAGCTGTAAACGTGATAGCCATGGGCGAAGAGATGGAGCATATAGCCGTGCCGCAGCTGGATAAAACCCTGCGTATCAAAGCCGCCACCCTCTTCAGCGCCATGAAAGAGGCTGTAACCCGCATCTCCGTATTCGTTATCACCCTGAAGCAGGAAGAAAAGCTGCTGGCCATATCCCAGATAAACAGGCTTAAAAAGCTCACGCTGCTCATTAGCCAGTTCCCACTGCCGCAGGATGAGAAACAAACCCAGGCCATCAACAGGATACTGCACCTTACCGGCCGCACGGTGAAGCTTATGGAAAGCGCCATACAGCGCATGGAGCATATGGGCACAGATGAGCCGGTATACCGCTCCTACTCCTTTCTAAAAACGCTTTTCGTACTGCGGCCCAAATACCTTGTCGGCAGCCTGCGCGTGCTGTTTAATACCAATTCATTGACCACCCGTTATGCCCTGCGTTCCGCCATAGCAGCCACCATCGCCCTGTTTATTTCCAAGTGGTTCCACATCGATCACGGCTACTGGATCCCCTTCAGCCTCATGATCGTAATACAACCTTACTTTGGCGCTACCTTTAAAAAAGCCATAGACCGCGTGGTAGGCACCGTACTCGGTGGCCTTGCAGGTAGTTTGCTGCTACAGCTACCCGCGGGCCTGCACATCCAGGAAGGTATCCTGTTCGTTACGTTCGTGCTCATGATCTATTATGTGCGCAAGAACTACTCCGTAGCCGCGTTCTTCGTTACCCTAAACCTTGTACTCCTCTTCAACCTGGAAAAAACCTATAATGATCCACTCATGATCACCCGCGCAGTCTGCACTATAGCAGGTTCGCTGCTTGCTGTAGTCTCCGGTTTTGCCCTGCTGCCCACGTGGGATAAGAAATGGCTTCCCTCCCATCTCGCCGAAGCCATCTACAAGAACTACGAATACTTTGTGGCCACCTTCTATTCCAACGACCGCATCACCAACTGGACCAGGTACAAACGAACAGTAGAATCAAAGAACAGTAATGTGTTCGATTCCTTCAACCGGTATATGGAGGAACCCGGCAAAGAAAAATCAGAAGTGTACTACGACCTCATTACCTGCAATGTGCGCATCACCCGCGACCTCAACAACATTCACCTGGAGCAGGATGAAAAGAAAGCTACCCAGGCTACCTACGCATCCGATGTGCAGCAACAGAAGATCAATGAGTGCCTTGCGCTGTTCAATGCCGTGCTCAAATACCTGCCGGAAATGAACGCTTCAATGGACATACGCATCTGGACCCTTGCCGATGCCCTGCCTACTCCGTTCCATTTTAATGATGCACAAATGGTGTCAGTAGAAAAAATGCAGATAGAGCTAAAAGCCCTGCTCGACGATCTGGAGAAATAGCTTATACATCACATCTGCGCTCTTAAAAACGTAATGCGGGGAAACAGCGCCTTTGCGCCTCTGCGAGAGATTTCTTTTTGCACCATTTCGAGATGTCCAACTAGCAATAGAACGCCGCATGAGAACCCACGTCTTTGCGCCGCTGCGCGAGCCCCGTTTTCCACCGCTAAAAACCCTAAATTGCACCCATGAATTACCTGGGCCATGCCTTCCTTTCTTTTGGCAATGCAGACATACTGCTGGGCAATATGATCGGCGATCACGTGAAGGGCAGGATTGCACTGCAACAATATCCTGAGGGTATTAAAAACGGCATAGTCCTGCATCGCAAGATTGATGCCTATACTGATACCCATCCTGCCACACAGCGCGCAAAGCTGTTGTTTCGCGAAGACTATGGCCTGTACGCCGGGGCCATTATGGATACACTCTATGACCACTACCTGGCCAATGACCCGGCTAAGTTCCTCAACCAGGATACACTGCTCACATTCACCCAAGCCGCTTATAATCAGCTACTTGAAAACGAAGTATATTTTCCGCCTAAGTTCGCGGAGTATTTCCCCTATATGCGGGAGCACAACTGGCTCTACAATTACCGCACTACAAAGGGCATGGAACGGTCTTTGAGTGGCTTAGCACGGCGGGCAAAATATATGCCCCCTGTGGAAAAAGCATACGAGATCTTCATCACTAACTACTATCATCTCAACCAATGTTACTATGAGATCATTGACGAACTGACCGGTTTTGTTAAAATTGAAATCGATCACTTAAAACGGCCCTAGCGAAAAAAAAAATTATTTGCCTATATTGCCACGATAAAATATGCGTCTTACTCCTTCATATATTGCCATTACCGCACTGTCTTTCCTGTTGTTCGCCTGCCATTCGGCATCTGAGCCGGCAGCAGCGCGCACCAGCACCGGCAAGTTTCACGAAATGCCTGTAAAGGCACCTGTTACCCCCCTGCCTTACGATACCGCCAGCCCCGCCAGCCGCAGCATCATTGCCCAGTTGGATAACTATTACAGCAAGCAGGTCCGGGCCGGCTTTAACGGTAGTGTGCTCGTTGCCAACAAGGGCAAGATCATTTACGAGCGCTATTTCGGCCTTGGCAACAGGGAGCATAAGATACCGTTGTCTCCTAACTCTTCCTGCCAGCTCGCATCAGTGTCCAAAACATTCACCGGTGCGGCAGTGCTATACCTGTACGAGCACAAATACATCAACCTCGATGATAATGTGCAGAAATACGTAAAGGAGTTCCCCTACCCCGGTATTACCGTGCGCATGCTGCTCAACCACCGCTCCGGCCTGCCAGACTATACCCACTGGATGCCCAACTACGATAACAATCTTTCCATACCCGTAACCAATACAGCCATGGTGCAAATGATGGCACAGCACAAGCCACCGGTAGAGTTCAAGCCCAATTCACGCTTTAAGTATTGCAATACCAACTTTGCGGTGCTCGCCCTCCTCATAGAGCGCGTTACCGAAATGAACTTTGGCTACTTCATGCAGAAATACATATTCCTGCCGCTGGGTATGAACCATACGTTTGTGTATAACCCCGCCAGCGGGCTGCCAGCTACTGCCGCCATCAGCTATGCCCCCAACTGGATGCGCGAACCCGATATGTTTGCAGACGGCGTATGCGGCGACAAAGGCATCTATAGCACACCCGAAGACATGTACCGCTGGGACCAGTCGTTCTACCAGAACAAGCTGCTCAGCAACGAAACCATTGAGCTCGCCTACGGCCCTTGCTCATTCGAAAAACCGGGCGTAAAAAACTACGGCCTTGGCTGGCGCATGCTCTGCTACCCCAATGGCAACAAGATCATCTACCACAACGGCTGGTGGCATGGCAACAACACCTCATTCTACCGTTTCATAAAAGAGAACATGACCATCATCGTCCTCGGCAACAAATTCAACAAAGCCATCTACCACCAGGCCCCCGTCATCTACAGCATCGTAAAGAACACAGATATCGGCGATGGGTTTGATAGCGAGGAATAGCCTGAACCTTGATTTGTTTAGGGCATCGCCCGCCATAGCTTTAGCGAAGGCGGGTCCAAACCACAATGCTACTATCACCGCCAGTGGCGTTAGCACCATTCATCTTTGGATTCCTATGCTTTCAGTAAGCGTCGTCAAACTGCCGCCGCGCAAATACATGCAGACGCTGTACCTGCAATAGCAGCGGCCTCGTGCTTGGCCACGCAACACAATCCCCTCTTTTTTTCAAAGAGGGGCACACGCCAGGGAGCGAGCGCAGCTCTCAGGCCGGGGTGATAAAACCAAACACATGATGCGTGATCCACTCTATTTGCACAGAACCAAAAAGTTACCCACAATGGCCCTATAAATAATTCATCTTGGCCGCATCAGATCACTTTGTAAATTTGTACCACAATTAGGAGTTTTTCTTTCCTCATACTAGTTCTATCCTCACCAATTTTCACTCAGCACCGGAATTCCTGAATTCTAAAAATTCCTGTCCAGGCAACCGGTAATTATGGGGCATTTTTCTGAGGTATTTGGGACATTCCTGGGTATAGTAAATCAGTTGATGTCTACCAGCCTGAGATTTAGACAATGGGTAATATCGAGGTAAAATGGGGTATTTATGAGTAATCCGTGATACTTATGCTATCCATTAAATCCGCACTGCGGCAATAAGTCCGCAACATCAAAACATTCATATTAATCATAAAAATCAAATCAATCATAGTTCAGGCAAAATACCCCACTGGGGCAAAACGGGACATGCGCTAATACATAAACAACTAATAATCAACATACAATTTTTCAAAATGCCCCATATAAGCAACATTTTTATTTGAAAATAAATGGGGCATTTCACTAAACCCCAGCTTTGCGCCTCTTGGCAGGTTCGCCCCTAAGCTGTGAAAAAGACAATTTCCGGAACCGGAAAAAACCGGAAATCCTGGAACACTAAACAATTGATTACCAGCACTAACCTGTGCAAAACCATTTTCCCCACAAACCGGAAATTGAAAACTATATAAACCAAATTTCACATGAAAGCCCCCCACCCTAACACCCTTGCTACCACGCGGTGTGCCACACCTCTAAGGTGTGGCACACCTAAAACGAACCACCCAAGCACACAAAAAAAAGCCCCGCAATCGCGGGGCTATAAAAAATTAATTTGATTGCTTTTACTTCGAATCCTTAGAGTCATCATCAGAACCACCGCCTGAACCTTCGATCTTGTCAAACGAGAAGATCAGGGAGAAGCGCAACGTGTTAGACAATGGGTTGCGCGAAGTACCTGAACCCTGCGGTACAAGGTAAGACGCGTTCAGTCCGAAAACATTGTACTTCACACCAAGGCCGCAGGTAATGTACTGGCGGTCGCCGTTGCTCTTATCTTCGTAGAAGTAGCCTGCACGGAAAGCAATAGTATTCTGGTACCAGTACTCAGCGCCTATCGATGCATCAATTTGTTTCAGCTGATCGCCCGTGCTGAAAGACTTAAGGATACCATTCACTACCGTCACCTGCGTATCTGACCCTGAGTAGTTAAGTACAGGCACCAGCAACTTATTCAGGTCCAGTGCAAAAGTGATCTTGTTATAAGCATCCCACTGCGATGTATAGGCAACACCTACACCAAGGTTCATAGGTATGAAGTCTTTGCGGCTGGAGTTATAAGATATTTTAGAACCAATGTTGCTGGCTACCGCGCCAAAGCTGAATGTATTGCTTTTGTCATCGGTTACCTCACGCTTCTTGGAGTAATAAACACCAAGGTCTGCAGCAAAGGCATTACCCGGGCGGTAGTCACCGCCACCTGGCACATAGCTTACACCAGATGCTATAGCCGAGTGTATATACCGCAGGCTAAGGCCGGTAGACAGAAACTCAGACAGTTTCTGCGAGTAACCCGCATCAAATGAATATTCGCGTGGCATACCGGTGCCTATTGAGTTACCAAGGGCATCCGTATAGTTTATATTACCTAAAGAGAAATAGCGCATAGAAGCACTGATGGCCTTATCACCCTTTTCACCAAACTTGGCGTAGCCAGCCAGGTAGGCCAGGAAGATATCAGGAACCAGGTCCTTCAACCAGGGAGTATAAGTGACAGAAACACCATAGTTTTTTTCAGAAAAAGGGATCTTGGCAATGTCCCAGTATTGTGCATTCGGGTCTGGACTTACCGCTATTGAGGCGTCTCCCATGGCACCGGCACGTGCATCTGGTGATATTCTTAAGAATGGCACTGCTGTCGTAACGAAGTTAGAAGACGTACCGTTTATATTATTACCACCGCTCTGTGCATAAGCACCGGGAGCCAAAAGGCCCGCAACCAGCGTTAAGCCTGCTAAAGCAAATTTTCTTGCCATTCTGTTATTATTGTAATTTTTAAAGTTTTGCAAAAATATCCCATTTAACCCATTTTTTCAATTAAAATTATGGGTTTCTTAGTGTTAACGGACAATTACCAGTTTTTGGTATGCCGACGATCTAAATCCTTTATCGGTAGAGATATTCAGCCTGTAAACATACATTCCGGATGGCAGCCTGGCGCCATTGTTATCCCTGCCATCCCAGGTCACTTCATGGCTGCGGCTACCTACTGGCAAGAAGGTCTGGGCTATATTTTTAACCAGCGCGCCGGCCACATTATATATTTCTATCTTCACATGAAGCTGCTCATCAGGATGGTTGTGGTCAAATACGAAGGTAGTGCTGTTAGCAAACGGGTTAGGATAGTTGCCTAGGTTCTCTATGTCCACTACCTTACCATCTACAACCACAAAGTCTACCGTGCCCTCTCCTGCATTATCGTTCACATCCCATGCCTTTACTGCTATGCTATGGTGCCCATCAGCAAGGCCGCTCACCGGGAAAGACACATAGCCACGCTGGTAGGTATTGGGGGCTGATTCGTAATAATCGTTCAATATATAAGGTGTCTCTACATTACCATCCAGTACGGCAGTGAGATCATGGCCCACATTGTTCCCGGCAACGTTTATACCCGTTAAAGAGTACAGCGACACAAAGAGAGATGTGTTGCTGCCGGTAATGCCCCCATTCTGGAACAGGCTGTCGCCTATATATGGCTTCACCGTTGGCGGTATGGTATTAAGTACAGGGTTGTCCGAGAAACCACCCACCTTCATGCTGGTATCAGCGCCGGCCGCATCATACACGCCGTTTTGCGCATAGGTACTTAGTTTGCCGGTACCAAAGTCATAGTTGATATCCTTCGGGGTGATGAAAGTAAAAGAGAACTTACCGTTTGTCACGGTTACCTTGCCCTTATAGACAAGGCTCTGCCTGAGGTTGAACTTCTGCTGGTGGTAGCGGTAATTATCTACGCTCACTACAATAGGCTTGTCGTAAAACGACACCGACAGTGGCCCGTTAAAGTCTGAAAGAAGATTGCCTGCATTATCGCGCACGCTTCCATACATCACGTATGCACCTAGTGCCTTTATTGTGTCAGCACGTGCAAATGTTGCGCCATCCTGCACACTGTCCAGGTCCACCTTGTACTTTGGAAAATCCGGCGTCAGTGCAGGATCGCCAAGCAGCGCGAATTTGCGGAAGTTCACCAGCTCACCTATGGAGAGCGATTGAACATAGGTAGCATTCTTTCCTATGCGGCAGGCATCGCCAAATGTATTCCAGCTGTTATCCGGGTTGCGGGTAACCTGTGCTGCAAGATATTGCGAATTGATGCGGGCGTTGTAGTCGGCATATACTGCCGCAGTAGTTGTCACAACGGATATCACCCCCCCATTGGCACGTAGCACCAGCTGCTCCGCTGCAGACACGTATTCCGGATGATCGAACTGGCCGAAATCGCAGGTTGCCGTAACCATAAATGGTAGCATATTCGGATTGTTCCAGGTTACAAAGTCATCCTTAGTAAGTACACGCTCAGAAGCCCATACTTCCGTGTTGCCATGCCCGTTATAATTAATAAAGAATACGCCTTTAAACACATCATTATTGATCGCCTCGTTCACATTAGGGCAGCGGGCACCGGCTGGCGTTATTGACTTGGTGAATGCATCTAAATAAGCCTTGTCATCATTATAAAGATAGTTGGAACAGCGACCCACCGTGGCGTCCATTGTTTCCGCATCGGCCAGGTGGTTACCTGCGTCATCTCCATCGTCGGCTACACAAAGGCTGGCAACTCTCCAGGGGCCAAGCGTGGCAGGTGCGGTATAATTCATTATCTTATTTACCAGTGCGGTAGCATCATCTGTGCTTCTCGCCGGCAAACGCCCCACGGAAAGGTCCATCACATTGAAGATGCTGGTATTGTTTATGTCCGCAGTATCGTCGAGAAAGCCAAAGAAATCGTCGGATGAATAGCCGTAAATACCGTCGTTTGATTCTACCGACTCATATACCGGAACAAAATTGCTGTTATTGCTAACCCTGTTTTTATAGTCGTACGATGCACCACCAAACAATAGCAGGTAGCGAGGCATCTGCGTGGTGTCGGTACCTGCGCGCTGGTAAAACATGCGTGCAAAATCACGGATAGCAGAGATATCCTGCCCGCCGGAAGAAAACTCGTTGTATACCTGCTCGGTAGAAGCAGCGACTACACGCATATTATCATGGCTGCGATGGTACTCTGCCAGCTGGCGGGCCTGGCTGAGAAAAGCAGGGTATGATACAATAATAAGATCTACCTGCCCGGTACCGTGCAGGTCCTGGTTTTCTATTTTGCCTACGTATTTAGGCGTATACAGGTTGGTGCTGTTCATGGCAGCAAACTCATGTAGCCTGGCCGCATCGCGTGTAAACGTATAGGTGCTGCCGGAGAGCGTGCCTTGCATTAATACCGGCACCTTTGGATTAGTAACGTCCCACACTTTAGTATTGGCATTTGCCCCTTGCAACTGATAGGCAGCAACATTTCCCGCACCCACACTTTGCCAGTCGCGGAAGCTCATCTGGTCTGCAGCCATTGTCAGCGCCCTCCTGGCATTGAGCTCAATATAATTAAGGTATCCCAGGCCAGTGCTGTTTACAGGAAAATAACTGACAGCTACACTCGCTATCTGGGAATTGCATGGCGCCGTACCTGTCAGTCCGTTACTCGCCATTACCGTAGTACCACCTGATGGTGTATAGCCCAGGGGCACTGTGCCAATGCTGGTGCCATTTACCTTTACGCCAAAGCTGCTCCCTGAGTCACCGCACGTATTGCCAAACAAAACCGTACACTTGACCTGCGACACAGGCACACCCATATCAAAAGCAAAAGTCTGGGTAGTATTGCCCAGTTGGGTTGCAAACTGCTCGCCGTACCATGTCTTACCCACCGTGCCGGGACTAACAAGATCGATCTCATGAGCATCATAATAGTTAAAGTCGGTAACGGTTTTATTAGCCGCTCCTTCACTACCCTGCTGCGCAATGCGTGCACCGGCACCCTGGTCGAAAGAAATAAAATAATAAGCAGTATCTGAATAAAGATTGTTTCGGTGGGTAAATGCATGTCCCAGGCTGTCCTTGTCCCAAGCTGTAGGGCCAACCGCGTAGAAAACAGCATAATCGCCGGTATTAAACACATTACCTGCCCCGCCATTCACCAGTATAGCATTTTCAACAAGGTCAGCTGGTCGCGCCACCGCATTATTTTCGGAGAGCATATTGCCACCGTTACCCAGCACACGCAAATTTGCCGGGTTAACATTGGCTGGGCTCAACCCCATGCTGGTAATAAAATTATAGTCGATCTTGCAAAAACCGGTTTTGGTAACGCCTATTTTATACCATGTGCCGTTAGCAAGCGCAGAATGCGCTGCATCGGTAGTTTTGGCTGCGCTTCTTGCTGCTACCGGCTGCTCCTCAATATCCAGATCAAAGCCGCTCACCATATCCACGGAGCCCGGCGCTGTACCATTTTTATATACAGGCACCTGCACTACAGCAAAAGGGCGCTTACGCTCCCTGCCAAGGATAACCTTTATCTGCGATGGATCAGAAATGTGCGCATCTTTGGGCAGGGATACATTGCCGGTATATACAAAACCAGATATGGTGATGCGTGGCATGGCATAATTACGCAGCCATACCTTCTCCGCCACATATCCTTTATAAATATCTCCGGATTGAACCTGGTAAGAATTGGTATAAGCCTGCGCCACATGAACAGCCAAAAAATTGATCAGCAATCCGAATAACAAAATTTTTCTCATTTATATCTGGTAATTAGCACTTGGTTAACGGGATGGGGCAATACTTTCAAAATTACGGCATAAATAGATGGAAAAGACATCTACAACCGTTACATGAATGTTATAACGATTTTTTAAAAGAGATAGTATATGCTTCGAAAAAAGAAAAAAATAACTTTTTTTTATTCACCGGAGAATGAAAGCTTGAAAATTTCAAAAGAATGCGGTATCATTGTAACGGTTTTTAAGAACCTACTAACTATTCGTGTAAATATTTCAGCGCAATTATGAAAAGAAAGATCATTGGTATTAGCCTACTTTGTTTCGGAGCAGCTACCTTTTTCTCTGCATGTTCTAAGAACTCAGCAAAGAATGGCACTGGAGATAGCTTTTCCCAGGTAACAGGATGGCCTTTGAATGACCAGAAATTTGGCGGTTACGAAGTAGCACAGTTTAAAGGACAGCCAAAACCAACCGGTATGACTTTCATACAGGGTGGCAGGTTCACAATGGGCGCTACCGATGATGAAATGCCGACTTTAGAAAACAATAGTGTTAGGCGCACTGTTTCTGTTTCTTCTTTCTACATGGACGAGACAGAAATATCTAATACCAGCTACCGCGAGTATACCTACTGGCTTGGCCGCGCATACGGTAATGACTATCCGGAAAAAGTACAGGCTGAACTGCCCGACTCTACTGTATGGCGCTCCCCGCTTGCTTATAACGAGCCTTATGTGAAAAACTACTTCCGCCAGGCCGCTTATAATAATTACCCTGTGGTAGGTGTAAACTGGTACCAGGCAACTAACTTCTGCAAATGGCGTACCGACCGTGTTAACGAGTTTATCCTTATCCAGCTGCACGCTATTGAGCCAAACCCTGAACAGTCAGGTGAAGACGTATTTACCACGGAGACTTACATGAACGGTCAGTACCAGGGCAAAAACGGTGGCAGTAGAAAACTCAACCTTGATCCAAGTGCATCATCGGGTGATGACAGGTTTCGTCCTTACAACCTTTCTGACGGTGTATTCTTCCCCGACTACCGCCTGCCTACAGAAGCTGAGTGGGAATATGCTGCTCTTGGCCTGATAGGCAACAACCCAACTCCTGAAAACAAGCGCCGTCGTGGTGAAGAAGTTGTTACTGATCGTAACACACTGCCATGGGGACCAAAGAATACTACACGCTACGGTCTTCATAACCAATACCAGGGCGAATTTGAAGGTAACTACATGCGCGCTAAAGGCGATGCGATGGGTGTAGCAGGTGGCCTGAATGATAACGCTGATATCACTGCGCCAGTTCGTTCTTTCCTGCCTAACGCATTCGGTCTGTATAACATGGCCGGTAACGTAAATGAGTGGGTAATGGATACTTACCGTCCTTCTACCAGCGATCAGGCTGAACTTCGTCCTTTCCGTGGTAACATTTACACAAAGCCAATGGTGCAGGAAGATGGTACAATCGAAGACAGGGATAGCGTAGGTAACGTTCCTTACCAGAATGTAACTACAAACGACCTGATTCAAAATGGCCGCTATGAAACTCGCACATCAGACCTGAACAACTACCATGATGGTGATACTACTTCACCTCAAAATAGCTACAGCTATGCTTATGGTGTTAACTCTCTTGTGAATGACTCTACTAAAGTGTACAAGGGTGGTTCTTTTGCTGACCGCGCATACTGGCTTTCTCCAGGCACGCGTCGCTACACACAGGGCAACACTGCAAGTGCTACTATAGGTTTCCGTTGCGTAATGGACCGCCTCGGCAGCCCTGATGGTGATGAGCAACCAGGTGGTAACAGCTTCGGCCAGGCTAAGAGGCACAAAAGATAAGATATTGGTTTCCTGATATTGAGAACCCTCCCACTTATCGGGAGGGTTCTTTATTTTTACAACAAATTACCTGCCGTGGAAATAACCGCACTATACAGTATTTACCGCAAGTATCCATCTGTGCAAACAGACACGCGGAAACTAAGCGAAGGCTGCATTTTCTTTGCACTTAGCGGAGCTAACTTTGACGGAAATAAATTCGCAAAAGAAGCACTGGAAAAGGGCGCGGCCTATGCAGTTATTGACAACCCGGAATACGCGGCAGACGAGCGGTACATTGTAGTAGAAAATACGCTGGCTGCATTGCAGCAGCTGGCCAATCACCACAGGCAGCAGCTTGACATACCCTTCATTGCCATTACGGGCTCAAATGGCAAAACAACCACCAAAGAATTGATCGCTGCAGTGCTTGGCAAGCGCTTTGTTACCTATGCTACAGAGGGCAACTTGAATAACCATATTGGTGTGCCGCTTACGCTGCTTAAAATAAAAGATGATGCACAGATAAGCATCATAGAAATGGGTGCCAACCACCAGAAAGAGATAGCTGGGTACTGCGAAATTGCCATGCCCACATATGGTATCATTACCAACTGCGGCAAAGCCCATATAGAAGGATTTGGCGGCATAGAAGGCGTGCGTAAGGGCAAGGGTGAGCTATATGACTATTTAAGGGCGCATGGCGGCACTATTTTCCGCAATACCGACCTTGACTATCTCTTACCTATGGCACATGATATAGCCACGCAGATCACCTATGGAAGCGCTGGCGCAGACTTTATGGGAAGTGAGGTAATGTCGGGTGTTTTCCTGCAGGTGGCCATGAAGCAGCCACACGCCGGCACAGAGCTGCAGACACAACTGGTGGGCGCTTATAACTTCCCGAATGTAATGGTGGCCGTAGCAGTAGGTCTCCACTTTGGCGTATCCATTGAAGATATAAAAGTGGCCCTGTCAGCCTATAACCCTGACAACAGCCGATCACAATGGCTCCAAAAAGGCACCAATAAAATAATCCTTGATGCCTACAACGCTAACCCTACAAGCATGCGTGCTGCCATACTGAATTTTGCCGCCGCAGACCTGCCAAATAAAACGCTGTGGATAGGTGGTATGAAAGAAATGGGAACAGAAGAACAGAAGGAGCATCGTGAGCTGGTAAAGCTTATAGCAGAGTATCAATGGCGCAATGTGATATTAGTAGGAAAAGAGTTCAGGGATATGCAGGATGAGTACAGCTGGTTTGAAAACTCAGCAGATGCGGCGATATACGTTCAACAGCACGCACCGACCAACAGTAGCATACTCATTAAAGGTTCGAGGGGCAGCAAAATGGAAGTGTTGCTGGAAGCATTGTCTGCCAGCTAATTACCCAGTATTGGGTGAAAACTTCTGCACCAGCAATGCTTTATTCGTCTATGCTCACCATCCGCTTCCCGGCCAGATCAATGTTTGCTGCTCATATAAAATACGAGCTCACCTCCGTTCATTATCTCGGTATGCGTAATGTAGTTATGATCCAGCTGCTTCCCGTTTAGCACTACTTTCTGCACGTAGACATTTTTATCTCCCTGGTTTTTGGCGGTGATGGTAAGTGTTTTGCCATTCTCTAAGTTCAGTGTAGCGCTGGCCATTGCCGGGCTGCCCAGCGAGTATTGGTCAGATCCCGGCGCCACCGGGTAGAAGCCCAGTGTGCTGAGAATATACCATGCGCTCATTTGCCCGCAGTCGTCATTACCGCCAAGGCCATCGGGCGTAGGGCGATACATCTTCTTCAGTATCATGCGCACTCGCTCCTGCGTTTTCCATGGGGTGCTTGTCCAGTTATAGAGGTAGGCCAGGTGGTGCGATGGTTCGTTGCCGTGTACATAGTTACCTATTATGCCATCGCGGGTTATGTCCTCTGTTTTTGCAAAGAAGCTATCCGGCAGCTGCATAGTAAAGAGTGAGTCCAGGTGGGCTGTGAATCGCTTCTCTCCACCCATCAGGGCTATAAGACCGGCGGGATCATGCGGCACATAGAGGCTGTAGTTCCAGGCATTACCCTCTATAAACCCGGGCTCATCAGTATTGAGCACGTCAAAATCTGTTTTAAAAGTGCCGTTGCTCATTCGGGGCCGCATATAGCCACAGGAGGCATCAAATACGTTTTTATAGTTCTCAGACCGCTTCATGAATTCTGCATACACATCTTTCCTGTTCAGGCGTTTCGCCATCTGTGCTATGCACCAGTCGTCATAAGCGTACTCCAGTGTTTTAGATACTGATGAGCTGTTTTTGTCTTCCGGCACATAGCCCTGCTTCATGTAGTACTCCAGCCCATCGTAGCTTCCATGCCGCGCTGTGGCTATACATGCATCCAGCGCACGCTCCGCCCCCACCCTGAAATTTCCTTTTATCACGGCATCTGCTATTACAGACACTGCGTGATAGCCGATCATACACCAGTTCTCGTTGGCTGAGTTGCTCCATACCGGCAGAAGGTGCTCAGCGCTTTGGTCGTAATGGGCAAGCATAGAGCTTACCATATCGGCGTTGCGTTTGGGCTGTATAATGTTTAGCAATGGGTGCAGGGCCCTGTGGGTATCCCACAGCGAGAAAGTAGTATAGTTTGTGAAGGTGGTGGCTATATAATCGTTCTGATCCTGTCCCCGGTATGCTCCGTTTCCATCCATATACACCGTGGGGTTAATGAAGGCGTGGTACATGGACGTGTAGAAATTTTCTTTAGTCTCCTTGTCTGCCGTGATCTGTATTTTAGATAGTTCCTGCTCCCACATTGCCTGGCCGTTGTTCTTTATTTCGTCAAAGTTCCAGCGGGGTGTTTCCACGCGCAGGTTAGCTAGGGCATTCGTTGTGCTCACCGGCGATATGGCAAACTTCACCTTTATCTTTTCGCCTTCTTCAGTTTTAAAATCGAAGTATGCGCGAATCTGCGTGCCGGCTATTTCCGGAAAGTTTTTGCGCTGGTCGAATTTCCCCCAGAAGCCATGGTACACTTCTTTCTTAGAGCCATTCTGGAAACCGTAAGATGAGAAAGGCTTTGACAATGTCATGGCGAAGTATACGGTACGTGTGCGCGCCCAGCCGCTGGTTTGCCTGTAGCCGGTAATCAGCGTATCGTTCTCTACTCTTATGTAAGTCCACACATTTTTATCGGGATAATTATAGATCCCGTATACGGCATCCAGTACTATGTGTGCATCATCGGATTTCGGAAACGTATATTGGTGTACGCCAACGCGTGTGGTGGCGGTGAGCTCAGCAAGAATATTATACTTCTCCAGTTTCACCTTGTAGTAGTCGGCCTCCGCTACTTCAGTGCTGTGCGAGAAAGGCGAACGAAAGCCAGTCTCCGGATGGTCTGCCGTGCCGGGGTTTAGCAACAGCTTGCCCGCAGTGGGCATAATAAGGAAGTCGCCCAGGTCAGAATGCCCCGTGCCGCTAAAATGTGTGTGGCTAAAGCCTACGATCGCTTTGTCCTGGTATTGGTAACCTGCGCAATATTTGTACACATCCTTATTGTAGTGCCCATCCACCTCGTAAGGAATGGTATCTGTCTCCGGGCTTAGCTGCACCGACCCAAATGGCACGGTAGCGCCGGGATAGGTGTGCCCCATCCTGTCTGTGCCTATTATCGGCTTTACGTAGGGTACGAGGCGTTCCTGCGCAAAAGATGCAGAGGCGGAAAGCAATGTGGCAATAAATAGATGCTTCATAAAGGTGTTATTTATGACTCAGGTGAAATACATACCGGCTCATGCAGCACCGGGAAATTTACGGAGCTGGCTATAAAGCAGAACTTATGTGCTTTATCATGCAGCTCGTTTGCCAGGTCCATCATGCTTTCATCGGTTATCGTTACCACAGGGCGTAGCATTACTTCGGAAAAATGACCACCACTACCAGGAGTTACAACCAGTGTGCCGGTTGCATAGTCTGAATAGTCCACTACAATGATCCCGGCATCGGCACACAGGTGCAGGTACCAGAGCATATGGCAGGCGCTTAGCGATGCCACCAGCATATCCTCGGGGTTATGCTTCGTGGCATCACCACGAAAAGGCGCATCAGACGAAGCAATGATATCCGGCTTATTGGCTATTGATATGGTATGGCTTCGGTCGTATCCAGTGTAGCTGCTGGTGCCTTCGCCTTTGTTCCCGGTCCATTTTACGGTTACAGGATAGTCGTGTGTTTGCATCTCAATATTTTTAGTTGTTAAATTCGGCCTTCCTTTATCTCGTTCACTATTCCCGGGTCGAGCAGGGTCGATGTGTCGCCGAGATTGTTGATTTCTCCTTCCGCGATCTTCCGGAGTATGCGACGCATTATCTTGCCGCTGCGGGTTTTAGGCAGCCCTTTTACAAATTGAATTTTATCCGGTCGGGCAATAGGGCCGATCACGCGCGTCACCGTTTGCAATATATCTGACTGCGTCAGCTTTGCATCTTCCGGGTCTGCCTCCATGATCACGTAGGCGTAGATACCTTGCCCCTTTAGGTCATGAGGATAGCCTACCACAGCGCTTTCCAGCACTCCTGTATGCATATTTATAGCGTTCTCTACTTCTGCAGTGCCTATGCGGTGGCCGCTAACGTTCAGCACATCATCCACACGGCCGGTAATACGGTAAAATCCATTCTCGTCTCTATAGCACCCATCACCGGTAAAGTACATATTATCATACGTGGCAAAATAGTTGGTGCGGCACCGCTCATGGTCGCCATAGGTGGTGCGTATAATAGACGGCCAGGGGAAGCGGATACAAAGGTTACCGCTCACATCATTGCCGGTTATTTCTTTGCCTTGCTCATCTACCAGCACCGGCTGTATGCCCGGCAGCGGCAAGGTGGCATAGCTGGGCTTTGCCGGCGTTACACCAGCCAGGTTAGATATAAGTGTAGCGCCGGTCTCAGTCTGCCACCAGGTGTCTACTATCGGGCAGCGCTTTTTACCTATGTGCACATCATACCAGTGCCAGGCTTCCTCGTTAATAGGCTCCCCCACTGTCCCCAGTATTTTCAGGCTGCTCAGGTCTTTACCTTCCAGCGGCGCCAGGCCATAGGCCATAAGGCTGCGAATGGCCGTGGGGGCTGTATAGAGTATGTTTACTTTGTGCTTGTCTACTATGTCCCACATTCTGCCGGCATCAGGCCAGGTAGGCAGCCCTTCATACATAAGCGATGTGCCGCCTGCGCAGAGCACGCTATACACAATGTAGGTATGCCCGGTTATCCAGCCTATGTCGGCAGTGCAGAAATGCACGTCCCCCGGCTGGTACTGGAAAATATTCACAAAGGTGTAAGTAGTATACACCATGTAACCTGCCGAGGTGTGAACAACGCCCTTCGGCTTGCCGGTAGAGCCGGAGGTATACAGAATGAACAGCGGATCCTCAGCATCCATCTCCTCGGCTTCGGTACTTATATTGCCATGCGCAGTTACCTTTTTTATCTCATCGTCCCACCATACATCTCTGCCCTTTATCATGCTTATGGGTGTGTGCGTACGCAGGTATACGATCACCTTTTTTACAAACGGACAGCTAACCAGCGCATCATCAATAGTGCTTTTCAGGGGTATGTCTTTGCCGCCCCGGTATGCCCCATCACCGGTAATAATAAATTCCGCCTGCGCATCCTGCAGGCGGTCTGATATGCTTTGTGCGCTGAACCCGCCGAAGATAACGGAGTGAATGGCACCTATGCGCGCGCAGGCCAGCATGGCTATCGGCAGCTCCGGCACCATGCCCATGTACAGGCATACGCGGTCTCCTTTTTTTACACCATTGTTTTTCAGCACCTGTGCAAAAGTGCACACACTGGTGTGCAGCTCTTTGTATGTTATAACGCGGTGCGCCTCTTCCTTGCTGTTAGGTTCCCATATAAGCGCGGGCCTGTCACCGGCCTGTGCCAGGTGCCTGTCCAGGCAGTTCTCCGTTATGTTCAGCTTTCCGTTTATGAACCACTTTATATCCGGCTTTCTGAAGTCCCACTCCAGCACCTTATCCCATTTTTTCCGCCACGTAAAATTCTCCGCAACGCCGCCCCAGAATTCATCCGGCTGCTCAACGCTATGTTTGTACGTTTCTTTGTATTGATCGTAAGATGTTATTTGGAAAGGATATGGCATTGCAAATGAGTTTGGCTTTAGTTGTTCTGAAATTGGAAGACAATTAAAGATAAAAAGTAAAGATAAAGCGGAACCTGATATTTGTCATATGAACAATGCTGCGATAGATTGCTGTATGAACTAATCATTCCGTTAATGCCGGCATGGCAGACTACGCACTCTTCAGTGTAGGGTCCAGCGTTTTCGTAGCGCGTATAGCAGGGTACCAGGCCGCAAGTAGCCCCACTGTAAGGATAATACCCGCGACGAGCAACAGATCAGGTACCTGGATCTCTACCGGAAAGTTTTCTACCAGGAAGGTGCCACGCATAGGTATCAGGCCAAACTGTTGCTGGGCAACGCAGATGAGCGTACCTATGAGCATGCCGGATATGCCACCGGTAAGCGACCACAACAACCCTTCGAGCAGGAAGATGCTGCGTATCGTATTTATTTCAGCGCCCATTGCCTTAAGTATGGCTATGTCCTGCCTTTTCTCCATTACCAGCAGCGCCAGTGCGCCCACCATATTGAATGAAGCGATAAGCAGCACCAGCAATAGGATGGCCCGTATCGCCCATTTTTCGCTGCCCATTACTGCATACATGGTCCTGTTTTGTTCATAGCGGTTCTCCACCTTGTACGCACTGCCGAACATCGCCTGCAGTTCCTTTTTCAGGCGCGGCACATCCTCTGGTTCAGCGCTTATTTCTATTGACGAGTATTTGTGCTCCTGCATGAAAAGCTTTTGCACCAGCGGCAGCGGTGCCAGCACATATTTTGAGTCAAAATCGTCCTCTACTTTGAATATGCCGGCGGGATGTATGGCCAGTTCCTGTATTGCCGATGTGGGGTCGGCTTCCGGATTGGTTACCGCAGGGTTTAGGTAGATCAGCTTTATCTTACTGTATATGTAGTTTACATCTACGCCCAGTTCGTTCACTATCCGTCCGCCCACAATGGCAGTATAGGGATGGCCGGTGGAAACAGAATCTTCCCCATGTACTATATAGGTTCTTATATCGTTTACTAAAAAGTAGTTCTTGTCAACGCCTTTTAGTGTAATTACCTTTTGTTCTTTGTCATTTTCATCCATAGCCAGCGCATTATCCTCTATCACCATGCTCAGGCATTTTACAACGTCCAGGCGCTTTATAGCATTGATCTTTGCAGAATCAGCGTCAAAGAATTTTCCACGGGCTATACTTATCCTTACAGGCGGGTAAAATGCCTTATAGGTATTCTTCACTAAGGATTCGAGGCCGTTGAATACAGAGAAGATAATGACCATGGCCGCAGCACCCACTGCAATAGCTACCATGCTTATGCGCGAGAGCACAGGCACAGCATTGGCCGAGCGTTTACCGCGCAGGTACCTTATTGCCAGTTGCCATATGAGCGTGCGGTTCATTAACTGTTATCGGAAGGTGGGGCGTTTTTTTCTCTATCCTTTTTCAGCTGTTCAAAAATCTCTTCCATTTTGAAAATGTGGTCCATAGTGTCGTCTGAGAAAAAATGCACATCCGGCACCCGGCGCAGCTGGTTCTTCACCCGCTGCCCCAGCAGGTTGCGCCACTCTTTGCCACGTTCTTTTATCTTATGCAGCAATGCGGATGGATTCTTCACCTGGAAAAAGCTGAGATAAACACGCGCTTCAAGCAGGTCGGGTGTAACCATTACCTTACTTATGGATACCATGCCGCCATCCACAATATTTATCCCTTCACGCTGAAAGATGTCACTGAGTTCTTCCATTATCAGCTGGCCTACCTGCTTCTGTCGTTTATTCTCTTCCATGTTCTTTTATTAGTTGCTAAAGTTATGAATTATAATCGCTTTGTCCTTCAGCACATGCCGGAAGCGAATATCAGTTCCGGTATAACACCCATGGCTGGTAATATCCTTCTTTTGGTCAATATTTACTAAATTCGTGGTTTATCCAATAAAATGAAAAAGATACTTATAACCATCTCGTGTGGTGTGGCTTTATTTTTTCAGAGTTGTAAAGAAGTTCCACCCGTAATAAACTTTGGAAGTCAGCACGTTAGTGATACCACATATGTGTTGTCTGCTATACCCGCAGCGCAGCCTCACAATGTATTGATTGAGGAGTTCACCGGAGAGGGCTGTTCTAACTGCCCCGCTGCCCATACCCAGCTGGATCAGCTGGGCGATGCAAATCCGGGCAGGCTTAACGTGATCTCTATTTACGATACGTCAAATAGCCCCATACACTTACCTCCTGAAGGAGCAGCATTCGATCTGAGAAGTGCGGATGCATCTGCAATTACGCTCAGCACCATTTATACCACCAACCAGACTACCAGTTACGGCAACCTGCCTGGCGGCGGTGTGGACCGCGTGCCTGTTTCCCCAGGCACCACTACCTGGCTCGGTGCCAGTGCATGGAGTGGTTTGATATCCTCCCGATTAACTATTGCGGACTCAATAAATCTGGATATTTCAAGTACTTATGCCAGCGGCATAGCTACTATTACGGCCAAAGTCACTTATCTGTACCGTACGGCCTCTCTGCAAAACCTGTCTGTAGCAATTGTGGAAGACAGCATTATAGATTACCAGGAAAAGCCCTTTGGTATTGTCGATACAGCCTATGTTTTTAAAGATGTGCTCGTAAGTTACGTTACCCCGCTTCCATTTGGTGATCCGCTACTCGATACTATCGCCACCAAAGAGGCGGGCCGTTTCGTGCAGCGTGTTTACAATTACACAGTTCCCACTGCCCATAGAAAGGGAAGTGTAAATACGAGCCATTGCAGGGTGATCGCTTTCGTGCATCGCCCCTCAAACGGCAACGCAGACTTCCAGGTACTGCAGTCGCAGCAAACCAAATTGATGGGCCCTTAGGGTTATCGCTATTAACAACTTTTATCCGCATCCGGCAATACCTTTTTATTAATAAGTCATAAGTAATGAAGCTTTTTAGAATTCCAGTTATTGCGTTTGCGATTATCGTGGTTACAGCATCCTGTGGCAGCAATGACCATACTTCAGAGCAGGAAAAGCCGAAAACGGCTGAAGCTGCAAAACCGCTGAATGTTCCGTCATTTGAAGCAGATAGTGCTTATGACTATGTTGGCAGACAAGTGGCACTTGGGCCACGCCTTCCCGGCTCTGCGGCACAAACGAAGTGCGCAGCATGGATGGAAACAATGCTGAAAAAGTCTTGTGATACTGTGTACCGGCAGGAGATCAAAGTAAAAGGTGGCGATGGCAAAACAATGCCCTGTATCAATCTTGTAGGTGTTATTAATCCCGGCGCGGCACAGCGTATACTCTTTCTTACACACTGGGACAGCAGGCCCTGGGCCGACCAGGACACAAAAGACAAGGATAAGCCCTTGCTGGCAGCCGATGATGGTGGCAGCGGCGTAGGTGTGCTGCTGGAGGTAGCCAGGCAGCTAAAAGCTCATGGCCTGCCCTCTACCCTGGGTATAGACATTCTGTTTACCGACGTAGAGGACTATGGCAAGAGTGAATGGGGTGAAGACTCCTATTGCCTGGGCACACAATACTGGGCTGCACACCCACACGTGGCCGGTTACAAAGCTAAGTTTGGCATATTACTGGATATGGTGGGTGCTCATGGTGCCCAGTTCCCTATGGAGAATTTTTCTACCCAATATGCCGGAGACGTGCAGCAAAAGGTGTGGCAGGCCGCTGCCAACGCGGGCTATTCTTCTTTCTTCCCCTATGCACAGGCTGCGCCTATTACGGATGACCACTTGCCCGTGAATAAAATAGCCGGCATTAAAACAATAGATATCATAAACCTCACTACTGACCCTGAAAATCCGTTTGCGCCTCACTGGCATACACATGCAGATGTAATGGCTATTATAGACAAGGGCACGCTCAAAGCCGTAGGCCAGACCTTGCTGCAGACTATTTATGAGCAGTCTGCCGGTAGTTTGTAGTTGCCCGGCCGCATACTTTGCAATAAACTGTTATCTTTTACCGAAAGGCCTTTTCCACTGCTGTTCTCTGTTTGTAGTATACTATATTTGCCACAATAAAAATTTTCACAGGTTTTGAAGTACCGTAATGCCATATTTATCGTTCTGCTCGTCATTCTTGCCGATCAGCTAGTGAAAGTTTACGTGAAGACTCATTTCGTGAACGGAGATGATGTTAAGATCATGGGAAGCTGGTTCCGGTTGCACTTTATTGAGAATGAAGGTATGGCCTATGGCATGAAGCTTAGTGAGTCGGTGGCGGGTAAGCTACTGCTTTCGTCTTTCCGGCTGGTAGCGGTTGTATTCGGGTTTTATCTGCTGCGCAGGCTTGTAACCAAGGGATATGGCAAGGGCGTAATAATATGTGGCGCCCTGATACTGGCAGGTGCCCTGGGCAACCTGCTGGATAGCTTGTTCTACGGCCTCATTTTTACGGATAGTCCTTACTCCTGTTTTTCCGGTAACTATGATAGTATGCGCAACATGCTGCAAAACCACAACCAGGTAGCTGTGGCACACTTTACAAAGTTCGGACAGGGCTATGGTAAATTTTTGCAGGGCAAGGTGGTGGATATGCTTTATTTCCCGCTGCTGGAGACTCGGCTTCCGGGTTGGATACCATTTATGGGCGGAAAGAACTTTACGTTTTTTGAGCCTGTTTTCAATGTTGCCGATGCAGCTATCTCCATTGGCGTGCTCACGTTGGTATTCTTTCAGAAGCGCCTTATTCATAAGCCGGCAATGGCCATTGAAGCGGCCCGGAATACAGACCCTGCACAGACAGTGCCTGATAGTCAATAGCATAGCTGTATCTTTCAAAACAAATAATTGTATATTGTGTTCCCAAGGCACTGATGCGCCTGCTAATGTATAATTCATGGAAGACGAACTTTTATCAATAACCATATGGCTTGCCGGTCGCAGTTACCGCCTCCGCATAAGGCCTGAGGAAGAGTCGGCGGTGCGAAAGGCGGTAAGGCTTGCTGATGTAAAAGTGAACGAGATGAGGTCGCACTATGCCGGCAAGGATGACCAGGATTTTATGGCTATGACCTTGCTCAGCTATGCTTCTGATAGCGCCATTGAATCATTCAACAATCCGTTACTGCAGGAGGAACTGAACAAATTATCAAAAAAGATCGACAAGGTGCTATCGGCACCGTTAAAACCCTGAACGCCCAATTAAAAGAGGCAAGCGCAATGAATACTACTAAAAGGCTAAATGCGGCATAAGGACTATGTTTATGAGGTTATCCGCATTTGCCATTTCTGTCCTGGCATTTTTATTTGTAAGCAACATAGCTCTTGGCGCGCCACCCGATTCCCTCGACTATTACCGGCAGCTGAAGACGATGGACCTCACCAGTCTGTGGAGAAGCGACAGCCTGCAGGTGCTGGAAAATGAACCATACAAGGACAATAAACTGATGTACTACGGTACATCAACAGAAAAATTTCCCGAGCCTTACGGTTTCATTGGCAAAAACTATCAGCGCTTCTACATCCACTATATAAGTGTGAAACGGGACACCGGCAACCACTATGTGTACCAGGTAACCGGCAAGACAAAAACAAAAGATACCGCCCGCAATTTCAAGGGTACCATTACCGTAGTGAAAGCCAGGGTATGCAAAGAGCCGGTAAAAATGCTAGTGCATGATGACCACAACAAACTACACGAAATCCCATTCAGGCAAGGTGTTGCTTACTGCGACATAAAGTTTACAGAAGACACCGCGGCACATGGCAGCGGCACAATAACCGCGAAACTGACAACCAGGTTCTACCTCGATTCCAATCAGCACATTTTTTACGACAACCTTGAAAATCTGTCGGGCCGCAACTGCAACAACCAGGTAGCCGGCTTATGGAAGCTGAACAAGGGCGATAGCATAAAGCGCTGCAACTGGGGCGACTATCGTATACCCTACAGTGGCGACCTTGACGTGGGCGCAGGAGGCTTTTGCCCTGCCGACCAATACCTGGACAATGGCTGGCAAAACTACCGCGACGCCAACTTCGGTGGACCCGAAACTCCAAAATCAAGAAAGGCCGCGGCTCTGGAGAATGTGCGGTGGTGGAAGTTGTAAGTAATTGACATTCGTCTTCAGCCAAACCCTATTTCATTGTTGAAAGGTCATTCGAGATTGCCTGCTCGTCGTAAATGGTCAAATCTCCATTTCGCATCCACGAATAATATAGTCTTCCTTTTTCCAAAGCATCTCTTTTATCCCCGGATTTTAGCGCCTCATCATACAATTGCTTTGAAAGCTTAATTTGCTGTGGTCTGGTTTTTAGTTCATAGTAAGCACGCTTTCCAACCATGACTAAAATTATTACAGCTATAAAAACAATCACGAAATAAAACGACATACTCGGAGTTTCTAAATTTAGATTTGGACAATCTTAGTATAAAAAAAGTGCAATAACTCCCACCCACATCCTACCTCAAATAACTCGTTGGAGAAGCATCCACTTTCGGCAGCGGCTTACGCGGCATCTTTTTATCGCGCTGCGCCGTGTTATAGACAAACGAGGCCATAATCACGGATGCCTGCATAAGGTCGTTTGCACTCACCCGGTCGTAAGAGTCCATATTGGTGTGGTGTGTGCGGGTACCGTACTCCAGCGGATCTTGTATGAACTGGAAGCCGGGTATACCTACCTCGTCAAAAGATATATGGTCGGTAGATCCTGTATTTTTAATAGTTACCGTGCTTGCACCAAGCTCAGCAAACGGCTGCAGCCATTCCTTAAAAATTGGCTCTGCCTCATAGTTACCTTGCGCAAATATGCCGCGTATCTTACCCGCCCCGTTATCCAGGTTGTAGTATGCTGACACCTTCTTATGTTCTGGCTTCAGCTTCATCGTCAGTCTGTCTCCAAAATGGTTCTTCACATAGCCCCTTGAGCCCAGCAAACCCTGCTCCTCTCCGCTCCACAGTACCACCCTTATGGTACGGCGGGGCTTCATGCCCGTTGCCTTTAGTATGCGTATCGCTTCCATGGCCACTGCTGTACCTGCGCCATTATCAGTAGCACCGGTCGATGCATGCCAGCTGTCCATATGGCCACCAAGTATCACCAGTTCATCTTTCAGCAAGGTATCTGTACCTGGTATCTCGCCCACTACCACATTCTCAGTAGAATCTGCGGTAAGGAAAGTAGTACGTGTATCCATTTCCAGCGCTACTGTTTTACCTGCCTCCAGCAGCCTTATCAGCCTGCCCAGGTGTTCATTGCCCATTTCCATTTCGGGCAGCACGGCCCTTGCCTCCCATGCGCGCGATGATCCGTTAGATGTAAATACAGTGCCCATGGTACCCCTGCCACCGCTCACTACCGCACTCGCTCCCTCTGCCAGCAGGAAGGAATCTATCTTTTGCCTGAGCGACAGTGCTGCCGCCCTGCCAGATGCTGCAGGCGTTTTGGGCATAGGATTAAGATTGGTGGTCTCTTCATCAAGATGTGGGTCGAGTGCTTGTTTCAAAAGATCCGAGTCACTGAGCCTGCGGGCATCAGGCGTAAAGTTGAGTTTGCCTTCGTTGCCGGTATTCCCTGTTGCAAACACGATGATCTTTCCCCTTAGCTTACCTGCGTACTTAGCCATATCTTCTTCCTTTTCTATTTTCACCAGCTCAGCATTCCCGCTTACCATACCATTGGTACCGGGCGTCCACGCGCGCGGCACAGCTATCAGCGCCTGGTAGTATGGTGCAGTCATGGCCACATAGCTTTTATTGATCTCCCAGCCTCTCCCAAAGCCACCCCATGGCTCTATATTCACGTTTTTCAACCCCCAGCTTTTTAGTTTTGCGGCACACCATTTTTCCGCATTCCTCATGCCGGTAGAGCCGGTAAGGCGCGGGCCATTCACATCTGTCAGCTCAAACAAAGTTGCCATAACCTTTGAGTTGTTGAAGCCCTCATTCTTTATACGCGCCGTGGCATTGGCAGCCGGCTTCGTCCCTTTATCTCCCTTAAAGGAAACCAGCAGACCAAAACCCGCCAACAGCAGGAGGATAGATACTTTTCTCATTGTGCTTAATTTATTAGCGTGAAAAGTAAATAAAAAAGGTCAGATACACGAACAATAAATGCCTTGTTCCACTCCAAATCCCCCCGTTGGCTTGATTTTTTAATATCATCTCTCAGACACTAAAACTATTTTATGAAAAACTACATTATTGGATCGCTTATGCTGGCCTCGGTACTGGGGGGCAACGCCGTATATGCGCAAAACACGAAACAAAAAGCAGGCTCAGCCGGCCCCTGCACTACAATGGGCACCACTGCAGTTCATCACCACAAAAAGCATCACCCGAAAAAAATTGGTGGCGTTGCTGCAGTTGCAAAGCCACACAAGGCCATTGTGCACCGCCGTCATATTATAAATAAAGAGCCGATCCGCCCTACGCTGGAAACAATTAGCGTAGACAACCACTCTGCCACTACCATAGTAAGCATCAAGAATGGCGACGTATATATAAACGACAGCCTGGTCACAGTGGTAAAAAACCCGCAGTGCGAAGATCACAGGCTGATCATCAACTATATAGCTCCTCCCCCACCTCCGGCCGTTACTGATATAGAGCAGCTGAAAACAAATACCTATACCGGTGAAAAAGCCGAAGGTATGCTGGGCGTATGGGGCAGTAGCAACTGCTGCGAAGACGGCGTGGTTATTGATGACGTAATGCCGGGCAGCCCTGCCTGCAAGGCCGGCCTTGGTCGCGGTGATGTGATCACTAAGATCAACGACCAGAGAATTAATTCAGGCAATGATCTTGCCGCAGCCCTGAAAACAATGAGCGCAGGCGACAATATTGCCGTAACTGTAAAGGACTACGATGGCACCGAAACCAAAAATATAGAGCTGGCGAAGAAAGACTTACCAGCCAACTGTGCCTGCAGGTAGTAGGTTAGTTATTAAAAACAAAAGAAGTTGTCACCCTGAGCGTAGTCGAAGGGCGACAACTTCTTTTGTTTTCCGATTCAAGTGAACAGCTACCTGCTATGTATCAGTGCATCGTTAGCTCTTTAGCCATAAAAAATGTAGACCCGGGATGCACCCCGGGTCTACATTTTTTATCTGTATCAATTAATAACAATACATCATATCAGCGCTATAGACCTGTTTACAAACTCGGTCAGTTCAGGTCCTGTCAATAGTCCTTGCGACAGCATTGCAAGGTCAAATGCCTGCTTCGCCAGTTGCGTTTGCTGTTCCTTGCCCGCTTTCAGTATCTTACCAACAAGTTTGTGGTTACCGTTGATAGCCACTTTGTAGCTATCCGGTATAGCCCCGTAGAAGCTCATACCACCGCCCATCGCCGACATATCCTTCATACGGCGCATAAACTCATCCATAGTTACGGTTACCGGCACTTCATCTGTACTAAGGCCTTCTATTTCCACCTTCATATTGGGGCGGCTTATGGCCTTTTCAAATATTTCTTTCACCTCTTTGGTTTCAGCTTCACTCAGCACCGATTCTATCTTTTCATCTTTCTCGATAAGCTTGTCTACCACATCGGCATCTACACGCTTCATCTGCGTTTTCTCCAGCTTGCGCTCCATGTTCTGGATAAAGTGGCTGTCCAGTATAGAGTTCATCACCATCACGTCATAGCCCTTGCGGTTTGCGCTCTGTATAAATGAGTCTTGCTTGGCCACATCGTTCGCGTAGATATACACCACATTACCATTCTTATCAGTCTGCAGCGGCGCTACCTTTTCGCGGTATTCAGCCAGGGTGTAGTTTTCCTGCTTCGTATTGGTGAGCAGCGCAAAGTCTTTCGCTTTATCATAAAATTTCTCTTCACTGATCATACCATATTTCACGAAGATGCCGATATCGGGCCACTTTTCTTCAAATCCCTTACGGTCGTTTTTGAAAAGCTCGGCCAGTTTATCCGCCACTTTGCGGCTTATATAGCTGTTTATCTTTTTCACATTGCTATCCGCCTGCAGGAAGCTGCGCGACACATTCAGTGGAATATCCGGCGAGTCTATAACACCATGCATAAGCATGAGGAACTCTGGCACTATATCCTTTACATCGTCTGTAATAAATACCTGGCGGGAGAACAGTTTTATCTTATTGCGCTGTATCTCTATATCGTTCTTTACCTTAGGGAAGTACAATACACCGGTCAGGTTAAACGGATAGTCAACATTCAGGTGGATCCAGAACAGCGGATCTTCGCCCATTGGATATAGCTCGCGGTAGAAGTTGAGGTAATCGTCATCCTTTAGGTCTGCCGGAGCCTTGGTCCATATAGGGTGAGTATTGTTTACGATGTTGTCAACCTGTATTTCCTTACGCTCTGGCTTCTTCTCGTCTTCGCCCTCCACCTCTGCTGTGTCATCCTGAGCGTAGTCGAAGGACGACTTTGTACCAAACCTTACAGGTATTGGCAGGAACTTACAGTACTTGTCAAGTATCTCCTGCAGTTTGTATTTATCCAGGAATTCTTCGCAGTCGGCATTTACATGCAGCGTTATAGTTGTGCCGCGCTCGGTGCGGGTTCCTTCGTTAATTTCAAATTCTGTGCTGCCATCACAATTCCAGTGTGCAGGCTGTGCACCTTCCTGGTAAGAAAGAGTGTCGATCTCTACATGATCTGCAACCATGAACGCGGAATAAAACCCAAGACCAAACTTGCCGATCAGCTCATTTGCATCCTTTGAGTCCTTGAATTTTTCCACAAACTCTGTAGCACCGGAAAAAGCTATCTGGTTAATATATTTCTTTATCTCCTCTGCCGTCATGCCTATACCGTTGTCGGCTATAGTTATGGTTTTCTTTTCGGTATCAAATGAAACATCTACCATTGGCTCTCCCAATGCACCGCTATACTGGCCGAGGGCTGCAAGGCGCTTTATCTTCTGCACCGCATCTACGGCATTAGAAACCAGCTCACGAAGGAATATCTCGTGGTCTGAATAAAGAAATTTCTTAATAATTGGGAATATGTTTTCCGTGTGGATGGATATCGTTCCTTTTTCCTGCATAGTATTTAGTAGTTTTTTATTTGGTATCTCTTTACCCTACCATCAATCTATATTCCAAAGTGCAGAATTTGACAAATTGACAGACAACAATTAAAGACAACACTCCTCACATTTGCGACCTTAAATACACAACATGGAAAACTGCGCCTCCGCGCCTTTGCGAGAAACCTTTTACAGACCAGCCTCACAGGAGATCAAACTCCCCGAGATAAGACATAATTGCAGTCCGGTCATTAAACATCATGACATCCAGTATAGACAGAGAGGAAACAAACGCATTACCCGATTGTGGATAGACAATAGGCCGCATTTTGTGAAATTGAAGCGCAATACCGTTATCTGCAAATTCGGCTTTGTCGTAGAGCTCCATCCCCCCTATTGGGTTGATATAAACGTCGCCGCCCAGCTTTTTTATTATTTCCATGACCTTATACTTCCCCTTCAGCTCATGGTCAATAGCTATTGTGGAGGAAATGAGTAGCGGAGTAGGTATTGATAAATATTCCTTTAGTTTATTCAGCGAGTTTAGGATAAATGTAAAAAGGTTCATTTCCTTACAGTTGAAAATATCCTCTATTACAGGATAGGCTTGCCTGAAACAGGGCGCTTTGCCGTAAGATGATCGTATCTGCCCCAGTATCTTATTCTTTTCTTTTTCAAAATTCTCACCAAGGAAACGCTGGTCTACATTAAGAAAGTCAGAATCGCTTTTCAGCGGCAGGCTGAACATAGCATCCGTGCCATTCAGCAGCATACGATTGCGGTGTATCCACCCCTTTTTCGTGAACTTTATGTTGTCATACACCACAAATTCATCGCAGGCATTCATGAGCTGAAAGTACCCCAGGTAGGGCAAAAAATATGGCTGCATGATGCCGATTTTCATTCGCTGCTTTTTTGTGGCAAGATACAACAGATGTACCACACCGCTAAGTTGCGGAACAGCAATGAACAGCAATCCACCTTGTAGGGGCTGAAAATCTTCAGCCCTACAAAATACGGACTCTAGTAGAGGCTGAAAAATTTCTACCCCCTGCAGAATACGCGAGTTATACCCCCATAATTGAGTATTTTGCCGAAAGTTTCGTTTTGTAAAGGGGTATGGGCATAGGAAAATTTGCATTAAAGGTGGTTCTGTTCACAATCCCATGGGTAATTGCCTGGGGCGTGCTGGAACATAAATTGGCTGGCATACCCAATAGCTACACCAAAAAGCGGCACAACCTGGAGCAGCAGACAGATAGCATACAAGCGTTGTTCCTGGGCACATCCCACACCTACCACGGCGTTAATCCAGACTATTTTTCCTGCTACGGCTACAACCTTGCAGACTATCTGCAAACTATTTATTACGATAAACGGCTGACACTGAAATACATTGACAAAATGCCGAGGCTCAAGGTAGTGGCCATAGAGGTGTGTTACTTTTCATTGTATTACCAGATAAGGCACCACCCCGTAGAAAGCTGGCGCGACTATTTCTATTCACAATACTGGGGCATAAATTACAAAGATCTTCCGCCGTGGGACATGAAGCGATATTCTAAAGTTGCCCTTTACACGCCGGATAAAGTAAGAGAATATTTGCGTGAAGGTTTCAGAGTAGATCTGGCTCCAGGCCTCACTCACAAAGGATATATGCCGCTGGATTCTTTGCCTGCCGGAAAACAAAACTTAATGCTCACAGTAGAAGAAGGTGAGAAACGTATAAAGCTGTGGCAGCAAACAATAGATACTATGCAGTTTGCCGCAATAGCCGCTGATCTTGAAGACTTTGTAAAAGAATTGAGAGCCAGGAAAATAGAAGTGATATTCCTGAATACGCCGGCATTGCCCGTAATTATACAGCTTTGCGATGCTGCCCGGATTCAGAAAAATAAGGCTACTATTGATGCCATGTGCACCAAATATAACTGTCGTTATTTCGATTACTTTACCGACACCCGTTTCGGCGAGCACGACTATTCAGACGTAGATCACTTCAACGTAGCTGGTGCACGCCATTTTAGCGAGGTTCTGAATGCTGAAGTATTAAGCCAGTATTTTAAATAAGGGCAGCACTATGGCCGTGCATTGAGCCATTGAGTTATTAAGCCATTGAGCCATTTGATTAGCCCCACAAGCTACGCCAGCCATCTGTATTGGTGCCCGCTATAAAGGATGATGGAAAAAGGTTCACAATAAGCCCCCGCATTTCAAGATTGTTTTTCAGGGTCTTACGTCTTGCTTCGCGCTGTGATTTAATAAGAAGGTTCCTGTCCAACATCATGCAATGTGATTTTTTAGTAACAAGTTCCATAAGCCATATTTCTATCGAAAATACGTATTAACTTCCAAATAACAAAATGAAAAGTTAAGTATTAACCACATTATTTTCACTTCTAACCAAAATACAAGGCACTATTAAATGAAATCAGCTTGTGTCACGAACAGATTGTAGTCCGCAATTTTCAATTTAGGTTAATGTATAGTACATTTGAAAAAACACGAGTTATGAAGCGATCATTAGGCATTATCGGGCTTACTTTACTTAGTTATTGCACTTCTGCGCAAATAACAATTACGGCTGCAGATATGCCAGTGGCGGGTGATATGCTCGGCTACAGTAATGTAGATGCAGCTACTGTAACTATTAATCCCGGAGACAGCGGCGCTAATGTGACATGGAATTATGAATTATTTCCCACCACCCAGGGCATGGATGTATACCGTACACCGGGTGAAATAAATCCGCTGCTAAGTTTCACACTTCCCGGCAGCGAATTATTCGGTATAAAAACCTTGGATAGCATCCCATTCATTGGTCTGGCGACTCCTGGTGTATCAATTACGGACATTTATACCTTTTATCAGCAGATCACCATACCATCTTGCTTCGTTGCTTCAGCCAGTTCACTCACTGCAAGCGGGTTTCCTATTGGCACCCATTACACTGAGCCCGATGTAGTGTACAAGTTCCCGCTCAATTATGGCGACGTAGACAGCAATTATTATGAATTGACAATCAGCCTTCTGACTGCTGGATCATTAAAGCGCGTAGGCTACAGGAAGAATACGGTTGATGGCTGGGGTACAATAAGCACACCTTACTACAATTCACCGACTAACTGCTTACGAGTACGCTCGGAGATATTTGAAACAGACTCTATTACTTTTAACGGCACCCCATTTGGCATACCTAATAACAGTGTTGAGTACAAATGGCTGGTGAATGGTGATCACTACCCTGCCCTCTCTGTCACCACAGGTGGCCTGCTGGGTCAGCAAACTATACGCTATCGCGATGTAATACCACAGGTATTAGCAACCGCCACAGCAACTGCTCCTAAACCGGTGGCTATTTCAGCATATCCTAATCCCGCTCCCGCAGGCGTTTTCACATTAGTTCTGCCATCGGAGTGGAAAACTTTTCATACCGACGTATATGATATGCAATCGCGCTTAGTGGTATCTCAGAATAATGATGCAGTGATAAACATTCAGTCTTTACCTGCAGGAAATTACCTCGTTCGTGTAGTGAGCGGCGATAAAATGGCCTTTGTAAATGTGGTGAAGTAAACCTGAGGAGTTATCCCCGGATTTAACAACTTTCCAAAAGTTGTTAAATCTATGTTGCTCAAAACTACTTAGAAAATCCTTTTACGGCCAGGCACAGAACTCTACTTTGCGGCCTTAAAAACTTAACACGTAGAATTGCGCCTCTGCGCCTTTGCGAGAGACCTATCTTTGCGAGGAAACAGCTCTAGGGCTGCGGTGCAATCTCATTCGATTTTCTTACTACTTCCCGGATAATGATATCCAGCTGCTTGCTGGCAGCCATAATGCCATCCATTATTTCTTTATTTTCGGCGGCAGTAACATCGTCGTTATTGAATAGCTGCGTCAGGCCCATTATTGTTGATACAGGCCCCCGCACCTTATGCGATTCTATAAAGGCTATTTCGCGCAGGGCTACGTTCTGCTCCTCTATCTTGTATAGATGCTTGCGCTGCTCCGTAATATCGCGGGCAAAACAACTCACGCCCACCACCTGCTGCTCTTTATCAAACACCGGGTTGAAACTGACACTCGTGTAGCGCAATTCGTTGCCCACACGCATATCTTCCACCGATTTAAAGGAGCGCCCGTTCAAAGCCAGCTGGTAGCACATTTCAAACTTATCGGCATATAGCTTATCCTGGCCGTTATACAATACATTGTCTCCCTTATCCAGTTCCCGGCCTATAAAGTGCTGCACCCATTTTTTAAAAGAGCTGTTACACTCAATGATGCGGCACGAGGTATCTACTAACCAGATAGGATCGTCTGTATTATTGATAAGTAGGCGCAGGTTTCGTTCGTCTGTCGCGATCTGCGTTATGTCATTTTCTTTATTTGCCATTACAATCCCCGGAACTGCTATCCCTGTTTTAGCTTATCTAAAAGCTTTAAAAGACCTCTAATCTATTAAAAAATAGTTTTAAAATACAATCCGTAATTTTCGTGCCATAAACAGTGGCACTGATTTTGAGCCAGCAACAAAAAAATCCTATGACCACTGCCTTTACCAATACAGACAAAGACGTAATACTCATAGGCGCGGGAATAATGAGCGCAACTCTTGGTACACTGCTAAAAGAACTGGAACCGGGCATCTCTATCGATATCTATGAGACATTAGACGAAATAGCCCTGGAGAGCTCTGCGGCATGGAACAATGCAGGCACAGGGCACTCAGCACTATGCGAGCTGAACTACACGCCGATGGATAAAGCAGGAAGTATAGGCATTTCTAAGGCGCTGCATATTACAGAGCAGTTTGAGGTATCAAAACAGTTCTGGAGCTACCTGCTCAACAAAAATGCAATCCCCGCACCGCAAAGCTTCATACATAGTGTGCCGCATATGAGCTTTGTATGGGGCAGCGAACACGTAGCCTATCTGCACAAGCGCTATGAGGCTATGGTGGCCCACCACTTTTACAAAGGAATGGAATATGCCGATGATGCTGCCCAACTGGAAAAATGGATACCGCTGGTAATACAGGAAAGAAGCACCACGGAGCCCATGGCGGCAACGTACATAGAAATGGGCACGGATGTAAACTTCGGCGAGCTAACAAACCGGCTGATAGACCACCTGGTGGGAAAAGACAAGGTGACGCTGCACCTGAACCATAAAGTAAAACAGCTGCACAGGGAAGGAAACAGCTGGCAGTTAACTGTAAAGAATAACCTGACAGGCGAAGAAAAGATGGTGCGCGCAAAATTCGTCTTTATTGGTGCAGGCGGCGGCGCACTACCACTGCTTGAAAAATCGCACATTCCCGAAGCCAAAGGATATGCCGGCTTTCCGGTGAGCGGACAATGGCTGAAATGTAATAACCGTGAAGTAGTGGAGCAGCATCACGCCAAGGTTTATGGTCTGGCATCCGTAGGAGCACCCCCTATGTCTGTGCCACACCTGGATACACGCATAATTGATGGTAAGAAAGAATTGCTGTTCGGCCCCTTCGCCGGCTTCTCTACAAAATTCCTGAAAGAAGGATCCTACTTAGATCTGCCCGAGTCTATAACGCACGACAATATAATACCCTTGCTGGGCGCGGGCTGGCACAATATACCGCTGACAAAATATCTCATCGGCCAGGCTATGCAATCGCTGAACGACAGGATAAAGGAATTGCGCGAATATTTCCCTGCCGCAAACAAAGAAGACTGGGAACTGAAGATAGCCGGGCAAAGAGTACAGGTGATAAAGAAAGATGAGCATGAAGGTGGCGTGCTCGAATTCGGCACCGAGGTAGTGAGCTGCGCCGATGGCAGCCTGGCCGCACTACTTGGCGCTTCACCGGGGGCATCTACAGCGGTGTCTATAATGCTGGGGCTGATAAATAAGTGTTTTAAAGATCAGGCTGCGTCTATAGCTTGGCAACAGAAACTAAAGGAGATGATTCCATCGTACGGCCATTCGCTTGCAAATGATGAGCACTTCTTTAAAACCATACATACCGCTACTACAGCCACACTCGGACTAGCGCGATAGCCGCTGGGCAACTACAATATTTTACAAAACAGCAAACCTGCTACTAGGGTGAAGACAAAAGGCATCGGCACACACAATTTTAATCATTTGATTAAATAAATTGTTTAAATCAATTATTTAATTGTAATTTTACAGCCCAAAGATGAAAGCAACGACGGGAATAGAAAAAAATGCCTCCACAGAGGATAAGATAAAGGAAGCTGCGAGCCGTGTATTCACCGCCAAAGGATATGCCGCCACACGCACAAGAGATATTGCTGAAGAATCGGGCTTCAATCTTGCACTCATCAATTATTATTTCAGAAGCAAGGAAAAGCTTTTCGACATCATAATGGTGGAGCATCTGCAACTGTTCATACACAGCGTAATGGGTATTGTAAATGACCCCGCAACTACCCTGGACAAGAAGCTGGAACTGGTTATCAGCCATTATATAGACATGCTGATCGCCAATCCAAACCTGCCACTATTTGTGCTCAATGAAGTAAACGCAGACCCGCAGAAACTGATAGATAAAATAGGCGTAAAGCAAATGGTGCATGAACAACTGGTGATAGCGAAGCAATGGAAGGAACTTGTGGCAAAAAAGAAAATAACTGAGATAAATCCAATCCACATCCTGATAAATGTGGTATCATTAACCATATTCCCTTTTTTGGGTAGCCCTATTATACGCAACAGAACAGGCCTGACAATACAGCAATTCAATGCGCTGATGGAAGAGCGTAAAAAGCTGATACCGGGATGGATAAAGTTGATGGTTACGGGCAATTAAATTAATAGAGGGAATGATCCCTGTCACAAATAATGCATGAAACACCAAATATGTTTGCGAGGTTTTAAAAATGAGACTAACGACCATGTATAAAAAAACAGTTATCCTTTTTGTATTGCTGGCTGTTTGCTGTGCTGCAGACGGGCAAACCTTCTTCACTTCGCTGGAAGATGTATGGAAGTACGCAGACAGCCACAATGTACAGATACGCATAGCAGAGTACGAGTTGGATAAGGGCGTGTATGCCAAGAAACAATCTTACCTGGCACTGCTCCCGTCGGTTGGTGTAACGGGTTCATTTACTGATAACACGTCTTTGCAAACAACACTGATACCGGCAGTTATCTTCGGCGGACCGGCGGGCACTTACCAAACGGTCCAATTCGGGCAGAAATATATTTATGCCGGCGGCCTGAGCGCACAAATGGATATTATAAATGTGCAAACGTGGTTCAATATGCGTATAGCAAAGGAAACCGAAGAGCTGAACAAAGCATCGCTGGCCAACCAGAAAAAAAGCACCTACCAGCAGATAGCGACTCAATATTATTCTTACCTGCTGAGTAAGGAGGCTGCCCGGCTCGCAGCATCCAGCGCAGCTGTTGCTGACTCTATATACCAATCAGTAAATAACAAATTTGCAGAAGGCACCGTGAGTATGGCCAACGTAGATGTAGCAAAGCTAAACAGTGAACGGGTGCAGCAAACAAACATCACTGCTCAGTACCAGATGCAAACTGCGAAGAACTCGCTGAAAGGACTATTGAACCTGTCAGTAAGCGACTCACTGGAAATAAATGCTGCGCTGCAAAGCAATATGAACACTCCTGCTACCGCTGCATTTGCACAAGACCCCGCAGTGACGCTCGCCAGCTACCAGTCTAAAGTGAATTTAAGCCAGTACAAATATGCCAATGCGAATTTCCTGCCCACACTAAACGTGCTGTACAGTAATTCACAGCAGCAGAACGACAATACGTTCGAACCCTTCCAGGGAGGGCCCGCCTGGTACCCCGCCCGCTTTTGGTCACTACGGGCTACATGGAACATCTTTACAGGAGGCACACGCTGGTTGCAGTCTCAGAAAAGCAGGATAAACTACCGCGAAAGCCAGTTGCAATTGGAGAGCGCGCAGAAACAATCGGCAATAAATGACGAAAACCTGCGGCTGTCTTACATGCGCACAACCGCCCTGTTATCAAAAACAGAAAATGTAATGAAGCTCTCGCTGGACAACTACCACCATATATCTAACAGATATGAAACGGGCCTGGGCACCATAGAAGACCGTCTGGCTGCATTTAAAGACTATATCGATTATCAAAACCAATACCTCAACAGTCTATCAGATATGCTGGTGCAGCTGTACCAGATTAAAATACGCCAACAATCATTTTAGTATGAATCGCAAAATCAGTTACCTGGCCGTGTTAATGCTTATCTCAGTAAGCGCATGCAAGCCGAAATTTGATGAAACAGCGCCGCGCACCGGGCCTGTAACGGAAGCGGTGTTTGCTTCCGGCACCATAGAGCCTAAAGATGCGTATACGCTCATGTCGTTGTCAGACGGTTTTATAGTGCACAGCCATGTGGTGGAAAATGACCTTGTAAAAGATGGCCAGTTGCTCTTTCAGCTGGATAACCGGCAGCAAAATACGCAGGTGAATATCGCACGGACAAACGTGGAATTTGCCCGCATAAACGCAGAAGGCAACTCCCCCGCACTGCTGCAGATAAAGGCGCAGATAGATGCTGCAAAAGTGAAAATGAAAACAGATTCCATGTCCCTGCAGCGGTATGAACATTTGTACACCACCAACTCTGTATCTAAACAAGACCTGGATAATGCCCGGCTTGCATATGAGTCGTCTAAGAGTGCCTGGAAAGTGCAGCTGGCCAGCTACAACGCCACTGCAGATAAGGTAAGGCAGGACCTCGCCAATACACAATCGCAGCTGCAAAATGCACAGGCGGGCAACCAGTATTACAACCTCTTAGCTGTTGGCTCGGGCAAAGTATACCAGATCTTTAAAAAGCAGGGCGACCTTGTTCGCAAAGGCGACCAGGTAGCACAGCTGGGCAACCCTGATTCTATTGTCATAAACCTGGACATAGATGAGGGCAGTATAAGCAAGGTGAAGCTGGGCCAGCAGGCGCTCGTGGAACTGAACACCGAAAAGAACAAAACCTACGAGGCATACATAAGTAAGATATACCCGCACTTTAACGACGCTTCACAATCTTACAAGGTAGAGGCTCGTTTCGTTAAAGAGATGCCGGGCCTTATATCCGGCACACAGCTGCAGGCAAATATCATCACGGACAAAAAAGAGAATGCCATTTTAATACCTCATGTCTATGTCATGGCAGGCAATAAGGTGCTGGTAAAAAGAGATAAAAAGAATGATACAGTAGTAATAAAAACGGGTATCGTATCGGACGAGTGGATAGAAGTGCTCAGTGGGCTGTCGGCTACTGACAAGATTGTAAAAATGAAGTAGCCACTTTGTGTTTTGACTTTTAACTTTTGACTTTTGAATTAAAATGAAAATAAGTGTAAACACAGAAATCGCCATTACCTACCTCTCTGCCCGCAAGAAGCAGACCATGGTGGCTGCCCTGGGTGTCATGTTTGGCATTTCCATGTTCATCTTCATGCAGTCGCTCATGAAGGGCACTAACGATTATTTCGAAAAAATGTCGTTCAATACTACGCCGCATATCCGCCTGTTCAGTGAAAATAAAGTAGCGGACAATCATATGCTCAACAGCTTTCTAGCTGACCCATCCATAAAAATACTTACCAACCCCAAGCAGTTGGAACAATCACAGGGCCTCACCAATCCGTACGGAATTATAGAACAGATAAGAAAGAATCCCGAGGTTGCAAATGTAACCCCGCAGGTCAGCGCAAACGTCATATATACCAGCGGTAGTGTGCAGATAACTGGCTCCGTTTCGGGCGTAAGCATTGATGAAGAGAATAAAATGTTTGATGTGCAGGGCAATATGGTAATCGGCAACCTGCATGATCTGAACCGTGTAAACAACGGCATTCTTATAGGCAAAGGCATAGCAGACAAGCTCAGCCTGCACATGGGCGACAACATCACAGTGCGCTCAGGCACAGGCAGTCCTATGATCATGCGCGTAATAGGCATTTACGCCACCACGGTAAAGCAGATCGATGATAGCCGCTCTTATGCCAACATTGTACAGGCGCAAAACCTGCTGGGCAAAGACAGGAGCTATGTCACGGACATAAAGATCAACGTCAAAAATTACAACAATGCTCCCAAGGTAGCCCGTGATATAGAAGTCATCTCCGGCTACAAAGCCGAAGACTGGGTACAGGCCAACGAACAGCTGAAAGCAGCGTTTAAAATAAGGGCGGTAATACTCAATTCTGTGATTGGCGTCATACTGCTGGTGGCCGGCTTCGGAATATACAACATACTCAACATGACCATTTATGAAAAGATAAAGGAGATAGCCATCCTCAAGGCTACGGGCTTTTCCGGCAGCGCCGTCACCAGCATATTTTTGCAGCAGGCTATTTACATTGGCCTTATGGGTGGCATTATCGGCATACTGCTCGGCTTTCTCATCACCTTCGGCGTGGCGCACATTTACATCGGCGCCGGCAATCTTAAATACCTCCCTATGTCATTCTACATACCTCACTATATAGAAGCGCTTATGTTTGGCCTGGTAACCACCGTTGCCGCAGGCTATTTCCCGGCAAGAAAAGCATCAAGAGTTGACCCTGTAACTATAATTCGCGGATAATGGACACAGCACTTAAAGCCACTGGTATCAATAAAGTATTTCATGATGCAGTAAACCTGCAGGTATTGAAAAATGTCTCGCTGGATGTGAAAACAGGCGAGTTCGTATCTATTGTAGGCAAGTCGGGTTGCGGCAAGTCTACCCTGCTCTATGTGTTGTCTACTATGGATACTGACTACGAAGGTCAGCTGGAAATAGGCGGCACACTGGTCACCGGCAAGCCGCTGAATGATCTTGCGCGCATACGCAATGCATCCATAGGGTTTGTATTCCAGTTCCACTACCTGCTCCCCGATTTTAGTTGCCTTAAGAATGTAATGATACCAGGCCTCCGCCTGGGCAAGCTGCCCTATAAGGAAATAGAAGCCAAAGCGTATGAAAAGCTGAAAATGTTTGGTGTGGAAGACCAGGCATTGAAGAAAGCCAACAAGCTCTCCGGCGGTCAGCAGCAGCGTGTGGCCATTGCACGTGCCCTCATCAATGATCCTACTATCATTATGGGCGACGAGCCCACCGGCAATCTCGATTCAAAAAATACAGGCATTGTCTTCGACCTCTTTCAGAAACTGACAAAAGAGCTTGGCCAGACAATTATCGCAGTCACCCACGACGAAGACTTTGCCAAGCGCTCAGACCGCACCATTGAAATGGCTGATGGAGAAATAAAAAGCCACGGCAGGTGAGGCTACCCACCGATTACGACATCCTCATATATCTCCTTCAGCGTTACAGAAACCCCTACAGAATTGAGGTTAAGCTCATCATCAATCGAAGTATGATCTTGTAGTTCCCAGTTACCGCGACTATTTATATAATGCGCCTCTACGCTTATTGAAGCCGGATCCACCATAATATATTCCTTCAAAGAAGGTATATCCCGGTACAGTTTAAATTTTGATTCGCGATCATATTTACGCGTCGATGGAGAAAGCACTTCTATAAGCACCGTTGGATTCAGAAAATTCATCCCGTCATTATTTAAGCTTTCAGGCTTACCACAAATTATTGTAAGATCGGGATAAGTAAAAAGTGTGTTCACCGGAATATGAATCCTCATATCGTTGCCATAAGGCCTGCACGACTTTCCTTTCAATTTATTGGCCAGAGCAACCGTCAGGTTACGGGTAACAACAATATGCGGCAACCTCGCCCCAGACATCGCGAATATTTCCCCTTGGTAATACTCATGCTTCTCATCCGATGCATCTTCCATTTCCAGGTACTCCGTTATGGTATAGTGCTGCTTTCCGTATGCTATTGCCGGTTCATTAACTTCCATATCCAAATTTACAAAAAAGCACTAAACGATCACATCCACCACTTTGGGCTTTTGACTTTGGGCTTTTGACTTTACGTCACATCTTCTCAGGCAGCCTTATCCCCATCAGGTGCATTGCATGCCGCAGCACCGATGCCGTCATTACTATTATCATCAGGCGCAGTTGCTTCTTCTCTTCACTTTCTGCCTTTGAAATGCTGTGTGCATCATAAAATGTATTGAACATTTGTGCCAGCTGAAAGGAATAGTTACAAATGGACGATGGATTAAATTCGTCAGCTGCATCAGACAGAATCAGCGGATACTCCTCCAGCGCCAGCATTATCTTTTTCTCCAGCGGCAACAGCTCTGTCACCTGTACAAAAGACTGGAACTTTGTGCAGTCCGGAGAGATCGCTACGTTTTCCTTTCTGAGTATGGAGCATATACGCGCATGCGCATACTGAATAAAGGTAGCCGTGTAGCCATGCAGGTCTATCGACTCCTTTGGGTCAAAAATCATTCTCTTTTTAGGATCTACACGCAACAGGTAAAACTTCAATGCGCCCATCCCTATCGTTTCGTACAGCTTTGCCAACTCATCCTGAGCAAAGCCTTCTGTCTTACCACTCTGCTCCGTCTGCTCGCGGGATAGATTTATCATTTCACTTACCATATCATCTGCATCTACCACAGTGCCTTCGCGGCTCTTCATTTTACCGGTAGGCAGTTCCACCATACCGTATGAAAGGTGATAGATACCATCCGCACACGGCTCACCCAGCTTTTTCATAATCAGCTTCAGCACCTGTATATGGTAGTTCTGCTCATCTGCTATCACATATACCGACTGGTTTAGCTTAAACTCATCATATTTCAGTTTGGCAGTGCCGAGGTCCTGCGTCATATACACAGAGGTGCCGTCGCCCCTCAGCAATAGTTTTTCATCAAGGCCATCCTCCCTCAGGTCTACCCATACCGAGCCATCCTCTTTTTTAAACAGCACACCTTTACGTAGTCCACCTTCTACAATTTTTTTACCCAGCAGGTAGGTATCGCTCTCATGGTACACCTTGTCAAACGAAATGCCCAGCCGCTTGTACGATTCATCAAACCCCTCATACACCCAGCCATTCATCATCTGCCACAGATCACGCACTTCCTTGTCTCCGTCCTCCCACTTGCGTAGTAGTTCCTGGGCATCCTTCATTATTGCTGACTCCTTTTCTGCCACTTTCTCATCCATTCCCCCGGCAACAAGTTGTGCTATTTCCTCTTTATAAACGTCATTGAACTTCACATAATAATCCCCTACTAGGTGGTCGCCCTTTATGCCGGTCGACTCCGGTGTGGCGCCATCAGCATAGCGCATCCAAGCTATCATCGACTTACAGATGTGAATGCCCCGGTCGTTAATCAGGTTGGCCTTTACTACCTGGTTGCCAGTAGCTCGCAGTATCTCAGACATAGCCGCCCCAAGAAAAATATTACGCATATGTCCAAAGTGCAGCGGCTTATTCGTATTTGGCGATGAATATTCTACCATCACCCTGCGATCAGTTTTACTTCTCTCGCCGTAGTGAGCGTCAGTAAAATGATTCATCAAAAATGAAACCCAGTGCGCGTCAGTTACCGTAAGGTTCAGGAAGCCGCGCACAATTTCATAACCGGAAAACAGTCCTGTTTTCTCCACCAGGTAGTCGCCCAGCTGCTTACCTATTGCATCCGGCTTCTGGCGCAGCAATTTCAGGAAGGGGAATAAAACAACGGTGTAGTCTCCGTTAAACTCCGGCTTTGTCTGGTTTACGCTAATAGTGGATAATTCTATAGCGGCATCCGGGTAAAGAACCTTTAGTGCATCTTTAGCGGCATGTTTTATTTGGCTGGCAAGCGTCATTTGCAATGTTTATTTGCGCAAAAATAACCTTTCTCACCTGCATAAGGAATTTAGCGAAAATTAAGATGCTCAAAAAATATAGAGAGCACAAGCAACCAAGCAGGAAAAATTAATCCCATCCTGCTAAATTTCGATGTTCGGCTTAAGAAATAAAAAGTTTATTATTATTTTTGACATGATCTGGAAAAAATACACAAAATTGAAAAATGCAGTGTTATCTTTATACAGAATCTTATTTTGCTAACTATAAGTTATTACAAACTAATTAATACCCGTTGCATATGAATGTTTCTACCCGTTTTATTGTTATTGACGATGATGAATTCAATAACAAAATCTGCTCCGTTACGCTTGAAAAAATAGCTAAAGATGCAAATGTCAGAACGTTTCTTAGCCCTGTGGAAGGCTTTGAACATATTGTCTCGGAATATTCCGGAAACGACAATGACAACTCGGCTATCTTATTCCTCGATATCAATATGCCGGTAATGAACGGATGGGAATTCCTGGAGCGGTTCAACGAATTAGATACAGAGCTTAAGAAAAGGGTGAAGATATATATCCTGTCTTCTTCGGTAGATAAGAGAGATATCGAAAAAGCCAAAGCAGATAAAAATGTGATGCACTACCTCATAAAACCACTTACAAAAGAAACGATCAGGCTGATCACCTATTCACAAAACAGGTAAATTTAAATTATACATATTCATAGCAGACCTCATAAGGGTCTGCTTTTTTATTTTCTCTTGGCTAACCCCTTAAATTTCATTTTTCGCCCCCTGAAATAGGAAATTTCCGTATGAATATCTAAGTTTGCCCTCTTGCCTCATTCTTAGTCACTTAACTGATACAGATAGAATAATTCTGAAACGCGTCATTCATATAGCGTTCGCATTATTATTATTATTATTATTATTATTATTATTATTGCTCACACTTAGCGTGGGATCATTCTTCTATTATGCATACCTCAGTTTTTCACAGGTAGCGGCAAAGGCCGAAGGTCATTAAGCGCTTGCAAAGAAGAAAAATGCTCAGCTTGAGATCATAAAAATTGCGGCTAAGGATTTTGATAAAGGTCAGGACGAAGTATGGCACAATGGCCGCTTGTACGATATTGCCTCTTATCGCACGGTCGGCGACACGTTGCTGGTATCCGTTCTCCGCGACATAAATGAAGAAGTGATCGTAGGCCTCATCACAGACCATTTCTCATCAGATAATAATACCGCAGTAAGAGGAACCGACTCGCACATCTCTTCCAAACACAGCCATTCGCCAAACGATGTAAAAACGATCTGCGAACGGATTACATTTTCACCCGCTTTTTCTTTCGCTGCCGGCAAGTCTTTTGCTGCGTCACGCTTTATCAATTACGATCTGCAAAGCAGTATTGCTATTGAGATTCCACCTCCCCGGGCTTAGCCGTTTTTATTGGTACTTAAAGTCTATGCATTCATGGTGAAGATCGTTCAGATTTTTCACCATAATTGACTTACATAATTTCTATTCAGTTGCATTTAACTGTACCTGCTGGTATCCAAAATATTTTTTTCAGACATTAAAGATGATCATAAAAAAAGGCCCGGGTGTGTCTACATTTGGGCTTGCTTTTAAGTTACCCTTCTAAAAATACGGATATTTTCAATATATAGTTCAAACAGGATCAGATGAAAGGATTTTGTTTGTTTGACGCAGAGATTTCCCCTTTTTCATCCTACCGAAACAGTAGCGGACCTATTTCATAAAGTGCAGTTTCCTTTCCGGCTGTGTTACCCGGAAGATCATACTGCAGTAAGCGATCGTAAATATTTTAAAGCAACTAACTACTACTCAAATTTTTAAAAACAAAACAAAAATGACAGCAAGAAAACTACTACAGTTTATTATGTTGCTCTTGATCCTCCCGGTCTCCGGAGCATTTGCAAGAACAAACACGCCTATCGAAACGTTCATTGAGCATGTAAGATCCACCAACACATTTGTACCTGTCACCAACATCTGGCAGCCCGATGAGCTGTTTGACAAAACTGCTATGCTGCAGAAGGTGGCCGATGCTCAGCCATTGACCATAGACTACACTGCTATCAATAGCCTCTTACAGGCAAAGTAAGCGCCGATATTGTACCAAATCCTAACGACGGCTCTTTCGATGTTGTATTTGATCAAGCTATCAGCTCTGTAGTCACCGTAAAACTCTATGACGTAATGGGCCGTGTAGTGTATAAGAATGATTTCACAGCGGCCAACAATAATAAGCTCACAATATCTGCAGCCGATTTACCAGCCGGTACCTATGCAGCCACCATCTATTTCGATGGAAATATGATTGCTGAGAAAATAACTATAGCTAAATAAAACGATTACCTCTTTTGTTGAGTGTTAAATACGAGGGGGGCTCTTTAGCCCCTCTCTTTTTTGATTACTGGCGGCGCTTAAATTCCATCTGTGATAAAAAATAAAAAAATCACAATTAAACTATAGATTTTGACTATATCATTTATTAATCGTATGTTTGTATTGCAATTCTTTCCCTTATGACCATTACTCAACTTGAATACGTAGTAGCTGTAGCCACCTATAAAAGCTTTGTTGCAGCTGCCGAAAAATGCTTTGTTACCCAGCCCACCCTCAGTATGCAGATCCAGAAACTGGAAGACGAACTGGGCGTAAAAATATTTGACAGAAATAAGCACCCCATAGCCATCACGGATATGGGCAGCATCATTGTAGAACAGGGCCGTTCCGTGCTTGCCGAGTGTGAGCGTGTTCACGAGCTCATACAAGGCCAGCAGAAAACACTTTCCGGTGTTTTCAAGTTTGCAGCAATACCTACCGTTGCGCCCAATATACTTCCAGGCCTGCTCGAAAATTACTCCAGGAGTTTCCCAAATGTGAAGCTGCAGGTAAAGGAAATGGAAACCAACCAGATCATTACAGCCCTTCGCAATAATGAGATAGATGCCGCCCTGCTCAGCACTCCCCTTGAAGAGAATGGTATAAAAGAATATCCCTTGTTCTATGAGCCATTTGTAGGCTACTTCGCCGATGGTGAAGCCGCCCTTAGCAAACGCACCATAGAACCTGCCGATATCGCCCTCGATCGCATTTGGCTGCTTAATGAAGGCCACTGTATGCGCAACCAGATCATAAACCTCTGCAGCGAACAAATCCAGAAGCTACAGGCTGCACGCCCCTACCGCTACGAATCCAGCAATGTGGAAACACTCCGCCGTATGGTAGAAAAGAACGGAGGCATGACCATATTACCAGAACTGGCTACGCTTGAGTTTACCGAAGATCAGATTGAGCGCATCAGGTATTTTTCAGACCCGGAACCCGTGCGCGAAATCAGCCTCGTTACTAATCAGCACTATGTGCGTATGAGCGTGCTGCAAAGCCTCATGGACGAAATACTGAAGCTGGTACCGGAGAAAATGCGTGTACAGAAAAAGAACCGCAAGGTACTGCGTATACAAAGCGCCAAGCTGGAGTTGTAACAATACTTGGTCCCGGCCTTCTTGCTACTGTATTATATCATTTGGACATCAAAATCACACTACGTATTTCAATAGCCCCGGCTTTTAAGCTGGGGTGGGAGCCACAACCAATACGGCTTTAGCCCAAATGCGCACGGTGTACTTTTAAAGTCAATTTAGTGTTACATCAACGCTCTTCTGCCGAAAGCCAGGGTTTGCGACCTTTAAAAACACTATAGGAGAAACTGCTGCTTTGCGCCCTGCGAGAGATTCTTTCCTACCCCAACCTACACAATCAGCACCCTGTTTATCCCCAGGTTCAGCTCCTTATACTCAGGGAAAACAGCCGCGAAATTTTGCTTTACCTTCTCCCATTCGCCATTGTCATTGATCATATAGTTAAAGGCCAGGTGGCCACCAGATTCAACAGCAGACCGGCACCGCAGAAGGAATTCCTGACTGGTAACAAAGTCAGGAACCACCCTGCCATTAAACACATCAAGAAAAATAAGGTCGAATTTAGCTGTGTTTTGCGCCATATAGAGCCGGGCATCCATACACACAGGCGCTATCTGCGGCTGGGGCTCCATCCCTTCAAACAGTTCCATTGCCATACGAAGTATCACCTTGTCCATCTCCACAATGGTAACCTTGGGGTCATAACCTTGCTTACGCAGCACATACACCATGCTCCCTATACCTGCTCCCAGCACCAGCGCGGTTTTCGCTGCCGGCATAAATTGTTTTAGCTCCTTTACAGCAGCTACTGCCGGCTCATATCGGCTGCCGTCAGAGTAGTAGGCATCATTCGTTGCCAGCTGGTACTGCCCGCGGTAAAGTAAAAGGATAAGATGACTGTTGAACTCCCCCTTCTCGCGCCTTAGCGGCACGGGGTAAATGTAACTGAGCAGCCTTTTATAAAATGGGATGTAGATATGAAGTGTTGTTAATCTCTTACTTGTACTATCGAGCAGTGTTCATTACAAACGAAAACTGTAAACTGCCAGCTACTCCCTGTTCTTTGGCCAGCGCTTACGGAATAAGGATACTTTACTTTCATTACCTGCAAGCAGGCGGCTGATATTCTTATGGTGTGTCAGCACTACCATAAATGCCGTAGCTATCGCAAACAGCCTGTAGCTCAGTTCCTGTGCATGCGCATTGAAAATGAACAACAGCAGCAGCGGAAAAGCTATACTGGCAGTAATGGAACTAAGCGACACATAGCGGGTAATAAACAGCATTAAAAGGAACACAACCACAAGGCTGAGCGCCACTAGTGCATGTATCGACAATATCATTCCGAACAAAGTTGCTATGCCCTTACCACCGCGAAAATCGGCCCAAACCGGGAATATATGACCCAGAACAGCTGCAAGGCCCAGAAATATCTGCAGGTTTACAAAAGGTTCGGTCCTTGGGTGGAGAACCGATAAGTAGGCAAGCGTTACAGCAAAAAAGCCTTTCAGCATGTCTACCAGCATCACACCGGTTCCTGCTTTCTTTCCCAGTATCCGGAAAGCATTGGTAGCACCGGCATTACCGCTGCCATGCTCGCGAATGTCTATGCCGTAGATCCACTTACTTACCCAAACCGCGGTCGGAATTGACCCCATCAAATATGCCAAAACAATAAGAAATGCTAATGTCATTTAAGCTATTATATTTTTCGAGTAAAGACAAATTTAAAGATTCCAAATCATAAATCCTAATAGGGCTGTAGGGAAATACTATAATATTATAGTTACATGACCATTAACCCAAAGTTATTATTTTTCAAACAATAACACTATCCAGGTATTCAGCTCACCATTTTTCACAAGCCGCAAACCTGCTTCTGCGGCAGCATTCACAACAATTTCCTTATCATCCACAAGCAATCCACTCATTAAAACCCTGCCACCATAATTCAGCTTACCGCTGAGGCTACGCATGTATGCCAACAGTATATGCCGGTTTATATTAGCGAGTATTACGTCATACTCACCCGCTGGTAAATCTTCTAGTGAACCTTGTTTTATTGCAATTCGCTCACAGCTGTTCCTTGCAGCATTCTCCACTGCATTTTCTACAGACCATTCATCATTGTCTATAGCATAGATGCTCGTTGCGCCAAGCATCTCAGCAAATATGGCCAGCACACCAGTGCCGGTGCCAAAATCAAGAATAGACTTTCCAGCCAGGTCCATGCTGTTCATCACCATCATCATTTGCTGGGTGGTGGCGTGGTGTCCGGTACCAAAAGACATCTTAGGTGTTATCACGATCTCATACGGCGTGGTCACCTCAATTTCATGAAAGTGTGCGCGAATAGTGCATATGCCATCCACTACCACCGGTTGAAAATTCGATTCCCAAAGTGCGTTCCAGTTCTGATGCACCAGCACCTCCTGCTCATACACTACTCCAAGTGATGTGGCAATAGCCTCCAGTTCCTGCAGTATAAATGCCTCTTCTCCTATGTAGGCAATTAGCTCACTTTCTCCCTCTTCAAAGCCATTGTAGCCTGCATCAGACAGCATGGCAATAAGCATATCAGAATTGTCGGCGCTTATATCTTTGAAGCGGGCTTTTACGTATTTCATAACAGGAGATTTTTGGGTAGTAATGTTTTACTAAAATGATAAAGGTTGTACATCGTACAACCTTTATCAGGACTTTGAATAATAGCTGAATTATTAATTGTCTTCGTCTTTGTCAGCAGCAGGCCTTTTTGCACCTGGCGTTACAGGCTCATCATCTGTGCTTTCATCTTCTATGTGCAGGTTCTTTTCCTGTTGATCCATAGAGCCCGGCATTGCGCTGTTGTAAAGTACGCGGCGTGTTGGCAGGTCAGATATGATGCGGAACTCTGTACGACGGTTCAGCTGGCGACCTTCCGGGTTGTCCTTGCCATCGCGCTCGTTAGGTGCGGCTGCATTTTTCTGGCCAAAACCTTTAGCGGTCATACGGCCACGGTCTATTGTGTTCTTTTCAAGATAGTCAAGTACAGACTGTGCACGGCGCTGAGACAGTGCCAGGTTATACTCCTGTGTACCCTTCGCATCTGTATAAGAATAGATCTCTACAGATATAGATGGGTTGTCATGGAGGAAGTTAACTACCGAATCAAGTGATGCTACCGACTCAGCACGAAGTGTTGCTTTGTCATAGTCATAGTAGATATTGCTAACGCTGAAGCTATTGCGAACAGAATCCAGGAATATAGTAACCATAACAGTATCATCTGGATCAGAACGCTTGATCTCCATAGTGCTTACAGAAGCACGTGAAGAAGTGTAGCCCTGTTTGTCGCCGGTGAGCACATAAGAGTGACCACGGGACATATTGAACATGAAGTTACCGTCTTCTGAATTGTAGGTATTCATTTCACCTTTCTGGTCTACCATTTTCACCACGGTCTGCGGAGCCAGGGCCTGTGTCCTTTTGTCAAGAACTTTACCTATAACCACCAGCTTTGGCTCCTGCTGTATGCGCCAGATGTCGTTGCAGCAAGTAGGATTCTTCAGGGCAAATGAACCGATACGGTTTGAAACAACCCATGCGTCTGGCTTGCCTACCGGATCCTTGATGTAGTAAAGCTCATCTGCAGATGTGTTGATCGGGTAACCCATGTTGTGCATATTCTTGTAACGTGATGGGCCTCCTTCTGCTTCATAAATATCGAATCCGCCTAAAGACTGCTTACCGTTTGATGCAAAGTAGAATTTCTGAACACGGGTATCGTAGTATGGAGTTATTTCATCAGAGCTGGTGTTGACTTGCTTACCGCAGTTCTGAGGACGACGGTAGCTATGGTTACGTGGATCAACAACTGAATACCATATATCATATCCTCCCCTGCTCTGTGTCTTACGGTCAGAAGAGAAAAACAATATTTCCTTCTTACCTACCTTACCTACACATGGCATGGTGTTGCTCGATCCATCATTAACACCACCGGGAACAAGAATAGCAGGTCCCCAGCCAGATACACCAAACCTTGAATAGTAAATACTGCATTGGAAGCTCATTGTATCTTTCGGCTGCTCAGTGCACTTTGTAAAATAGAAGTAATCTCCGCCTGCGCTATAGCAACCATTACCCGTATGCATGTTGGCGTCGTTAAAGCCTCCGTCGTTAAATGGTAAAGGCCACTGGAAAGAATCTACATAACCTGGCTGTTTGTGCGAAGAAAAAAATTGCTCCAGCAGGTGATCTTCATCCGAATTGTATCTAACGTCAATCCTCTTCGCGTTACCTACGTTGCGGCCTGATGTAGAGAACAAAAGTGCAGAGTCTCCAAGCGGATACGGAGACAATTCTGTACGAACTGTATTTACGTTAGGTCCGGCGTTAATTATTGTAACTGGCTGTGGGTTTTTAATAGATGTAATGGCCATTGTGCAACCCTCGATCTCAACTTTTACCCTCTTCTTGATATCCTTCATCGATTTCGGCTCTACTGTCCTGTCCGGGTCGTTGTCAATGTCAGATGATCTGCGGCGTGCCTCGATCTCATTTTGGTCCCTCATTACAGGCTTCTGCACAGACTTCTTGTTATCAGCAAGGAACTCGTTGAACGCAGCAATTGCAGCCTGGTATTCACCTTGCTGCTTCAGCATAAGTCCCGCATAATAAGTAGAATAAGGATATGTCTTCTTAGACAAACGCGCTACTTCAAGATAATAATGTGCTGCCAGTACGTAATCACGGGTGTAACGGTAGCAATCGGCAAGACGGTAGGTAATGTATGGATTGCGCTCATCAGATGCTTTCAATTGCTGGTAGTAATCAATAGCGTTGAAATAACTGGCACCAATATATAAGTCGTCCGCGTACTTCAATTTCTTTTCTCTGGACAAACCCGTTAACGGATCATACGGGCTTGATTTGTACTTCTTTACGTTGTTCTTCTGTGCATTTGAATCGTAATGAAAAGTCACGAGTATCGTCGCTAAAATAAGGAACAGCCAATTTTTTCTCATGTGCGTGAGCGTTGTTAATGGATATAAAAGTATAAATTGGTTTTAAAAAAAAGAAGGGCTTTTAAAAAAAACTTTAGCCCTTCACAAAACTATATAATATTTTCTTTAGAAACGCGAGCATGGAATAGTCCTTCTGCCTGCAAATTTCGAGGCGTTTGGAGCGGTATACCTGATCCCGATTTCAAACCCGCCATTACCGTTGCTGGAAGCATTAAGAGTGGAAACATTATAATCATATGCTACACCAATACGGAATCCTTTGAATTCAACACCCGCAGTGATCATCGTTGCATCGCCGGTGCGATACCAGCCACCAAGGAAGACTGCAGTTGAAAAATCAGAATAACCCGGGTTGCCACCTACCTGGTACAGGAACTCATTACCGGCGATAAGCTCGGAAGCGGTTGCCTGGTTCTGATACAGTACTGCGGGGCGCAATGTCAGCCTTTGACCAACTACCCAGTTTATACCTAATTCTCCTGTATAACGCATATCCAGGCCTGTCTGGCTGTTCTGCTTCTTTTCTATATCATCATTTGGCTGGTTCAGATTATTAGCAGCTACACCAAGTGTATAGCCAAACTTCTCGCCACCATGAGAAAATGCGATACCCGCATTCACAAGGTAATAATTAACCGAGTTGCCAAGGCCAAGATGATACTCCTGCGAAGTAGCCGGAACAAATGCACCATTGAGAAACTCATCACCGAAGTACAGTTTAGAAAGGTCTATGCTCTTTTGCGCATAGCCGCCCTGCAGGCCCACCGACAGTTCCGAGCTGGCATCACGGCGCAGGTTATTACTCTTTATTGATTTGTGATAAGCAATAGACACAAGTCCCGTAAAGTTAGACAGGTTACCATCACCAGCCTGGTCTTTAAACAACTGCAGGCCGGCACTGAGGCGGTCATCATTGTTTTCCAGCAACAAAGGCAGATCCACTGCAGCACCATACGTCACATATGGCACCGTAACACTGGCCCATTGGTTCCGGTAAATGGCAGAAACCCTGATACGGCCATCAAACACGCCTGTAAAAGCGGGGTTAACGGTCATCGGCGCCAGATCGAACTGGGTAAAGTGAATGTCCTGCGCAAATGCCGCCGGTGCGGTAAGCAAAGTAACTGCTGCAAGGCTTAGACGTGTAATAAGATTTCTCCGGATCATTTGTATAAATTGTCGTTGTAAAATTACCTTATTAAAGTTAGGTTTCCATGTTTTTCGAATATTTTTCCTGTGCTCGTAACAGCCTGAAACTGGTATATGTATACACCAAACGGCTGTGGAGACCCATTATATTCGCCATTCCACCCTTTATCTATATCTGTAGTCTCAAAAACCAGGTTCCCCCAACGGTTGAAAATACGGAAATAATTCAAATTAGCAATACCTCTCTTTATAATTTTAAATTCGCTATTCGGCCCGTTACCCGGTGCAAACGCATTTGGAACGTCCAGAACTGACTCTCCATCCACATAGATATTAATCGAATCTGTAGCCACACAACCCCACTCCGTAAGTCCGGTAACCACATATTTGGTGCTCACCGCAGGTGATGCTACCGGGTTAGATATATAGGCATTGTTCAGCCCGCCAGGCGGCGTCCATGCAAAACTGGTACAGTTGGTCTGCAGGTTTATCTGGTAGGTTTCGCCGGGGTGCAGCGTTACCGAGTCACCCAGGAACAGCACAGCTGCAGGATGAACTATAGCTGTAAAATTGATCGTATCGCGGCAACCATATTGGCTCGTTGCAATTATCGTGTACGACTGCGACGTAATAGGACTGATAACCGGCTGTGATGCCGTACTGTCACTAAGGTACATCGAAGGCGTCCAACGGTAAGATACTCCGCCGGTTGGTGACAACACAGCTGTTTCGTGCGGACAGAAATCTTTTAATACAGGATCGATATTGGCAAAATTAACCGGGTAAACAGTGATCATAGCCGAGTCAACCGCAAAACAACCTGCCGTTGTTGTAACCGTGAATGTTATCATGGTTGTAGTGATCACCGATGCATCCGTGTCATTTTTGAATACAACCGTTGATGTATTGTTATTGTCCAGGTGTAGCGATGGTGACCAGCTATAGTTATACTGCTCATACCAGGCCGGCAATACAGAAGCATGCAGGTGGATACTGTCGGACGCGCACACGAACCCGTTGCCACCAATATATACAGATGGATTAGGATCAACATTGATTCTGATGAAATTCTGCATCAACGGACATTTCGGATACGATGCCGTAACTATATAAGTAGTAGATGTATCCGGCGTAATCACAGGATTAATGATATAGGGAGTTGGCAGGCCCACTGTAGGCGACCAGCTATAATTGAACAATGGGTATGGTGTACCTAATATCTGTACTGATTGCCCGCGGCATATCGTTGTATCTATCGGTGTCACTGTAAATGAATTGGGAATCACCAGCAGATTCAGCACATCTGTAATAGCGCATGCAGCAGCGTGCGGCTGAATGGTTATCGTCCATGTAAAAGTACCTTCCACCGTTGGGGTGATCGCAGGGGTGGGTATAGTATCGTTGTCCACAAACGTCGGAGGCGTCCACTGGTAATGGTAATAATCTGATCCCGGTACAGTTACATCCGGTTTCTCTACCCCACCCAGGCATATAGTATCCGTAATAGTGGTTACTGGCGCAGGATAGTCAACCTCGATATGGAAACTGTCAACCATATCCGGGCAATGAGCGTAAGAAGCAGTTACAACCCAGGTGCCGCTCACCGTTGGTGTAATGGTTGGATTTTCAATATTCACGTTAGACACAGCCGTAGCAGGAGTCCACAGCCAGGTAAACTCAGGGCTGCCACCCGTAATAAGCACCTGGACAAACGCACCCACGCATATTACAGTATCATTATTTGTCAGGTTAAAGTTATTAGGCACCGTATGCACCTTAACGGTTGCCGTACTTGCGCATACAGGGTTGCTGCCCGGATTTACTGTAACAGTATAGGTAACATCGCCCGGCACCGTTGGCGTCACTATTGGATTTGAAATAGTGCTGTTGCTCAAAGATGTTGGTGGCGTCCAGTAATAATAATAGGGAATACCTGTAGGCGTGGCATACGCATGTAGCTGCACAGACACTCCTACACAGGTTTTTACCAGCGGCGAGTCAACAGTAACAGTTGGCGGCGGCGGATTTACAAGAGTCACCGGCCCGTTTGTTGTTGTTATGCAAATACCCACCTTAAGGTAAATGTTACTATACACGCCGGTGCATAAACCAATAACGGTTGCTGTATGATCAGGCCCTATTACTATGGGCAGGCCAGGTTGCGCCACCCCGTTCAAGGTATAAAAAAGCGTATCCGGGAATCCCGTTTGCAGCCCCCAGAGCTTTATCTTGCCATCACAATAACCACACACTGTGGGGTTAGTGAAAGTGACACTGTCGAAAGAAGGATTGTATATACTTATTTTGATGGTATGGCTCTGCGGCGCACAGCCAAGCGTAGCCGCTGTCGTCCCGGTAAGCGTATAGGTGGTGGTAACGGTAGCCGTAGATGTCGTCAGCAGTGTTGTATCATTACTCAGTGTTCCTCCCGGTGTCCAGGTATAATGCAGTATACTGTCAAATATGCTGTCACCCACAGCTACAATATTCACAAACTGTCCCTGGCATACCGCCGTATCGGCAGTCAGTATTCTGAATGTAAACGAATCAAGTATGGTAAGGTTGGCTATCGCGCCTATAGTAAACAGGCCCGGATGGCAGGGATCTTCTATTTCAATTTTCAGTGTAATAACTACCGGACCAATTGGTGTCACAGGCAGTGTATTGATATTAACAGTAGTAGATGTAGAACCCGCAATAATTATGGCGCTGTCCGGTATAGTACTGTAATCATATCCGTTTACTGCAGAACCTGTGATCACATAGTGTACAACAATATCAGTATCCTGCGCTACTGGGGTCGTAAATACAAAATTACCCGGTGCGCATCCGCGTATGCAGTATGGCAGGCCGCTTGTACCAGTAGCCGTTACAGCGGTAGTTGTCGCAGAGGTAAGGCTTCCGCCCTCAATAAATACTCCTGAGTCAAGCGCGTCGTCACCCGCATCAGCTATAGCCAGCTTCAGGTGATACGTATCGCATGGGCTTACTGCTGCCACCACTTGCAATACTGTGGTCAGACCATCGTAAGTTACATAGTTGAACGCAGGACTTGCCGCTACAAGGTTATTTACATAATAAGTACAGAAAGGTGACCCCGGCCCCATGGCTGTACACGTAGAAAGCGACCATCCACCTGTGGCGCCGCAGTTTACACTGTTTACCGCCACGGGTATGCTGGTACCGGGCACCAGGGCCAGGTTAGTTGCAGTACCATACGTTCCGCCGCTGATGAAAAACGCAAAAACATCATTGAAGCTGGAGCAGGTATAACTCGTATACTCCTCTGACCCGAACACATAGCTAAACTTGATCGTATCCCCCGCCGGTTTAAAATCGAACTCAAGGATACACGCATCGTAAGTAAGATTTGGTGTTACAAGCGCATCCAGCTGAAAATCGCCGGGCGTTCCGTTTCCCGTGTTTGCAAATGCCGAAGAAGCATCTCCAACACCAATGCCCCCCAGCGTATCTTTAGCATCTCCCGTAGTAAGCACAATCCCTGTGGGAATACCCAGCGGACTTACTGCCCCCGTTGTAAACGTACCATTCGCATTGCCTGCGCAGGTAAGCGTAGGTGCTAAGATAGTAACGCCTGTGCCTGCCAGTGCAGAGGACAATATCGCCGCAGTTTTGTTCGCACTTAGGGTTAGCTGCGCATTTGCAGTAGCTGAAAACACGAAAAATGCTACTAAAGCAAAGCATGCTTTAGTGCATAACCTGGTGCACGATGAGGTAAAAGAAGGGCGCATGACTACATTTAATATAAAGACAACAAAAAAAACAAAAACGTTTGCTTTCGGCCAAAATATTTTAGCAAAAGCTCAACTATCAAAAATAAGAATTTTATAAAATATTTCGCAATAATACGGAAAATAAATTTCCCTGCCTTCTTTATGAAACGACCCGAAAATAAGTCAACAAGATGGCGGTAATTATTTTCTTCTTCACTAATATTGTATCTTAATACCTTCCGCCCAAAAATGGCCAGTACCACAAAAACTAAAAAGCCGCTTCAAAAACCACCCGTAGCCGATCTTTCACCAATAAATCTGGAGAAAAAGCGGCAAATACGGCTTGGAACGGGCACTTTTTTCCTATTGTTGGGCGTTTTTACCTGTTTTGCCATTATCAGCTATTTCTTCACCTGGAGCGCAGATTTTGACAAGGTCGCCGGTATTCACAATTTCAGGAGCTTCTTCCAGTTCATATTTCAGCGCCGCAATGCCGATGGCAGCAATATAGTTATCGCCAACTCTGGTGGCCGCATGGGCGCCGCACTTGGCCATGTATTGGTAAATAAGGGTGCCGGTATCGCCTCCCTGGCTGTAGGTATAGGCTTTGCGGCAATAGGCGTAAATCTGCTGTACGATAAGCGCGCCATACCGGTGCTCAGGTACATGAGGTGGCTTTCCATATTGCTTTTGCTCGCTGCCCCTATATTAGTTTACCTGGTACCACATAGCAGTTTCCCGCTTGGCGGCGCGCTTGGCAACTTCATGAACGACTACCTCAACGGCCTGCTGGGCTATTGGGGGTCTGGAATGCTCCTGCTCTCCACCGTGCTTTTCTTCGTCTTTGTCATTTTCGCGCTGGATATACGACCGTTCCTCAATCGTATGAGGCAGCGTACAGCCACCATGGCGGCATCTCTGGCCCCTGCCCCTGTGTTTAATGACGCTAAGAAAGAGGAAGAAACCAAGGAGAATGCACCCTTCCCGGTAGACACCACTCCTAACCAGCCGAAAAATGACCCCGGCAACTCCAAATTGTTTGTAGAAGACAAGGCCAATAAAGAGTGGGCAATGACGCTTTCTGAGAAGGAGCCATTGCCGGAAGCGCCAAAAGTGGAGGACCTTGATGAGGAAGAGGAAGACGAAGATGCCGAATTTGAAGCTTATCAGAAGTTTGTAGAGGAAAAAGACACCAATGTTTCCGCAGGCGGGCAAGACGATGAGGACAAAGATCCTGAGTTCTCATTTGAGGTGATACAGCAGGAAGAAAAGCCTGCGTCACTCCATGGCTCACACATTTCTATTGCCAGTAGTGAGCCCTATGCCCCTGAGCTGGACCTCCCCGACTACAAATTCCCTACGCTGGCCCTGCTTGAGGACCGCGCCCCGGAAGCCATATCGCTGGACAAGGAAGAGCTGGAAAAGAACAAGAACCAGATCATACAGACCCTGCGCAGCTTTGGAATTGAGATACAGCGCATCAGCGCCACTGTGGGGCCTACCGTTACCCTATACGAAATTGTACCCTCTGAGGGCGTGCGCATATCCAAGATCCGCAACCTGGAAGATGATATAGCGCTGAATCTCGCCGCACTGGGCATACGTATCATAGCGCCTATACCGGGCCGTGGCACCATAGGTATAGAGGTGCCTAATGCCAACAAGCAGATAGTATCTATGCGCACCCTTATTGCCAGCGACAAGTTCGTGAACAATAAGATGAGCCTGCCCATAGCCCTGGGCAAGAAGATAGATAACGAGAACTACATAGTAGACCTGGCCACCATGCCCCACCTGCTCATGGCGGGTGCTACCGGGCAGGGTAAGTCTGTCGGTATCAATGCCATATTGGTGTCACTGCTGTATAAGAAGCACCCGTCCCAGCTTAAGTTCATCATGGTAGACCCTAAGAAGGTGGAGCTGTCCATATACCGGGTCATAGAAAAGCACTTCCTGGCCAAGCTGCCGGGTGAGGAAGAAGCCATTATCACCGATACCAAGAAGGTGATCAATACCCTCAACGCCCTCTGCATAGAGATGGACAACCGTTACGAGCTGCTTAAGGAAGCCGGTGCCCGTAACATTAAGGAGTACAACGAAAAGTTCATCAGCCGCCGCCTCAACCCTGAGCGCGGCCACAAATACCTGCCATTTATAGTACTGGTCATAGATGAGTTTGCCGACCTGATCATGACTGCCGGCAAAGAGGTGGAAATGCCCATAGCGCGCCTGGCACAGCTGGCCCGCGCCATAGGTATACACCTTATCATAGCCACACAGCGCCCGTCGGTAAATGTGATCACCGGCACCATCAAGGCCAACTTCCCTGCGCGTATCGCTTTCAAGGTGTCTGCAAAGGTGGACTCCCGCACCATTCTCGATGCAGGTGGCGCTGAGCAGCTTATCGGCCGCGGCGACATGCTGGTATCTCACGGCAGCGAGCTGCTACGACTGCAATGTGCATTTGTAGATACACCCGAGGTTGAACAGATCGTAGACTTCATAGGCCGCCAGCGTGGCTATGCGTCTGCCTTTGAGCTGCCGGAGTATGAGGGCGAAGAAGGCGAAGGAGCAAAGGAAGTGGACCTGAGCAACAGGGACAAACTGTTTGAAGATTGCGCCAAAGTAGTGGTGCAGATGCAGTCCGGCTCCACATCTAACCTGCAGCGCCGCCTGAACCTGGGTTACAACCGCGCAGGCCGCATTATGGACCAGCTGGAAGCCGCAGGCATAGTAGGCCCCGCCAACGGCAGCAAGCCCCGCGAAGTATACTTCAAAACCGAAGTAGAGCTCGACCAATTCCTCCACTCGTTGGACTAAGGGATACGAGGTAGACACCTGAAGTAGCCATAAAGTGGTATGTGGATCTACACCTCCGCGGCCTTAAAAATACCACATGGAAAACCGCGCCTCTGCGAGAGGTATCTACCACGCTTACACTCACTTTGCCTGAAATTTCCAACGCCAACTTCCAGGTTTTAACTTTTAACTTTTGACTTATCCAACGACACATTACGGTTAATTTCTTACCTTAGCCCACTAAAAATTACTGAAGCAATAGACATGAGAAAACTATTATCATTATTCGTTATCGGGAGTATTTGCCTGGCAGTTCAGCCTGCTATGGCGCAGGACGCAAAGGCAAAGTCTGTGCTGGATGCAGTAAGCAAAAAGGTATCAGGACTCAAATCACTGAAGGCTGATTTCTCTATAAACCTTACAGGCGGCAAGGGCGGCAAAACCACCGACACCAAAAAAGGTAACCTTACACTTAAGGGCCAGAAGTACCATGTAGGTATAGCAGGCCAGGAAATAATCTGCGACAGTAAAACCATCTGGACATATAATAAAGAGGCAAAGGAAGTACAGGTAACTAACTACAACCCTGCTGAGCAAACTATGTCTCCGGCCAAGCTGCTAACCAATTTCTGGGACAAGGAATATAAGTACGCCTACAAGGGCAGCCGCAAAGAAAAAGGTAAGGATTGCGATATCATTGAGCTTACGCCCAATGATAAAAGCAAGCAGTTCACCAAAATAGAGCTGGCTATAGATAAGGCTACCTCTATCATTGCCGGTGGCAGCTACTCAGAAAAGAACGGCAACAAATACCAGATATCCGTTACCAATACGGTTACCAACGCCAACGTGCCCGACACCTACTTCAGCTGGAACCCTAAGGAGCATGCCGGTGTGGAAACAGTGGACCTTAGGTAAAAATATAAATTGCGCTTATTGAAAAGAGGAGGTCTGAGGACCTCCTCTTTTATTTTTTTTACGATGGTAAGTCTGCCTCCACACTACCCGGGAGCTTTTTCTACTATTTTTTCCAGCTTTTTATACTTGAAATTATATAATATATTGATTATCTTCACAAAACGTATACCCACAATATCTCAATAACTATAACATTAAAACCTAAACTATGTCAAAGCGCAGATATGAAGATCCGGGTCTGGATCTGAAAATTATTTCACAAGATTTAACGCCAGTAATGAAGCTTATGGCAGACGGTTACAACCCTACCGATGCCTTTGCGTCTGTTGCAAAACAGCGTTATGTCTCTCCGTATACCGTTTACGAGAACTGCACCCGCCGCCTGGGCCTTACCACCAGCCAGTTTGTTGTGATCGTTGAATCCGGAACTATGAAAGAGTACCTGCTAAAACATTTCCCCTACGATGCTTACCTGCTGGAGGGAGTGAATTTGAGCGATTCCCATTCTGCTACCTGATAGCGGTGGGACATCTACTCAGCAGTTGGTGTTATTCACCAACTGCGTTGACATGCCACTACGTATAAGAGCGGGGGAAACAGGATGTTCCTGCCGATATCCCCTTCGTGCCCATAACTTAGCCTACGCTGCATCAAAGACTTACGACTCCATCGCGAAAAACGAAAAGTTTAGACCAGGAGAAAGAATTAATTTCACCATCCATGAAAAAATCTTTGGTCTTGTCGCTGCTGGTTGCTATGCTCGCGTCCTGTGAGGGTGGCATTATAATGCACGGACAGGTTTACGATAGCAAGACTAAACTACCCATTGATAGTGTTTGGGTTACTATAACCGCAGACGGCAAGTCAATAGGGGCACACGCCTATACAGATAGTACCGGGTACTTTTCTGTCAGCAATGGTGTGGGCGGCTGGTACGAAGGCCACAAGGTTGGGATAACATTGTTTAAAGATGGTTATGACCTTGCAACAGCACCCGATGACTCGGCAAAGCTTGAACATATTGAAATGAAAAGAAAGCCGCGGATAAGAGTTAATTAAGCTGGCGGGAGTCTGTAGCCAAGCCTTGCGTCTAGCCGACTAGTGACTAAACAATTTAGCTAGTTTTAAACTGGCGCCACGTAACACCTCCCTCTCATTTGTAGAGGCCCAAAGAGAGGTCCATCCCATTCAAAAAACGACCAATATATCCCCTCCCCCACCAGTTTTTACCCTCAAAATCGCACTTGCCAAAATCTTCAGGTACTGCTAACATATAACCAAGCACACACTCAAGTAGTTAGCTCAAAAGAAAATTACATCATAATCACGTAGCTGATTATCATAGCGCAAAAAGTGCGCTATCATAAAAACTTGTTTTGCCCGTCCCGCTTTCTCATCTCAACTTTGCTACGTGAAGCATGAAAATGCATTCCCGAGGGACACGAAACACACTCCCCGCCTTTTTTCAAGGAGGGGATGATGAAAGCCATTGCAAAGCATGGCTTTCATCTGGGGTGGTCACCTCGCGAACAGCATGCTCACTACAATCCCAATTCCTAATTCCCTATCTATGAAAGACGAAAAACAACAACTCGCCCGCGACCTGTTCATCCACGCCGGCAAAACACAAACCGAGATCGCCGATATGCTCGATGTCAACCGCAAAACCGTTTACCTGTGGATGAAAAAAGGTAAGTGGGAAGAAATTATGCATGCTGCCAGCCAGGCACCAGGCATCATCGTCAGTGATGTATATGATCACATAGCAGCGGTCAACCGTAAGATACGCACCCACGATGACGGCTGCCCCACCCCTGTTGAGGTCGATATGTTGCGTAAACTCGTAAAGATCACTAAAGACATACCCCGTACCTACACCGGTGCCTACATTCAGGCCTACGAAGAAGTGTCCTCCTTTATGTTGCACAAGGATATAGGACATGCTAAAAAGTTCGTGGAATACGCCGATGAATACATACGCGGCAAATTTGGAGATGGCACAGAGCAATTCAAAGCTACCGACCGCGCACGGAAAAACGTCGCAGAGGTGGAGCGTAATCTCAAATTGCAGGAGGAACAGGAATTTGACTACCCTTGCGAAGAAAAAAGCACTGAATTTTCAGAAAACGAGGCCCCTGTAAACCCTAAACTGCGAACTACCCACCTGGGTAAAAACGGGGCATTTTCCGAAGATCCGGAAAACACCATACCAATCAATACAGGCAACGCTTTCAGCGAAAAAAATACAGGCACAAAATGCCCCATATCAGCCATAAAAAAATACATAGAAAGCGGGGCATTTCACTATTCAGCCAATCCACGGCCACCCTTGGTAGCGGCAGATATGTATACATCAGGGAGCAGCCTCGGCAAAAAAGAAACCTGGAGATTTATGCCCGTCGATCACAATGGTATACCTGTACTCAATGCGGCATACTATGCTACACTACTGCCAGCACACCGACCATCCCCCTACCGCCAGGGAACCACCATCTGGATAAACCACCCAGATGACCTCGAAAACTACCAGCAATACATAAAAATGAGCGACACCATCCGCCGTTACGATGAGTTGATTAAATAATTTCAGCGCCTTGTTGCCGCCCAGTCCCTGACGAAGGCGACCTGGCAGGGTACGGAGCAGCAGAAAGCTGGTTGAGGATGTTTGAGAGTGATATATTTGCTTACTACGGTAACGCCATAGACTGGGGTAGCATTAACAAAAAAGGCAATGCCTGCGAATAATCAAGGGTATCGTATTCCAGTCCCAGCTTTCTTATATTAGTATAGTATTGCTTGTGGTTGGTGTAGTAGTTTTTTTCCGACTGTATGAACCATGCTTTGGGACCCAGCTTTTCCGCAATGAACCATTTTTCCAGCAGGCGCGCAGTACGGCCATTGCCATCTTCAAACGGGTGTATTTTCACAAATACCAGGTGGATCAGAGCAGCATAAAAAAGAACCTCAGTGAATGAGAGGTTAGCCTTCAAAAGCGTGTTTATACCCTTCAGCAGCGCTTTCATTTCGGCAGGTACAGTAGCTGGCGATGCCGCAACATATTCTATTTTACCATCGCCGGTGATCACGTACATATTCCCTTTGCGCAAGGCTCCCTGCTGTGCCTGTTGAAGTATATGACGGGTGATTATGCCGTGGGCATGCAGCAGATTCCGCTCATTCAGCTTATGGGTTTGAGCATAGGTGTACGCCTCATATAGGTCATCAGTTTTGCGGGTATGGTCTGGCGAAAAATGGGCACCAAAGCGCTTATGTTTTATGTATGAATCCATCTCTATATCCTCACCCTCAATCCTGGATGAGAACACGGCTGATACGGAAGTATAAAAACTAAAGGTGGCTATTGACAATTCGCTGTCATGCAGCTTTTCAAAGTTTTCCTGCACATGGCTATTTACTTCATGGCTATACTGCACGAACAGGTCACTGCTTATAATGTTTAGTTTCATGTTCATAGCGCTACACTACTTATTATTCGCAAATGTAGATGCCACCTTAGCAAGAGAGCATTGAGTCATTGAGCTATTAAGCCATTGAGCCATTATTTAATTGAGCCCATCCGTCACCACATCCTTAGCTATCTTCTTCACCAGGCCTTGCAGCACATTGCCGGGGCCTACTTCTGTAAAGTGGTTGGCACCGTGCTCTACCATCTTTTGTATGGTCTGTGTCCAGCGGACGGGTGAGGTAAGCTGGTTGATGAGGTTCTGCTTGATTATGACGGGGTCTATGTATGGGCTTGCGTCTACATTCTGGAATACCGGGCAGGTAGGGTTGCTAAAGGTGGTTGCGGCTATGGCATCCTCCAGCTCCTGGCGCGCAGGCTCCATAAGCGGTGAGTGGAAAGCGCCGCCTACAGGCAGTATCAGGGCACGTTTAGCTCCTGCAGCTTTCAGCTTTTCGCAGGCCAGGCGCACACCTTCGTTGCTGCCGCTTATTACCAGCTGGCCGGGGCAGTTGTAGTTTGCCGCTACCACTACTTCGCCGGTTATTTCGCTGCATATTTCTTCTACCCGGGCATCATCGAGCCCCAGCACTGCTGCCATGGTAGATGGGTTGATCTCGCAGGCACGCTGCATAGCTGCGGCTCGCTTGGCTACCAGGCGCAATCCGTCTTCAAACGACAGCACCTTGTTGGCTATAAGGGCAGAAAACTCGCCCAGGGAGTGACCGGCAACCATGCCGGGTATAAGATCGGGCGTGGTCTCGAAGCGGATAACGGAATGCAGGAATATTGCGGGCTGGGTTACATTGGTCTGCTTCAACTCGGCCTCTGTGCCGCTGAACATGATATCGGTGATGCGGAAACCAAGTATCTCATTGGCCTGCTCAAAATATTCTTTAGCCAGGGTGCTCTGCTCATATAGCGCCTTGCCCATGCCGGGGAACTGGGCACCCTGTCCCGGAAATATATATGCGTGTGTCATTGCGTCGGTTTAGCGTGCAAAGTAAGGGGAAATAGGTGATAAGTTGACAAGCGATAACTTGAGTGGTTGACAAATGATACGTTACTAGGAAAAGTTGAAATGTATGTAACCGGAATAATGAAACGCAGGAAGTTATGACTCACGACTTATCACTTATCAACTTATCCCTTATCACCAGCTACCCAATCAAGTGCTCCCACTCCCCTGCCCCTTCGCGGATCAGGACGGCCTCGCCGGAGGTGCAGTCGATAACGGTGGATGCGAGGATGTTGCCGATGCCGCCATCTATGACAATATCTACCACTTTGCCAAAGCGCTCATACATCTGTTCGGGGTCGGTATAGTACTCAATGTCGCCATCCATGGGCAGGGAGGCGCTCATGAGGGGGTGGCCCAGCCCGTGCACTATGTGCTGGCAAATATTGTTGTCGGGCACGCGAATGCCTACGGTGTCTTTCTTAGCTTTCAGTTGCTTGGGCACCTGCTTACTGGCCTGCAGTATAAAGGTATACGGACCGGGTAGCGCAGCCTTCAGCAGGCGAAAAATAGGCGTATCCACGCTCTTGGCATAGTCGCTCAGGTGACTGAGATCGCAGCAGATAAAGGAGAACTGGGCTTTCTTTACGTCTATGCTCTTAATGCGCGCTATGCGGGATATGGCATCTGAATTGAAAATGTTGCACCCTATACCGTATATGGTATCGGTGGGATAAATGATCACACCGCCATCCAGCAGGCATTCTACCACGGTCTTTATGTGTCGTGGCTGCGGATCATCGGGGTGGATTTCGAGTAACATGATAAAAATGATTAAATTCCAGTGAGCTAGGTGTCCCACACCCTTGCGGTGTGGGACACCTATAGCGCATTAGCTCAATAAAGATAACATTTCGACAGCATAAAAATGATGCCATTTGTAAACTGCACGGCTAACGTGTACTTTTGATACTCGCAGTCTTACGACTTATGACTCACGACTTACGACTTTAACAATGTTCTCGATCATCATACCCACGTGGAATAACCTGGCCTTTGTGAAGCTGTGTGTAGACAGCATTCGCAAAAACTCTGCATACCGCCACCAGGTGATACTGCACATAAACGATGGCAGCGATGGCACACTGCAATGGGCCAAAGACGAGGGTATTGACTACACACACACAGCAGATAATGCGGGTATATGCATGGCTGTGAACGAGGCTGGCGGCCTGGCGAAAGAGGACTATATAGTGTACATGAACGACGATATGTATGTATGCCCGCAGTGGGACACACACATAGCCGACGAGATAAAGAAGCTGGGCACGGACAACTTCATGTTCTCCGCCACCATGATAGAGCCGGCAGACCATAAGAACCCCTGCGTGATAGTGCGGGACTACGGCACTACCATAGAGACCTTTAAAGAAGCGCAGCTGCTACGCGAGTGCAACACCATAGACAAGGCAGACTGGGCGGGCGCTACATGGCCACCCACTATAGTACACCGCAAATACTGGCTGATAACGGGCGGCTACAGCATAGAGCTGAGCCCCGGCGTAAGCAGCGATGACGACTTTGCTATGAAGATGTGGTATGCGGGCTGCCGCGTGTTTAAGGGCATAGGCAAGAGCCGGGTGTATCACTTCCAGTCAAAGTCTACATTGCGGATAAAGAAGAACAATGGCCGCAAACAGTTCCTGATGAAATGGGGCATCAACCAGTCTACCTTTAGTAAGTACTATATACAGCGCGGCACCCCCTATACCGGACCGCTGCCCGGACCATCGGCCGAGATACAGAAGAAAGAGGCGCTGCGTGCGTGGCTGAAGCGGAAGATCATGTAAGAAATGGCTGAGTTTCGCAATAGCTCAATGGCTCAAAGTCATACGGCATTGTTTTATATTCATTATAAACGGGGAAAGCCGGGAAATATCGTGATAAAATAGTTTTAAAGCATTAGGAAAACGCTCTTTGTGGTTTCAGGAGAAATACTATCTTTGCAGTCCCAAAACCGATGGTGCGGTAGCTCAGTCGGTAGAGCAAAGGACTGAAAATCCTTGTGTCGCCGGTTCGATCCCGGCCCACACCACCACAGCGGGAACATCACTCGAAAGAGTAATGTTCCCACTTTTACTTTCGGCTGAAATGCCCGTCAAATCTGCAATGTAGTGGAATACAGAATTTATTCTTGGGGTTCGACATTCGTTAGTTTTCCTGCAATAGGACATTCCGTCTGGAAACACTAAATTTTGAAGATTTTGTTTGTCTGCATAATCGCTGGAATCCCACAGGGAAGCGAGTTTAGAGGCCATTGTTATTGCGTTGTCAATCAGCAATTCTAGGTTCGACACCTTTTTCACGTTCTTAGCAAGACTCTTGTAAATTTCTGACCTTTCCGCAATAAACTTGCCCTTGAATTTATCGAACATAATCTTGTCTATTTCCTCAAGAATGTAGCGTTCCTCCAACCGTTCTATCTTCTTTTCAACTTCTGCCAATTGCTTCTCAAGACTAATCTTTAATTCATCCTTGTCTTTATTTAGTTGATTGTAGGTAGCAGTAATTTGCGCTTTGATGAGCTTACGGTAATCATCGTTAATATCAAACGTAAATCTCTCCATTATAGCCTTTATTGCTTCGTGCAACGAATCAGACCTTTTATTATTCTTACAGCCCGGAGTATTGCATTTGTAATAGTATTTCTGATTTTTAAAAGCTTTATAACCTCTCAAATAACTACTGCATTCATCACATTTCAGGAAGCGTTTCAACGGGATATTTTCATTTTCATCCTTAACCCTGTACCCCTGATGGTTCTTAGCTAAAAGACCATTCACTTCTAAAAATATCTCCTTAGAAATTACTTTCTCTTGAATGCCGTCTATCACTCGTCCTTCTAAAGCAGAATGAACAAGCAAGCCACAATAAAATGGATTTCTAAGAAAATCTGAAATTCGTTGATTGTTCAATTGCAGTCCATGTTCAGCCAGTTTGGTTCGCACTTCTTCGTTGGTTAAACCTTCCGCCTTCCAGAAAAATCCCTTTCTTAATAGCTTGCCGACATTGTTAACCTTGAAAGACTTTACGCCTTTTTCCCAAATAATGTCATAACCCATAGGCGGGGCAGTACACCAAATGCCTTGATGTATTTTCTCCCTAACTCCTGCCATACATTTTTCCCTGCGCTGCTGGTTGTCATACTCACTAAAAATGAATTGTATATTCTGCTGTAAACTCCCGCTGGCAGTTGTTGAATCGGATGGCTGAGTTATCGAGAAGACACTTACGCCTTCCCTCTTTAGTTTTTCGGCTATGTAAATAGCATTCGCACCAGAACGACTAAACCTATCGACACTATAAACAATGATGTGCGAAATTTTCTCCCTGCTCTTCTTCACAAACGCAAGCATTGAATTAAAGTGTTTACGCTCATCGGTCTTAGCACTTTCGTATGTGCCACCAAAGCACCCCATGATCTGGTATCCACTTTTCACAGCGTATTGCTCACAAGCTTTCTTTTGTGTTTCCAGGCTCATGTTATTGTCCGCCTGCTCCTTAGTTGAAACTCTTGTATAAATTACGCAATTGCGTGTAGCGGCGTTTTGTTTGTTCTTTCCTTTTCCAAATGTTTGGAATAACTCAAGTCCGTGTTTACTCATGCTGCAATTTTAATTTCTGTTTGATTACTAATATTTATAGCAATTTCCTTGCCTGACTTTTTCCCTTTTGACCAGCTGTTATACACTACTGTCGAAAAGGTTTTTAATGTTCTGATTAGCTCCAAAATTCGCTCCTCATCCCATTCTTTAAAGGTTTCAAGACTCCTTACGTCCTCAACCGTAATATCTTCCTCTCTGTCCGGTGATTCTAATTTAAGCTTCTTTGTCATAATTAATGTTTGGTTTTTCACAATTAACAAATCGTCCTGTCATTCTTGCTTCTATTACTATTGTTTTATCCTGAGCTAAAGAATGTTGACGGCTGACAAATGTTTACTACACTAACTGACAAACTAAAATTTCTGTATGTTCCCATACCATTAGTACTACAAATGGCACACCAGAAAAACCAACTTTTTGATCATTTTTCTTAATCTAAATGGATTCTAAATCGACTTCAAATATTTTCAAACATCGGCAAATAGTGGTGTCAAATATTTATTTCTATATTGTCAAAACGTCCTGCCAAGTTGTGAAAAAATATGGCATGGCAGGTACTCCATACATTGAATTGTCACTTCGCTCACTAGATAGTCGCAACCGGTCTGCCTTTAATACTCTGGTCAACGAGGTACCCAAGGAATGTTGCAAATGGAATAATATTTTGACGAACGCTTGCATCCTCTAATGCCTGCATATAACGCTCTCGTTGTTCTACTGGAATCACAGTCCATGGATAACCTCCGGAAGCAAGCATGGCATTCATCAAAAACCTTCCCATACGGCCATTGCCGTCCATATAAGGATGGATAAATACAAATACAAAATGCCCCAGCACAGCTCTCACTGCGGCTTCTGGCTCTGCTTCCAGAAGTTCAAATAGCACTGGCATTGCATCACGCACAGCATCACGATTTAGGGGCGTGTGCATCGAATTGCCAATATAGACTTGATGATTTCGGTAGCCCGCAAGATCTGCTGCGTTTAGTATGCCGGAAGTCACGCTAGGCCCAAATAGTTTTAAATACCAATCTCCATGATCCTGATCGACAACCGTCCCGGAATTTTCTCCGGCAAGAATTCGCCTAAGACTATTTTCTACGCTTTTAAAGGCATCTAAATAACCCTTTGCCGCCATGGCATCTCGTTGCTTTCTGTCTTCTTCATTATCTGCCAGATTCCAGGAACCTGCCCTTACCCGCTCAATCAGTTCAGGGGTAACTTTATATTTTTCAATTGATAGGGAGTGGTAAGCATCGGTGACAAAAATTTTGTCTACAGTATTCATGTAAGCATCTATGTTATCAGACAACCCCGGTGCCACTGGGAAATTTGCCAAAACCTGCTCACGCATTTGAGCCCACATCAGCCGTATTCTGGCCTCATAGGGAGAGCGTGCCCTTTGCGGTAGTACTAAATTTAGTTGTCCGTCGAAAGGGTCGTTCTCACGGACGTCATAACCCGCACCTTTCATGGTACTAACTATCGTATCTGCAATTCTTTCTTTTCCAGCGTTTCGGAACGCACCAGCAATCCGGCCAGCAACTACGCTGTGACCACCATCCAAAAGGATACGCAATATATCCGCTGCATTGCTGATCATTGAAATTCCGGTACGCACTTCCAGCGCATCCTGAGTAAACGTATTTGGAGAACAGCGCACTAATGCGGCAGGGAGTGTATATAATCGTATGCCATCTTGCATGATTCGCTCGTCGGCAGGCGGAATTTCTGCTTTTAAGGGAAACAGCGAGGTGCCGATAGGGAGCTCTACCGGCAAATTGTTGGCACCCGGTGCACGTACTACTAGTTGGCCAGGCACCTTGGTATTGCCTGCATGTATCATTAAAGATTGTTCTGGTGACAAGCACCATGCATCGCCAAAGCGATCTTCAAGATATTGTAAACAAAATCCCCAATAGTTACTATACCAAGCCGTACTATCTCCTTTTGCAGCCTGTGGTGCTGTCGCAATATACCAGCCGCGCAATACCTCTTCAATGAAGCCGTTGTTCACAAGCCGTTCTCTATGCGTTCGACTTAGCATACCAGATTTGATAGCAATAACATTCTTTTCCTGTATGCTATGCAATTCCTTAAGGGAATCAGCTAATTTTTCCGAAGGTGTAGCCATACTTTGATTTTTGAATTCAATTAGTTAATGCGAGATCAATTCTATTACTAGCTGACGTGCGCGTTGAATTATTTGAAGTTGAATCAAAATTATTATTTAATGCCGTATCATCCAAATTATTTAACGGTCAAGTGAATAGAATCCCCTCACCTTAACCATTCAGAAGGAACTTATTTATATGATTGTTATATTGTAGTGAACCAAAAAAATTAAATTTTATGAGCAATTTGAAAGAAATTTTGACGAGGAATCCTTCAATGGTAATCCCAGCATTAGCCGCGTTTGCCAAAATGCACAAGTCAAATGCCGTTGCAGCAAAGCAACCAACAAAAATCATTGAGCATCCGGCAACGATTAACTATCGTAACAAAGTGGCGAATCAAGTGAAATTAAAACCCTATACCAGCACGGAATTAGCTGAACTTTATGGAGTGGATAAAGACACCCTGAAAAAATGGATAAAGCCATTAAAGAGGGAAATCGGTAAGAAACATGGGGAATTTTATACTGTTCGCCAAGTAGGTGTAATTTTTGAAAGATTAGATTTCCCACATTATAACGAGGTTGCTTAACGGTGCTTTTTAAGTCTAGCCTTCTATGCTGAGGGCTAGACTTGAATTTCCTAGCAATTGATCGGCACACACACTTTCAAAAACTCATCCTACACCATTTAAAAATGCATTGGGTAAAAATTAGAACCTGCATAGAATTTGACGTGGGATATTCAACAAATTCATAGAATTCGCATAGATTTGATACGCACTGATTTGGAAATGAGATAAATCCGATACGCCAGCATATGCATAGCATGAGTAAAACAGAAGAAAATAGCCTTTCTAACGCAGCAAAATCAAAAGATTTGCTACAAAAAGAGAATGATTCACTGCGTGAGTTGTTGAAAGAAGCACTTATCGAAATAGAAAATCTGAAGAATCGTCTTGAAAAACATGAAAATCCCAAAGACGAATACAATAAAAGGTGGACGATGGTGACTAAAATCGCCTTTTTGATAAGTAAAGCTCAAAAGCCTCTTCGTTCATCAGAAATATTACAATTGCTAACAAATAGAGAGCCAACGATAATAAAAAAACAGGCCAGCATGGAGAAATACTTGTCCGCATTTCTCAATACAGCGATGAAACACGGAAGATTAGTCCCGTATAAACTCAAAGGAGTTAGAGGAAACTACTATTGCTTGCCTGAATGGATAAATAAAGAAGGTGAATTGTTGCCGGAAATGATGTTAAAGATTTTTTGAGATGGGAATATTACGGGAGAAAAATTATCCTTTAAATACTTCAAAGTAAATTGAACAAACTAGATTTAAAAGCTGTTTTATCATTTACAGTAGTTTTTACGCCCTAACGACAATATTTCTATTTACGCCACCTCTGCATTGTGATTGATCTGTTCGATTAGTTCTACAATTCTGCCAGAAGTAGCTTGATCGAATATACCCATGATACCATTGGAATTGATATCAGTAAAAGGTGGCTCAAATAGCATAGATGGCTCAATGATGCCCTTCACTGTAAGGAAGTTTATTATAGTATCCATAAACTTTATCTGCTGTGAATTCAGTGTCTGGTTTACCAATACGTCGCCGAATGCTTGTTTTGCCGCATTAGCATCGAGTCCCACAATGCTCCTCACAAATCTGCCTAATGGTAGTTCTCCATATGCCCTAGTAAACTCAGCTTTGGTGCCTATACTCCCTTGTTGAAATAGCATCCTTTCCAATTCGGCCAGTTCGCTTTGTGTAATGGGTATGTTTTTTCTCAGCTTATTTATCGTGAGATGGTGGCTTTGCTCTTTAAGATACTGTTCTACTTTACGTTTGTATGCTTCGAGGTCGTTATATCCATATACCAATTGGTGCTCCTGTATATTTCCATCAAAAGAATCCTCAAACGAAGTGTAGTAAATAGGTGTACTCTCAAAGTCAAGGAATTTAATCAGATCTCGCAACTCTACACGCACGCGCTCAATGGAAGGGATAGAAGCTCTTTCCCAGAATGATTTGTTTTGCACCTCCTTGATCAAGTCCATCTTTTGTGCTACAGATGGTATCGAGGCTTTTTTACTGAGCTTGCCCGCTGTTGCTACTACTTTCTGAATAAGCCCCATCTGCTTCTTTTCTCCTTTTAGTACACTTAACTGCAAGTCAAGCATCAGGGCATCAAACCGCTTTGCCAGCTCATCCTGATCGGTTTCGCTCATTAGTGGTGCAATGTGATCAAAGAGTTCTTTTATGCTTAGATCTGTAAGTGCATTCCAGCTATTGGGGTCACGGTATTTATCCACTACCTCCCAGTGTTGACGAACTATAAAGCTCTCAGCATTTAAGTTTTGCGTCTGACTAATTAGGTGTATGAGCAACGACTGTCCATATTCTTTCAACTCACTTTCATCTTGTTGTAGCAGCACAAAAGCAAGTCTAAGTCGCAACTCAAACAAACGCTGACTAAGCGACTTGGAACTACTGCTTTCATATCCCTTGGGATTTGCACCAAAGAACACCATGTTCTCACAGAAGTCAAATATTACAAACTCCTTTTTATGGTTTCCCGGACCGAATAAGTTTTCACACAATCGGGTGCCCCGACCTATCATCTGCCAGAATTTGGCACTGCTCCAAACCGGCTTAAAGAATACGAGATTGCAAACCTCAGGTATATCTATACCAGTATCCAGCATGTCTACTGAAACAGCAATTTGCGGCATTTTGTCCTTCAGCTTAAACTTATTAAGCAGGTCATACTTATACTCTTCCTGGTAGTCAATTACTTTCATAAACTCACCTTTATAAGCAGGGTATTGTTTATTAAATCGTTCCTCAATGAACTTAGCGTGTAGATGCGAACGTGCAAAAATGATCGTTTTAGCTAGCTTTTCACCACCTTCTACATGAATGCCGTTTTTCATCAGGTGGCCTATAACCTTATCTACTGTGTCTGTATTAAACAGCCACTTGTTGAGCGCCGCTGCGTCTATCTCGTCGGGGAATTCACCTGTTACAGGATCAGTAAATTGTTCCTCATACTTTTTCTTATCTTCCTCATTCAGTTCAGCATATTTTATACCCTTGCGCTGAAACTTGATAGGTACTGAAATAGCCTTAGGTGGTACTAGGTATTTATCCGATACAGCCTCGTCGAGTTCATAAGCATAGGTGGGGTTGTTGGGCTCTAAGCCAAATAATCCGTAAGTGTCTTTATCTGCTTCCGATTTGGGTGTGGCCGTTAACCCAAGGCGTATTCCATCAAAGTACTTGAAAATGTGCTTGTACCGGTTGTAAACGCTTCGATGTATTTCGTCAAAAATAATAAGGTCAAAATGACCTACTCCGTAAACTCTATTATCGCCATCAGTCTCCCCATCTATCGTGTGTATCATCGTCTGATAGGTGCTGAATACTATTCTGCTGCTATCGTCCTCTTTTTCTTTAGTGAGGTCTACAGCAGGTAGTTGTGGCAGGTAATCATTCAGGTTAGTTTTGGCTTGCGTTACCAATGCGTTTCTATCAGCCAGGAACAGAACTCGCTTTACCCAGCCCGCCTTGCTGAGGAAGTCAATAATGGAAGCAGCAACGCGAGTCTTGCCCACACCTGTAGCCATTACAAGTAACCCCTCTCTATGCTTTTTTTCAAGTTCTTCCGTTACCTTACGAATAGCTAAATGCTGGTAATAACGGTCGGTGATGGCGTTATTGATAGTTTGAGCCGCTAGTGGCAGCTTTGATGTTCTGCGTTGAATAAGCGTTTGCAGTTCGTCCTTTGTATAGAAACCATACACCTCCCTTGGGGGATAACTCAGATCATCCCATATCCATGTTTTAAAGCCACTGGAATAAAAGATCACCGGTCTTTGCCCGTATTCTTTTTGCAGGCAGTCAGCATAGCACTTTGCCTGATGAGCACCCACTCTTGGGTCTCGTCTGGTGCGCTTTGCCTCAACAAGAGCTACTGGTTTGCCATCATCGCCCCACAACACATAATCCACATAACCATCTCCGTTGCTGCCATTAGCTTGTGGCATACAGTTCTTTACCGGGTATTCAGGTACGTTCTTACCATACGGATCCCAGCCAGCCTCGCGTAGCAGGGTGTCAATATAAATCTTTCGGGTAAGGTCTTCATCGGGATCAGGTGGTGGCGGGACAAATGAAATATTCTGGTCCTTAATAGCCTTAATACTTGCCAGTTCATCCTGTAATTTCTTAAGCTCCGTTTGTTGCTGATGAAAAGCCAGCTCTAGTTGCCTTAATTCTTCCTTGCTTTTATCCTTGCCCTTTTCGGTGGGTATAATGCTCTCCGTAAATGGCCTGATCTCCAGCCGATCTGTGCCGTATACCCTTACTACCCAGCCTATAAAGCCGTGAAGCAGTTGGAGTACATACAAGGCTTCCTGCGGTTTTATTTTGGCATTGGTATGCACGGCGGCATTGCCCAGCTTGCGTATCAGGTTTATCTGGGTAAACTGCATAGGGGCTACCACGTCTTTAAAGCCCTTATCATGTATCAGTGAACTTAATGCGGTATCGTACGGTAGGGTTAGGTCTTCATCATGTTCATACATCCAGCGCACCCATTCTTCCAGGCTTTTGCGGCACAGCATAGCACTATAGAGCGGAGCATTATATACATGCTGTTCTGCCTCTATTGGTGTAGCTGCCAGTGCAGTCCATTGGGACGGTATGAATGAGAAGTTTGATGACATTTTAATCCTCTAATCTTTGTTTGCTTTGCAGAAATTGAGCACTTTCTATGTGATAAATTTTGTCAAATATGTACTCCTCTTCCCAATAATCAAACCCCAAGTTAGATATTTCGATAGATTTCGGAGAATTTAGGTTGGGGATCCCCCTTTCTACATAGCAGAAACCAAAGTATTCGATATAAACTAGTCTGTATCTGCGCATACTTTCTCGAATCCCCTCAGACTTAATTGATTCATACAAAGCCAATGAGCGAGTGTGAAGGTCCTGTAGATATTTGGCATTATCAACCAAGGATACTTCATTCAAATCAAAAAGCTGTAACTGAGACATTAGCACCAGCTTAAAATCAATTTTTTCCTGACCGAAAACATCAATTAGGTTGAGCATTATGAGAGCGTGCCACTTTTGAAATTTAGCTTTGTTAAAAGTGCATTTCTGTTGTATCATGGATAAGGACAATGCAATTAAGCCGACCGATAGCGTTTTCAAATTATCAAGCCGATCCTTATCAAATATATTTTGATACTCCTTTTCTCCATCACTATATTGTATGTAGGATAGAAATTTACCTATAATACTGATTGCGATACTGTGAAATGAAGTGTATTCGTGTGCTGCACCGTCCACTGGCATCATAATTTCAGCCTCTTCCCTAGCTTTTTCCTTAGTTCTGTAATTATAACTCTTGTTTGATAGCGTAACTAAATGCGAAATACTGAGTATAAAAAATGCATAGTCTGATTGCGTAACTTGGTATTCGTCAACTTCAATATTCGTCAGTTTATCTGCATACTTCTCAAAATATCGTACGATTCTTTTCTTTACAGTATCAAAGTTTGATTTAGATGGGAATATTTTATTGTTCTTTTCTGAATCTTCTCTTTGTCGCCCGTCTGCAATATTGCCATCCTCCTCGTCATCCATATTTTCCTCCTCTCTCATTTGGATTTGCGATCGAATGTTATCGATATATGTGGAAAGTATCCGCAGTGTAAACTCTTCGGGAGAAGTGTTCGTTTGGTTATGATCAATTGCAAGTTCTTTTGCCTCGGCGTAACTTACTTGTTTGTCTTCGGCTTTTTCATTTGTTACTCTATTTGCTTGTGAGTGGGAAGTGCTGTTGGCGGCTTCTCCCATAATAATGTCATAATATTCAAACAGATCGAGCTCAGAATAGTCACCCGATGCAATTCTATCCAGCAACTGTGATATTTTTCTGTTTTCTGGAGATGGATTATTGCTCCAAATAGCCTGCTCATTATTTACTACCTGTCTGTTTGACACAATATTATTCCCTGTATCTAAGCAAGCGGCAAACAAAACTTCATTAATGCTAATGTCGTTCAAGAGAGAAATTTCAATAGCGTCTTTTCCGGCAGGTAGTTCCTGAGAGCAAAATAAAATTTCTCCTTCATTATTAAAAAGGGCAAGCTTCAATCCAGACGGCACGGGAGTTGAAATATATAGTTTACAACGAGTGCTTCTTAAGTCAGCGGCAAGGATCTTGAACAACAATTTAAAGTGTGGTTTTGCGCTGGTAATATGTTTTAAGGGGTTAGCAATAGTTGCTAAATCTACTTTGGTTTTTACGCCGGATAAGCCCAAGTCACTTAACCACCCTTTTTGCTTGCCTACGTATGCCACAACGGTTTCCATATTGCTCTTACTGCTTTTCAAGAACCCTCTGTCTGTTGCATTAGCACTTCCCAGAACCAATATTTCCTCATCATCAAGTTGAAAATGATAGACTTTGCCGTGCAAGAATTTGCTTCTTACGGATTCGATTTTTAGATCTTTTAAATCATAGAATGTTACTTTAGGATTTTGAAGGTATTTTAATGGCAAAAGCCCAAGCGTCGGCTGAATAATAACATCAATTGTTGCATTAGGGTACAATGCCAATAGCTCAGTTAATACCTTTCCTTGTTCGTCAAAATATGGCGAAGCAATTGTTATTTTAGAAACTGCTCCTGATGTTGTAACAATTTTATTGAGGCGAGATATTAAAGGTTCATTTTCATTTGTAAAAAATGCGACTTTCATGTCTCCTAAGCTAAGCAGGTCTCTGGCTTCCGTTAATGGCTGATTGTAAAGAAGGTTACAATGATTCTCCATCCACATTAATTGATCTGCACTTATTCCTTTAAAATCCTTTGTAACAGATTTAAGGTATCGCCAAACTTCGAGTAAAAGAGCCAACTGATCTTTATTCGCTGCATCGGCATACAAACTTGTAAATATTTCATGGTTTTTACCATTGCCTCCAGAAGACAAGTTTCCAGAACCCACTATGCACATGAGTGCATTATCTCCGATGTAAAAATGTATTTTAGGATGGAATGCTCCGTTACACAGGATCGTATTTATAGTGTATAGTGATGAGGCATTCTTTATGTTTCGCCCCATATCCGAAATACAGTCCTCCATAATACGAGTATCGGCAACAACCGAAATATTCCTGATTCCTTTTTTCCGCAAGGCGCTTACTATTCGCTGCTCCAAGAAGTAAAAATCAATCGAAAATGTTGTAAGTACAGCGGAGTGAAAAGTAGTTCGGCTTGGTAATTCCTTAAAAATATTATGATGGGTCATGCGGGGGTTATTTATAAGGTGTTAGAATTTCTTCACCAGCCTTGGTTATTATGTAACCTTCTTTCTCATTGAACTTTATTATTCCTACGTCTTGTAGAAAATTGCGAACAGTCTTTAGTCTCGGAGTTGTAAACCTAGGGGCAATGTTATTGATATGGATAAGGTTGTTATCCTCTATTATGAATTTATGCACTTGCTCATCTCCGTTGCCCATTTTAGAGTACGCTACGTGAAGATGGTCATTCATTATTTTGATTAGTAATTCTGCAATAAATTTGTCAATTGGTAAACTGAGCTTCTTGTCGACATAGTGAGCCCAATCAAGAGCAGTTCCATTCTTGTCTCGGGTACGAGTAGTATGCGTGAATGTCTTAAAGTTGTTCTCATGTACTTTCACCGTTTTATACGTAAGCAGGAAATACTCAATGGCATACACTAAGCCTTCACCTTTGTCCTTACTATTCATGACACCGACATAATCTACGTCGCTCTCTTCCTGAACCAATTCGATAAGCTCGGATAGCATCATCTCTTCAGGGAAATTTGTGTAACAATTGTCGAATCCCTTTAGGCATGTCGAGGTCAATGTATCTGAGACTGCTTTAATTGTCTGGCGTTTAGTTTCTATTTCTTTAAGGATAGCGTAAAATAAAAACTCCACTGAAATGTGCATTCGTTCACAGCAGTAATAATAAAACCACCCAATAGAAGCGTCACTACAGCTTTTCTGCCCAATTAATCCCGCTTTTTGATAAAGCAATTCTGGCAAATTCTGGAAGTCACGCTCGTCCTTAAAATCAGCTAATGAATCGAGAAACAGCAGCAGTGAGTCCCTGCGATAGGTAGTTTCCAATACAGTGTCTGTCCTGAGCGAGAAATCGGTGGAGAAGAGCGAATTGGTGTAGAACTTCCCTTCGTCGCTTGTCAGTTGTATATTACTTATTGAAAAATCTGCAAGAAGCAAGATATCTTTCAGTTGAAGTATTCCTGTACTAATCGTTTTATCGAAGAGCTTTTCCGCAATGGAGCCAACAGTTTTACCATAAGCAGCACCCAATTGTTTCCCGACTTCGGTTACAAAATAAAATCCGGCAGAAATGCGCAGCAGTCCTAATCCTGCATAATTGTCTTGTAGCGAACCGGCATAATACTGGCCCAGAATACCGGCTTTAAAATCCCAAAATACAGATCCTTTCTCTGTACCGCTATGCTTCTCTGCTCCGTTTTTGATGTCTATAAAGTTTTCACCAGCAGCCCTCGATTCTCTTAGTTTTCTCACTGCATATGCGCTTCCGGCGATACCTTGTTGTTCGGGTTCACATTCTGACATATAAACCGCGAGCATATACTCGGCCTTACGTATGTAGTTATATTGGTCTTGCCTTTCTTCAAAACTTAGCTTTTTGTCATCTATCCTCTTTAGCAGCCAGCAGTAAAACCCATAATAACGTAACCTATCTGTTACGTTGTTGAGCCCTGGGAGTAAGGCTGCATAAATAGACACAGAGCTATTCTGTATGCCAAGGGGGTCTCTACCATTGATAAACCCTTTGCCTTCTGCCCAGAACGGATTTAATGAAGTTTCTATTGAGAATGTCATGATGGAGTGGTATTAAAGAGAAGTTACTCATTGGTTCAGATCACCATTAATTCCTATTACAGCAATTGGGATAGGCAACCAATCATAAAAATGAGGCAGTTGACGTGTTATTAGCCGATATCCAGGCATTGAAGTATAACCCCGATTTATGGTATTTCGATCTTTCCCTACAATATAGACTCCAGCTTGAATGCGATTCGAATAGTATCCCAGCTGAAATCTACATATATCTTTCAGGAAATCAGGTCTAAACTGTACCTCTAACCCGATTCGGTTATTTTCTGTAGTTACCACACCATCGTGCTTGTATCCAACATTTGGGCTGCACTTAATTTCATTGTTTGCGGTTAATATATTTATATTGGGGTATCGATGAAGCGCATTGATGATCTCTGTCGACAACCTAGCCTGAACCGCTCCAGCAGGGTTGGCGAACTCTACCGTAGTAAGAACATCGCAAATGTTTGTTATCAGCTGGTCACCAGCAATCCGGGTGAATTCATCTCTTTTAAAATAATATACGTCAGTGCTAATTATTCTCATTGTCTAGTTTGTCATTATGCTATCAGTTCACTGTTAAAGCAATTGAATACAATTGCGTCGATCAATTCATTGGATTTTTTTATTGAGTTGTCCACTACATATCGATTCAAATCGAGTATACGAATAGCGTCAGTAAACAAAAGTTGCTCTTTATATGGAGGTATTGGTATAGGAATTGTCCGCAATTTTTCGCCAGTTAAATGAGATATAGTTGACGTAGAGACATAATCTTTAAAGCCGCCATTTTTTGCAAAAAACCACAACAACATTACCGTGTATTCAGCGGTGATATTATTCTCTTTAGGTCTTGCTCTGTGGATGGCTTTCTGAAAATACAAATCAGCGATTTCTTCATTCCAAACAGCAGCCCTTCCGACTTCTCCGCCTTCGCAAATTAATACATCTCCTTTCCTAAGATTAAAAGTCGAGATTTCCTTATCACTAAATTCCATTTCCCCTAAATTAACCAGTTTGAATCTGAACCATTGGACGTTTGAATTTCCCAAGTACTTGTATTTAACATTACCTGCCTGTTTCTTTGCGTCCAGCATTTTCCCTAATCTTGTATCAAAAATTTCACCAAATAAGTGCACCTCCCACCCCTTCTCATTCTTAACAGGGTCACCAAACATATCAATAAATATAGCTTGTGCCAGGTGGTCGTACTTTTTCAGTAGATCTTGATCTTTACGTTTCAGAGCATATGCAGCATCCAGTATTTCGGAGATGTGCTTTTGGACAGCGAGAGGAGGGAGGGGGATTTGAATCTCGTTAATGTAACTCTTGGAAATATGTTTTAGGCCCGCACCTTTAAAACCTTGTTCAAGCAAATGTATGTTACCCAATATGTAATTGTAAACAAACCTAGTATCGCAAACACTTTCATCTTTTACATATGCCACCAAGCAATCAGTTGAAACAGCAAACGGACTATCGCAATAATGAATACTTGCCATGCCACCTGTGCCGAATACAAGACTTGGCTTGTTGAATAAGTATTCATTCAAGTATTTACTCAAAACATTACTCGACGTGTAAAAGGGATATTCGCCAGTATCCAACCCATCACCTGCTTTTATTTTAGATTTACCCTCGTAAGAAAACAAATCTCCAAACTTCATGCTTTTTGTTTTCATGTCAGCAACTCTTTTAATTGGTTCAACAATTTTGCACGTTCATCATCCAGAGCTTCGATTTGGTCAATAATAATAGAAGGAGATTCATACAATTTCTCCTCGTACGTGACCTCTTTATAGCGTTCTATGCTCAAGTCATATTTATTGTCCCGTATTTCTTTTACCGGCACCATGAAGCTTTTGTCAGTTCGCGTACGTTTGCTTTCCACCTTCAAATTGCTGAACCTTGCAACTATATCCGCTGTGTCATTAGCTTCTATTGGCTGGCGCTTGTCATCTAGGCTCAGCCCATCGGCCTGCATATTATAAAACCAAACCTTATCAGTGCCACCGCTATTGGTTTTTGTAAATAACAAGATAGCAGTGCTTACTCCGGCATAGGGCTTAAATACACCACTGGGCATACTTATCACTGCCTGCAACTTTTGCTGGTCTATCAGCTCCTTGCGTATTTGCTGGTGCGCATTACTGCTCCCAAATAACACACCATCTGGCACTATCACAGCAGCTCTTCCACCTAGTTTTAGCCCTTTCAGTATCAACGCCAGAAACAGCAACTCTGTTTTCTTGCTATCTACTACGCTTAGTATCTTGCCATCTACTGCCTCTCTGTCCAGGCTGCCTTTAAATGGAGGATTGGCCAGCACCAAGGTAGCCTTTTCGGTAAATGAGGTATTGGCTTCGCTGAGTGCATCTACGTCTTGAAGTTGCGGGTTTTCTATACCATGCAGTATCAGGTTCATTGCTCCTATACGTATCATCGTAGGGTCAAACTCCATACCCATGAACATCTTGTTCTGGAAGTGGCTTTTGACATCCTCCTGATACATTTCCTTTTCGTAATGTTCACGGATATACTCGCCTGATACTGTAAGGAAGCCCGCAGTGCCGCAACTAGGATCGCATATAATATCCTCCACAGTAGGCTGCACCATATCCACCATCATGCGTATGATATGCCGTGGTGTACGGAACTGTCCATTACGCCCTGCCGACGCTATTTTACTCAATAGGTATTCATACACATCGCCTTTTGTGTCCCGGTCTGCCATGTCTATGTTGGAGAGCATCTCTACCACTTGCGCTAAAAGCCGGGGTGTTTGTATCATAAAGGTGGCTCCCTTCATATACTTGCTGAAGGCTGCGCTTCTGCTGCCTACATTGCGAAGGAAGTTGAAGATGCCGTTTTCCTTTACAAACAGATGTTGCATTACTTCCGGGTCCAGGTTCTTAAACCTGCTCCACCGTAGTTCGTATTCCGCCTCATTGTAAATAGGCTCTTCAATCGGCTTCTTCAGCAGATTCGCCTTTTGTTCCCGTTGTGTTTGTAACTCGTCAAGCCTGCGTATGAAGAGCAGGTAGGTAATTTGTTCAATTACTGTCAGTGGATTTGTTAATCCGCCGGATGCAAAAGCATCCCATACCTTATCTATCTGCGACTTTAGTTCTCCTGTGATCATTCGGTAATTATATTAATTTAGTATTCTGATTTCCTGTATGAGATTTTTGTTTCCTTCTATTTTTATGACGACTTCAATTGGTTGTTCAAGAACAAGTCCGTATTCTTTCACTTTGTAGGGAATAATGCTAATTGTTGCACCACCGGTGTCCGGTTGAAATGTGCCAAACCCATTATCTGCTATCCTAACAACCTTGCCTGAGATCCAACCACCATCCGGTTTCACCTCATCAACCCATAGCTTCTTGTTCTCTTCAGGATCAGGGTTTTGGCTAACATAGTTTCTAAACCACATTAGTATATCTAATAACTGGTAGGTGAGGCTATATAGCATGTATGGAGAATTTGTGAATGCTCTATACTCCTGTAAGTTTAAGTTGTTTTTTAAATCAGGGTCTATTGTGTGAGATGCAGCGCCGGTTATAAATAAAATATTCCGGGTGGCGTCTGAAATGATTCTAGGGAAGTGCCTTTTTGCACACTTTACATTTACGTTAGAGTGCTTGGTAGCCTCGCCTGACAAAAACAAACTAGATTCCGAAAGATTTACTTTACCCCCCACAATGCAATTGTCATGCAATAACCCAAATTTGTTGGCAACCCTGAATATGGACTCTAATACAATCCTTATTTGAGTAAAATACAGCTCATCATCAAATTTTTGAAGCGGTTGCTTTACACTTGATAATATGTTTAAGAGCGTCTTTTTTATATCCCGATCAAAGTAGGTGTCGCAAATTTCAAATGCTTCGTAGTAGTCCCGCTGAATAATATATTCTGTCTTGTTTTCTACCTTTTCCCTTATTGAATCAAATAGCCTTTGGTTATCAGTTCCTTTAATATAATAATCACCATAAGACTCCCTGAACATTTCGTTGGTCATGTAGTCCGGTTGGCCAGTAAATATGAAATAAGGCAAATAAACTTCTCTGTTTATTTCAATTAATCGATCGCGGGATGCAGCCAATCCGGCTAAACCTGACACATTATCGCCTTTCTGCTTTTTCACTTTTGCATCCAGAATAACCGCATGAAATTTGTAAAGATCTCGCTCCAGCTCTGCCATTCCCTCCTCACTCGACTTAAAGGGGAAAATATCAATGCCGTCCTGCTCGGCATCGCCGATCAGATCTAATTGTTTCTCGTATTCATCATCAATCCACAGTACTTTAAACCGCATCTTCTATCGAATTTTGCATAGGGAAACTAATGACATAATTAACGGGGAATTCACTGTTTTTATCTTTCTCTAGCGTAAATGTACCTCCATATTTTTCAACTATCCGCTTAATGTCAGCCCCTCCCGTACCTAACCCATCGCTATCAGATGTTTTTTCGCCACGGGTGGTTAAGTGTTTAAATGTAAACGCTTCGTCGAATGGCTTTCCATTGTTTGAAATTTTCAAAACACACATCCGTGTCCCTTCATCAAAATGCAATTCTGTTTTGATGACATTTTTCTTAATGGAACCCTTAAAACCATGGCTAACGGCGTTACTGATGATGTTCGAGAACATTGCGTAGAAATCGTCTTTATTGATACCTACTAGAGGACTTAAATAGGAGCCGTCATTCGCAAATGTATTTTTGTCAACAAATAATTCGGTAAACGAAAAACTATCCTCATTCTTAAACCGTCCTTGTGCACTTGTAATAAGAGTAACAAAATCAATATTTTCGGAAGCAGTAGAATCAATAGCATTATTTGTTTCCAAAAGCCTCGCTATCGAATCTATTGAACCCTCCAGGCTATTTAAGTGTTCCCCAAAGGTTTGGTTAAGATTTGCGCTGTATATATCATCAAGTCGGATATGCTTGCCATCGTTTTTTGCAATGTACTTGCGGGTGCCGGAAACATTCGACTTTAAGGCGTTAATATACTGCCTAAGGGTATGCTTTATAGAAGCAAATTCCCTAAACGTATCCTCTTTAAAGCCGATCAACTCTTTCTGTAACTCCAGTTCCTTTTCTTTCGATTGGAAGTAGGTCTCTTTGGCTCCCCTGACTTTTGCCTTTTGCTCATCAAGAGATTCTTTGAATTTGTTCTGATTATAAAGCTCTGATAAAATAATTATTAACCCTTCTAAATCTGCTTTTCTTAAAGTAGGAATTACAGATCCTACCCGATATGTATCAAGTTGATCTTGAAAGTAGCTTGAATATAGCTCATTGATCAGGTACTCAATATCTACGATTGTCTCATTTACCTTAAATGCAACGATATCACTGTTTATTAATATCGGAGTTCCGGAATATACAAAGTATGTGGGTTTGAGAAGCTTTCCTCGAACAGACAGCAATAAGCAAGACTGGTCTATCTGCTGCACAGTCTTGGTTATCAAAGTATTCTCAATTCCGGCTAAATCAAGTTGAAAATCAAACTTGTCATTTTTTAAATGGCTAATTTTAACCTGTTTGCCGGTGACATTATTCACTCTTTTACCCTGGATAAATTTACCTAGCCCCCCTAGATGTACTCCATGATACTTCTCTTGAAAATAGACCGGAACCGATAAGTTATAATCGGCGTTCTCAATTGATTCATTTGGTACGAATTTATTGGAATCAGATTCAACCTGGCTATTTACAACAGCGAGCAAAGATTGATCATCTAATTTTTTGTCTCTGGCGTTTGTTCCTATTACAAACTTTTTAGCATCAATAAAGTGAACAATTTTCTTGTCTTTTTTCACCTTATTTATTACTACAACGCAGATCGGTATTGATGTTTGCGTCAATAATCCTCCCGGAATCGAAATGATACTTTCAATTAAGTCCCCTTCGATTAATTGCTGTCTCAACTTTTTTAAGCTTCCAGAATCAGATAAAAAACCCTGACGAAATACCGCTATCAGTTTACCATTGGCTGTCAAATCGGATATGCCTTTAGCAATAAGAAAATGATCGACAGTACTGGAATTCTCCCCGTTCTCATGTCTGTAATTAGGCATTCTCATCCCGAAGGGAGGTTGGGATATTATCAAATCAAACTGTTCGCCGCTTGGATTCCAATTATTGCCTGGCTCACCTTGTAGCATTATCCAATCGTCACTTCTATCATAAGCCAGTAGTCTAAGTTTGCTGATTGCATAACTAGACATACTGAACTCTTGACCTAAATAATGTACATCTTTATCGATATAAACACTTAGGGATCCTACCCCAGCGTAGGGATTATATACTTTTGCATTTTTGGGTGTATTCGCCAACTGACAAACAAAACGACAGAGTTCTTCGGGCAAAGGTGCAGCAAAAGAGTATTTACCTTCTAAACTTGATAGCTTTGATAAAAGGTAATCGAAAATTTCAGCGAAATGCTCATTTAAAACATTTTGGTCTAAATTTTTGAATGTCTGAACCAACGAATAAATTCCATGCTGAGAAACCTTATTTATTTGTGGTTTATAGAATTCATACAGCCCTTTGATAACGTCATAATGAACATGGTCCTTATTTTTCAATAGGTTGTAAACCAAATCTTCAATTGTCTCTTTTATTTCATGTGGTCTTAGATCATTAATGTCAACATACTCACCATAGAAGTGATTCCGTTGTAGGGTGAGTAGCAGTAATGTGAAATAAGTGTCGTTAAATGAAATGGGCTCACGCCTGAGTACATCAAATGATTGCCATATTTTACCGATCACGTCATTAACGGTAGTAGTATCAGTAGTATTTTTTTCCTTCATAGTAAGCACAATCGTTTTAAATCGACAACACAAAGGTCAAGATCATCTGTGCAGCACATCTGCACAGTTTATAAATAATTTCTAAAAACACCCTCAGCCTTCAGCTTGATGCTGTTTTTTAGTTCTGCTGGTTCTATAACCTTTATGTCTTCTCCGAAAGCAAAAATCATCGTTGTAAACTCGTAATTTATTTGAAGTAAGAGCTCAATTACTACCTTTTCTTCGTTTTTTGAAATTACCTTTTGTGAACCATGAATCGGCTTGCTCTCTATATACGACCAAAGGCTTTTACTTACTTCAAGGGTTATTTTATCCGGCTTTTCATCTGCTTTTACAGTTACGCCTATTACATCCTCAAAGTACTCGTCGAAGTTGACGGTGGTGTTCCTGATATACTTGCCGCTTATATCTCTTACCACGGATATTCTGTCCAATGCTAAATTTGATATTGTATTGAATGATTCATTCAATCCAAATAGAAACCAGCGGTTATTGTATTGCTTTAAATAATACGGATGCAGAGTCATAATAACCGGTTTAACCTGTTTGTAGCCCTGGTATGTAATTTCCAATACTTTTTCATATTGGATTGCATTAAATAGCTCTGCAAAGTGGTGTAACCCTTTTAAATAAGGATTCTGCTCAAAACCGACAATAACGTTGTTTTTGCCTTTGAGATTAAAGGCGGACTCAATTCTTATTAATAGCTCTTCTATCCATTCAAACTGGGGCATTCCCTTGAATCGGGTTAATATTGATAGGGTTTCCTTTAGTTGGTTTGCTTCAAGTTCATTAACAGCCTGCTTCTTTATTGAATACGATCTGTCGGAATATCGATAGTAAACTTTTTTGCCGTCTTTAAGACGTTCTAGCGGTACCGACCAACCTTGCTCGCTTTCCATGAATTTGATATCATCAAAAACTTGTCTTCTGCCAATTCCATCAGACGTGCCAGTGTATTCAAACAAAGCATCATTACAAGCATGAATCAGGTCATCTATATAATATTTCCGTTGATTATTGCTAAAACACCGATCCAGAGAATGGTATCGGATAGTCGCATGTTTATTGGTTGCCATTATTATTTAACCAGGGGCTATTTGTTACAAATATATTTTATTAATGAATCGCCTGTGCACAGTTAGAAAACCACCCCATAAATATATAAATCTCCAATGCATATTGAGCGCATAGTTGACAAATACTTTTGTTTCATGAAGGCGTAGAGTTGCAAGTGACATAACCATCAAGACATAAAGTATTTCATAAAATCACAATAAAAATATCATCTCATGAACACGACAAAAATTACTTGTCCTAAATGCGGAACAGACATCGATGTCAATAGCATCCTATCTCATCAATTGGATGAGCAATACAAACAGAAATATACCAGCGAGATTGCTGAAGAAAAGAAAAAATATCAAGAAAAGCTTGATGAGTATGAAGCGCAAAAAGCTGCATTAGAAGAAAACAAGAAACAACAAGATCAACTCGTTGCTGATAAAGTTTCGGCTAAATTGAAAGAAGAAAAAGCCGTTTTGGAAAAGCAATTAAAAACTAAGCTAAACGATGAAAATGCAGAACGCATTTCATCGTTGGAAAAAGAGTTGAATGAGAAATCGGAACAGGTAAAAGAGCTTAACAAAGCTAAAGGGGAGATTGAAAAAATAAGGCGTGAGAAAAATGAACTAAAGGATGCTATCGAGGCTCAAGCGGAAATAAAACTGAATCAACAAATTGCTGAAGAGAAAGAGAAAATAAAAAAGCAGGAACAGGATAGGAATGAACTGGTAATAAGGGAACTTCAAAAGAAACTTGAGGATCAAAAAAAGTTAACTGATGAAATGGCTCGTAAGCAAGAACAAGGTAGTATGCAGTTACAGGGAGAGGTACAGGAGCTTGGAATAGAGGAGTGGCTTTCAGCTAAGTTCCCATTAGATACTATAACCGAAATAAAGAAGGGTGAAAGGGGAGCTGATTGTTTGCAGACTGTACATACACATCAAAGGCAGAATTGCGGTGCTATTTATTATGAGAGTAAACGAACCAAGGACTTTGGCGGCAAATGGATTGAAAAATTCAAAAATGATATACGTGAGAAAGGAGCCAATATTGGAATTCTTGTCACTGACGCATACCCCAAAGGGATGGAGCGTATGGGCATGGTGGATGGTATATGGGTATGTTCATTTGAAGAATTTAAAGGGTTATGTTTTGTGCTCCGGGATGGCATCATTCAACTAAGTAACGTTATCTCAAGCCAGGAAAATAAAGGGGAAAAAATGATAATGCTCTATGACTTTCTTACTAGCAATGAGTTTAGACTCCAGGTAGAGGCAATAGTGGAAGGATTTACCCAGATGCAAGCAGATTTAGTAGTTGAGAAGAGGTCCATACAGGGACATTGGAAGAAGAGGGAAAAACAAATTCAAAAAGTCCTTCTTAACACGAATCACATGTATAACTCGATCAAGGGCATTGCAGGTAACGCAATTCAATCCATTAAGACCTTGGAACTTACTGAAGCAATCGAAGATGAACCTGAGGATTAACCGTTAGCTGCCACATAAAACTACAAAACCCTTGCAAGTCAAGGGTTTTGTAGCTCTTACAATATGGCAAAGTTGAACTGATTTCAAGCCCAAATGGTTGTTTCAGACAAATGCCTGCACCAAGCAAAATAAATTACTCTCCTAGCTTTATTACATTGTGATTTATTTATAACAAAAGCAATATTGTACCTTGTAGCACTTACCACATTCAATGATACCAAAAGAAGAATGTTTTTCATTGTCCGATGCCCAATTGGTTAAACTGATCACTGAAGATTCAGATTACCTTACGTGCGTCTATGCCAAAACCAAAGAATATTGCATGAAGTTTATGCAAAAACAATGCAATGGGATAGACATTGATGAAATCAAAGATATATACCATGATGCTGTGTTGGTTTTATATGATAAAGCTAAAACCGGCAATTTTGAACTTACATGTTCAATTCAAACTTACCTGAATTCAATATGCAGAAATCAACTCTTAAACAAGTTTAAGGATACAGGGAAGGTAATTTCATTTCCTGATTCATCGGATTCAGACGGCAATAATGAGGAATACTTACCGGGAATTAAAGACTGGTTACCTTATAGCGATTTTTCTATTAATGGTGAGGATGATAGTGAAAGTGGCGAGCGAATCAGGGCTATAATGAAAGGTATGGAGGTTATGAAGTCCTCTAAAGGCATTTGCTACGAATTGCTATCAATGGTTTATTATCAAAATAAAACAATGAAGCAATTGGTTGAACACTTTTCGGAGCTATCACACGAAGATAGCGCTAAAAGCAAAAATTATAAGTGCAAAGAGAAATTGAAATTACTAACCTTTGAAATTTTGAACAAACTTAGATGAGACGTGATATTGAAATATTAAAAAGCCTTTACCTTCCTGAGATAGAAGAAATATATCCCTTTGCGCCGGGCTTAAAAACTTCAATTCAGCAGGATGCATTTTGGGACTATTTCAATACCATTTTATTTGATGCTAAAGAAATTTCCAACTTTTTGTACAGCTATAAAGTAGCAAAGGCCGAGCATTTTATTAGCCGGTTTGAGCAGCTAAAGAAAGAGTACATCTCTTACCTGGCATCCGACTATTGTAATGGAGAAACGAACCCAACAATAGAACTGTTTCTAAAAATACAATTTAAACCGTTCATTGAGGAAGTAACCTTTCAAAAAGAAATAAAACAGGCAATAACAATTACAGAACATGAAAGGTTGAAAAGAAAATTATCATTGATAGATGAAGCAGCAGCATTTGAAATTACTGATAATGAAATAACATCTGCCATCCAGCTTTTAGAAAAAAAAAAGGAATATGAAAAGCTGAAAGAAAAAATGAAGGAATGGGATATAGCAGAGCAAAAAAGTAAAATGAGCAATGCCAACATTTATTATCAGCTTACAGATAATAAATCAGTTATTGATAAAGTAGTGCCTGCAAGAAAACCATCCCGCACAATTCCTCTTTCATTTATTAAATACGCAGCAGCCGCTTGCTTTGTTGGTGTAATGGTATGGATTGGGGCTATGTTCTATAATAACCAGCCGAAAGAGAATAACCTTGCGGCGAATAAATCTGATTCGCTAAAAGTGCCTGCAACAATCGCCCCCCAACCGGAATTTGCAAAAGTTGATGTATCAGAAAATATACTGCCGTTAATGAAGGAGCATGGATTAGGATATGCACCTGTTACAACAAAAATAAGGATAGTCATCAATGACGTACAGCCCCGCATAGCTTCAATGGAAAAGTATATTGCGGATGAGGCACCTGGCACAATTGATAGTAGTAAAGTGAATAGTTCTGTTCAATCTGAAATGGATTCTCTTAGAAAGCTTACAAAAAATTATACGTTTGATGGTAAATCGTTACAGCTTTTTACTATGCCTGATAATCACTTAAAGAATACAGTGTTAAAGACTACAGATAATCATTACTATTACAGGGAAGGCGATCATTTCTTTACGCTGCAACAAACTGATAAGCCAACACCATTTCTAATAGTTACGGACAAAGCAATAATTGATAAGCTGGAAAAGTTGGTTTTTGACAATGAAAAATAAACTGTATGAAAAAGGGGATACTTATATTGCTGGCTCTGCTTGCTTTTATAGACTTAAATGCGCAGGATATTAATGCAAAGAAAAATACCATTACCAGAGTATTTAATAGTGTTGTGAATGCCTACGGCAATGCCAAAACAGCACCGGCATTAGATATTATTCCTAAAGCATCAGGTGAAAAATATATAGCTACCTATATAGCTACGCCCAACCCGGTTATAAAGGTTGATGAGCAGCTTTTTGACCTTTGTATGCAAATGGGGGCTGATAGTCTGAATGCCTTATCAATCATTCTCAGCCATGAGCTTGCCCATTATTATAACGACCATTCCTGGTGTAGCGACTTTGCATTTGCTGTTAGAAGTAAGATAAAATCAACTAAAGACCATAAAATTACACACGAAAGAGAAGCTGATAATTTTGGATTGTACCACTCCTGTATAGCAGGATACCACCCTTTTAACATTTATGACAGGCTATTAGACAAAATCTATAATGCTTATCAACTGAATGATAAAAATCGCGACTACCCAACTAAAAATGAACGTAAGTTGATTTGTAAAGAGGCAGAAAAGAAGATAAAGGATTTGTATCCGGTTTTTGAAAAGGGAATAGCATCAATTAAAAATGGGAGCTACGATACAGCAATAGAATGTTTTGAAAACCTCAATAAATATTTTCCCTCAAGGGAAAACTATAATAATCTTGGTACGGCTAAAACCTTATGGGCTTTAAAATATAAACCATTGGAACGGATAGAATATGAAAATCCCGCTTTCCGGTATCCAATAGAATTAGACCCTGAAAGCAGATTAAAAACAACTGGAAGTCGTAGCCTGGACGAAGAGACTGCACAAAAAATGGAGGCTTTGCTGAATAGTGCAAAGAAAGATTTTGAAAAGGCTATTAGCCTTGATCCTGTTTACGACATGGCTTTTATTAATTTGGCGTGTGTATATGACTTGTTAGGTAACTCGGAAGCTGCAATCGGAAAAATAAAGGAACTGCCGCCGAATAAACAAAATCAGAAATCTGCACTCACTATTTTGGGTATTGTCTACTATCATTTGGATAATGTTGCGAAGTCAAAAGAAATGTTTGACAAAGCATCTTTAAAATAATTTTTTAAATGTGAGGAATATTTATTTGCCAATTTTATTTTTCGTTCTAAATTTCTATTCTGTGGACATTTTGGCCCAGAACTGGATTGAATATAACAATGCAGGAGTGAATTATTCAAATCAGGGGGAGTTTAAACTTTCAATTCAAAAATTTAAAGAAGCTAAAGTACTATATTCTAATACTTATGGAAATGACACGTTTCATAAGGATTATGCAACCCTTTTATATTCAACGGGTGTTGCATATTTTGGTAACGACAACTATGATTCAGCTTTACTATTTTTTCAAATTTCATTTGATATTAGAGGTAAATTATATGATGAAAATACGCCGGAATATGAACAAATACTAAATTATATCGGAGCTGTCAACTATAGGTTGAAGAATTACAAGTGTAGTTTAGAATTTTTTTTAAAAGATTTCAATATCTGTGAAAAAATATTTGGTGCCGAAAGTAAGGGTTATGTAATTGCAATTTGTAACCTCGGCAATTTGTACAATAAAATGAAAATTTATGACAAAGCCGAAGAATTATTAATAAAAGGCTTATCATTAAAAGCAAAAATATATGGTAAAGATGATCCAAGTTATTCCCTTACATTAACTGCTCTTGCTGAACTTTATATTGAAATAAGAGAGTATGAAAAAGCTGAACCGTTATCTATTGAAGCAGCTAAAATAAGGAAAAAGATATCCGGAGTAGAACATCCCTACTACTTGCAAGACATAATTAGGTTAGCTCAAATATATAAAAATATGGCGAGTTATGAGAAATCTCAAAAGCTGTATTTGGAGGCATTAGAACTTAAGGAAAAAGGTATCCAAAATCCTGATTACAGTTATATTTCTATTCTAAATGAACTAGGAAATATATGCATCATAGATGCAAAATATAAGGAAGCCGAAAAATATTTACTAAAATCAATGGATGCCAATGAGGCCCTAAATTTTAAAGACCAAATCTTTTATGGAAATACATTAAATGAATTGGGCGCTCTTTATATCTCGCTCAGTGATTTTAATAAAGCTGAAATAATATTAAAAAAAGCTATAAAAATAAGAGAAGAAAATAGAGAATTGCGGCCATTAGATTATGCAGCGTCTTTAAATAATCTTGGAGAATGCTATAGGAATATTGGAAATGTCGAAGAGGCTATCAATTTATATAAGATATCAGCTGAAATTCATTTCAAAATACAAGATACAGTCAGCATTGGATATGCTGCTACCTTAAACAATTTAGCTATTGCATACAGCATGAAATCAGATTACCGAGAAGCTCTGTCGCTAATGCTAAAATCATCGGAAATGACTAAAGGAAAACCTGATGACATATTTAGTTTTAGTAGAAACCTAAGAAATATTGGCACTCTGTACTTGTATATTGATGATTTTGAAAATGCAGAAAAATACCTGCTTTCCTCAAAATCCTTAATGATGAAAGTTGGAAAAACAAATCAAGAGGATTATATACTTGTATTGGGTTCAATAGCCTATATGTATGAAAAACAAAATAGACATTCCAAGGCGATAAAATATGAAATTGAATGCCTACAGCTTCAAAATATATTATTAGAAACTTATTCGAGGTTTTTGTTGACAAATCAAATGGAGCAATACTTAGTAGAAATTGCTGATTTTTATAAGACATTTAGAAATTACACCTGTACATATTCTTCAAAGTATCCTACGTTGTGTAATCAGGCATTTAATAATGAAATCTTGCTCAAATGCTTTATGCTCAATAATTCACTCCAAATTAAAAACGCGTTACGTTGCAATAATGATTCTTTATTAAAAAGCACTTTCAATAAAAGAGAATTACTAAGTGATACTTTAGGCAAATTATATACGCAACGTGGTGTGCCTGATAGTTCAATTGATGCTTTCAAAATCAAAATTGAAAAATTAGAGAAAATATTAGTTAATAATTCCGAGATCTTTAGACAATTTAACCAACACATAAAAACAGACTGGAAACAAGTAAAAAATGCTCTCAAAAACGATGAATTAGTTGTTAATATAATTAAAGTTAATTATGCCAAAGAAGGAAAGGATAGTATAATATACGGCGCATTATTGCTTCGGTCGGGATATAAGCATCCAAAATATATCACGTTATTTGAACAGAAACAATTCGATTCTGTTTTTAGTTATTCCATTAATGATTATTCAAGAGTGTATAACATAAACAAGATGCTATATGATTTGATTATCAAGCCAATTGAAGCGTACCAAAAAAACATAAACAAGATTTATTTTTCTGTTTCAGGATTACTAAATAATATAAATCTTTCAGCTATATTGATAGACAGCAATACAATATTTGGTGAAAAATACCATATTCATATACTAAATTCATCAGCAGACATAGTAACATTTCAACCAACCTATTTGGATATAAAAAGTATAAAAAAGGCTATAGTTTATGGAGGAGTAGATTATAATAAAACCACAAACACCCCTGTAAATTCAGAACCTATTAACGACAATATTGGGGTTCCAAAGGTGGCTGAAATTGCAAGCCGTAGCACAATATTAAAATTCAATTACTTACCTGGTACAGAGAAAGAAGCAAAAAGTATTCAGCATTTGTGTAGTACTTACAACATGCCTTCTATTTCCTTTATCGGCGAGAATGCAACAGAAGAATCATTTAAGCAGCTTAGCGGCAAACAAGAACTATATATATTACACATAGCTACTCACGGCTATTTTTTCCCCGATCCGGAACAAAAAACGGAAAAGCAATTTCAAAAATCAATAGAAACAGAAACAAAAAATGTTTTTAAATGGAGCGATAACCCTCTTCTAAGATCCGGGTTAATATTTGCTGGAGCAAATCATGCGTGGAGCAACCCTGGTCACGTAAGTGAAAGCACAGAGGACGGAATACTTACCTCATATGAAATTTCGAATCTTGATTTAAGTAGTTGCCAATTAGTAGTGCTAAGCGCATGTGAAACCGGATTAGGAGATATAAAAGGAAGCGAAGGCGTATTTGGCTTACAGCGGGCTTTTAAAATGGCTGGAGTAAAGAACATTATTATGAGCCTATGGAAGATACCTGATGCTCAAACTTCTGAATTGATGACTAGCTTTTATACCTACTGTTTTGTCGGAAAAAGTGTACATGATGCTCTACAAGCAGCTCAATCAGATATGCGAAAGAAATATCCTCCCTATTATTGGGCAGGCTTTAAGTTGTTAGAATAGATTACTTGTCGAAAACTCATTCTTATGTTAGACGGAATTTTTAATAATTTAAGGGTAATAATTTTTTTGTTCCTGAGTACAATGTCCTCCTTGTTTAGTTACGGACAGAACTCAATAATAGACTCATTAGTTGAACATCAAAAGTATTCAGAAGCGATTCAGCAATTAAATATTTTACTTAAAAACATAGAAACTAAAAAGGGAAAAAATAATAAGGAATATGAGAAATCATACAGCTTCAGGACTTATTTATTAATGCAAGCCGGGGCTAACCCAAATTACATTGAGAATTCCTATGATACACTATTGCAATTAAAAGATAAACTCTTCGGTAAGAACTCCTTCGAATACTCCAAAACGTTAAGTGACCTAGCTTCGGTTAAATCCAATAATGGCAAATATCGTTCTGCAGACAGTTTATATTTAAAATGTATTGAAATAAGAAGAAAGTTATTAGGTGACACAAGTACCCAGTTGGTTGAAACATTAGTAAATTATGCCAGCCTTAAAAATAATTTGCACGAATACGATAAGACTTTTTCAATATTGAAAGAAATAAACAGACTACTTAACGACAAGCCAACTGAGTTGTTTTTAAAAGTTTACTATTACAAAATATTATCGGAAGCTTACGAAGGAATTAATGATCAAAAAAATAGAGAAATTAATTTGCTAGAGGCTTTCAGCGTCTTACAAGATGAGGCAGAGGCTGGAGATCTTGATTTATATTCATCAATTCTTATTTTGAACGGTCTCGCACAGTTTTACGTTGAAACAGAAAACTTAGCAAAAGCTCAGAAATATTATTCCTTAGCCATTAGATGTTCTAAACCGCTAGGCAGAAAAAATCATTATTACCAATACGCCGTAATTAATTTAGCCCGCGTTTATAGCCAAATGGGTATGAAAGACACGGCTTTATCAATGTTGGGTGATGAATTAAATTATCCGCCAGAGACAGCATATGATTCTGTTGCTTACTTCAATTTACTTCACAATATGGGAGCTATATATTCTTCAAAAAAGGATTATAAAAAGGCTATCGAAATATATGAGAAAGTGAGACCTTTTTATGAAAAACTACCAATTGATGAGAAGGTTTCATTGTTGAAATTATATAAAGATATTGCCGTTGCATATGAAGAGATGGGTGATATTAATACAGCAGAATATCTCTACTCAAAGTCAGCTAATATTTTTAACACATTATCTGAAAAAGACAAAATGAAGTCATATACCGCCTTATATGACATAAGCATTTTCTATTCATTTATTTCGAAAAGTTGCAAATCGCTATTCTATCTTCAGTCTTATATTAAATATCAAAACAAGGAAACAAACAACTTTTATTACTTCTTAAATCAACAAGATCAATTAAAATACATCCTTGAAAAAAACAGAGTTAACAATCTATTGTTGTCTGAAATCTCAAAAGTTGACACTTGTGAACACAGCGTAAATTTTGCTTATGAACAAGTATTTAACCACAATAACTTATTATTATATAACAGCACTTCAATAAAAAAACATTTATTTAATAATCAAAATCAATCTATTGATTCCCTCTTAATTAGGCTGAATAATTTAAATAGAAATTATTATTTGTTAGCGACGGGTAGCGACAACGAAGAAGATAAAAATAACATTGAAAACGATATTGAAATAACGAAAAAGAAGATAATTACCGTTTCTGACTATAATCCAATTAACTATTTAAAGCCTGACGTTAAAAAGATATTGTCAAATTTAAAACCGAAGGAAGCAATACTTGAATTCGTTTATTATTCTTATTTTAATCACAAATGGACTGATAGCGTTTTTTATGGTGTCTTTATTTTGAAACAGAATTCTCCACCTAAATTCATTCAACTTTTTGAAAGAAAAGAAATTCAAAATTTATTCACAAGACTGGATAAAACAAAATATAAAGACTATTACAATGACTTATATTTAGATAGTACGTTGAAATTATATAACTTGATTTGGAAGCCATTATCTTTCCATCTAGAGGGTATAAACACTATATACATTTCACCGGTAGGGTCCCTCCATAATTTAGATTTCAATGCATTGCCGACAGATAATAAAAATGTCCTTACTGGCGAGAAATATAGTATTCATATATTAGGATCTATGGCTGATATCATTGATTTTAGTTCTGCTTATTTAAATTCGAAGAGTATAAAAAAGGCTATTGTTTATGGTGGAGTTGATTATGATAAAGCAAATAAATCACCCTTAATGAAACCTCAGAAAATCGACAATATTGGCTTTCAGCAAATTTCTGAACTTGCGAATAGAAGCGCAATCACAAAATTTGGTTATTTACCTGGCACACTAGTGGAAATGAAGAACATCGAAACAATCTGTAAATTCAGTGACATAAATACTACAGTGAATTCAGGTGAAAATGCAAGTGAAACCAGTATTAAAAATCTAAGCGGTAAAAAAGAACCATATATTCTACACTTAGCTACACATGGATATTTCTTTCGTGATCCGGAGAAGACGAACTCAGAAGATTCCATTTCAACTAATAAACAGAATATCTTCAAAAAAAGTGCTGATCCACTTTTCAGGTCGGGACTGATATTCTCAGGAGCCAATCAAGCATGGGGTAATGCAAATTATGTAAGTGACAGTACAGATGATGGCATACTAACGAGCTATGAAATATCAAATCTTGATTTAAGCAATTGCCAATTGGTTGTGCTAAGTGCATGCGAAACAGGCTTGGGGGACATTAAGGGAAGCGAAGGCGTATTCGGTTTGCAACGTGCTTTTAAACTCGCCGGGGTTAAAAATATCATAATGAGTCTTTGGAAAGTGCCTGATGCCCAAACCTCTGAATTAATGACTAGCTTTTATAGCTATTGTTTTGCTGGCAAAAGTGTTCACGATGCCTTGCAAGCTGCACAGACCGAGATGAAAAAGAAATACCCTCCATATTATTGGGCAGGGTTTAAATTGTTGGAATAAAAAACTACCGCCTGAAAGAGACGGTAGTTTCAAAAATTAGGTGAGATTTTTTACCTGGAATAATAAGTAACGTTGTAATTACCAAAATAATCAGTTGAACCTGTACTTGTTCCTATTGTATTGCCAAACGTGTTAGTGTAAGTGGTGTTATAATTCCCAAAGTAATCCGTATTACCGGTGCTGGAAATAATAGTGTTTCTATAGGTGTTATTGTAGTTGGTGTTGTAGTTGCCAAAATAATCTGTCGTGCCGACGCTGGAACCGATAGAAGTACCGTAATTATTGGTATAGTTGGTATTGTAGTTGCCAAAATAATCGGTAGAGCCGGTACTGGAACCAATAGAACTTCCGTAGCTGTTAGTATAAGTAGTAGTATTATTGCCGAAATAGTCCTTTGAAGTCTGACTTGTGGCAACTGTCTGGCCGTATTGATTTGTGTAGGTCGTATTAATGTTGCCAAAATAGTCAACTGAACTTTGGCTTGTTTGAGCGTTAGAACCGGTAACTACGGTTAAAAGAATTGCTGCGAGAAATAAGATTGACTTTTTCATTTTGTTTTGATTTTTTGAGTTAAAAATGCTGTTTGATTTACCATTTATAGGAAATCAGTACCGAGGTAACCAGAATTTTTGAAAAATATTTTTTCGGATCGGGAAGTATATTCCACTAATAAAATAGCCGCCCTATTTCGAGGACGGCCACAGAAATTTGCTACAATATCACTACCGGGCGATGTAGCAATTACAGGAGCTGGAATAATAAACCGTGTTATATGTTGAGCTACTGGGGGCTGAATAAGTAGAATACGAAGAAGGGGTATAGGTGGAATATGTGGTAGGTGTATAAGTACTGTAATCATTACTGCTGGGATAAGAAGAATAGGTAGGTGTGCTATAGGTGCTATATGATGAATTGTAACCACCCGGCTTAGTGCCTTCAGTACCTGTATACGGGTTTGTATTGCCAACCGTGCTCCAATTGTCATTCTTTGTATAGTTAGCAGTTGTTCTGTAATGGCCTTCTACATAAGTGCCATTTGACCGGGTATAGCCATTTACATAGGTTTGGCCTTGTCCGAAAGTGGTTGCATAAACCAGAATTGCTGCGAGAAATAAGATTGTCTTTTTCATTTTAGTTGAATTTTTGCTGTTAAAAATGTTGTTTGATTTACCATTTATAGAAAACCCGCAGGTAGGTAACCGAAATATTTAAAGATTTATTTGTTATATTCGTTTTCTTATGATTTAGAAGCTAAAACCTGAACTATTTAATCCCATGCAGCAGAGCGCATATCAAACACCAAATCAAATACCGTATTATCCAATAATCCCATAAGCTTCTACTACTTTTTAAATTGATTGAGTCATTAACATGCTCTTTTTTAATTTTTTGGTATATAAAGTCCAGCTCATAAGTCCTTTTCTGGTGAAGTTCCACAATCACCAAGTCAATAAATTCTACTTGATAACTAAACCAAGATTGGCAAATGGTTATCAATTCTGAATTCGACTTTGATACTATCTGATTTTGGTAGGAATTGTAGAGAAATGGGTCTTTAACTATAAATAATTCTACCTTTTTTTTTAATTTAGAATATCGTTGGTTATGCCTTTTTGATTGTTCCTGCCGTGATGTTTGGTTTTCTTGCTTAGTGCGGGATTTTTCATTCTGACTTGATGATTTGTCTATATTTTGAACGTATTCTCGATCATACTTTTCTCTTAATGCAGGATTTAGTAAAATCCATTTTGCTTCATTAATTTCCTGCATAATTTTGGTAGTATCTATACCGGGATTCCTGTCTGGATGCCATTCCTTGCATTGTTTTTTATAGGCCGCAACTATCTCGGATAGGGTAGCATTTCGCATGACCTTTAGAATAGCGTAATAATCTTTGAATTGATACATAAATTACTTCTTGCACATTAATGGTGAATCAGGAGGGAGGTAACCACTTTTAAAAAAAAATATTCTTTATAGAAATTGGTTACCTGATTGCGAGTTTTCTATAAATAAGAAAACAGAACTAAAATGGAAACACATACAACAAACGCAGCTGAAACAACAATTGAAATGCAAGAGCAGCCAAACGAAAGTTCCGATACTTCGGTTAAAAAAGTGAAAATATCGGATTACGGATATAGCCAAGCTGGTCTTCACCAGGGTGATGCAACGTCTTTAACCGCTCATCTGGGTTATATAAAAGAAGGCCATATTGTTGATGAGGGTTTTAGTGAGCATGAAAACCTGCTGGGAAAGAAAAAAGTGGCAGCCAGTATCCAAGAAAAAGAACATGAAAAAATAAAATTGGAAAGCGAAAAGCAAACTGTCGATGAGGTGAAAATCCCTGCTGCAAAAAACCTTGTTGAGGAAACAAAAGAAGAAATACAACAGGTGAAGATAAATATCGCCGAAGACCGTATTAAAAGCGATTTTCAGCCCATGAGGTACTATACTTATTTAACCTTGACAATACTCCTATCTATTTATCTTATCTTCTTTTACGCCTCTGCTATCAATAGTGCATTTTTCAGGAACGCCCAGAGCCTATTAGCAAATGCCGGCACCGATATAACTATGCTTCTTGATTCTATTTTCGATCCGAAAGGAATTTTTAAGCCAAATGCTTCTTTAATTTTTACCTACTTCGGGGCTTTTCTCTTTTTTTCGATTGGGCTACTGCCACATGGCATTCTGACTAGTGAGAATAAAAATAGAAAATTGTATGCAGGGTTGTTGATTGCCGGAGCTTTCCTAGCCGATGCGGCCTTAGCTTATAAAATAGACAAAGGCATTCACGACCTGAAAATAATGGCAGGTGTACCGGATGCGGACTGGAAATTTTATCTCAGCATTAATTTCTACCTCGTTCTGTTGTTTGGTTTCTGTGCTTATCTGGTGTGGGGGCAAATGTATGAGATGGTTATAAAAGAGAAAAGTAAAAAGAACACCGACATAAAGGCCGACATAATTATCAACGGTTTAAAGGACACTATGAAGGAACAAAAACAGGAACTCCAGCAGCTTGAGGTTAGAGTGAAGCAGTTGGAAGCTGAAATTGACATTATCAAGCAACAATTGGAAAAATTGAAAAAGGATTTAGAAACTGCAATGGTCAACCCTGATGAACTTGCAAGAAACCTGGCCAGCTTTTATAAGGGTTGGAGGCAATTTCTAATGGGGTCGTCTGAATTTGAAAACCAAAGAAAAGAATGCGAAGCTGCATATAATGGATTCATAAGCAATCTCTTTATTAAAGTTCCTCAATCACTAAACTAAACCACAAATAATTCTAAATTTTTAAAACAAATTTTATGAAAGCAACATCAATATTAATACCGGCTATTTTACTGATATTTATTATTAGCTCTTGCGGATGCAGACAAAATAATGATCAGGTAATCCCAATAAAACACAATTATGTAGTAGTGCTTGATTTGAGTGACCGTCTTCTCAATAATGGTCAATCAGAAAAAGATAGTGCTTTAATAATGGCTGCATTTAATGAATTTGAAAAGACGGCACGAAACCCATTGATTGTTACATCGAACGACCGATTTACAATAAGAATTATTCCCCAAAATGGCAGTTCATTGCTTAAAGACAATTATGAAAACAAACTGAGCATTGACTTATCAGCAATTGATGCTGCGCACAAGAATAGTGTTTTTGTCGCTTTTAAAAGTGAGCTTACACAAACAATATCGCAATTATACAAAGAGGCTCATTTGGGTAATAGTTCAAAGGATTATTTCGGCGTGGACATTTGGAAATTTTTTCACGATGAAATAAATGATGAGCTTAGAAATGATGCAGCAAACAAAGTTATGATAGTCACTGATGGTTACTTTGATTTTAATGAAAACTCACACGTCATTAGCACAGGGAATAAATATACAAGTACGTCTTTTTTCAATAGCTTAAAAGACAAGGATTGGCAAGCTAAGGCAGAACAGGACAGCTTTGGGTTAATTCCGGTAGTTATTAAAATTAAAGCACAGTGGATAATAGCTGGTATTCAGGCTAAGAATGCAGATATTCTTATGCCAACTAAACTTGAGTACTTTTGGAAAAAATGGCTGCGGGAATCCTGCGCTGCCGAACCAAAAGTTATTTTGGACAATGCAAGCTCCGTGATGGCGGGGCAGTATTGGCAGTAAAAATGAAATTATATGTAACAAGAATGTTCTAAATTTTTATGGAAAAGAAGCCCGAATTAACATTTGTTCAAGAAATACTTGATAAAGACCCTCAAATAAGCGAAACTGATTTGGCACAAAGAATTTTGAGTTGCGCCACACTTGATCCTATTGACTTATGGCTGCTGCCACAATATGCTTTTAATAAATGGCGCAGAAAATATGATTACCCGGTATTGCTTAATAGCATAAAAAAAAATCAAGCTGACTTTAACGATTGGATGGCGGAACAAAAAATTTCGGACGACTATTTGCTAAATGGATATTTCTCGGATTTCTTTCAAAATAAGCCCTCAGCTAAAGATAAGATTCTACACTTAGTTAAACGCACATACAAAGGAGAGGAAGAATATCAAGTGTGGCATAGCTATGATGGTACAAAATCTACTGTTGCTGACGGTGAAACTATCTACTACGAGTTAATAGTGGGCTTCATTTCATATTATGATTGGCTATTAACAAAAGGGCGGGCATTTAGATTTACTCAGACCTTTTTTAATACTCATCAGAATTCAGTCGATGAGGAGGTTTACTTGAATATGAATACTCGACTGCTGAAACTAGGCGGAATGATACCTCCAATTAACGGTGTGGGTATGTTGTTTCGAGGAAAGAAATTAGAATTTGTTAACCTTGCTGGCTTAGAGCTAAATGGCAATATGTATTTTGGTTCACGCGGAAGATTAGAAATACTCAATAGCTCGTTAGACAATCTGAAATGCAATGACATGAACGTACCAGGGCTCTTTATTGAGAACAGTTTAGTAAGGAACTTGCAAATCAGGAATTCAGTGATTGATCATTGGCAGTTTATTAATTGCTATACGACTGGCAACATTATTGACAGCAAGCTATCTTTTATTAGGATCTTTGGTGGGCTATTTAATCCAATATTTACCAATAGCACAATCAGTGATATTTTTTTAAATCACTCAGATTATTCGCATCACGATAATTTTGAGAAGACATACAGGAGTCTCGCAAAATGTGCAAAGGAATCTGGCGATGAGAATTTAGCTCAACACTTGAAAATAAAAGAATACGACTTTGTTAGAGAAAATTCAAACCGGGGAAAATGGCTATTGATGACGATTGATAAACTCTATTGGAGTTATGGTCAAAAACCAGAACGCCTTATCTGGGTAATGATAATTTCAATCTTGTTATTCGGATTTTTATATTCTTTCTTTCCTAATAATTTTAGCGACACTACAGAAGGTATGAAGGGGGAACCGTATTTAATCAGATTAGGCAATTCAATTTATTATAGTGTGGTAACATTTACTACGCTTGGATATGGCGATATTTCACCTAAAGGATTTTTAAGAGTAATTGCTGGAGTTGAGGCTATTTTTGGTGCAATTACTTTAGGATTTCTTGTCGCTGGGCTTTCAAGAAGGGATTGATTCCTTTATGAGCATTTGTTACAAAATCCCTTTCCATTCCACCAATGCTATCAAGCAGTCACTATTTGCTCATATTAATCTGAAATCGCTCCAAATCCTCCACAAAAAAGTTCGACATATTCCCGCCCTTCTCCACCACAAAAAAAGCGGAGAAACAGAGCGATAAGCACCTGGTTCTCCGCTTTTGTTTTGTCCCTGTTTCGCCTGTTAATCGCTTACCTGATAATTCGAAACCCCGCAAAGGGCGGGGCTTCTAATAAAATCGATAACTGATGATCCCTGCAATGCTTACTGCAGGTCGAACCGGTCCAGGTTCATCACTTTCGCCCAGGCAGCTATAAAATCCGTCACAAACTTCTCCTTTGCATCATCGCAGGCATATACCTCCGCGATGGCCCTCAGCTCGGTATTAGAGCCAAAAATGAGATCGGCGCGGGAGGCGGTCCATCTTTTCTCACTGGTCTTGCGGTCAGTGCCCTGGAATACCTCCCCTTCGTCAGAGGTCGCGGTCCATTTCGCACCAAGGTCCAGCAGGTTGACAAAAAAGTCATTGGTAAGTGCACCCGGTGTCTTTGTGAATACACCGTGCCTGGAGCCATCATAGTTGGTATCCATGACCCGCATACCACCTATCAGCACGGTCATTTCGGGCGCTGTGAGCTTTAGCAGTTGCGCTTTGTCCACGAGCATCTCTTCCGTTGATACTTTGTAGTGGCCGTTCTTATAGTTGCGGAAGCCATCGGCAGCAGGCTCCAGCACGGCGAACGATTCGATGTCTGTCTGCTCTTGCGTAGCATCAGCGCGGCCCGGAGTGAAGGGCACAACTATATTAAAGCCTGCGTTTTTCGCTGCCTGCTCTACGCCAGCGCATCCGCCCAGCACTATAAGATCAGCAAGGGAGACTAGTTTACCTGAGGTCTGAGCACTGTTGAATTCTGACTGTATTTCTTCGAGCTTTTTCAGCACCACTGCTAATTGCGCGGGATTGTTAACCTCCCAGTCTTTCTGCGGTGCAAGGCGAATGCGGGCACCATTAGCGCCACCCCGCTTATCGGAACCGCGGAATGTAGCTGCTGAAGCCCAGGCAGTAGCTGTCAGCTGTGATACCGATAATCCTGATGCAAGGATTTTGGCCTTTAAGGAAGCGATATCGTTGCCGTCTATCAGTTTGTGCGTCAGAACCGGAATTGGGTCCATCCATATCAAGGTCTCCTTAGGCACTTCGGGACCTTTATAACGGGCAATCGGCCCCATGTCTCGATGGGTAAGCTTGAACCATGCCTTTGCGAAGGCATCAGCAAACTGATCCGGATGTTCATAAAAGCGTCTTGATATTTTCTCATATTCCGGATCCATCTTTAACGCCAGATCGGTGGTGAGCATAGCGGGAGCGTGGCGTTTAGATGGGTTGTGCGCGTCGGGCACTGTACCGTCGCCCGCACCGCCTTTGGGTTTCCACTGGTGCGCACCTGCAGGGCTCTTTGTGAGCTCCCATTCAAAACCAAACAGGTTTTCAAAGAAGTTATTGCTCCACTTTGTTGGCGTGGTGGTCCATGCACCTTCGAGGCCGCTGGTAATGGTATCTCCGGCGTTTCCTGTACCGAAAGTGTTGCGCCATCCCATGCTTTGGTCTTCAATGCCTGCGGCAGCGGGCTCATGAGCTACGTATTTGCCCGGTTCCGCCGCACCATGGGTTTTACCAAAGGTGTGACCGCCTGCTATTAATGCCACAGTCTCTTCATCATTCATGGCCATACGGCGGAACGTCTCGCGGATATCGCGTGCGGAAGCCAGTGGATCAGGAACTCCGTTAGGGCCTTCAGGGTTCACATATATCAGGCCCATCTGTACTGCAGCGAGCGGATTTTCAAGATCGCGCTCACCTGAGTATCGCTCATCGCCCAGCCACTTGCTTTCAGAACCCCAGTAAACGTCTTCTTGCGGCTCCCATACGTCTTCACGTCCGCCGGCAAAACCAAATGTTTTAAAACCCATGGATTCCAGGGCACAATTGCCCGCCAGTATCATGAGGTCGGCCCAGGATATCTTGTTGCCGTATTTCTTTTTGAGGGGCCAAAGCAATAAACGAGCCTTGTCGAGATTAGCATTATCAGGCCAGCTGTTGAGCGGTGCAAAACGCTGCATACCTGATCCCGCGCCTCCGCGGCCATCTGAGATACGATAGGTACCTGCACTGTGCCATGCCATACGAATGAAGAAAGGGCCATAATGTCCATAATCAGCGGGCCACCAGTCCTGTGATGTAGTCATCAGATCGAAGATATCTTTCTTCAGCGCATTATAGTCAAGGCTCTTGAACGCCTCTGTGTAATCGAACGCCCTGTCCATAGGATTGGAGAGCGTAGATTGCTGGCGAAGGATATTAAGGGGCAACTGATTAGGCCACCAATTAGTGTTTCTTGTGCCGCGGCCGGCGCTTTGTTTGGGGGCGCCGCCTGTAAACGGGCATTTGCCACCCGTTGATGGTGCTGTAGATTCAGTATGTTCCATAATAGTGTGTATTTTTAAAATTCAAATTATACAATGAGATACAAACAGCCAAAGGGCACATAACAAAGTTAGTCTTTAGTTGAAATTGCATCAGAACAATCGATTATGGCTGTATTGCTTTTTTCAATAGCCGAGTTTATTTTCGTATCACTATTACGGAGAATATTGGTTGGCGGTTTCATAATACCAAGCAGGCGAATCAACCGGTCAACAAAGTGACAAGGTACGCCCATCAAAGAATTATCCTCGATGGGCGTACCAGAAATTTAACCTCCTGTAAATGTGCGATTAACGCCAATGGCCGGGTATCCACACGTCACCGTGGCGCCTGCGCGCCCAGTGGCCGGGCACCCATGCTGCTCTCGGACGTGGCGGCTCAGCCCAGCGACCACCAACAAACACATACGTGCCGTTACGAGGTTCCCAATCTTCATCTATCCATACATGGCGGGGTGTTGGGGCCACTACCCGCTCATAGTGCGGCCGTGCCGGTCTTACTTTGACAATTATCTGCGCATTGCTGCTATATACTCCGAAAGTAACCGCCACAGCGACCATCAGGAATATCTTTTTCATGTTTTGCATAGCTACCTGTTTTAGTATTCACCAATTAAGAGCACAAAATTTTGCCATAGTTTAAAGCGGTACCGTTAAAATTTTCAGAAGCCTGTATCGCAGTAACAGCTAACGGCACATCAACTAAACAACTAATCGCCTATATTAGCAGCATGGCAGCCAAAAATAAAAAATCGCGGATAGGGCTATATATCATCATCATTATTACGCTAGTTGGATTGTTCGCAGCATACAAGATATTCGGGCCGAATACAGGGCCAATGAACCAGGGAGAATACCTATACGTGCATACAGGATCTAACTATGAGCGGCTAAAGGCAACACTGCTGGAAGGGGGCTTCGTGAGCGATATGACGAGTTTCGATTTTATTGCTGAGCGGGCAAAATTGCCAGCACATGTGCATGCCGGAAAGTATAAGATAAGAAAAGGGATGAGCAACTTTGATATTGTGCGCTTATTGCGGTCTGGGCGGCAGACACCGGTGAAGCTTGTGATCAATAAATTGCGTACAAAGCACGACTTGATAATGCTACTATCTACTAACCTGGAAGCTGACTCAAATGCATTGAAACAGCTGCTAAGTGACAAAGATTACCTATCCAACTTTGGCACGGATACGAACACCGTGATGTGCACCATAATGCCTGATACTTATGATTTTTTCTGGAACACGAGTGCTGACAAGGCTTACAGAAAGATAGAAAAGAACTACGCCCATTTCTGGGACGCAACCAGAATGACCCAGGCAAGCAATCAAGGCTTTACACCTACACAAGCCATTATCATTTCATCAATAGTAGACGAGGAAACAAACATTGCAGATGACAAGCCAAAAGTGGCAAGCGTGTATATGAACAGGCTACACAAGGGAATGAAGCTACAGGCAGACCCTACAGTAAAATTTGCAGTGGGTGACTTTACCATTCACCGGATAGCAGGTGCTATGCTTCAAAACCCATCGCGCTACAACACCTACATGTATGAAGGGTTGCCACCCGGGCCAATATGCACGCCGGCAGTAAGCTCCATAGAGGCTGTGCTCCAGGCACCGAAAACTACCTATCTGTACTTCTGTGCAAAGGAAGATTTTAGCGGATATTCCAATTTTGCAACTACGTATGATGAACAATTAAAACATGCACACGCCTATCAAAAGGCGCTGGATGCACGGGGAATACATTGATAAATTCAAAAGTTAAAAGTCAAAAATCAAAAACGGAGTGGTAGAGCGAAGTGAGTAGCGAAACAAACTCGCGCACTACCTATAATACTTGCAAAGAAGCTTGCTAGTTGTATTATCAACTTTATGAGTCGAAGTGGGTACTTATACAAATTCTTTATATTTTTGGATATTTCCATTCCATATTTTCGTACCTTTGCGCCACATTTTAAAAACGATCTTTAACCAATTTTCCAAAATGAGTACAGTAAAAGTTGCCATCAATGGTTTTGGCCGAATAGGCCGCCTTGCTTTCCGCCAGATATATAATATGGAAGGTATTGAAGTAGTAGCTATCAACGACCTGACTAAGCCAAACGTACTGGCACACCTGCTGAAGTATGATACTGCACAGGGCCGTTTCGGACAAAGTGTAACGCATACCGAAAACTCTATAGTAGTTAATGGTAAAGAGATAAAAATATACGATCAAAAGGACCCGGCTCAGATACCATGGGGTACACACAATGTAGACGTGGTACTGGAATGTACCGGTTTCTTTACGGACAAAGAAAAAGCAGACGCACATATTGCTGCAGGCGCTAAGCGCGTAGTTATTTCTGCGCCAGCAACCGGCGACATGAAGACCGTAGTTTTCAACGTGAACCATCAGATACTTGACGGCACTGAAACTGTTATCAGCTGCGCATCCTGCACAACTAACTGCCTGGCTCCAATGGCAAAAGTACTGCACGACTCATTTGGTATAGTAACCGGACTGATGCTTACGGTGCATGCTTATACAAATGACCAGAATACACTGGATGCGCCACACCCCAAAGGTGACCTGCGCCGCGCACGTGCTGCAGCAGAGAACATAGTTCCAAACTCAACCGGTGCCGCTAAGGCGATAGGCCTGGTGATACCTGAGCTGAAAGGCAAACTGGATGGCGGCGCACAGCGCGTACCTACAGTTACCGGGTCGCTCACTGAGCTTACCGTGATACTTAACAAGAAAACAACGATAGAAGAAGTTAATGCTGCAATGAAAGCCGCAGCAAACGAGAGCTTCGGTTATAATGAAGACGAAATTGTAAGCAGCGATATTATCGGTACTTCATTCGGTTCGCTGTTTGATGCTACGCAAACACGTGTAATAAGCGCAGGCGAGCAGCAACTGGTAAAAACCGTAAGCTGGTATGATAACGAAATGAGCTATGTAAGCCAACTGGTGCGCACAGTGAAATATTTCGCAGGACTGATCAGCAAATAATGAACAACATATATTCTTTTAAAACCCGCATAATCGTGCGGGTTTTATTATTTTTACAAGATCGCTACCAAACGGATATAGCGCGTTATTCTTTATTTCAGTTTTATAATTTTTGACGTAAGATGGGAACATTCTCCACACACAATTTCAAAGACCAAAAGGCATTGATACGCGTAGACTTCAATGTGCCTATTAAAAATGGTGAAATAACTGATGATACGCGTATACGCGGCGCACTGCCTACCATAAAGAAGGTGCTTGCTGACGGCGGCAGTATAATATTGATGAGCCACTGGGGACGGCCACTAAAAGACATTGAAAAGAAACCCAACCTTACGTTGGCTGATTTTTCGCTGAAACCACTTATAGCGCCACTGGCTAAACTGCTGGGAACAGATGTACAATTTTCTGATGACTGTATCAGCGCCGACGCTGCGCAAAAGGCTAAAGATTTGAAGCCGGGCCAGGTGTTACTATTAGAAAACCTGCGCTACTACAAACAAGAGGAAAAGGGCGACAAAGAATTTGCCGAAAAGCTATCTAAACTGGGCGATGTTTATGTAAACGATGCGTTTGGCACAGCACACCGGGCACATGCCTCTACTGCAATCATTGCAGATTTCTTCCCCGGCGATAAAAAGATGTTTGGGCTGCTTATGGAAGGTGAAGTGAAAGCTGCTGAAGAGGTGATGCATAACAACAAGCGGCCATTTACCGCAATCATTGGCGGGGCAAAGGTTTCAGATAAGATACTGATCATAGAAAACCTGCTGGACCGTGCAACTGATATTATTATAGGCGGAGGGATGGCGTACACATTCTTTAAGGCAGAAGGCGGACAAATAGGTTCGTCGCTTTGTGAGGATGATCGCCTGGACATGGCCCTGGAATTGCTGAAAAAAGCGGACGAAAAGGGAGTGTGCATACATTTGCCAACGGACAGCATTATAGCTGATAAATTTGCCGCTGATGCCAATACATCATCTGCTGCCAGCAGTGAAATACCAGCAAGCTGGATGGGACTTGACATAGGACAGATGGCCATTGCCCACTTTAAGAAAATAATCTGCGAATCGAAAACAATTCTCTGGAACGGACCTATGGGTGTTTTTGAAATGGACAAATTCCAGCACGGAACAAAGGCAATTGCGGAAGCAGTAGCTGAAGCTACGAAGCGAGGCGCATTTAGCCTGGTAGGTGGCGGAGACAGCGTGGCCGCGGTAAATAAATTCCACCTTGCAGATAAGGTAAGCTATGTGTCTACCGGTGGTGGCGCTTTGTTAGAGTACTTTGAGGGCAAGGAATTGCCTGGCATTGCTGCAATTTCGAAGAAATAAGAGTACAATTTATGAGCTCCGAAAATCCTCGCTATTGCGGGGATTTTTTTTGAGCTCTGGCGGCATTTGACAATGCCGGGCTGATGATATTACCCAGCAAAGATTGCCCTACCAAGGGCAATTAATTTAGCGTTTTGTGGCCGGCGACTGTGTATGCCACCCTTCGGGGTTCGTGTGCCTGAACGATGGTTTTCTATAATAATGTCATCCCTTAGGGATTTTTCACTTAGTAAGAGATAAGTCCCTATTGCCATCCACATCTGCTTTTTACCGTTGGCATTTTTCATAGCGATGTTCTTTAAAACACTAACGTTGCGGAAGCCCCTTTATGTGTTAAAGAATTAAACCTAGTAATACCGATTAGTTTGTTAAACCACAATAATAGCGAAATTGAGGTTCGTAAGATTGCTTTGCCTCGGCCAGCGCACGAGGCTAAACATCGTGGCGCTTAGTGACGCGGGTCATTAGTGTAGATTTAAAGTGCAACTGGTATTATTTTACGAGAGCGAAATGGAGCACCTGATTATCAGAACCGCCACGCAGATTCAGCATATACATGCCAGGAAGGCTAGCCTGTTCACTTTTTCTTTACAGCTTTGTCCTTGTTGCGCTTAGCTGTATAAGCAAGCGAGCTTTTCTTGGTGTAGTCTTCACTGTCGTACGCCTCATCCGTAGCATATTTGTCCCGGTGCTTTATCAGCAACCAGGACTTTTCGTCCTTTTTCATATTGACTAATGCAAAATCTCCTTTGAGACGCTTGCCCTTCATCCTGAACTTTATGCTGCCATTGCTGAGATTTTGTGCAAATTCTGTTGGTGTGATAACTTTAGCATCTTCATCAATTGGTTCATAGGTGCCATGATCCCAGACATCGACATGACCTGCCCCGTAATTACCGGCGGGAATGTCACTTTCGAACGTGGCGTAGCTGACAGGATGGTCTTCCACCATCATAGCCAGGCGGCGATCTTTAGGATTCAAAGATGGCCCTTTAGGAACGGCCCAACTTTTTAAAACGCCCTGCAGCTCCAGCCTGAAATCATAGTGCAGGTGGCTGGCATGGTGGCGCTGCACAACGAATGTAAGCTTACTCTTACTTGCTTTAACCGTTCCTTTGGGCTCAGGTGTTTTATCAAACTCACGTTTCTCTTTATAAGCGGTCAGTGCCATAAAATAAAGTATTTATGAAGCCTTCTTTTTTGGAGTTGCGAGGCTGGCTTTCAGCTGCTCCATAAGGTCTTTGCTCTTATTATGTATGATCTTAAATTTGGGCTTTACTACCCTTCCCCCTTTAGCTTTCGCCTCTATTATTTTCATCAGCTCTTCATCGTAAGTGTCTTTGTACTTATCCATAGAGAGCTTACGAGGTGTTAACTGTTTAATTAACGATTCGGCCATCTTAAGCTCGGCGGGTTTTATGGTAATATCTTTAGGAATATTGAGTTCACTATAGTCGCGAATCTCCTCTGCAAACCTGATCTTAAGCAAAAGCAACATTTCACCCTGCGGCTTTAGCAAGCAAAGGTTTTCTTTTGTGCGCATAATGTACTCACCTATAGCAACCTTGCCACTTTTCTTAAGCGCCTCCCTTAGCAGCACATAGGCTTTCTCTCCCCCTTTTACCGGCTCAAGATAGTAAGGCGTGTCGTAATAGACAACATCAACATCGTCTGCTGACGCAAACTCTGTTATCTCTATCATCTTACTTTTTTTAGGGTTCACTTTCTCGAAGTCTTCGTCAGTAAGCGCAACATATTCATCGTTGTATTTGTAGCCCTTAATGATGTTCTCCCATGCTACTTCCTTACCCGTGTTGGCGTTTATGCGCGCATACCTGATCTGGGCATGTCCATGCTTATCCAGCATATCCAGATCCAGCCTGCTCTCCTGTGTAGCACTGAATAAGCGTACCGGTATATTTACCAAACCGAAACCTATAGAACCTGACCATATCGCGCGCATAGCAATCACATTTTAGGTACAAGGCTATAAAAAACGTGCCTATACTACAGCGTAATAATGAACATAAGCAGAAGGGAGTTTGCTTCGCACACTTAGAAAGGATATCCAATCGCAATATTGAAGACGAGGTTATCTCTTCTCCATTGAGAATTAGAGAAATCGATCTGATTAAAGACCCAGCGCTGATCCGGCGCCAACCATGGTTTGCGTACAGGCATACCCAGATCGAGACGCAGGATGAGAATTTTAAAATCGAAGCGCAGACCGAACCCTACATCTGCAGCAAACTCCTTGTAGAAATCGCGAGTAAATGTGCCGCGCTGGTAAACCGTAGTATTGTTATAGAGCCATATATTGCCCATGTCGTAAAAAACAGCAGCATTCAGAAACTTGTATACATGCTGCCTCAATTCCAGATTGGCCTCCAGCTTCATATCGCCAAGGGTCTGCAGATAAGTAGTGGTGTGATACACACTGTACTCATTGAAAGTACCCGGGCCAACAAGGCGTGATGGAAAACCTCTTAGATCACTGTTGCCACCTGCCCAAAACTGTTTGATATTGGGCAGCTGATCGGAATTACCGTATGGTATGCCTAAACCGGCCATTACACGCGCCGCAAGAGTAGATGCGCCAGAGAGGCGCAGGTAATAGCGGAAGTCAGGCTGCAGCTTTACGTACTGTGCATACCGGGAGCCAAGTATCGTTTGCGGATGTGTTTTGTAATCCGCGCGCTCTGCAATGCCGAGTATGTTACCCGAAAGATCTATAAGCCCATCGAAATATACTGAATGCCTGCGCTGCAGACCATTTTTCTGAGAATTGTAGGTGAACTCATAGGTGGGACCGAGTATGATACCGTCGAATACCAGGTTGCCATATAAGAGGTGCAAGTCTGATACGTTTCCCAATGTATCGGTCGTTACGTAGGTAAAATTGAACGGATACAACTGGTGTTCTTTGTGGGGGCCTTCTTTCCAGTTATAGCCATAAGAAGCCGTATAGGAACTGATTCTTACCAAACCCTTCTCAGACTCGTAATTGTACTTTAACTTAATAATGGACCGGGGGAGAAACCTGCTTGATGTCTGAATATCAAGAAACGGAACTACAAACCTTGGAAAAGAAAGATTCACCTCTGCGCCCAAATTGTAAATATTGGGCTGTTTCACCGGCCCGCTGTACTGCGCTTCAAAGCCTCCCCTAATCTTAAACATGAGCTCTTCAGCCCCTTTGAATGTGTTCCTCTTTCGCCAGCTTATACTCCCCTCCGTACCTGCCCTGTTGTCGTTCTGCGTAAGTGCACCGATTTCAAAACGAAGCGACTTTTTTGGATATGGAGTGAGGTAGTAGTAAACATTTATCAGGGACTCACTGATAGGGTCGAAGCGATTTTTAACGAATTTGAAAACGCCCATATTTACCAGCCTGCTTATAGATACATTTTGGTCATCGAGGCTGTAAATGTCATCCTTTTCAAATACCATTGCCTGCGAAAAAACGATGGGTTTAAAGGTCTTCTTCTTATCAATAACCTGATAATTATCAATTACCACAGCCTCCGCCTTACCTGTGTCTTCGCTTTTGCCGTGCAACTTATAGTTCGCATAAATGAAAATATCGTTGATAGTATATACACGATATGCCTCCGGTGGTATCTCCCTGTGCTTTAATTTCACGTACATATTCACCTTGTTGCTGCCAATAGAGCTATCGACAACTACGAGCACATAGTCTGGCTTAAAGTAAAAGTAACCGAGTTCTTTAAGGCCCCGGTCAATGCGCACACGCTCTGCTTTGATAAGATCAAGGTTGTATGGTGCGCCTGGCTTCAACAGCGTTTCGGAGAAAGCACTGTCTACCTTGTGAGCAATGTCGGAGGAATCATTCCTGAAATAAACTTTGTTTATTTTGTATTGCGTGCCTGTAACCACACTAAACACAGCAGTGGATTTCCTACGCTTGTCGGTATTCATCTTCGCTGAAACCTTAGCATCAAAAAAGCCCCTGTTCTGCAGGAGGTTTATCATAATCTCCTTGTTATGGTCCAGGTGCACACTGCTGGCCAACACCGGAGGCTCACCAACTTTATTGCGTAACCATGGTCTTATACCTTTCGTTTTTTTAGTATCGCCTGCAAGGTTATAGAGCGAGAGCTTTAAACGGACACCAAGCGATTTAGTATTTGTTTTAGGCCTTACTGCGCCCACAAGGTCGTTCTTCAGAATTTTCCGTTCCTTCTTGCTTGCTGCGTTGTCATTTATATGAACCTTGCTGCCTTTATACAAAGACTCGCCTGCCGGCAAATGCCTGCTGTTGCTACATGCAGCAAGCATAGCGCACAATAGCGCCACGAATACTTTTGATGATATTTTACAAAATCCCTGCAACGATGTTTATTTATTTGCCTGCTGTGTCGTGGTTATCCTTGTTCTTCTTTTTCTTACGGAGCACGTTTTTAAAATGATTATAGTCCAGGTTTACGATAAAGTTCAAACCCGTTTCGATAACATAACCCTGTAACACACCTTCATCATAATTCTTCCTGTAGGCGCGCATGGAGTAGCGGCCATCTGCCGACAGCAAGTAGTCCGCGGCAAGATTTGAGGGAACAAGATTGCTTTGATTATTGTTGTTTGTTTGCGGACCTTCTAATTCAAAATCGTTACCAATGGTCAGCTTCAGCCGGTCATTGAGTAGCGTCTTCGATGCAGCGAGATTCAAATCTGTGCGCTGGCGCATGTCACCTGTCGTGTAATCCTCAGTTGTTTGCAGATCAGCCGAGATATCAATCCCTTTTATGAGCTTACCAGCCAATTGGTTAAGCTGCTCGCCAATAAAAGTGCTCACGCTCTGTAATGCGGTGAACGTGAGGCTACTTGAAGCGCCGGAGCTGAACGGATCGTCAGAAACAAAGCGGCTGAGAATGAGCACAGCAAAAACCTGCTTGTTCAGTTCAGAGGTATCTGTGCGCACCTGGCTGAGCTTACTTTGTATGAGCTCAATCTGGTCGGAAGAAAGCGGGTACACTTTGTTGTCTGGCAATACGACATCAAAATTAATTGATGGCTGTAGAATTTTTCCCTTCATATGCAGATCGATGTCAAAGGGCAGACGCTGCTTGTAGTAGTTTAGCTGGGCCTGGTCGGTCACCTGCCGCTCCACAAGATCGTAGGGCGGAATATTTACTTCGTACACAGCTGTGACATCAAGGTTAGTGCCCTTTACAGGATCGCCTGCAAACGTGATGGTGCTGCCATCCTTAATGATGAATTTCCTCTTGATAAAATTATAGTTGAGCTGGTACGCCCCATCGTGAAGATCGTAGTTACCAGACAGGGAGAGTACGCCACCAGGTGTTACTGCAGCATTAAGCGAGGCATCACCCCTTACACTGAGGAAGTCTCCCGATGCCTGATCAATAATCAGACTAAACTTTGCATTTTTATCTACAGAAATATTCACATTGATGTCTGACCCCTTAGCCAGTTTGCGCCTCACTGTATCTTTTTTCACCTTAGGCGCGAGCACATTCCGGCGTGCGGTATCTTTCATGTTCACAAATACCACAATGCCTTTTGTCGCTTGTATTTCAGGATTGCTTTCCGGAGTGACTACTGTAAAATCTGTACCTTTTAATATCTTGAGCTCTCCATCTACCATCGGTGCAGCTATGGTACCTTTAATTGTCAATGAAGTGGTCAGCAGCATATCGCCATAAAAGCTTTTGTTGTCCTTGGGTTTTGAATGAATGGCCCTCCAGTTGTTGGCTTTCACCTTCATATCAAAACCGATATTAGAGAGATCAGCGGTATTGATATCCCCGGTAAATACTGCCTTATTGTCCGCGCTGTCGTGAATGGTAAAGTTGTCGAATGTTACAGTATTACCGCCGAAAGTAATTTTCTCCGCAGGCATTTTAAAGACAGCATTTAACTGGGTTATTGTAGTGGTGATATTGTCTGTGCGCAGCGCGCCTGTAACCAGCCGCGCTGAAGGAGTACCTTCTAATTTCAGATTGCCGCGAATGTAACCGGAGCTATGATTGACCTGGTTCTGTGCGATGGTTTCAAAACTACGCAACGCGAGTGCTTTTACATCTATATCGAAATTAAAATCATCGCCACCCTTCTTCTGCAAATAATAAGAGCCGCTAAGACCTATGTCATTACCCTGGCCATTCAGCGTGATTTTTGCGTCCAGCGCATTTTCGTTTGCGTTAGACACCTGTGCGCGCAAATTTCCCAGCGTATCGCCAAGGACAGATAAATTTTGCACAGCGAGGTCGCTTGTCATTTGCAGTGATGGAGTAAAGCGCTGTATAGTGACATTGCCACCCAGCCCCCCGTTTACCAGCATGGAATCGTGCCTGCTCATAACAGCGGTGATATTGGCCAGCAGGAAATTGCTGATGTCTATTTTTACGGGGGAATTTGCCTGTTGCTGCTCGCTGTTGGCCTTAATGTATTGACCTAAATTGCTGATGCTGAAATTACTAATGTAAAATCCTTTCTTTGCCAACACAATTCGATTGGGCGTAGCGACGTCCCAATCCTGGTAGTTCAACTTTAATCCTTTTTGCAGTGTCACGCTTTGTGTGTCTCCTCCCATCTGCACCTCTGCCGCCAGCGCAAATTCCTCTTTCTTAGTACTATCGGCAAGACTGATGACCGTGGTAATCTTATTCTCGTCCAGCTTGCCATGCACGTCGGCATACCAGAGTTTAAAACCACCGGTGGATACCTGGTCAGCATTTATTTTGTAGGTAAATGCAGAATCAACGCCACTGACCTGTACAGTACCATTCTGAATGGAATTGGAGCCATATACAAGATCAGGAATGGCTATATTAAGACTGAGATTTTTTGGCGTGAGTGCCCCATCTATATGCACAGAATCCAGAGAAGTAAGTCCGGGTAACAAGCTATGCAGCAATGGCCTGTCTGTGACGTGTGCGATCAGGTTAAGATTATAATCAGCCGGTATGCTGGTATCTTTCTTTACGATAGCCGGTACTGCGCGCCTGGCGCTGTCTAATGCAGCAAAATTGTAGTGCCGGCTTATGTGGTCCTGTACTATAGCAGCGATCTTTGTTAGCGGCGTTTTCCCGGTTATAGTTGCCTGCAGTACGTCAAGGTTTGCAATAATGTTCTGCCCGGTATCCTGGCTGGGACGGGAAATAACATACATACTGTCGATATAATACCGGCGACCGTCTGCGGTAATAGTTGGCTGGCGCCAAACAAAAGAACCACGTGGATAATCAGGATTGAACTCAGGGAAGTCTGCATGAATAACACCCCTTGTACGCAGCTCACTACTATAGAGCTTTAGTGCGTGAAAATCGATGCTGTCCATTTGCACATCTGCAACGAAAGCAGGATATTTTGCGGTAAAGTCGGCGTGGGCGTTCATGCTTACGCGCAGGTTAGAATCGGCGGCTTTTACGACAACGTTGCCTACCTGCGATGCAACATCGCCACGTATTTTTATGCCATGGTATTTATATCCTTTGAGATCAGCGGCAACTATTTCGCCATCTGCCACGGTATTCATTGTCTTTGGGTCGAAGCCTTTACCTTTCAGAAAGACATTGGCCGAGACCACACCTATAAGGGAATCTTTCTTTAGTATATGACCCAGGTTAAGCGCGTCCGTCTTCACGAACATATTGTAGCTTTCCTTGCCTTTAACTGCAGACATTGCCAATGTTCCCTTTATATATGCCCGGCCATCTGTACTTACCAGCAGCATATCCGCTTTGTAGTCCAGCTCTGTACCTGCAAGCTGGCCAGTAATACCAAACCTGTCTGGCAGCCTTACTGATGAAAGCAAGGAATCAGGTACAAATAAAGATACATCCCTGCGAGAAGAAACAAACTTTGAAATGGCCAGGTTATAACTCAGATCTTTGGGCGCGGGCAGACCATTCAGGCGGCCCTTCAATTCGATTTGTGTATTACCTAAGCCAGCAAGATAAAACCGGGCGATATTCATATTGCCAAGAGTGCCTGTTACTATTGACTCCAGTTTAAAATGTTCACGCCCAACTTTTTTAAATGCATCTATATCCTTTAACTGCGGAGCGAATAAAAAAACATCAGCCATATCTACGCTGCTGTTTTTGAGATTAAGATTCAGCTGCAGTGATTTTGTATTGCTTTTCAATGCTGCCAGAGAGGGATACCGAACTTCTACATGGTCCTGAAGCGTAGTATTTGGTGTTTGCAAGAATAGCCCGGACAGCACGACACCTTGCGGATCGTACCTAAATATGGTCTTAAGCTCCTTAACGGTAAGCCCACATTGCTCGTGACCAGCGAAATGACTAACGTTACCTGAGATTGTATCGGACGTGTATAACAAGTCAGTCAGGGACATTGATGTGTTCTGGAAAAACATGTGTGCATAGTCCATACCATAGGCAATATGCTTTACACTATTATTGTCCATTTTGAAGCTGGTGCCGGCCAGGCTTACATCCTTAGCGTTTATGTGCCAACCTTCAGTAGTATCTTTCTTTATCAGTGTGTCAACAAAGGCAGGGGCGGTAGACTCGGAGCCCATAGAAAGTGTAATGGCAGTATTGTCCATAGTCAGCTTCCTGACATCAATGATATTGTCAGCCAAAGCGAATTTATCCAATTGCAATTTCAGATCGCCAAGCTTCAGCCCAAATAAAAGCTTGTGCAGGGCATCATCATAATTGAACGCAACCTGCTGCAAATTAATGTTGTCGGCAATAAGTGTGAACCGGGTTTTACCAGTGTCCTTAACCTTAGGCGGTAGGAATGAACTGTCCTGCGAGAACTTCGCATCCAGCCCGGCAATGGCCAAATCCCGGACGTGGAATGACATCTGCTGCAGATCCAGCTCTTTCATGTTCAGATCCAGATGATCAAGGTTAACCGCCATACGAGTTCCACCGGTATAGTCATCGAAACGCATATGGATGTCATCCAACCTTACGCGATTCAGATCTATGTGAAAGGATGAGCTGGCAGTGTCCTTTACCTTATTAGGATCCTTTGGCTTATTTCCCGTGAAAGCTGCAACGATGTAAGAGAAATTGTAAGTAGTATCGGGAAGATTACGATAGATATGCGAATGAACCGCTTTGAAGACCAACTGCTGAACATCGACTTCTTTGTGCAGTAGTTTCAACATGGCGATATCCACTTTCAATTCTCCGGCAGCCAGTAATGTGTCGTTTGCTTCATCAAGAAAAAGGACATCATTGAGTACGATGTACTTGGGTAGGCCGTAGCCGAGGTGACCAATGTGAACAACGGTTTTGATTTTAGAACGTAAAAACCCTTCAGCCTTTGCGCGGACAAAATTCTGCCCCCAAGGCGTATTTAAATACGCGACGGCCAGCAGCAGCAATAGTATGATGCCACCGAATGAGAAGAGGATGATCTTTAAAGCTTTACACATTGATTACTAGCCCGTATAAAAACTGTGCCGTCCCCGGCACAGGATAAAGGTAATGCAGTAATAAACAAGCGGAATAAATAAGCCTAGCCACCGATATAGCCGCCAATTATTGGTAAAACTTCGCCGGTAATATAACTGGAACATTGGGGTGATGCGAGGAATACATAAGCCGGTGCGATCTCCTCAGGTTGTGCGGGTCTTTTCATGGGCGTATCCTGGCCGAATTTTGCAATAGCTTTTACATTCTTGTCCGCAGGATTTAGCGGGGTCCATACCGGGCCGGGAGCCACAGCATTCACCCTTATACCTTTGGGGATGAGGTGGGTACCAAGTGAGCGGGTAAATGCATGAATGCCGCCCTTGGTGAGCGAATAGTCAAGCAAATCTTTATTGCCCATGAGACCTGTAACAGAGCCGGTATTTATTATTGCGCTCCCGGGCTTCATGTATTTTATCACCCCTTGGGCCATATGAAAATAACCATAAAGATTTGTCTTCAGCGTACAATCAAAATGTTCCTCAGAGAGATCTTCAAAATCCGGAACATGCAACTGAAAGGCAGCATTGTTGACCAATATATCTATACCACCAAACTCTTTTACTGTAGCTTCTATATCGGCCAGGCAAAACTTGCGATCTGAGACATCTCCAGAGATTGCAATGCATTTCCTGCCCTCTTTTTCCACCATCGTTTTAGTTTGCCGGGCATCGTCATGCTCATTCAAATACATAATAACTATATCGGCACCCTCCCGGGCGAACAGAACCGCTACTGCCCTTCCGATGCCTGAATCGCCACCGGTAATTATCGCAATCTTGTCTTTCAGTTTGTCTGAGCCTTTATAATAGGGCGCATCATACATGGGCTGAGCCTCCAGATCTGCTTCTTTTCCTGGTTTGGTAAGATGTTGCTTTGAAACCGGCGACTGCGGATGATTTCTGGCTCCTGCCTGCATAGCTTTCGCTGATTCCTTATGAGGCTTCTTCTCATCGGTCTTATCAATCGTCTGTTGAATTTGCCGCTGCTTTTGCGCGGTCTTTTCGGCTCCGGCCTGGAATTTTGACTTATTTTGCATGGCTCTTAAACTGAAGATTTAGACTCCAGGAAAATCTTTATTAATAACTAATGCCGATTAGTGGCTACGGTTCTTGGCGTAACGGACCTTTGATCAGGGTTAGTCTTGCTTGCTGAGGTAAAAAGACCGACTACCATAATTAATGAAAAAAGTAAGATCAGTCGTTGTGTTAACGTAGCACGTTCATTAGTTCTTAAGTTCTTGTTTGTCATTAGGATTTGTTTGAAAAGCTGATGATAATTTTTCTCATAAAAATTGTGCCGGACTTTTCCTCTGACATTACTTAAGCGAAAAAGGCTGCCACGTCAATTCCGTGCAAAAGATTGACCTCAAAATAGTTGGCACAAAATTATAGTAAGCCTGTTCGCCGGATATGCTACTCCGGTTTAAAATCCTCACTTATGGCAAAAAAAGTATCCTCCAAAACAGAGAATAAGAAAAGTATTGACCTGGCACCGGATACCGAAGTGGGTACCGGCGAATTCCTGACCACTAACCACGGCCTGGCTATTAATGATGATCAGAACTCACTGAAAGTCGGCGAGCGCGGCGCTACGCTGCTGGAAGATTTTATCCTCCGGGAGAAGATCACTCATTTTGACCACGAGCGCATACCAGAGCGCATTGTGCATGCCAGGGGTAGCGCGGCACACGGCTTTTTTGAACTATACCAGCCCATGGGCAAATACACCAGGGCAAAATTCCTGAATGACACCAGCCGCAAGACGCCGGTATTCGTGAGGTTCTCCACAGTGGCCGGCTCCCCGGGCTCTACCGACCTGGCAAGGGATGTGCGCGGCTTCTCAGTAAAGTTTTATACAGACGAAGGCAACTACGACCTTGTGGGAAATAATATCCCCGTATTCTTTATACAGGATGCGGTAAAATTTCCTGACCTTATACATGCAGTAAAACCAGAGCCCCACAACGACATACCACAGGCTGCAAGCGCACACGATACCTTCTGGGATTTTATATCGCTTATGCCAGAGTCTGCACATATGATCATGTGGGCCATGAGCGACCGCGCACTGCCGCGCAGCCTACGTATGATGGAGGGTTTCGGCGTGCATACTTTCCGCTTCATAAATGATAAGAACCAGGCATGCTTTGTGAAATTTCATTGGAAGCCATTGCTGGGCGTACACTCCGTAGCGTGGGATGAAGCACAGCAGATATCCGGCAAAGATCCTGACTTCCACCGTCGCGACCTGTATGAGGCGATTGAGTCAGGCGCTTTCCCTGAATGGGAGCTGGGCGTGCAGATAGTGCCCGAAGCTGATGAACATAAGTTTGAATTCGACCTGCTGGACCCTACCAAGCTGATACCTGAAGAACTGGTGCCCGTGCAGCGTATTGGTAAAATGACGCTAAACCGCAACCCAGACAACTTCTTTGCAGAAACAGAGCAGGTAGCCTTCCATCCTGGCCACCTGGTACCGGGTATTGATTTCACTAACGACCCGCTGCTGCAAGGCCGGCTGTTTTCTTATACCGACACGCAGCTTTCGCGCCTGGGCAGTCCCAATTTTCATGAGATACCTATCAACCGCTCTATAAACGAAGTACACAACAATCAGCGCGACGGGCATATGCGCCAGCAAATAAACAAAGGAACATCCAGCTATCATCCAAATACCATTGGCGGTGGCTGCCCCTTCCAGGCAAAGGCCGCAGAAGGAGGATTTACCAGCTATATGGAAAGGATAGACAGCAAGAAGATACGCGGCAGGAGCAAGAGCTTCTTCGACCATTTCAGCCAAGCTACCCTATTCTTTAACAGCCAGAGCGAGGCCGAGCAAAATCACATAGTGAATGCTTTGCGCTTTGAGCTGGGCAATGTAACCATACCAGCCATCCGTGAGCGTATGCTGGGCATACTATCTATGATAGATAGAACTTTGGCACAGCGTGTGGCAGATGGCCTGGGAATGGCTGTGCCTAAAAAACCAGAGCAGCCCATGAACCACAGCATACCTGCTGACGGACGCCCTGCCGACTACCAACCCACAAAAGTGACGTCGTCAATAAATGCTTCTGAAACGCTGAGCATGGCAAACACCGTAAATGACTCTGTTAAGTCGCGCCAGGTAGCGATACTGGCAGCCGATGGAGTGAATGAGGACACGTTGGCGAGCATGAAAAATAAATTGACAGCCGCCGGTGCTACCTGCAAAATTGTAGCGCCGCATCATGGCGAGATAAAAGGCAACAAAGGCAAAGCTATAGCAGTAGATAAACGCCTGCTAAATACATCTTCTGTCCTATTTGATGCAGTATACGTCCCTGGCGGAACAGCCAGTATAAATGCACTGCTCAATGAGCCGGAGGCGATACACTTTGTAAACCAAGCGTTTAAGCACTGCAAATCGATAGCAGCCGACAAGGACGCAGCACAACTGCTAAGCGCCACCTACATAGGCGATAAGCCACAGGACGGCATCATTACCGATGGTAATGCGAAAAGCTTTATTAATGCTATAGCGCAGCACCGTTTCTGGGAGCGTGAAGCAGCATCGCAGGTACCAGCATAACGCATGGAGAATATCAAAACACTAACGAGGTGCCTTTACATGGCGCCTCGTTTTATATAGAATAGCATGGAACTGCAAACGATAATAGGCAGCGTGGCCGGCATGCTCACCGGCATATCATCCTTACCACAACTGGTGAAAATGATAAAAGAAAGAAAAGCTACTGACATTTCGATAGTAATGGTGGTGACCCTGATAATGGGTTTAGCTTTGTGGATATGGTATGGCATGCTAAAAAAGGATTGGCCAATCATCTTAACCAATAGCTTCTCCTTTGCTATAAACATTCTGATCATCTTGCTCAGAAGTTATTACAAGAAGCGAGGAGCAGGCCGATAAAGGCTACAAAAAGATCAGGAGATTCTTCGAACGCCATCCGGCAACACTGCATAAATTTTTGCAGCAGCACTTTTGTCCATACTATACAGGCCGGTAAGTACGCCAAATGCCGGAATTATCATTACAGATTCTGTGAGGTAAAAACAGGGCAATTTTATACTTTGCCGACCCATACCGGAGAGCACAGTGCCCGGATGGATATGGCCTACGATATTCAATTTTCCTGTGATCGTTGTTTTAAGCAAATCATGCGAATAAACGAAAGCACTGTCCTCAATGGTCTCGGTAACCTCAATGCAGATCTCTTTGAATTTTTTATGGTTAATGATATCGTGGTTACCCTTTATCAACGTGAACTTAATAGAGGGGAAGCCCGCGATCAGATCGCAGAAATAATGCCAGTCCCTATTATAGGTGCTGTGGAACAGGTCGCCGAGGAAATAGACTTTTAGCGGATTTATCTTATTAAATAGTTTTTCAAGATTAAGATAGTCACCCGCCTGTGCTTCAGCAGGTATGGATATGCCCTCTTTGCGAAAGTGATTTGCCTTGCCGAGGTGAACATCAGCAATGATGAGCAAGCGCTCATCGTGCTTATATAGTGCTTTCTCGTAGAGTAGTGTGAATGTAAAGTTGTTTATCTCAATCGTCATGCCTGCTTTTCAATTTGATCTATCAGCTTATTTATCCTGTCTTCCAGCTTTTCATTCGTGAATTTTTCCCTGAACCGTTCAGTAAATATAGGGAAGCAAAACGGGCTAAATTGCTTCAGCTCTTTAATTATAACATCCTGTGACTCCATTCGATGCAAAGCATCCACCATGCGCGCTTCCTCCATTTGAAAGGTCATTACCTCATCATACGCCTGCTGCAGCAACAGGTTGTTCTTTTCATAGTCTGAAAATACGGAAAAGAATAATTGCGCAGAAGCCTGGGTATGCCTTGTTTTTACCTGTTTGCCAGGGTAGCCTGTAAAGACAAGGCCTGCAATGCTGGCAATATCACGAAACTTCCTCTTAGCCATCTCTGCGATATTAATACTGTGGTAGATATCGTTGGAAATGTTCGAGGAATCGAACAATGCATTGCCCAGCGCCTCTTCCAGGGGTATTTCCTGGTCACTTAATAACTCAAACCCATAGTCGTTCATAGATATTGAGAAGGTCATTGGGCGTATCTGCGAAATACGATAAGAAAAAAGCATAGCCATCCCCTCGTGGACATTTCGCCCTTCAAATGGATAAATGAAAATATGGTATCCTTCCTTGGTCTTAATTTTTTCGATGAGCAACTCACCTATATGTGGCAGGTGGGAGCGCTTCTTTTGCTCTTCAAACAAAGTTGCCAGCTTACTGATCTCTATATATTTCTCCCCGGTAGAATAATGTTCGTCAATCTTCTGCCTTATTACCCTTGTCAGGTTAGACGAAAGAGGAAACCGCCCACCCTGCCAAGAAGGGAATGAACCTTTATTACTTGAGCTCTTACGCACAAAAGCGTTCATTTCCTTGACCCTTATCAATTCCAGGTTCCTGCCGGCAAACCAGAATGCATCGCCCGGGTTCAACCTGGAAATAAACCATTCTTCAATGGAGCCGATTCTTGCGCCACCAAGAAATTTCACCTGCATCATGCTATCGCTGGCAATAGTACCTATGCTCAACCTGTGCCGCATGGCTATGCGCTTGCTGGTAACTTTGTATATACCATTTTCAATAACCACTTTATGAAACTCATTATAAGCATCAAGGGTGTTTCCTCCCTCTGTTATGAAAGAAAGGCACCAGTCAAATTCTTCGCGACTTACCGATGAATAGCAATGGGTTTGCAGTATCTCATTATAGATATCGTTCGCTTTAAACCCATCCGATACAGCGAGCGTTACGAGGTACTGTACCAGCACATCAAACGACCGTATATAAGGTATACGTTGTTCAATCTCGCTATGTGCTATGGCATGCCGCAAGGCTGCACCTTCCACGATCTCCAATGAATGGGTAGGCAGAAAATAAATCTTGCTGGTGGCACCCGGCTGGTGACCACTGCGGCCGGCCCGCTGCATATAGCGCGCGACGCCTTTTGGTGAACCAGCCTGTATTACGGTATCTACAGGCCTGAAATCAACGCCAAGATCGAGGCTGCTGGTACAGACAACTACCTTTAAAATGCCGTCGTGCAGGGCATCCTCCACCCAGAGCCTTGTGTCTTCGCTGAGCGACCCGTGATGTATAGCCATAGCCCCCGCAAGATCAGGGTCACGTTCCAGCAACCGTTGATACCATATCTCGCATTGAGATCTTGTATTAGTGAAGAGCAGTGTAGATTTACTATTTCGGATTATCTCTAAGGCTTTGTCAATAAGCTTTATACCCAGGTGCCCGCCCCACGGATATTTTTCAATAACATCCGGAAAAACTGTTTCCGTAATTAACTTCTTTTCGAGCTGTGTTCTTACCATTACCTGCTTGCCTGCGTAAGCGCCTAACAAAACATCTTTTGCTTCTTCCAGGTTGCCTATGGTGGCTGATATACCCCATATCTTGAGATCCGGATTTATGGCTTTCAGTCTTGATAAAGCAAGCTCTACCTGCACTCCACGTTTAGTCCCTAACAGTTCGTGCCATTCGTCAACTATTATGAAGTCAAGGTTTTTAAAAGTTTCATTGTAGCCTTTCTGCGCCATGAGCAGGTGCACACTCTCCGGGGTTGTGATGAGCGCGTGTGGCATAGCTTTCTTTTGCTTTGCCCGATCCTTAGCAGTTGTATCACCCGTGCGCAAGCCTATCGTATAGTCTAATTGCAGCTCGGAGCTCACCCGCTCAGTAGCTATATAAATTTCCTTTGATAGTGCACGCAGTGGGCTTATCCAAAGGCAATGCAGTCCGTAATGTTTTTTCTTTTTGGCATAGAAATTCTGCAGTACACCAAACCAAATAGCGTAAGTTTTACCAAAGCCGGTAGGAGCATTCAATAGCCCGGAATTTCCCTCCGCAATTGCTTTCCATGTTTTGACCTGGAAGTCGTAGGGTTGCCAGTTGTTTTTCTGGAACCATGTGTCCGCTATTTTATTTTCCGTCGCCAATGCCATAGATGTTCAGCAGTTCCTGAAGGTCTGCTTTCGTATTCGCTTCTTTAGCGCTCTTATCTGTACGCCACCTCAAGATACGGGGAAAACGCAACGCAACACCCGACTTATGTCTAGGAGATGGATTAATACCCTCGAACCCTATTTCAAATACGAGGTTAGGCGTAACACTGCGCACCGGGCCGAATTTATCCAGTGTATTTTTCTTTACCCATGCATCTACCTGCGCCATTTCTTTGTCCGTAAGGCCGGAATAGGCTTTGCAGAAAGGTACGAGCTCGTCGCCATCCCATACTGCAAAGGTAAAGTCGGTATACAAGTCGGCACGCCTTCCGTGCCCACGCTGGGCATAGAGCAATACCCCATCAATCGACAAAGGATCTACTTTCCACTTCCACCAGTCGCCCCGCCTGCGGCCGGTTTTGTATTCACTGTTCTTTCGCTTAAGCATCAGCCCCTCACAGTAGTTTTCGCGGGAGCGAAGCCGTTCGGCAGCCACTTCATCCCAGGTGCTACAATGCACTAAAGGAGAAATGTGCAGCGGCACATTATGAGCGGTCTGTATTTCATCAAGCAATGTTTCGAGCAGGGTACGTCGCTCCTGTAGCGATAAATGCCGTATGTCAATGCCGTTATGCTCTAACAGGTCGTAACACACCATCACCAGTGGCGCCTCCTGCAATGCTTTCTTTGTTACGTTCTTTCTGCCTATACGGGTTTGCATCACATGAAAAGGCAGGTATTTATCATCTTTCGTAGGAAGTATTTCACCATCTATTACCGTACCATTCGGCAATATATTTATGAGATCATGAAATTCTACAAACTTCTCAGTTAGCAGGTCATCGCCCCTACTCCAGATAAACAGGGCAGCATCGCGCACTATTATCTGCCCACGAATGCCATCATATTTTCTTTCGATAAACCAGTCATCAACAAGCCCTAGTTCGCCAGGTGGTGTTTCCAGCGGATATGCGAGATAAAATGGGTAAGGCTTTGACAAGTCAACTGAACTTTCATTGCCGGCAAGTAAGGCAGGCAAGGTGTTGTTCTGCGCTTCCCACTGACCGGTAAGCCGATGAGCTACTACGTTCTCATCAATCTTGTAGTGCAGCGCAAGGGCCTTAATAATGATCTTATCAGAAACACCGACCCTGAAGCCTCCGGTGATGAGCTTATTAAAAACAAACAGCTCCTGCTTGTTAAACTGCTTCCACATTCCTGTTATGTATTCTTTCCGTTGCTGCTCATCTTTGTTGGCAAGAGATATCAGGTCATTAATGACATCGTGCAATGCGTGATCTTGCGAGTTATAATTTTCAGGGAGCAACAGCGATATTGTTTCCGCCAGATCACCCACAATATGGTAAGATTCCGCCTGTAGCCAGGTAGGTAATCCGCTTAGTTCGCCGCTCCACTCCCATAGTTCGCTGGTTTTGACAGTGCGTTTGGGCCGCCTGCCAGATAGCAGGGCTACGCACCATATAGTGTCCTGTTCGTCAGCAGTAGCAAAATAGTTTACCAGCGCATCTATTTTTTCGTTGGTAGATGTCGTTTGGTCTATATTGGTAAACAGTTCGCTAAACGCCTTCATTCTTGCCTGCTTGTACTGTATCTAAAGTATCATCAAGGGCTTCCCCGGTGTATAGTGTCTCTACCTCTTTTGCATTGAGGCCGTAATTGGTTTCCAGCCACTTTGCATATATTGACTTATAACCGTGGGTAACGTAAACATTTTCCGCTCCTGTTTCTTTTACTGCGGTATTTAGCTGGTCCCAATCTGCATGGTCTGATAATATGAAGCCTCGGTCTGCCCCCCGCCTGCGGCGTGTACCGCGCAGTTGCATCCAGCCGCTACATACACCTAGCTTATAAGGTTGAAGGCTGCGCATCCATGGAGTATCCATGGCCGATGGCGGCGCTATTATCATTGCACCTTTGATTTCTTTACGATTCACAGTAGCGTCAATGCGTTGTGTTTGCGGTAGTCCACCGATGTTTTCTTCGTATAGCCTATTTACATTGTCAACCGCACCATGCGTATATATATATTGCCGATGGATGTGTCCAGATGCTTTAACACACGTTGCGCCTTACCGAGTGCATAGGCGCATATCACAGAGTTTTTACCCTGATCCTGGTTTTTACGCCACCAAGTGTTAATATCATCATGAACATCTTGTGGTTTGGGAAACTTATAAATAGGTAATCCAAAAGTGCTTTCGGTAATAAAGCTATGGCACCTTACGGGCTCAAATGGCGCTGAAATGCCATCCTGTTGCAGCTTGTAGTCGCCGCTTACCACCCATATCTCACCTTTATATTCAAGCCGCACCTGTGCTGATCCCCAAATGTGGCCGGCCGGGTGCAGGCTAATTTTTACGCCATTGATTGCGATCTCTTCCTGGTACTTCAGTGCCTGGCATTGAATATCCGCGCCGAGCCTGTACTTCATTACTGGTATCGCATGCTCATGCGCGATGTAAAAGCCATTTCCAAAACGTGCGTGGTCGGAATGGGCGTGTGTTATGATCGCCTTTTTTACGGGCTTCCATGGGTCGATATAAATATCGGCCTGTGCACAGTATATCCCGCAATTATCGAAAGTGACCATAGCAACATTAAATTTACGTAATATCCTATTCTATATTGATCTGCTCCAGACCCTTGTCGGCGGGGCCATTCAATACGTTGCCGTCAATATCGTAGCGTGCGCCGTGGCATGGGCAGTCCCAACTTTTCTCTTCGCTATTCCAGTTTACAATACACTTCGCATGGGTACATACCGGGTTAAGCGCGTGGATATTGCCCTCTGCATCACGATATACAGCGATTTGTCTCCCATCGAATTCAACCAGCTTTCCGGTATCCTTTTGCACCCGCTTCAGGAAATCCACTTCGTGTGCCTTGAAACGTGATGCTACAAACTGATATGCCACATCGGCATTCTCCGAGATGAACTCTTTAAACCCGGCCATTGGTTTTATTCTCCCCGGATCGAATATTTTTTCGTACTTGCTTTTGCCATCTACTATGAGATCGGTCAATATTTTTCCTGCTATACTACCCAGCATCATGCCGTTCCCATTATATCCCGTAGCGCAGTAAATCCCCTTATCCTGGCCTGGCATCTGGCCTATATACGGAAAACCATCCACGGGCACATAGTATTGAGAGGACCATCTATAGTCTACATTTTTAACCTTATAGTGTTTGCGAACGTACTTTTCGAGATCTGCAAATGCCTGTTCGGGGTCATCATGTCCGGTTTTATGATCGTTACCTCCGGCTATGAGACACTTTTTACCATCCAGTTCATGCGTACGGAAATAGTGATAGGGTTCCTGCATATCATACACCAGGGCATCGGGATAATTGTTGTCTGTTAAGGTAACACCTAATACGTAGCTCCTGTAGGGTGCACACCGAAGGCTGAATATGTTCATACCCGGAGGAATATGGGTGGCATAGGTGACATTCTTTGTCCTTATAGAAAATGTTCCAGCCCTGACCACATGGCTATCATCCCGGCTATCGACCTTTGTTACGCTGGCATTTTCAAGTAAGATGCCTCCTGCCTTTAAATATGCTTTAAGCAGACCGGCAATATATTTGAACGGATGAAACTGCGCTTGCCCGTCTAATTCTATAGCCTTTTTATATTGAATGGGCGTAGGTACGTTTTTAGTGTAACGCACCTGCAAGCCTACATTTGCAATACCACCGTGTATATCCTGTAGTTCATCTACCTGTTTGTCATCTTCCGCATATACGTAGCCTTTCTTCTCTTCGAAATCACAGGATACCCTATGTGCTTTTATATTTTCGCGAATTATAGAAAAGCCTTCATTAATTGCCGCTGCAAATAATTCAGCCCCTTCTTTCCCGAAAGCACTTTCTGCTTCTTTATAGGTAGTATCGGCAAAAGTATTGATATGCGCGCTAGTGCCACCGCTAGTACCAAATCCTATAGTGTAGGCCTCCGCGATCAGGCATTGCCTTCCGGCGCTCTGCAACAGCAATGCTGTTGTAATTCCGGTAATACCCCCGCCGATGATTACTGCATCATAAACAACATCTTTCAATAGGGTCGCATTCTTAGGAATTACACTTCCCGCTGGCCCGGCCTGCCAGGGGCTGTCATTAGATCCATCCCTTAAAGCAATTTCAGATGTTGTAATTTTCGATTTCATAGAAAGGCAGTATGGTACTTTTACAATAAACATCATGCCATTCGCTATTTAGTCTATTGGTACAATCTTTTCATAGTGGGTATATTATGGACCATCTAAGCTTTTTCACAAACAATGAAGGACTACTTTTTCCTGAAGACTTACTGGATTTCTATCCCAACTTCCTGGACGAAAGCCCAGGCATGCAGCTGTTGACCCACCTTATAAATACAACGCCATGGATTCAGCAAGAAATCCAAATGTATGGCAGGAAGGTATTGACACCGAGGCTTACTGCATGGTATGGAGATAATGATAAAACGTATAAATATACCGGAACCAAATACGACCCTATACCCTGGACGGAAACCTTGCTGAATCTGAAAGACAGGATAACATCTTTTACAACATACTCATTCAATAGCGTGCTTCTGAACTATTATCGCGATGGCAATGACTCTGTAGCGTGGCATAGGGATAATGAAAAGGAGCTGGGAGTTAATCCCGTTATTGCATCTCTTAGCCTGGGCCACCCAAGATGCTTTGATTTCCGCAAAAAAGAAGATCACCGCCAGAAATATTCGCTGGAGCTCCGACATGGTTCGTTGCTAATTATGAAAGGAGATCTGCAACATCACTGGGAGCACAGTATACCTAAGCAGACACAGAACATTGGAGCAAGGGTAAACCTTACATTCAGGACAATCCATTAACGAATGAAGACCCGGCTGCAAAAAAGAACGTGAACCGAGAAGTAGGCGCGGCATGAATTTTATGCAACATATCTTTAAATCAAATAAATATGAAAACTGAACGAATATTAGCCTACGCAATAGGCGGCATAATTGCTGGTCTTATAATAGAAAATACAGGTCTTAGGGCACGACAAAACCTCACGGCAAAATTTAATGGCCTAAAGAAAAAAACCAGGCAAATGAAAGAGGAAGTAAGCAGCAAGTTAGGCTGAGACAAACAGTCATGCTGCCACCCTACAATGGACTAGTGTTAGCCTAACCAATCTAACATTTGATGTTATTTCATTCTGAATTTCTTTATGAAAGGGCAGATACTAAATTTCTCTTACCAAGGTGGGTACTAATTAAAAGGGGTGGGTTGCTCTCGCAACCCACCCCTCTAATTTAACGACAATCCATTATTTCTCTATTACGAAGTGAATCACTTTGCTATCATTGTTGGTGTGCACATTTAGCATATACATACCATTTGCCAGTGAACTGCTCAGCGATATTGCTTCGTTGATCTTCCCGCCTAAGGCAGTTACATTGCTTTTATAGACAACCTGTCCAAGCACGTCTGTTACTTCAAAAGTTACTTCCTCGTCGTTCGCAGAGCCAAGAGTTCCTTTCACAGCAAACGCACCAGCATTAGGGTTAGGAATAACCCTGGCATCCATTGCGATTACGCTAACTATAACAGGAGTAACAGTTGTAGTAACATCGCCTTGGCTGTTTTCAACCGTATGCGTGATATTGGTGATACCAGGTGCGATAGCGATAACAACACCACCGTCTACAGTTGCAACATTATCATTGCTGCTGCTCCAGGTTCCAGAGAATACCTCTTCGTTAAGGGTTATTGCGCAACCTGCTGAAACGTTAACCGCACTGCTAACTGTAGCGCCATGAGGTGCAGGAGTATGAACAGTAATCGGCTTAGTAGCATAAGCAGTGCAACCACCACCAGCGTAAGAAACTGAATAAGAGATAGTAACTGTGCCAGAAGTACCAACACCTGTTACATTGCCTGATGCGTCTACGCTACCAAGGGTTGCGTTGCTGCTGCTCCAAACTCCCGATGCAGTTGCATCAGAGAGCGTTATTGTCAAGCCATGACCTACGTTAGTTGCGCCAAGGATAGGAGCAACCGTAACCAACGCATTAACAGTAGCAACCGCGGTAGTTATACAACCATTTGCAGCGTTGTAGGTAACTGTAGCCGTACCTGTAGAAGCGCCATATACACGACCTGAAGGGCTGACCGTTGCAACAGTAGCTGGAGCAATCGTCCATGAAGTACCAGCAGTCAGATCAGACAGGAACGTCACACCTCCTACTCCGCATACATTCAGATTACCCAGGATCGCAGAAGGTAATGCCTTAACAGTTACATTGTATGTCTTGTAACACCCCGTGGCAAGCGTGTAACTAACTGTGCTAGTGCCAACAGAAGTGCCTGTAACTGTAGTAACTGTAGTACCCGTTGTAACAGAAACACCGGAAGTGCTGGTCCATGTACCGCCAGATGTCAGATCGCTGAGGGTAACAGACAAACCGTTACATACAGAACTTGTGCCGCCAATACTTGAAGGATTAGCATTAAGCGTCACCACCACTGTTGCCGGAACACCACCTACAGTGTAAGATATGGTAGCCGTGCCAGAACCTGATGCAGCACCTGTCACGATACCTGAAGTACCTACGGTTGCAACTGAAGGATTAGTACTTGTCCATGTACCACCTGGGGTAAGATCTGTAAGCGCAGTGGTCATACCATTACATACACTAAGTGTTCCAATGATACCCGATGTGGTTGATGCGTTTACTGTAACATCTTTAGTAGCAGCTATTGTGCCGCAACCATTCGTTACTGTGTAGCTGATAGTAACAACACCCGCGCTAACGCCAGTAACAACACCCGCCGGGCTTATTGTAGCATTTGCATTAGTTGCAGACCAAACACCACCAGATACTGCGTCAGACAAAGTAATTGTGAGACCAGCAATAACGCTTGAAGCACCGCTTATTGTTCCTGCGCTGAATGCACTAACCGTAACAACAGACGTAGCGGAAACGCTGCCACAGCTATTTGTAACTGTATAGCTAATTCTTGCAGTACCAGCAGCGACACCGGTTACAGTACCATCCGTACCAACTGCAGCAACTGATGTCATTGCGCTTATCCAGATACCGCCTGAAGTAAGGTCAGTAAGCGAAGTTGTAAGACCGACACAAACTGTACCAGTACCTGTTACTGTTCCTGCATCTGGTGCAGGGTTCACCGTTACAACTACTGATGAAGCACTAGTGCCGCAGATATTTGTAATCGTATAAGAAATTGTAGCTGTTCCTGCGGTTATGCCACGTACAACCCCCATTGGGCTTACAGTAGCAATAGTTGTTGCAGTAGAACTCCAAGCACCACCAATAATTGGATCGGCAAATGTTGTTGTTGTTCCTACGCATACAGTTTGCGTACCAGAAATTGTACCTGCAGATGAAGCTGCATTTATTGTTACCACAGCTGTAGCACGGCAACCTACACCAGCAAAGGCATAAGTAATAGTTGCGTTACCTGGCGCGATACCAGCAACTGCGCCCGTAGAAGCATCTATTGTACCTACTGCAAGGTTACTGCTGCTCCATGTACCACCAGTTGTAGCATCACTCAAGGTAATTGAAGAACCCTGGCAGAATGCCGCATTGTTCGTAATGGCTGCAGGTACGGCATAAACAGTTACCGTAGTTGTTGCACGGCAACCAGTTGCTAATGTATAGGTGATATTTGTGGTTCCTGCGGACACGCCCATTACTGAACCTGAAGCAGTAACTGTAGCTACAGAAGTTGTGCTGCTGCTCCATGATATGCCACCAGTTGTGACATCACTAAGTGTAGTTGCATAACCTACGCATACTTCCTGATTGCCGGATATTGCAGCAGGAGGGGTATTAACGGTGATATTAAATGTCCTGTAACATCCGGTAGACAATGAGTACGTAACTGTGTTAAGGCCAGCGCTCACACCTGTAACGGTAGTAAGTGTAGTGCCATTTGTCACAGATACACCAGCAGTGCTAGTCCAGGTTCCACCTGATGTGAAGTCGCTCATAGTTACTGATGATCCAGTACATACAGAGGTTGACCCACCAATACCAGAAGGATTAGGATTAAGTGTAACTACTACAGTTGCAGGTACACCGGCAACTATATAAGATATTGTTGTAGTACCAGAGCCACTTACAGCACCAGTTACGATACCAGAAGTACCTACTGACGCGATCAAAGGGTTGCTGCTGCTCCATGTGCCACCTGGTGTAGCATCAGTAAGCGCAGTGGTCATACCATTACATACACTAAACACACCGGCAATACTAGACGTGCTTGATGCGGCCACCGTAATAAGCTGTGTAGCAGATACTACACCGCAGCTGTTTGTTACAGTATAGCTGATGGTAAGTGTGCCAGCAGTAACGCCTGTTACAACACCCGTTGGATTTACGGTTGCATTAGCATTAGATGCAGACCAAACACCACCCGTTACTGCGTCAGTCAGCGAGATAGTGAGGCCTGCGATAACACTTGAAGGACCGCTAATACTTCCTGCGGTAAAGGTATTAACCGTTACAACAGAAGTAGCGTAAGCACTACCACAGCTATTTGTAACTGTATAGCTGATCCTTGCAGTGCCGTTAGCGACACCAGTTACGGTGCCGTCTGTACCGACAGTAGCTATTGACGAAGCGCCAGTGCTCCAAACGCCACCTGATGTAAGATCAGTGAGCGACGTGGTGAAACCTACACATACGCTGCCGGTACCTGTAATTGTGCCTGCAACAGCTGTTGCATTTATTGTTACAACCACTGTAGATGCACTAACACCGCAGATATTAGTAATAGAATATGATATTGTAGCAGTGCCTGCAGAGACACCGGTAACAACACCCATAGAGCTAATAGAAGCAACACCCGTTGCAGTAGAGCTCCATGTGCCACCTGTTACGGCATCGGTAAGTGATGTAGTAGCACCCACACACGCAGTTCCTGTTCCAGTAATCGTTCCTGCGCTAGTCGATGGGTTAACTGTGATTACTGTAGTAGCGCGGCAACCTGCACCAGCAAGGGCATAAGTGATAGTCGCGGTGCCGGGTGCGATACCCGCCACTGTTCCTGAAGAAGCATCTATTGTACCTACAGCAAGATTGCTGCTGCTCCATGTACCACCAGAAGTTGCATCACTAAGAGTAATTGAAGAACCCTGGCAGAACGCGGTATTGTTAGTAATGGCAGCCGGCGCAGCAGTTACAGTTACTACTGCTTTTGCAGTACAACCGGATGAGAGGGCAAATGTAATAGTTGAAGTACCTGCTGAAACACCTGTTACTACGCCAGCGGCGTTAACTGTAGCCACAGAAGTAGTGCTGCTAGTCCAGGTCAAACCGCCGGATGTAGCATCTGTAAGCGTAGTAGTAGTACCGATACAAACATTCAGGTTACCAGAAATGGGCAATGGTGAGCTATTTACAGTCACTCCATAAGTACGGAAACAACCAGTAGATAATGAGTAAGTAACTGTATTGACACCTGCAGTAATACCTGTAACAGTAGTGGTTGTTGTGCCATTAGTTACAGACAAACCAGATGTACTAGACCATGTGCCGCCCGATGTGAAATTACTCAGGGTGATAGAAGAACCTGTACATACAGCCTCTGCTCCACCTATACCTGACGGGTTAACATTTAGCGTTACTACGACAGTTGAAGAAACACCGCTGAATGTATAAGAAATCGTTGCTGTACCTGAGCCACCAGCAGCACCGGTAACAATGCCGGAAGTACCTACCGTTGCCACAAGAACATTGCTGCTTGACCATGTGCCACCAGAAGTAGCATCTGTTAATTGAGTGGTAAGTCCGTTACATACAGTCAAATTCCCTGTAATTGGCGCTACACTGGCACCTACGGTAATCACCTTAGTTGCATATGCTATACCGCAGGTACCACTAACTGCATAAGATATTGTAACTGTACCATTACTTACACCATGAACAAGACCGCCGGTTACTGTTGCGTTTGCATTGCTTGCGCTCCAGGTACCACCGGAAACTGCATCAGTGAGCGTGATATCTGCACTTAAGGCTACACTTGACGCACCAGTTATCGTACCTGCATTAGTAGCATTAACTGTTACTACTGAAGTAGCACTTGCTGAACCACAAGCGGTTGTCACTGAATAAGATATTGTTGTTGTACCAGCTGTTATGCCTGTAACCACACCAGATGCATCAACTGTGCCAATAGAAGGAGTAGAAGAGCTCCAAGCACCACCAGCAGTAGCATCGGTAAGGTTTGTTGTAGCACCTGCACACACTGTTGCAGTACCGGTAATTGAACCAGCATCAGGCGACAAGTTTACTGTTACTACTGTAGTTGCGGCAACTGTACCGCAACCGTTTGTAACTGTATAAGATATTGTTGTTGTACCTACTGCGAGTCCGGTTACTACACCAGAAGCATCAACGCTGCCGACAGATGGCGAAGTTGAGCTCCATGTACCACCTGCTGTTGCATCAGTAAGGTTAGTCGTAAACCCTGTGCATACTGTTGCTGTACCTGTAATTGTACCTGCAACCGGTAATGGGTTAACTGTTACCACTGAAGTGGCAGAAACCGAACCACAGGCAGTTGTCACTGAATAAGATATTGTTGTTGTACCAGCTGTTATGCCTGTAACCACACCAGATGCATCAACTGTGCCAATAGAAGGAGTAGAAGAACTCCATGTACCGCCGGCGGCTACATCTGTAAGATTTGTAGTAGCACCTGCACAAACTGTTGCAGTACCGGCTATTGTACCAGCATCAGGCGACAAGTTTACTGTTACTACTGTAGTAGCGGCAGCAGTGCCACAACTGTTGGTAACTGTATAAGATATTGTTGTTGTACCTACTGCAAGGCCAGTAACTACACCAGACGCATCAACGCTACCGACAGATGGCGAAGTTGAGCTCCATGTACCACCTGCTGTTGCATCAGTAAGGTTAGTCGTAAACCCTGTGCATACTGTTGCTGTACCTGTAATTGAACCAGCAACCGGCAATGGGTTAACCGTTACCGTAGTAGTTGCTGTATTCGAACAGCCGTTAGCGTCTGTACCTATCACTGTATAAGAATTAGTACCTGTTGTAGGAACGAACCCAACACCGTTCGTGATGCCGCCTGTCCAGCTGTAAGATACTGCACCTGTGCCGCTAAGTGTAGCAGTAGCGCCAGTGCATATCGCAACACCGCCGCCTGTAGTACCTACCGTAGGCAGGGCGTTAACTGTTACCATAGCAACTGCTGTATTAGAGCAGCCGTTAGCGTCTGTACCTGTTACTGTATAAGAGGTAGTGCCTGTAGCAGGGGTAAACGCAACACCATTGGTGATGCCGCCTGTCCAGCTGTAAGATACTGCACCTGTGCCGCTAAGTGTAGCAGTAGCGCCAGTGCATATCGCAACACCGCCGCCTGTAGTACCTACCGTAGGCAGGGCGTTAACAGTTACCGCAGCAACTGCTGTATTAGAGCATCCGTTGGCATTTGTACCTGTTAATGTATAAGAGTTAGTGCCTGTAGCAGGGGTAAATGCAACACCATTGGTGATGCCACCTGTCCAGCTATAAGATACTGCGCCTGTGCCACTAAGTGTAGCAGTAGCGCCAGCGCATATTGCAATGCCGCCACCTGTGCTGCCAACAGTTGGCAATGCATTTACAGTTACTGTAGCAACTGCTGTATTAGAGCAGCCGTTAGCGTCTGTACCTGTTACTGTATAAGAGATAGTGCCTGTAGCAGGGGTAAACGCAACACCATTGGTGATGCCACCTGTCCAGCTGTAAGATACTGCGCCTGTGCCGCTAAGTGTAGCAGTAGCGCCAGTGCATATCGCAACACCGCCGCCTGTGCTGCCAACAGTTGGCAATGCATTTACTGTTACTGTAGCAACTGCTGTATTAGAGCAGCCGTTAGCGTCTGTACCTGTAACTGTATAAGAGGTAGTGCCTGTAGCAGGGGTAAACGCAACACCATTGGTGATGCCACCTGTCCAGCTATAAGATACTGCACCTGTGCCGCTAAGTGTAGCAGTAGCGCCAGTGCATATCGCAACACCGCCGCCTGTAGTACCTACCGTAGGCAGGGCGTTAACTGTTAATGTAGTAGTTGCGGTATTAGAACAGCCGTTAGCGTCTGTACCTGTTACTGTATAAGAGTTAGTACCTGTTGTAGGAACGAACGCAACACCATTGGTGATGCCGCCGGTCCAGCTGTAAGATACTGCACCTGTGCCGCTAAGTGCAGCAGTAGCGCCTGAGCATATTACACCACCACCACCTGTGGCACCTACGGTTGGCAATGGATTAACAGTTACCACAGTGCTACCAGATACGGTAGCAGATGAACAACCGGCAGTATTGATGCTGATCAGATTTACAGTAGAAGTAGAAGAAAGTGCTGTCAGTGTAACTGTAGCGCTACCGGTTGCATCAAGTGTAGCAGTAGTAGTTGAACCGCCAGTCACACTATAAGAAACAACACCTGTAGGGTTACCAGTAAACACTACCTGGCCATTGCCACCTGCGCAGAATGGAGCAGAAAGTGTGGTAACACCTGCGTAGCAAGCTGGTGAGAAAATGATACCACGGAATGCAGTATTGGTTGGAGCAGTTGCTATAGAAGTAACCGTTACTGTACCTGTACCAACATCCGTAAGGCTGTTTATATTACTTCCTGCTGCATTAGTGGCATAGATTACAGGGTTAGATCCTGAATAGTCTACAGTAAGGTCCCTTGAAGCAGTTGAAGTTAGTTTATGGTCGAAAGCATATGTGCTGCCGCTTAAAACAAATTTGTAGATACCGCCGGTAGTACTACCGTCATCTGCTATGTACAGTTTGGTTCTATCAGGGCTGAAAGAGAAGCCATATGGACTTGCTGCGCCTGTTGTTACCGTATATACAGCTGCGAGGGCAGTTACAGCTGTTGCTGAAGTTGTTGGTATACCTACACCAACTGAATAGATACCTACCGGGGAAGAGCCGCTGGTTGCAAATAACTGACCGTTAAATATTTTAAGGTAACGGGTATTCGTGCCTGATATAGTAGTACCTGGGAACAAAGTGATGGCCGCTGAAGTAGGGCCACCGCCATAGAAATTGCTGCCTGATGCTGTACCACCACGGATATTGTTTGCTGAATAAACAGTAGTCGATGTAGCAACCTGCGTATAGCTACCGGTGATGCTTACTGATACCAGCTCTCTTGGATAAGTCGATCCAGCCGTGCCAGTAATACTTGCTATGCCTGCAGGAGCATTATAACCGGCTACAATAATACGGTCCCTTTCAGCAGAAAGGCCAATTGCGCCTTCAGAAGTTGCAGAACCGCTATTTGTAAGTGAATAAGTGCCTGTTGTTGGCATTGGCAATACATAACCGGTGGCTGCACCTGAAGTAGCATACTCCACCAGTTTTACAGGCGCTGATGCACTTGTAAGAGCAGCCGTGCCGTCACCTACCTGTGAAACTACCAGGTTACCCCTTGAGAACACTGTTGGGGCTGCGTTAACGGTAACATTCACCGTAGCCGCTACTGAACCGCAGATATTGGTTAAAGTATAAGATATTATTGTTGTACCAGCTGAGAGACCAGAAACAAGCCCGTTAGTACCTACTGTTGCAACACCAGTATTAGTGCTGCTCCAAGTACCACCTGTAGTGGCATCTGTAAGGTTAGTAGTACCACTTGTAAATATTGTTGTAGTACCAGTTATCGCATTTACTGTAGGAAGAGCAACCGCAGAAATGTTCGTTGTTACAGTTGTGCTGCAACCTAAAGTAGTAACTGTGTAAGAAATAGTTGTTGTACCAGCTGAAACACCGGTAACATTACCAGATGCATCTACACTACCCACAGCAGTGTTTGCGCTGCTCCATACGCCACTACCAGTAACGTCAGACAATGTGGTGGTAGCACCAACACATACAGAAGCGGCACCGGTGATTGCAGCAACCGTTGGCGCTGCATTTACAGTAACCTCTGAAGATGTAGTACAACCTGCAGTAGAAGTGAACACGATAGTAGCTGTACCTGTAGCTACCGAAGTTACAACACCCGAAGCAGAACCGACAGTTGCAACACCAGTGTTGAGTGAGCTCCATGTACCGGAGAATGCATCGGTAAGGGTAGTTGAAGTACCATTACAGATAGAAAGTGAACCTGATATTGCTGAAGGTAAAGGATTAACCGTTACAGCAGTGCTGCCACTTACTGTAGTAGTAACCGTTCCTGATGTAACACTTGTTAAAGTATAAGTAGTAACACCAACCGCCGGCGTCACATTCAATGTAGCTGTACCGGAGCCTGAACCAAGAGTACCGCTCATTAAAATAGTGAGACCAGAACTGGTGCCATCACCATAGGTTACAGTTGATCCTGCATTACCAGTAAACAAAATATTTGCGCTTGATACACCATCGTTACAGATGCTTGTACCACCGCTTATTGTAGCGAAAGGCACGTCGACAGCTGTTAATACAGACTGTATGCTGCCCGTAGGAGCTGCATTAACACAACCTGCCGCAGAAGTTGCAGAAGTGATAGCATATGTATAAGTTCCTGCTGTAGCTGGTGTCACGTTCACTGTAGATGTGCCGCCAGCGCCTATTGTTGTAGTAGCCGGGCCACCGCCTGTCCATGTATAAGTTACCACATCACCGGCATTACCGCTGAATACCAGCGCCTGGCTGGTGCCAGTAGCTACAGAAGCAGTAGCTGGTGAAAGCGTTGGCGCCGGTGTTGGATTAATTGTTATTGTAACTGAAGAACCAATGGTCTGAGTTATAGTACCATCTGTAACAGAACCCAGCACATAAGTAGCGCTTGAAGTAATAGTACCAGTGCTTACTGTATAAGTACCGGTTGCACCAAAAGTAACAGGAGAAGCGGCAACACCGTTCACACTGTAAGTCATTGTTGCATTAGGGCTACCTGTAAATGAGATAGTAGAGCTACCAGTGCCGCAGAAAGACGCGCCACCTGAAATAGTTGCTGAGAATGGAGCAAAATCAAGACTTGTGTACCTTGTGCCGGCAGGGGCAGTAGCTATTGTTGTAACTGTTGCAGTACCTACGCTGCCGCCATCAACAATCTTCACCACTTTGTTTGCTGAAGATTGCTGAGTAGTAACGTAAATAACAGGAGATGCACCAGAGAAATCAGCAGCAATACTGCGGCAGCCATTGTTTGCATCTGCATTTATAGTGTACTGAAGGGTCCACGTAGATCCTGACCTGGTGTATTTTTTTACGCCTGCGGCAGTAGTGGTGCCGTCATCAGCAACATAGCAAATATCAGCAGCGCTGTTAAATGCAAACCCATAAGGAGAACCTGCTGTGCTTATCATAAGCGTTGCAGTGGCTCCGGTAGATGTAGGCAAAGATGGATTAACAGAATAGATACCTATTGTAGCGCTACCTGTTGAAAAATATAGTTGGTTGTTGATCTCCTTGATCGTACGCAGATTACTTGGCGCTACGGTGTAAACACCCGCTACATCAGACCCGCCTACAACAAACAAGTTTAGACCACCTGTTGCTCCACCACACCAGAAATTATTGCCACCGTCACTTGCTACGCTCCTGAAGTTATTCGCAGTGCAGAAAGTAGTGCTGGACTTAACAAAACTATATGCACCAAAGGCGTCTACTTTTCCTACTGCCCTTGGTATAGATGCACTAGATGCCGCACTTACGCTTACAGTACCGCCAATATTCGCAGAATAACCTGGTATTGCCAGGAATTTACCATTCATAGCCCTCGACATCAGACCTTCTGATGCTGCAGCACCGCTTTCAATAAGTGCATTCGAACCTGTATTGGTTATTGCAACCGTTTGTACGGTGCTACCGTCAGTTGCTTTTATTTCCTTCACAAAAAGAGAGTTACCATTTGCAGAGAGGGTTTCTGTACCATTACCCTGCTGTAAAACAGTAATGTTACCTACAGAATATGGAGGTACTGGTATTACTGTTACATTGAGCGTAGCAACTACTGTGCCGCATACCCCGGTAACTGAATAAGAGATCGTAGTAGTACCCAGCGAAATGCCAGCTACAACACCTGTAGTAGAACCTACTGTGCCAACAGCTGTGTTAGTGCTGCTCCATGTGCCGCTGGCACTGGCAGTAGCATCTGATAATGTTGTTGTGCTGCCCAGTAACACAGAAGTTGATCCTGTTATTGTGCCGGCGCTTGTCAACGCGTTTATGGTAAGTACGCGCGTAGCTGCCGCAGAACAGCCGAGGCTGGTCACTGTATAAGATATAGTAGTAGTACCTGCAGTTACGCCGTTCACACCACCGGTGCCATCAATAGTAGCATTCGCTGAAGTGCTGCTCCATACGCCGCTTGCAGTGGCATCAGACAACGAGATATTGCTGCCTGCGCACACGCTTGAAGCACCTGAAATAGCAGATATTGAAGGAACCGGATTTACGGTTACAACAGCAGATGTAGTACATCCGGATGCAGTGAACACAATTGTTGCAGTACCTGCCGAAGAACCTGTTACAACACCCGAAGCAGAGCCAATAGTAGCTACTGAGCCGGAAGTGCTCCATGTACCTGAAGATAAATCAGTAAGCGTAGTAGTTGCACCAACACATACTGTAAGTGCACCATTGATAGTGCCGGGAAGCGGGTTAACTATTATTGTAGCATTGCCGCTTACGGTAATGTCAGAACCGCCAAAAGGAGTAACGCTTGTGAGACTATAAATAGTAGCGCCAACCCCCGGAGTTACGCTAACGGTAGCAGTACCTGCGCCATCTAATAAAGCTGTAAGACCGCTGGTTGTGCCGTCATCATAAGTAACTGTTGCATTTGGTGTGCCATTGAAAGTAAGCGTTGCGCTTGATCCGTCACAGATCGTAGTGCTGCCACTTATGCTAGCAGTTGGGTTAGTAACTGTTAATACAGACTGAATACTGCCTGTAGGAGATGAATTAACACAACCAGCAGCAGATGTAGCGCTGGTGATAGCATAGGTATAGCTACCCGCAGACGAAGGGGTAACACTAACAGTGGATGTGCCGCCAGCCCCTATAGTGGTATTAGCCGGGCCACCGCCTGTCCATGAGTAAGTAATAACATCACCACTTGCACCGCTGAACGTAAGATCCTGGCTCAAACTGGTGATCAACGAAGCAGTAGCTGGTGAAAGAGATGGTACCGGAGTTGGATTGAGGCTTACCGTAGCTGTTACAGAGGTAACGCTGCAGCCAAGCGCTGTGGTTGCTGTAAATGTATAAATACCGGCAGTTGCTGAGGTTGCAGCAAAGACCGGGCTTTGTGTTGTTGATGAATAGCCTGCAGGACCTGACCATACGTAAGTAGCAGCGCCGGTAGCGTTGCCGGTAAGCGTAAGGTTTGAACCGTTGCAAACAGGGTTTGGCGATGCACTTGCAGATACCAGTGACGGTAGTGGATTAACAGTTATGGTAACACTGCCCGTAGCCGTAGCCACTACAGTGCCTGAAGAAACACTTGTTAATGTATAAGTAGTAGTTGAAACCGGGCTAACAGAAACTGTAGTCGATCCGCTACCGTTAAGCGTAGTGGTAATGCCGGCAGTAGTGCCATTTCCATAAGTTACCGTAGCGCCTGCTGTACCCGTAAAAGTAAGGTTGGTGTTACCACCCGGGCAAATTGAAGCAGAACCAGAGATACTTGCTGTAGGAAGATCGGCTGATGTTATTACAGACTGTATGCTACCTGCAGGAGCTGCGTTAACGCAACCGGCTGCAGATGTGGCACTGGTAATAGCGTAAGTATAGCTGCCTGCAGATACCGGGGTAACACTAACTGTAGACGTGCCACCGGCACCTATAGTAGTAGTAGCCGGGCCACCGCCTGTCCATGAGTAAGTTATAACATCACCACTTACACCGCTGAACGTAAGCACCTGGCTTGAACCTGTGAATACAGAAGCCGTAGCCGGTGAAAGTGTAGGCGATGGTGTTGGGTTAACGCTTACCGTAGCCGTTACAGAGGTAACGCTACAGCCAGCCGCTGTTGTTGCTGTAAATGTATAAATACCCCCAGATGCCGTTGTTGCAGCAAAGACAGGGCTTTGTGTTGTTGATGAATAGCCTGCGGAACCAGACCATGCATAAGTAGCAGCGTCGGTAGCATTGCCGGTAAGTGTAAGGTTTGAACCGTTACAAACAGGGTTAGGAGACGCGCTCGCTGATACTGATGTTGGTAATGGATTAACGGTTACCGTAGTGCTGCCACTTACAGTAGCCGTAAATGTACCGGAAGTAACACTTGTTAATGTATAAGTGGTAGTAGCCGAAGGCGTAACCGAAACAGTAGATGAACCACCTGCAGAAAGCAGTGTAGTAAGGCCTGCGGTAGTGCCATCTCCATAAGTTACCGTGGTACTTGGCGTACCGGTAAATGTAAGGTTGGTGCTAACACCCGAGCAAATAGCTGTAGCCCCCGCTACGCTAGCTGCAAGATTAGTTACCGTTAGCACAGACTGGATACTGCCGGTAGGTGACGAATTAGTACAGCCAGCAGCAGATGTTGCGCTGGTGATAGCATAAGTATAAGTACCTGCAACCGAAGGTGTAACTGCAACGGTAACCGTGCCGCCTGCGCCTACTGTTGTAGTTGCAGTGCCACCGCCCGTCCAGCTATAAGCGATCACATCGCCGCTGGTACCACTGAAAGTAAGTACCCTGCTTTGACCGGTGAATATGGAAGCCGTAGCAGGTGAAAGAGAGAAGGAAGATGGTGTTGGGTTCAAAACAATATTAGAACCGTTGTCATTACCTAAAATAGTCTGTCCGGCATTAATAACGCGAACACGATAAGTGCCTGCTACTGTACCCGCTCCGATAGAAGCAGATATAGGTGAAGAAGTACCTGTACCTATAATATTAGAAGTAGCATCTGGGAAAGTGCCGGAAGCATTTGACAATTGAACGCTAAAAGTAGAACTTCCAAAAGTGCCTGATGTAGTGAATGCAACACTAAGCGGATTTGATACGCCGTTGCAGAAAGGCCCGTATGATGCAACCGTAGTAGTGATAGTTGGTGTTGGCACCAACTCACCTGTAGAAAGCAAAATTGCAGGATAATAAGACGAACCATCATAGAACCTGATTTGAGCCAACTGAGTTGCCGAAAGTGCTGAAGTGCTGCTTCCAAAGAATATCCTTCCTTTGGTTCCCGCGGCGCCACCTGCATAGCTTCCTGTCCAGTTTGTAATTGTAAGTGTTTTACCAGATGTCCATACTATGCTATTGCTTGCAGAGAAGTTTATCCGGTGTGCAGTTGTATCCAGGTCAATTGTTGAATTATTAGTTAAAGCAAGCGTGCTAAGTGTAAGTGCAGTGTTTGCACCAATACCATTTGTACCTAACGTTCCACCATCCAGAGTATCTGGCGAAGTATTCGTCATCGTAAACCCAGTTAGCGGATTGAAACGCAATTCGCCCTGGCTGATTTTAAGGCCGCCGCTGAAGTCAGCAGTTGTTGCGAGCAAGGTTAACCTGTTTGCGCCCGACTTAACAACAGAACCTGTACCGGTAATGGTACTCGTAAATGTAGCAGCTGCACCGAAAGTAGCATTCGCCGTTTGATTTATAGTAAGCCTTGTTCCATTGATCTGCAATTTATTAGAACCAGCCGTTCCTGAAAAAGAACCCGTCAAAGTTCCAATAAGCTGCGCAGTGTTATTAAATTGAACAACAGGAGTATTTGTGCTTGTCTGGTTAAAGTACAAGTCACCGGTGCTGAAAGATCCACCAGATGGAACCAAAGCAGTACCATTACCTATTTGTGTAGAACCCCAGGTATTACCTGAATTACCGAAGTAAGTAGTACCGGATCCTTGCAGCTGTAACACATTAGCACCGGTTACCGTTCCTGTTACACTAAATGTATTGCCGGTGGTAGGTGCAAACATTGCATCTGAACCTAAAACTATATTACCCGTCCACAAAGCATTAGCCTTTATCCTTATTGCGCCTGAGTTGGCCTGTGTGCCTATACCATTTACTGTCGTAGTCAGTGCGCTTGTGTTATAAGTGCCTGCCACATTTAATACCAGCTGGCTATTCTTATTGATAACTATGTTATTTGTAGCTGTATTGCTGAAAGCGCCAACAGCATCTATTTGTAGCGTACCGCCATTACCATAAGTTGGGCTGCCGCTATTGTCTCCTACAGTAATTCCGCCCGAAAATGTATTTGTTGTCCTGAGATTTAATGTTCCTCCGTTTATGCCACCTGTATTTAATACCGCATCATATGTGCCGCCACCAAGATATGTAATTAGCTGTGAAGAAGTTGCATTAAGCGTGGTAGTGAGGGTCGTCGTACTGCCAAGCGCACTAGTGGTCCCCCCTCCTCCTTGTATTACGCCGCCCGAAAGAGATGACCCTAAAGTAACCATCATCGGAAAAGTACCGCCCGCAGTTGGGTTGAGCGATAAGGTGAAAGTTGCAGCCATCTTGTTTGAAATGATCGTATTGGCAACAGAGTTAACCGTAGCTCCATTTAACTGTAAAAAACCGCCAATTGTAGTGCTGCTGTTCCCTATTGCTAAGTTTGCTCCCCTCGAAGACAGAACAGATACTGCACCAACGGGTTGGATGTGTGTGGTAGGGGTATTCAAGTTGATGACACACTGGCTCGCAGGAGCAGTATTTGTGCTGAATTGTGCAATATCAGCAGAGCCTGGTACAGCACTAGTCGACCAGTTGCCGGCTGTCAGCCAGGTAGTGCTCGAAGTTGATGTGTACGTGCCAACGGACTGCGCAGAGACCCGCTCCGCGAGCATAAATAGTGCTGCGAAGATACTAGCGCATACGAGCGACTTCGCGAATCTGGTGTGATACTTTCGTAACATAAATTTGGGGGATTTTGAACTGCAAATATTACTATCGAATGTTACCGAATCGCTACTCACATGTTATGCAATTATGAACAAAATATTGCCAAATTGTATAAGCCATGGAAAAACAAAGAGTTATAAAAACAAGTTATTAACAAGGTTAACTGTGTATTAAAATTTTATGTTCAAATAGTTATCGGAAAGCTACTTTTATTGCTTCTAAGAATATCATTCACAACTAATATTACTTCCTGATTTGATCTGGCGATTCTCTATAATCTTTATTAATTCTAAATAAAAACGTGGGCATCCTGATGGACGCCCACGTTTAAAAAAAGTTTCGCATTAATTATTGCCCTACAACAAAATGGAATACTACGCGCTCGCTACCTATCCGAAGATTGAGCAGATACATACCATTGGCAATTCCGTCGCGCAAGGAAATTTGTTCATCCAGGTTTCCAGCAATGGAGCGAGCCGTGCTGTTAAAGACAACTTGTCCCAGCATATCCGTAACCTCAACATAGACATCTTCATTGCTTTTTGACTGTAGCACGCCCTTTATGCTGAATTGTCCCTTGTTCGGATTAGGTATGAGCCTGATATCGTTCGCCCCATTGATCACTTGCTCCACGTCCGTTCTTATTACATGCATTTTCACCGCATTGAAAGAAGAATAGCCGCATGGGCCAACGCTTACCACGCCACAGGACACTGAATCATTATTTGCAAAATAGGCATGTGTAAACGCAGAAGACGTGGCGCCTGTTATTGGCTCTGCATTAATAAACCACTGGTAGCTGACCAATGGACCGGCATTGCTAACCAACGCATTAAATGTGACGGTTTGCGTACTTGATACGCTTGTACCGGGAACAACGTTAATTTCAACCGTAGGTATATAAGAGGTGTCAACAGACATAGTAATATGATTGCTTGCAACAGTGTCTGCGGCCACGCAACGAAGACTGCTGGCAACAGTACAATAAACTTCATCACCATTGCCCGGGACATAACCATATGCTATGCCGGTAGCAACCTGAGCTCCGTTAACTAACCATGTATATACGGGACTGCTACCTGCGTTACTACCTAACGCCGTAAACAGAGCATATGAACCCAAACATACAGTATCATTGGGCGATACAGACACACTGACAGAACTGGTATTTGTGTGTATAACAACGAAGGTATCCGCTGCTGAAACCATTGACGGCATTGCACATGCAGCATTACTAGTGAGTCCAACAGTTATTATATTAACTCCATCTGAAGGAACAACACTATAAATATCCGATGTGGCACCCCCAATTATTGAGCCGTTTAAGCTCCATTCGTATACAGGTAACGCGCCACCATTTAGCGGAGTTGCTGTAAACACAACTGATGTACCTGAGCAAACAGTGTCAGCGCTGGTCTTAGAAATTGTGACCGACGGCATAACTGCGGCATTTGCAGTAACAACCACAGTAGTGAAACATCCTGTAGACAGAATATAGGAGATAACGGATGTTCCAGCGGACACACCAACTGCATGGCCTGTTTCCATATCAATTGTTACATTGCCATTACTGCTGCTCCATGAGCCACTGCCTGCATCACTGAGCGTAATGCTCTGTCCAACACAAATATTGGCAGTACCTGTTATAGGCCCGGGCAATGCATCAACGGATATGCCTTTAGTGATAAAGCAACCCGATGCTGATGTATAAGTAATCGTAGTAGAACCGGGTGAAACACCGCTAACCAATCCAGACAATGAGCCAATGGTCGCATTTGTATTGCTGGCTGCCCAGATACCACTGCCGGGTAAGCCCGTCAGCGAAATTGTTGAAGCAACACATAAACGATTACTGCCTGATATTGATTCCGGCAATGCATTTATTGTGATCACCTTTGAAACAGAGCAACCAGTTGTGTTGAAGGCGAAGGTTACTGTAGCTGTGCCAGGGTTAATACCAGTTACCACTCCGGTAGAGCCTATGACGGCATTTGCCGTAGTGCCCCACGACCCCGCTCCTGAAGCATCGGTCAGTGTAATTGGTGATCCTTGACAAACCGAATCTGGCCCGGTTATCGCAAGTGGCAATGGATTTACTGTGACGGTAGCATATACTTCGCCTCCACCGGTGAATGAGAAAGTAATTATTGAAGTACCTGCGCTGATGCCGGTAACAATACCCGTAGCTGACCCCACAGAAGTATTGACATTACTGCTGCTCCACGTGCCTGATCCCGGATCGCTTAAAACAGTTGCGGAACCCGCACATACAGTTAGTTCTCCGGTAATAGCGGGCGGTGTAGCAACAATTGTAATCGTGTGGGTGACATAACAACCGGTTGATAGTGTATACGAAATGATTGATGTACCAGCTGACACGCCCGTAACTAATCCTGAGGCATCAATAGTTGCATTAGCATTATTAACTGCCCAGATGCCACTACCGGCATCGCTCAGTTGTGTAGTATACCCTACTGATACCGTTGAAGCGCCAATAATTGGTGAAGGCAGAGGATTTATGGTTACCACCCGGGTTGTATAACACCCGCCGACCGGCAAAGTGTATGTTATGATAGAAGTGCCCGCACTAACACCTGTTGTAACACCAGATATATTCACGGACACATTCCCGTTGTTCGAATTCCAGCTTCCACCACCTGCATCAGAAAGCACTGTTGTCCCTCCCTCACATACGGTAGCGATTCCTGATATTGGATTGGCAGCTGCATATACAGAAAGAGCGGCATTGGCAGTGCACCCGCTGCCTGTTGTGTAGGTAACCACGACGGAACCCGATGACAGACCGGTAACATTTCCTGAACCATCTATAGTTGCATTTGCATTACTTCCGTTCCATGTGCCGGCATCAGCGTCGCTCAGAGTAATGGTTGTGCCAACACAAACACCTCCGGCACCCGATATAGGCGCAGGTAATGAATATACGGTAACGGTAGTAGTAGCTGCGCAACCTGAAGGAAGCGTATAGGTAATGATCGCCGTATTGCCGCCTGTAAGTCCGGTAACCAGACCAGTGCTGTTTACGCTGGCATTTATACCGTCTGCACTCCATGTACCACCGCCTGCATCTGATAGCTGAATGGTTGCACCCTGGCATACGCCAGAGGTTCCGGTTATTGATGCCGGCAGCGGATTTACTGTAACAATTGCTGTAATGCTGCAGCCCGTAGGCAAGGTGTAGGTAACTATGGCCGTAGTACCACCGATAATTCCGCTTGCCAGTCCGGATGCAGAAATACTAACATTAGCAGTATTGCTGCTGGCCCAGTTTCCCGCACCAGCATCCGTAAGTTGTGTAGTCGCACTTTCACATACGGAAAGCGTTCCATTTATAGCACCGGGGTCAGCATTTACGGTAAGTACAGCTGTTGCGCCGCAACCGCTGGCCAATGTATAGCTGATAATTGCCGTACCTGCCGTTACACCATTTACCAATCCCGCCGACCCAACAATCGCATTGCTATTACTGCTGCTCCATGTACCGCCGGCTACGGGGTTGAACAATTGCGTTACTTCACCACGGCATAGAGCCAAAGTTCCGTCAATTGCCTCGGGTGATGGATCGACTGTTACTACCGCAGTACTATTACAGGTGGTAGGCAAAGTGTAGGTTATGGTTGCTGTAGTATTACCCCCGACACCGGATACAAAACCAGCTCCGGATACGGTTGCATTACCAGCATTACTGCTCGACCATGTTCCACCAGCGTCGGCATCGGTTAGTTGCGTTCCCGCTCCCTGGCATATTTTGAGTACGCCGTTGATGTTTCCCGGATTGGCATTTACTGTTACAGTAGTTGTTGTTGCACAGCTTGTAGGTAAAGTATAGGTAATAGTTGAAGTTCCAGGTACTGCACTTGTCGCAAGCCCGGTCGATCCTATAGTCACGTTGCCGTTACTACTAACCCATGTGCCACCGGCGTCCGCATCGGTAAGCTGACTGGCGGACCCGAGACATATTGCCAAATTTCCACCAATTGTACCCGGTAAAGGATTAATTGTAACCACCTTCACCGCAGCGCATCCTGTAGAAAATGAAAAACTAATGTTACTGGTGCCAGCGGCCACGCCACTCACTAAACCAGCAGCCACAGTGGCCACGGCGGTATTGCTGCTGCTCCATGTGCCAGCACCAGCATCCGTAAGCTGGGTTGTTGTACCCTGACAGGCAACTAATACACCAGTAATATTCGCTGGTACAGGATTAGCAGTTGTAATGATAGTGCTAACGCAACCCGTGGGCAACTTATAAGTCAAGATTGCTGTGCCTGCGACGGCACCGGTAATGCAACCTGTAGAGCCAACAGTTACATTGCCGTTGTTGCTGCTCCATGTCCCCCCCGCAACCGCGTCACTCAGGCAAGTAGTAGCGCCTACGCAAACAGTACGCGTGCCGGTGATAGCTGATGGCGCTACATTTACAGTAACAACTGCTGTTGTAAAGCAACCAGTAGGCAGAGCGTATGTGATCACGGCGGTAGTACCACCGGTTACCCCAGTTACCAGGCCGGCGCTGCCAACTGATGCATTACCCGGATTGCTGCTCGACCAGGTTCCGCCTCCGGCGTCGGCCAGTGAAGTTGCACGCAACTGGCATACCGTTAGTGTTCCGCTTATAGCGTTCGGCGCAGCATTCACTGTTACTACAGCTGTTATGGCACAACCGGTCACTGATGTATAGGTGACAACGGCAGTACCAAGAGATACACTTGTAACAAGTCCATCAGAACTGCCAATTGAAATATTCGGACTGGCAGTGCTCCAGGTACCACCTCCTGCGTCAGTAAGTTGTGTATTTGAACCAAGGCAAACTCCCAGGTTGCCAGAGATAGGCGCCGGAGCCGGATTGATTGACATGATCACATTGGCTGTGCTGCTGCAGGTACCATTTGTAGAGGAAACCGTATAGATGGTAGTGCTAACAGGAGCTGAATATACTGTGTCCGTTGCTGATCCTGTATAAGTCAACGTCCCCGCCGAATTGGTGTACAATCCACCTACGCCGGCCCAGGTGACATTTGCCTGGTAGTTGTAAGAGATACTTATAGACCATGATGTAATTGTAAACGTAGAATCCTTATAGTTATCAAGCCCCACAAGAGACCATGTCCCGTTAGGATTGGATGCTTTCAGTGGTGCCCACGAAGTAGTGGTTACAGAGTATGACGAGAAAGGCCTGGTCAATGCCGCATTAGTACGTGCGCTTGCTGCATAGGTACCCGTCCATGGAGCTCCGGCTGCGGAATTGGGAATAGCTGTGACACCTGCAGAACTAATAGTTGTATTCACAAAATTAACACCGCTATTACCCGTTCCGGCAGAAAACAAATTAATAACGCTTCCGTTGGGCGCAGCAAGATTTAATTCGGCGTCTCCATCATAACTGCAGTTGACGTTAAAAGTAACCGCTATGCCGGTAACAGTAGCATCTGCCGGCACTCCACTTACATCAAGCGTAGTCGCTGTTGGTGTAATGGTAGTACACAGTACTGAGATCGGTCCTGATGCGGCCATTGTGCGGCCCGGTATAAGTCCGCCCGAAGCAGTAAAGATTTGTGGCGCACTACCTCCACACACATAAGCAAATGTTGGCGATGCGCTTACGGCAGACGGCTGATTAAATACATTCACAGTTGCATTTACCGTGGCAGAACAGTTCCCGTCATTAAAAGTATAAGTGATGATTGAGCTTCCGACAGATATACCCGTTACAACACCAGTAGAACCGACAACGCTTGCAACAGCGGTATTCCCACTGCTCCACGCGCCGCCCGTTGTTGCATCGGTCAGCGATGTTATTACCGGCGCGCCAGAATAGCAAAGATTAGCGGTCCCGGTTATAGGCGATACTGCAGGTAATGCGTCTACAGAAATTACCTTTGTAACAGAACCAGAACAAACCCCATTTGAATAAGTATAAGTAACCACAGCGGTACCGACTGCTGTGCCAATGACTATGCCGGAGGCAGAACCAATGGAGGCCGATCCTGAGCTACTCCAAACACCACCGTCTACAGAGTCTGTCAAATTTATGTTAGAACCAAAACACAATACAGAGGGGCCGGATAAAGGAGGCAGATAAAGGACCGGATTCTGTTGTGCTACAACTGTAGCCGTGTTGGTACATGCGCCAATCGCCGCTATAACATTGTAAGTAGTAGTTAACGCAGGTTTTGCGTACACGCTGCCGGCATTGGCGCCCGAATAAGGTATACTAGCACCCGCATCGGTAAAAAGGCCTGATGCCGGCGTCCATGTCACTACAGGAGGAACGATATATGAGATATTCAATATCCAGTTTGCCAGGGTGCCTTCACCGGCGCCAAATGCATATATATTATCTGCTATGAAGGTCCAGTTCCCATTGGGGGTACTGTATAAGCTGGACCAGCTGGTAACGTTTGATCTAAGTGCCGGAGTGGTAAAACCGGCGGTAGAAGGAACACCGTTGACAAGGGAGGCACTGTACAGCACGCCCGGCACCAATTGAGTTGTTCCTTGCACTACCGTGCCTGCTGATCCAACCTGGATGTTGCGGAAATGGTAATTTGGTGCAGAACCGCCTGTAGCATTGATCAGGTTAAGAATGTTACCATTAGGTGCACCGAGATTATATACAAAGTCTCTTCCTTGTGAGCCTGACGAGTTTGAATCGCTGAACGTAACGGCAACATTCGTGATAATTGCACCTGCGGGAATACCGCTTACGGGTATGGTGCTGGTGATAGCTGTGTTATATGGTATAGGGATAGATATGCCTCCCGAATTACCGGCAAAAGAAAGTACTGCGGTGTCTCCCGATGCCGAAATTAAACGGGCGGGGCTACCGGGGCAAAGGCTCACAAGCAGCGGCGACACCACCGGTGCCGGAGGCGTAGGATTGATCGTTAGTTGCGTAGTAGCAATGCAACCTGTACCAGCTGCAGTGAACGTGATCGTAGCATTGCCAGACGCCAGGCTATTATAAGTGCCGGAGGATCCGATAGTTGCTACACTTGTATTACTGCTAGACCATGTACCTGCACCTGTAGCATCGCTCAATGTGGCACTAAGCCCTATGCAGCCACTTGTGATACCGCTGATAGAAGCCGGAAGCGGATTAACAGAAACAAGCGCAGTAGCAGAGTTCAGCGTTGTTAAAGTGGGAATACATCCAACAATATTTCTGTAGTAAATTGAAGTAGCAACTACGGAGGTTGTATACGTAGCGCCCGTGGCGGCTGTGATGTTTGTCCATAATGAGCCGTCGGCAGATGACTGCCACTGATAACTGTTACCGGTATTGGTAGTTGCTCCCGCCAGGCTAAGCGTGGTAGTTCCCGACCCACACAGAAAAGCTGGTGTTCCGGTAGTAGTGCCGGCAGAAGTTGTACAATCAAATGCACCTGCAACATAATCACCAGAGAATGTGCTGCCGTTCACACCTGTAGAAAAAGATGAAAAAGGTAGCATAGGTGCAGCTGCGCTGGTTGTATTGGCAACAGAAGGTAATGTGCTCCATGAACCACCCGTAAATTCTCTGATTGTATAACCTGTATTGAGACCAAGACCACTGGTAATGTCTGCGCTGTTATAGCCCAAGGCAATGTTTACAGTTGCAGGATTTACACTGGTACTTGTTATCGTCCAGTATCGATTTACAAAATTGCTTGCGTTGACATAAGATGCAGATAATGATGGATGAGAACCAGGTATAGCACTGGCAGCAATACTTCCGCTGTTTATAATGCTGCTGAAGGTGAGTTGAATGGGAGCATAACTGTTTACATCCCCGGTTTCGTAAAACATACTAGTAGTGCCTGCTGCAGGCATTGCCTTCACCAGTTTACCGTTTACATATGATGCGCTGTTTCCACCAGAGACGACGCCACTCGCAGCTACACTAAGTGAGTAGCTGCCCGTAGCTATGATACCATTGTTTAGTGTAACATTGCCGGTAATGGTTAATGGCGCGTTTAGCACAAGTCCGCCCCCAGTATTAGCCATGGTAATATTACTTAGTGTATTTCCCCCGGTTACACTTGAGCTATACGTTTGCACACCGGCACCATTAAATATCAACGCACCTGCACCCGTACTCAGCAAAGTATTATCGGAGTTGGCATAATTAAAATTTCCGCCAACAGAAATATTATTATCCTGGCTATTAAAGTGCCCTACGGCAGTAGCAGAATAAGTCAGGTTGCCTTTAACTACAAATGTTGAGCCACCTATAGCTGGGTTTATTTTTACGTTTATAGCGTTATTGAGCACCAGGTTATTCACTGCTGCCACGCAAGGATTTGAAGACACGCCATTGCCCCTGATGTTACAAGATCCGCCACCAGTGGAATTCAAACTTACCGTGCCGGTGAAATTGTATGCCGAAGCCGCGCCACCACAGTCAAAATTATTAATGACATTGATTGTGTTGCCACCATCATTAAAAAGTGGAGTACTGCCACTTAATACCATAAGCACGCTGTTCTGGGTAGTAATAGTGGTGCTTGCGGCTAACGTAACCGGACCAGCAGTTTTCAGGTTAGTACTTCCTACGTCAAGATTCCATAAAGTCAGGGGTAAGCTGTTAGCATTTATTACCTGTGCATTATTTCCGTAGGCAGTCAGGGAGTATCCCTTGGTGGCATCTGCACCGTTAAATACTGATGTACCCAGGAGTGTAAAATTTCCTGAAAAGTGCACCTTCTGATTTGCTGTGGGCAAGGTTACAGTTGAATTATTGAAAGTGATGCTGCCATAGGATGGCGTTACTGTAGGAATAGTAACACCTGTAAGATTTGAAAACACTACCGTACTATACGGGCTCATGGCACCTAAGGTTGGGATGGTTGCATTCTGCAACGTCAGAGTTCTTCCGGCGTTTACATCTATTGTAGCCGTTATTGTATTTGAAGTCGTATTTGTAAAGTCTGTGCCATCTACTACGATCTTTGACCCGGCTCCGGATACGGCCCAGCTACTACCCAATGTACCTGGTGTGCCGTTTGATATATGGAACACCTGGCCATCTGCCGTAAATGATGCGGGTGCTGCTCCGCTGCCATCGGGATTTGTCCCCCAGGTAGATAGCGCATCCAGGTTGCCTGCAGATTTGCTATAATATTCCGTTGTGGTGTTTTGCTGCGCAACAACATTCGAAATGGAAAATCCCGGATGCACAGTACCACTGCCCGATACGGTCCTGGATATCCATCTTAACTCTACAACCGGCTGATTAGTGCAAGCAGCAGGCAATACAACATAAACTGTAGCAGGATTAACGGCTGTAGTTATGGCTGTATTAGTTGTAGTCAGTGCGTTATTGCGGTAGGTGGCATTTGCTATTGTAGTAAAAGCACCGGAGGTGCCTACACGGTATTGAAGATCCAGTTCGTCTACATATCCACCCGCGGTTTGCCCCTGCGTTGCCGCAGTATAGATAAGCTGCACATTACCTGCGCTAACAGAAGTAGTATTGAGCGCAAGACAGAGTGCATTCACAGATGAGCCAGACAATATCCCTATTTTACCCCACATATCTCCAACAAACGGAGTAGTGGTTGCATTGGTTTGCCCTGCAAACAAAGGCAGGTTACCTGATGGTGCGGCAGTTAACGCAACAGATGTAAGTGAACCCGGCACAGCCCATCCCTGGAAACCTGCCGGGTATGTTGTTGTGCTGCCTGTAAGTGTAGAAAAATTCTGGGTGTATGGCAATGCCTGGGCAACAGGGTCTGTCTGTCCAAACGCCCTGCCACCGCATAGATAAGTTGTAAAAAGAAGGATTAACGCAAAATACTTTACAGGCGCACCGATTAAATACCGCAGCGTGGCAGAACTGTTTCTCATGCTGCAAAAGTGGTATTGCAATGTTACCGGAAAGCTATTTTTTTGTTACTTTTATGATAATTCAGTTTATAAACTGTTGTCATTTCACTAACATCTGCTCGTCAAACATTACATTGTGGTGCCCGGTAATTTGAAGGAAGTAAGCACCCGGCGACAACTTGCACTTTATCTGCACATTGCGGTCTTTTATCAGTAACGTCTTTTTCAATTTTGTGTCGCCATCTTTTAAGAACGATATAGTTATCTGCTGCCCGATCACATCTGCTGGTAAGTGCACAGACAATATTCCATCAGATACAGGGTCGACAAAAACGCTTTCTTTATTAGCAACGGGCTTCCCTGCAATTTCCGGGTCCGGAGGACTTACGCCATTGATATTTGGAGAGACCTCCATGTCGAGCATTACCGGGTACTTATTCGACATCTGATATAAGGCTTCTATTACATCTGCAGGTGCAGACGTATTTACATGCACATTGCTGTTGTTTATAGCAACTTTAAGCCGCTGACCATCATTCCCTATGGTGCGGTATGAATGCGGTACATACTTTATATAATTGGCACCATTTACTATCCAGCCAGACAAGAAGATATGATCGTACCAGTTCTTGCCTCCGCCGCCGGTACCACATGGATTTGGAACAAAGGAAGACTCCCGTGTGGAGGTTGTAAAATACGCCGCATACTGTGAATCATGATCCCAGTTTGCCGGATATTTTAATTTTTGGTCAGGTAAAAAAGGCGGATCGAAAAATTTAAAATTAGTATCGTCAGGATCTGTAAGTTCCTGGTAAAATGGTTCCCTTGACGTTCTAACATTAAAATCTCCGATATTTATCATATTGGGCAAATGGGAGAAATGCGCTTTCATTCGCTTTACTACTTCACCAATCTGCAAACCCCTCACACTTTCAAACTCATCTCCTGACATGTCATGATTGGGCATAATGTACAGGAAAGTTGTATCATGCGTTTTTGCCAAGTTTCGGTCTTTGTAATATAGCTTGTAAAGGTTGAAATCAGTGATATTAGCATAAGAATACACAATGGAAACAAACCCTAATTTTCGCTTGTCGTAAAATATTACAGACATGTTGTTGGTCCTCGATTCGTTTGTAAACGGGCAATGTCCATATCTGCACGGGAAAGCACTATCTAACGCATACAGTAATATAGAATCAGCAAAGCCATATGGTGCTGCACCATACTTATCATCAGGCGTCAACTTAATGGAGCCCATTTTTTCCAGCGAAAGAATGTCTGGATTAGTATAACCAACAATGGTTTTAAGGTAAGAATGGTAAAGAGAGTTTGGCCCCTGGCAGCCGCTGCCATAGTAAAGTACATTGTATCCCATCACACGAAGCGTGTCCTTTTGTGCAAGGGAAACTAAGCAAGATGCGGAGAGGAGAACAGCGAGAATAAGACGCTTCATATAATATTTGCAGAATGGCATTTAAAACAATACACCGGAATAAAAAAAGAAAAGGCCATTTTACGGCACTTTCCAAATTAATTTCGATATGTCTTTCTTATTTCTTAATGAACATTAACCTAACGGCTTGCCCTGAACCATTTTCACGAATTCTAACAAAATAATTACCCGCAGTCAACCACGAGGTGTTTATTGACATTGATGTTCCAGTACTATTAGCTGTGTACACGCACTGCCCTACCCCATTCAAAATTTCTATTGACTTGTCACCTTCCATTGTAGTTGTTATTTCCAGCTTGTTAGTCACCGGGTTTGGGAAAAAAGTACAGGTAGCCACCTGCTGCAAATTGGTGACAACAGTTGTGGATACACCGCCTATGCTATCACCTTCAACAGTCACGTTATCAAACCTGTTATTACCCTGTGTACCTGTATCATTTCCGGAAAATGTGATACGGAAAACCAGGTTGGCATTATTATTGGCCGTAGTATCGCTGAACGATACGGTAACCAATTTAAAAATCGTATCAGCTGCAGCTGAAGTCTGTGATAAGCCGCTTGTTTTCCAGTTCGTGCCGCCATCAGTACTGTAGTCAAATTGCTGCGAAAGCATGCCGTGCGTAAGACTAGAGAGCTCGGTCGCATATTTCAACACTACGTTTTTGAAATGGGTAGTAGGAATATAAAAATAAAGCTTCATGCTGTCGCTTGGATTGCGCACTCTTATCGCCGCGCCTGATGGCTCACCCATCCTTGCGTTCAACACGTCCATATCCGACGCCACTGGCTGCAGCGAATCAATATAAGTTACAGGTAGCGTGCCTGTATTGCTCTTGTATAAAATGTTTGGGTTTGAACCTGCAAGATCAGTATAGTCCGCAACAATACCATTAATGGTAGGTGTATACATCGCACCCTGGTTATAATTATTGAAGTGCCAGTAGTGAATCAGCGTCTGGGCATTGCTCCGTTCTCCAAACCCGACCAAAAAGCAAACCGTTAGTAACAGCGCAAATACATTTTTACTCATAAAGACATTTTCATGCAAAGGACAACATCTAATGTTACGCGAATATTACCGCTACATTAAGGAAAGGTTACCCAGTCAGAAATAATAAATAAGACTACCTGACTTATGGTGAAACCATTTGCGAGATACAATCCGCTGCTACCAACCATCCATATTAATTTGATTACCAGAAAATAACATTCCGGTAATTTTACGATAACATTGGATGTAGACTTTCGCACACTCAACACAGTGCTACTGATCTTTAATGCGTACATTTTTTATTGTTAGTCTATTGTTCGCATCAATGCTTTTGTCATCGTGGCAAAAAGTTAAGCCCCATTCCCAACTTAAGTTCGAGCATTCCAGGTCATTGAAGCATATTCCGGAACCCTCTGGGATAGCTTATGACAGCACAACCGACCATCTCTTTATTGTCAGTGATCACGGAATATTATTTGAGTGCGACAACCAAGGCAATATCCTACGTCGCGCTGAAAAGGAAGGCATGGACTTTGAAGGCGTGGAAATCAAAGACAGCTTCGTGTATGTTTCAGATGAATCTCCTCGAAAGGTATACCAGTATAGAAAAAGTGATCTTTCATTAGTAAAAGAATACTCGGTATCGTGGGGCGGTGCAATAAATAAAGCCTTTGAGTCCATTACTTACAACCACATAAAGAATTGTTTCCTGCTTGTATCGCAGAGCCCGGTAGTTATTGTTGAGTACGATACAAACTTCCATGAAACAAAAAGATTCAGGTTTCGCAGTGCCAGGGATATCTCTGATGCAAAGTGGTATAATGGCAGCTTGTATTTACTGAGTGCCCTGGATGAAACCATATTTAAGTGCGATCCGACTTCTTATGAAATAAAAGAAAGCTTCAAAATCAATATCCTGAATCCCGAAGGACTTGCTTTTGATCGTGAGGGTAATTTGATCATCACTTCCGACGACATGCAGAAAATATATTTTTTCAAAAATCTACCACACAACTAAAGATAAAAAATGAAAAAACTATTGCTTTTTATAATTGGGGGCATCACTTTCTCCGTTGCGTCACGCGCCCAGTTCTCAGAGTTTCAGAATAATATTGGCACATCGCCATTTACGCTCAGCTCAGACAACAATACTTTCCAGATCGGCGGGAGAGTTTCCTTTTATTACCAGAATAGGTTTCTTAAGTCAAATGAAGACAACCTTAAGCACAATGGCTTCGACGTGAAAGATGCTGACCTCAATTTTTTGGGCAAAACGGCTAATAAATTCACCTATGAATTTCACCTCAGTGTTATAGACCTGGCAACTGCAGCGGCAACAGGCAACACGGCCAACCCGGCAAATCCCGGCATTAAAGCCGCATACCTGCAGTACACAGGATTTCCAGTGTATATTAAGTTTGGCTACGACAAACTTCCATTTTCTCAGGGCTCATTGAGTGAAGTATATGGTACGCCCATGTGGAGCCATGCTAACCTCTATGGAGGTGATCTTTTTGCCCGCAGGGATATAGGCCTTACGCTACAGTCGCGCCTCTGGAAAAACAGAATAAATCTATATGGAGGAATCTACAGTGGCATGGGTGAGAATTTCTTCGAGTATGGCAACGATGCAAGCGGACGCTTTGAATATGTTGCCCGCGCCGAATTTTGCTATCCCGGCAAAATGAAATACCACGTTATCGACGAGGAGAATTCACCCGTTCTGCAATTCCGGGTTGCGGCTAACGCCCGTTATGAAGACAAGACACAGCCAAACGCAGGTAATGTACTTACCTCATATCCCGATATGCCTGGCGCTTACGGCATACGAATGTTAAATGGCAAAAGAGGAGTTTACGGCGGCGATGCTGTAGTAAAATACCGGGGCATTTCTGCAACGTTCGAAACAGATATCGTGAGAATGCAACCCGCCAGTATTAATGATCCGCTGTACAACACCAGCTCTACTACGCTTAATGGCAAATACGTAAATGCAGGCGGATATTGCGCAGGCCTTAATTACAATTGGGAAGCGCTTCATTCGGTGTTCTCTGTAATGTACGAAGACTTCAATGCGAATGACCTCGCTGTTAATTCAAGCTCCAGTCATATGTCTGGTGAACAGGCCTGGCTTTACCTGGGCTATGCATATAAGGTAAATGGCTTTAATTCCGTGTTTAAAGCGGAGTACTACAGGCCGGCAATCGAATCTGCGTCTCTGAATCCACTCAAATATTACGGACAAATACGCATTGGCTACCAGGTCGTTTTTTAATTTTTAACATCCACAACTCTTTAAAAATAATTTTATGAAAAAATATCTACTTCCCATGGCGCTGCTTACTACCATTACCTTGCTGGCAGGAGCATGTGTTAAAGATCGAATAATTGGCAAGATCACCCCACCGCCTGTAAATACAGGAAATGACACGTTGATTCACTACTGGAACTGCAATGAGGATACGTTAACTATTATGGGTACTCCCACTCAATCCATCGTGGCGGGCGCTAGTTTATCCTATGGCGGTATAAGATTCGACACCGTTCAAAATGGCACTAATCTTAACGCAGTAGGAGATGACACACTTGCAATAGCCGGAACTGCGGCGCTGCGTCTGCGAAATCCTTCAGGTCCCTTCGTATTATCGTTACCTACCACTGGATATAAGGACCTTATTCTGAAGTATGCAGTAGCACGTTCCAGCAAAGGAGCTGCAACAAACACGGTCACCTACACCACTGACGGAACGAACTACATAAATACTGCGATAGCTGCATCCGGCGTATACGCTGTAGATACGCTTTACAGTCTGATTACTCTTGATTTTTCGTCAGATGCAAGTGTAAATAATAATCCAAACTTTAAAGTAAAGATCAATTTCTCAAATGCCACCGGTACTACTACCGGCAACGACCGTTTCGATAATATTACACTCTATGGAATAAAACAATAAAAGGCAATTCAATAAGGACATTCCCAATGAGCAAAAGTCGATTAAAAATCAATGCCTCGCTATTGTGCGGGGCATTGGCCATCTTAAGTGATACTGCGCTTGCACAAGCAGACACGCTACGGGCGATGACATACAATGTGCTCTACTATGGCGACAAACCACCCTGCCAGGGCTCACATACGGAATCACACGGCTACCTGCGGACAATTGTAGCTTACGCGAATCCTGATATAATAGGGCTCAACAAGATGGCTGCAATACCCATGTTTGCGGGAGATCATTCAGGTTCAGCTCCGGTAGGATTTGCAGATTCCATTCTCCGTTTTTCACTGAATGCAGCCTATCCAGGCAAGTACGCTTTTTGCAGCTACACTAATTCGTCAGGAGCTGACAATATCTCTATACTATTTTACAACCAGCTTAAACTAGGATTCGTAAATATCACCGACTCTTACCCAAACATAACCGATTTCAATACCTACAAACTTTTTTACAAAAGCAATGATCTCGCCACTACACACGACACCGTATTTCTTTATGTTACGCTGAACCACGACAATTCGGGAAGCAGCAGTAGCGACCAGGCCATAAGAGCCGATCAGATAAATGGCGAAATGGCGGGAATTCAAACCCATTTCTCCAGGCTACCAAACGCTATTAACATGGGAGACTTTAATACCCATAAGAGCAGTGAAGCCTGTTATCAAAGATTGGTTGCACCTGCCAATGAAGCTTTCCGATATTACGACCCTCCGTTTTCACCAGACGGAGATGTATCCTACCCAGCAGACTGGGATAGCAATCCTTCGTCATTCGCGCCGTATCTTACAACGACAACAAGACTATCAAACATTCCGAATTCGTGTGGCTCAAACGGGGGTGGCAAATCATGGTACGATCACATTTTTATTTCAGAAGCCTTAGTGTATAACCAGGACGGTATGCGCTACATACCGCACTCCTATCGAACTATGGGAAATGATGGTAACCGCGTAGGAAAATCTGTTAACGATGCACCCACCAACACATCAGCTCCACCAGACGTTATCGAAGCTATCTTTCAAATGTCTAACAAATATCCCGTGATGGTTGATCTTGAAATAAATGCACAAACTGCCGGCGTAAGCAAAGATCTAGACCAAAAGGAGAAAGTAAATGTTGTAAATCCAGTAAGAGAATTACTGGTGCTGAACTTCAGCAGTGAATTGCTGGGCAAAGATGTAACTATACAATGTACTAACATGCTGGGCCAGATAATACTACACGCTAGTTTTCATATCACAAAAGAAGAGCTGGAAATACCCTCTGTACTGGCACCCGGACTTTACTCCTTAAGTATATCAGCCGGCCAGTACATCTGCAACAAAATGGTCGTTAAAGAATGATGCTGTATGTGATCCGAACCTTCGCATCGCATACAGCAATTCTTACTATACTATCCATTGCCATAACTGGTTCTACTTGCTTCCCGCTAGTCAAAAGAACTATTGGCTTATTGAAAAATGCACCACCTTATTGGCGCCACCTGATTTCAATGTGAGCAAGTACATACCATTGGCTAGGCCGCCGAGCTTTATGTCCTCATTAACCCATCCATTCTGCACCCTGGCAACTTTAGAGTAAACATTCTGACCAAGCATATCGGTTATCTCTACGCTTATCTCTTCAATTGCTGATACCTGCCCTTTGATCACGAAAGTGCCATTGTTCGGATTAGGTAAAAGCCTTATCTCATCCAGCGAGTTTTCAATCCCTGTTAAGGCCAGCGCTTTTGTCTCTAAGATAATAACCTGCGAAATTCGCTCAGTAGAGCCGCAAGTACTATTACCAGTCACTATACATTTTACCGTATCCAGATTGTTAAAAGTATTGCTTATAAACGTATCTGAGTTAGCACCTGGTATCAGCACACCATTTATCGTCCACTGGTAGCTGTGGCTCAGGCCTGAAAATACTACGTCGGCCACAAGAGTATCAGCTTGTCCGGCTGCGATAACAAGACCAGGAAAGGCGCTGAGAGAAACAATTGGTATGCTGATAGGTGGCACATGCATATTTATGTTGTTGCTATACACCGTGTCGACAAGACTACAGCTTAAACTGCTGTGTAACTCACAGAAGACGTTATCGCCATCGACCGGCAAATAAGTGTAATTACTGCCGGTACCCACATAAATACCATTCTTTATCCACCTATAGGCTGGAGTGAACCCTCCAAACATTGGTGTGGGGGTAAGTGTAACCGGTGTACCGGGACACAATGAATCTCCGGGGCTTGCCGAAATATTTAAAGAAGGCACGACACCGGCTACCGTATTCATAACTACACCGGCCGATGAAGTAGCAGGCAGTACGCAAGATGCACTACTGGTAAGCACAACAGAAACAGAATCGCTGTTCAGCGGGATATAGCTATATCCTGCACCAGTTGCCACGCTAATACCATTTACTAACCACTGGTAAGAAGGGGATGCGCCACCATTTATTGCATTTGCAATAAATGACACAGTAGTTCCTTCGCATACGACCAACCCAGGATCAACAGATACAGAAACTACGGGTGCAATATTCGGGTTTACTGTTATTATTGCGCTTCCTGTCATTTCCGCTACGCATCCCGTTACCGCATCTGTAGCACGAACAGTGTAAAAACCTGCAGTTGCAAAAGGGCCAAAGCTAACAGATGCTCCTGAACCGGGTTGTGTGCCTGCGTATGCAGATCCATTGAACAATTCATAATTGACAGCAGGAAAGCTACCATCAAGCGTAATGGGCACTCCCGGTGCACCAGCGCATATAGCGCCGCCACCTGCAACATTGAAGGCAGCAGGAATCGCATTTACGGTAATTGCCGCAATTGCAGTGCAGCCCGTGTTCAGGTGATAGCTGATCAACGTAGCTCCAGAAGCGAGCCCTGCAACCAGGCCACTTATGCTTCCTATTGTCGCTACACTGCTATTACTGCTCGTCCATGTACCACCACCCGCAAGATCGCTCAGCGAGATGGCAGACCCGGTGCAAACAGTTCTGCTGCCTGATATAGGGAACAATGGATTCACGGTAACAACTGCGACCACTCCGCAACCGGTGGGCAGCGTATACGATATACTAACAGTGCCGGCAGCTGTTCCATTCACAACACCAGTCCCGGCAACTACCCCGGCTATTTCAGGATTAGCGCTGCTCCATATCCCTGACGGCGTACTATCACTTAAAAAAATATTGAACCCCTGGCATACGGGAATAGTGTCTCCCGAAATAGCCGCGGGAAATGGATTCACTGTAAGTAAAGAATTTATAGAGCATCCGGTAGGTAATGTATAGGTAACAACTGACGTTCCTAATGATACTCCTGACGCCAATCCGCTGGAAACGCCAATTGTGGCGATTACAGGGGAACCACTGATACTCCATGTTCCGCCAGCTGACGCGTCACTTAACAGTGAGCTCGCACCAAGGCAAACACTCCTGTTACCGGTGATAGAAGCGGGTAGCGGATTTACAATAAACGGAAGCGTTGTGAAACAACCTGTTGGAATTCTATAGCTGATTATCGCTGTACCATCTGTGATAGCAGAGACCACGCCGGTCAATGAACCGACAGAGGCCAAAGATGAGTTGCTGCTGCTCCATACCCCGCCAATAGTAACATTCGAAAGTGCTGAGGTAGTCCCAACACAAATTGAAGTTGTTCCAGTTATTGTGAGTGGTATAGGATCTACTGTAAGTATAGTATTCACAAAACAACCTGTGGGCAAAGTATAGCTAACGCCAACAGTGCCCGCAGCCAGTGCAGATACGCTTCCGTTAATAGGATCAATAACTGCAATACCCGCCACCAAGGGATCAACACTCCAGAGACCACCCGGCGACAGATCAGAAAGTGTGGACGTTACTCCTGTGCATATCGCTAATTGCCCGCCTATTGTTGCTGGTAATGGATTTACGGTCACAAGTGTAGCTGTCGCACAACCAGTCGGCAGCGTATAGCTAACTATGGAAGTTCCCGCGCTGAAAGCGGACAGTAAACCAGATCCGCTGATGCTTGCTACAGATAGAACACCGCTGCTCCATGTGCCCCCCGGAGCAGCATCTGACAACGTCGTATTTGCTCCGGCGCAAATAAATTTGATACCAGCGATTGCTGGCGGCAATGGATTTACTGTAACATTCTTTATGGAAGCACATCCCGCCGGAATAGTATAAGTAACATTTGCAGTGCCTGCCGATAAGCCGGTTACACTACCGGATGGACTTATCGAAATGTTGAGATCTGATGTGCTCCAGATTCCACCCGGAGAGGGATCACTAAGCGATACTGTATTGCCAACACACCAGCTTGCCGGGCCGCTGATAGCCGGAGGTAAAGGCACTACTGTCTCTGTCTTCACTACGCTGCAGCCCGTTGCCAAAAATGAATAAGTAATATTTACACTCCCGGCCGATACGCCAGTTACAATGCCGTTTGCAGCATCTACTACAGCCACTGCTACATTTCCGCTACTCCAGTATCCTGCCGGGCTTAAATCAGTCAGCATTGTATTCAGACCAATACATACATCCGAAGCGCCGCTAATTGCAGACGGAAGCGGGTTCACAGTAACTATTGTTGTAGTGCCACAGCCTGTTGGCAAAGTATAGCTTACAATAGCGGTTCCTGCTGCTATACCCAGGACGTTTCCGGCACCGCCAACTGTTGCTACTGCGGGTGTCATAGTGCTCCAGGAGCCACCTCCTGCATCACTTAAAGTTACTACTGCACCAACACACAGTGGCGTATTACCTGTAACAGGATTTGGCAATGGATTTACTGTCACGACTGCTGTTATTGCACAGCTTGTGGGCAGTGTATAGCTTATGGTGGCCGTACCAGTAGCAATGCCGGTAACAATACCTGTTACTGCATCAATGGATGCGGTCAGCGGTAGTGCGCTGATCCAGGCACCTCCGGTATTAACGTCTGTAAACGAGCTCGTAAGCCCCTGGCATATTGCCCTCGTTCCCAAAATGGCAGCGGGCAACGGATCTACTGTGACCAATGCCGTAGCAATACACCCGGTGTTAAGCGAATAAGTAACAAAAGCTGTACCTGCTGAAACTCCGGTAACAATGCCAGACAAAGAAGATACGGTAAAAGTTCCCGGTGCTGAGCTCGTCCAGGTGCCTCCGGCAGACAGGTTGCTCAACGATGTTGTTGCTCCTGCGCAAAGCCTTGCCCACCCTGTAATGGAAGCAGGCAATGGATTGACCGTCACAGTGCCGGTAATAAAACATCCTGTTGGCAAAGTATAGGTTATTATGGCAGTGCCTATCGCTACACCTGTCACATCACCTGTTGCAGGAATAATTGTCGCAATGCTTGCATCGCTGCTGCTCCAGTTGCCTCCCGGTGTCGCATCACTTAGGTTATTTGCAGAACCGGGACAAAGTGAACGGTTCCCGGATATCGTGGCAGGTAAAGGCGAAACTGTAACGGTGATATAGTTACCACAGCCAGATGGTGGCAGATAAGAAATTACCGCAGCTCCCGCTGACATCCCTGATACAATTCCGGAAACCGAGCCGACAGTGGCTACTGAGACTGCCGTACTGCTCCAGGTTCCACCAGGAACAACATTACTTAGAGTGATTGTAGCACCGGGACATACAATAGTAGTTCCTGTAATGCCGGGAGCCAGCGGATTGACTGTAACCTCCGTTGTTGTTTTACATCCCGTACCCAAAGTATACGTTATAGTTGCAGCGCCGGTTAAATTAGCGCTAATTATTCCTGTTGCAGAACCAATGCTCACACTACTTGGTGCACTGCTGCTCCAGACGCCTCCGGCGGGTGCAGATGATAATGAACTGATTGCACCTAAACAAACAACCGTACTTCCTGATATAACAGAAGGCAGCCCATTAATAGTGACCACTGCAGTTGTGTAGCAGGATGTTGGTAAAGTATACGTGATTACCGGAGATCCGCCACCCGTACCGGTAACAATACCGCTACCTGAACCTACATCCGCAAACGAAGTATTGCTACTACTCCATGTCCCACCTGCCGCTGCATTGGTCAATGGGAACGAAGCACCTGCACAAACCGCTACTGAACCCGTAATTGCAGGCGGCAAGGGGTTCACCGTTACACCCATTGTTACAAGGCAACCAGTGGGCAAAGTATACGTTACCGTGGAAGATCCTGCCATGATAGCCGAAATAAGCCCGGAAACGGAATTAACAGAAACAAAGCTGGGATTGCTGCTCGACCAGCTTCCACCGGTTGCAACATCAGTAAGTACTGTAGAAGAGCCGGCACACATGCCCGATGGACCTGCGATAGCCCCGGGAAGCGGATCAACAGTTAGTACAGAGGTTGTATAACAACCAGTAGGCAATTGATAAGATATAACTACGGTCCCGGAAACCAGGCCAGTCACATTACCAACTGCATCGACAGACGCACTTGCCGGCAGGCCACTTATCCAGTTTCCCAAAGGTGTGATATCAGAAAAACTTGTCGAAAGCCCCTCACAAACACGACCCGATCCGTTTATAGCCGCAGGTAGCGGATTTACGGTAATCGTCGTAGTTATTGTACACCCGGTACCAATGGTATAGGTGAGTGTAGTAGTTCCCGCCATAATTGCGGAAAGCACACCGCTGCCAGATCCTATAGTGGCGATCCCTGTGTTGCTGCTTGCCCATGTACCGCCACCGGAAGCATCTGAATACGTGGTTAATGAACCTGCACAAACATTCGCCGGGCCGCTGATCATCGACGGCAACGGATTAACGGTAAATGAAGTACTTGTATAACAGCCTGTCGTTAGCAGCGTATAGGTTATATTTGTATTTCCAGCAGTGATCCCGGACACAATGCCGTTGCCGGATCCGACAGACGCGATCGATACATTTCCGCTGCTCCAGCTTCCGCCGGATGTCAGCTCATTTAAAGTTGTGGTATATCCGGCACAAACGTTAAGTCCTCCGTTAATACTTAGTGGCAGTGGATTCACCGTCACAATGTTGTTAATCGTACACCCAGTTGGTAACGTATAAGTCACGGAAGCTGTACCTGCTGTAATGCCTGTGAGTATACCAGTAACCGCATCAATCGACCCGAAAGACGCACCTGCTGTGCTCCAGGTTCCTCCACCGCCGTCAGTCAATGTCGTTGTTAACCCCACACATACATTCATCGATCCCGTTATCGCTGCCGGCAACGGATTTACTGTTATAATTCGGTTTGCCATGCAACCGGTGGGCACAACGTAACTGATTGTCGTTGTTCCTAAACTAACGGGACTAACTAAGCCACCTACAATGGTAGCAACGCCCGTATTACTGCTGTACCAGCTGCCACTTCCTGTTCCATCAGACAACGAAATAGTTGAGGTGATGCAGACTCCCCCCGGACCAGATATGGGAAGGGGTGTCGGATTTACCGTTAATACCGCAGTGATAAAACAACCTGTAGGCAACGTATAGGTGACAAGCGGATTACCAGCGCTAACGCCCGTTACAATGCCTGTACCAGAACTTAATAACGCTAAAGAACTGTTACCTGAGCTCCACGTGCCTCCACCCGAGGCATCAGTAAGTGGAATAACCGAGGATACGCACAACGGCACATTCCCTGTTATCGCAGCAGGTAAAGGATTCATCGTTATCGCTGCAGACCCAGACATACTGTTGCTACAACCACTCGTTGAATTTATCGCTGAAATGGTATATATACCGGCGGGCTGCACTCCGAAATCGAGCGGAGCGCCAGTGGTTCCTGCTATCGCAACTCCTACGGTGCCTGATGAATTGTAAAGCTGATAGTTTACACCAGACTCTGAATTGCTCAACTGAACATCTACCCCAGCTCCACCCGAGCAATAACTTCCGGAACCGAATACAGAATAGGAGACCGGCCTGGCATTTACCGTTGTAGTTGTGGTTGCATAAGCCGCACAACCGGTAGCATCTGTTACCGCAAGTGAGTATGCTGGGAAAGTTGGTAACGTGGGTATAGTCGTTACAGTTACGGAACTGGTAAGTGAGGCTGTAGACCCGAGGCTGCTTACAGCACCTGCCGGACCACTCCATACATAGGTATAAGGGCTTACAGACGCACTAATGCTGGCTCCAAGGTGCAAATCGTTGCCGGCACATAGGGGACCGTCATTTGATACGGCAGTAACACTAAATGTCGGAAATACATTTACTGAAACACTACCAGTTACCGGCGCCGCCGTGCATGCCGGTGTGTTAATGCTCACGAGGTTAATAGTCGTGTTACCTGTTAGTGGGCCAATGTTGACTGTATCGTACCCACGCGCATCTATAGTAGTAGTCTGCGTTGCACCGCCGTTTACATTGTAGGAAACAACTCCTGTTGGATTACCTTTTATAACCACTTTGGCAGTACTACCCACACAAACAGAAGGCAAACTCAACAACGTTATACTTGCCTGGCAGGATGGAGTAAACGAAATACTGCGAAACACCGTATTGGCAGGCGATGCAGCAACAAGCACTGTTGATGTCGAACTCATTCCCGCATCTGTAACTTTAATGATCTGGTTTGGTGTTATAGAAGATGCCGTTGTTGCATAGATGATTGGATTAACACTCGAATAATCTACAGCAATACTCCGCACCAACGTTGAATTAACGTTGTAGGCAAGTGCATAGGTTGCACCACTTTTCGTATACTTGTTAATACCTTGCGCGTCATCAGCAATGTAGAGTGTATTCCCATCAGGACTTAATGAAAAGCCATACGCGCTTGGCGAAGGTGATGCATTAAGCAATGTTGAAGCTGCACAACACGCAGTGGTTATGTTTGTTCCAAGTGATAACACTCCGAGGTTAGCGCCTGTTGCAGACGAAAAATAGATCTGCCCATTAAATATCTGAACAACCCTGGTATTGACTACCGGCGTAGTCATAAGCGAAAATCCGGCATTCATTAAGCTGATGCCGCTTCCTGGTCCTCCTCCGAAGTAATTTGAGCCCGAGGCAGTACCTGAACGAATGTTGTTTCCGTTATACAAAGTAGCTGTAGACGCAGCAAGCGAATACGTTGCAGCAGGTGTGATCGCAAACATTTGTCTGTTCACGGCAGACGAAGCAGACGTTACTACTCCTGTAGTTCCGGCGTTCGCATCATAGCCCACAAGTATCAACCGGTCTCTTTCCGCAGACAATGTCATCTGCCCTTCTGAAGTAGCAGTTCCACTATTCGTTATCCGCGGACCTGAACCTGATGAAGGGAGCACAATGTTGACACCAGAAGCTACGCCAGAGGTTGAATACTCCAGTACAGATATTGGCTGTGCGGCGCTGGTGAGCCCGGTGCCATCTCCTACTTTTAAAACAACAAGGCTGCCGGGAGTAAACGGCTGAGCATTAATGTTGTGAGTGGTAAAAAAAAGTATTAATAAAGTGTTGACAAAAAGCACAAATCGGGAGACTGCAACTCTATTAAATTGGAACATTATATTAACACTATTTAGCGAGCTACAAAAGTGCCTAAGCAGTGTTATTAAATAGTTACATTAATGTTTCCTTTACCTCAACAAATTGTTAACAATCAGGAATAAACAAGGGGTAAAGGCGCAAAAAAAATAGCCCCAGATTTAGGAAGCTTTTTTGCGGACTGAAATTAGCACTCTGCGCCGTATTGAATTTGGACAAATCTGGACATCTTTGGACGCGTCATAGTATTTTTCAAAAACTATCAAAATGGAGGTGGATGTCCAGCCTTGTCCAAAACCGTCTTTTTCTGTATTGAGAATCTTTACGGCTGCTCTGCAGCTGCTCTATAAATAACAAAATGAGAAAGAAAAGGACTGGCCAAATCATCCTTCGATTTTTTGGCCAGTCCACATATATCTATCTATTTTCTTGATTACCTGATTACAAGCCCGAACTGCACGCACGTAGTTTGAGACGTTCTTGCTGCCGTTGGCCTGAACGCCACTGGGGAAATACTGGACCCATGCGTTGGCGTAGCCGTAGTAGTTGACCTCACTCGAACTCCAATAGGAGGAATTTTTCAACCCGCTTACCTTGTCTTTATTCTCATATAGCTTCAGTAGTTCTTCCTTTGTAGGTAAATGCCAGCCATTGCCTTTAGCCTCACAGGCTCTCTTGGCTTCCTCCCAGTTCATCTCTCCCAGATCATGGTCATCTGCCATTAATCCATGTTGCCCTGATGCATCTGTCCAATATACTATTCCACCATCGCCATTTTTAGATTGGGCATATTGTTTTTTGTCAGATTCTGGTCCATGATTATTCTCACCGAGATTGCCTGATAAGTTGTTTAATGAATTCTTTAAGTTGCCTTGTAGTTGTTCCATTTGTTGCTTTGCGGAATGTATGTTATACAATGAATACCCACACCAGTAGATGAGCACACAAACAACAACTAAGAGTAAGCGTTTTAATGAATATTCCGATAATATTCCAATCAATACTAAAACCAATACACCTAGTGTGATATACAAATTCAATTCAGATTGTGTCATGTATAAAATTTTTAACTGTTAAGTATTTTCACTATAATTATTGCCTCCTTCGATAAAACCCGCCACCACTTGTTATTTGTAGCCCATCTTCCCTAACCTTGGCATTTCCAAAAAGAACCTCATTACCATAATCATCTTTGGTGTATAAGTTCAGCTCATCTGCCGTTCCAGTCCATCTTCCCCCTATCATATCCAAACCTTCACTTTGAATAATAAGCGTTCCGCTATTATAAAGAGTAATGACTGACTGGCTCCCGAAATTGTTTGTCCCTACATACTCTCCGGCTATTTCAGCATGATTTGTTTTTTTACCAGTGCATTTATAAACCAAATCATCCCAGCGTTGAGATACGGCTTTATTCTGTCTGAAATTTATGGATGACCAATGCACAACTCCTAATTCCTTATCAATTGCCTCGTAACATGCAGTCTTATTTTTTATATTATATTCTGAATTTTGTGGTTCTGTAAGACATCTACAAATATCAACTTCTATCTTTTGTTCTACAGCCGGCAATGACGACGATTGAGTTTGGGAAGTAGTATATTCCTTTGAGGTGTTAGCAGAGTTATTACTATCATAACTACGGCTATCAGTACATGAACTAATTAAGAATAAAATAAAATAAAAGGCAATAAATAAATATATTTTCATACCTCACGAATAAATTCAATCAACAAAATTTACATCAGGACCTTCAATTCTGTAACCATGCTTTCCCTTTAAAGTTTCTTTGTAGCATATCCGTGAAAGTATAAAAAATTCAGGACAATAAGAAGCCGTGTCGTAAAAAACACGGCTTTGATTTACCAATTAAGAGGGCTTACTTAGAAAATGGACAATTTAATCCTTCATTCATTTATCTGAATCAAGTATGCAAGGGTCTGGGGATAAAAATTGAAGAGTTATTTACTTCTTCTTCTGAGTTGTAGTTTTTTAATAATACAGGCTCTCCATTTTGACGTAGCTCTGAGCATCCGCTTCGTCAATATCATTTTCCATCGTACGAATCACTCCTTCAGCCTCTTCTAATACTGCCTGACCCTCCGCCATAAAGTTGTACCGATATAAAACATTGCTAATACAGACGAGGCTTTTCACAGCAAATATTTCAAAATCTATCTCTCCTGCTGTTTGTAAAGGGCTATCTGTTGAATTTAGGAGCTGAGCTTTTCGTCCTTGTGCAACCATCATTTCAGCCATCGATTCGAGAACTTCCCAGTGGTTGGTGTATTCTTCATATTTTCCTCATTTTAAGCCCCCTTCCTTGACTTTTCTCTCGTGAGTAGACCATCAAGTTGCTACTTCGTTCTGTCGGCAAATATAGGAGCTGGAGTGGGGTAAATTATTGTTTGTGTATGCTCTGGATATAGAATGTAATAGCCTCACGTACTAAATCAGACTTTCTCCGAAAACTGATTGCTGAAAAAACTATCAAGCAAGGGAAATTACAAGAAGCTGAAAAACAAGATGAACTACTTTTTGATATTCCACAAAAATGGATTTGGTGTAAACTTGATGAAATATGTAGAAACATTACTGACGGAACACACCAAACACCAACATACACAAACGATGGCATTCCATTTATTTCAGCACAGCACGTAAAGCCATTTAAGTTTACACCTGATAATAGGAAGTATGTTTCATACGAAGCGTATTTATAATGTATAAAAAATAAGAAGCCTGAAATAGGAGATATTCTTATAACAAGAGTTGGCGCAATTGGAGAAGCGGCCGTAATTGACCAAGAATTTGATTTTGCATTTTACGTAAGTTTGGGGCTAATACAACCAATTCTAAACTTTGTTAACTCAAGATATATTGAGTTAGTAATTAATACTCCATATGGAAATGCTTATTCAAAAGGAAATGTTTCAAGTAAGAATAAAGTAGATGTATTCTTTAGTGTAAATATCCAGTTTATAAACCCCCTTTGTTTGGTCTTCCATTTTTTATTTTTTAGAGTGAAGACCAGTCCTTTCTTAAAATGGTTGGTCAAAAGTCAATACTAAAATCTATACCGATATAGTTGAAAACTTTTCCTCAATCCAGACAACGATTTCAACAGATATATTAAATATATTTTGTCTATTACAAAAATGTTTTATATCTTTGTATTCACAAAACGAAAATATATCAC
>CANFHA010000010.1 GCA_947446645.1 Chitinophagaceae bacterium | reverse complement strand
GGGCAGGCAAATGTAGTATACGATACTATAGCTGTGCCCGTGCTAAGCCCCGTAACAATGCCAGAGGTGGAACCCACCGATACTGAACCTGAGCCTGCTGTAGTGCTCCAGATACCGCCCGGTGTACCATCTGACAGCGTGGAAGTATAACTGTTGCATACTGTGCCGGAACCGCTGACAGGTGTAGGCGGCGTAGTAACCGTAATTGCCAGTGTACGATAGCAGGTAGTGGATGCCAGTGTATAAGTGATATCGGCAGTGCCTGTAGTATTACCTACGGCCACACCACTGGAGGAACCTATGGAAACAATAGCGGAATTGCTGCTGCTCCATGTGCCGCCCGGAGATGCATCGTTATAAATAGATGACGAACCTGCACAGATATAAGATGACCCTATAATAACCGCAGGTGGCGGATTGACCGTGAACAGCATGGTAGAGTAACAACCGGTGCTTACCAGTGCATACGTCATAGTGGTGTTGCCTGCAGAGAGTGCGTTCGCAACACCGGTAGATGACCCTATGCTGGCGATACCAGGAGCGCTGCTGCTCCAGGTGCCACCTGGTGTGGCATCGGTAAGTGTAGTAGTGAAGCCGATGCAGCCATTGGTAGAACCATTGATAGTGCCCGGCACCGGATTAACAGTAACCTCTGTGATGGCGGTGCAGCCGGTAGACAATAAGTACGTAATAGTGCTGGTACCATTGCTAACACCAGTAGCGAGGCCTGAACCGGAAACTATGGTTGCCACGGCAGGGTTACTGCTGCTCCACGTACCACCCAGTGTAACATCGGTAAGCAGTGTAGAAAGACCCACGCACAAACTATGATTGCCTGATATAGCGATAGGAGAAGTATTGACCGTAAGCACCATGCTGATGCCGCAGCCGGTGGCCGGCAGCACATAGCTGATAGTAGCAGTGCCACCCACAATACCAACGGCTATACCTGTACCCGACCCTATGATCGCAACACCGGTATTGCTGCTGCTCCATACACCACCCGGTGTAGTATCATACAGTGTATCACTTACCCCGCCGCATACAGTGGCGTTGCCGGTAATAGGCGCAGGCAACGGGTTAACTGTAAGGACCATGGTAGAGGTGCAACCGGCAGGCAAAGTATAAGTAATAGTAGTAGTGCCCTGGCCCACAGCCTGGGTGAAACCTGTAGCAGAAACGATAGTAGCCACAGCAGTATTACTGCTCTGCCATGTGCCGCCCGTGGTAGCATCGGACATCGTGGTTACCTGGCCCACACAAAGTGCAGGGGCACCGGTAATGGCCACCGGCGACGGATTGACCGTAAACAGCACAGTAGAAGAACAGTTGAATGAGTTGGTATAGCTGATGGTAGTAGTACCGGCTACAATGCCGCTCACTATGCCGGACGCCGCGCCAATGCTGCCAATACCAGGATTGCTGCTGCTCCATGTGCCACCGGCAGAAGCATCTGTAAGCGTGGTAGTAAGCCCTGCGCATACCGCAGGTGTACCAGATATACCGGCAGGTGACGGATTGACCGTAACTATAGCGGTAGTGAAGCACGACCCGCCAATGGTATAAGATATGGTAGCCGTAGCAGTAACCGTGCCCAGGCCGGTAACCACACCTGTAGCAGCAACAATAGATGCCACAGCAGGATTGCTGCTGCTCCATACGCCACCAGCAACGGCATCGCTTAATGTGCCGGATGTGCCGGAACAAATAACCCTATTGCCGAGGATAGCGGTAGGTAAAGAAGTAACTGTAACCACATAAGTAGCAGAACAGCCGCCTACCGTATAGCTGATAGTAGCCGTACCCGCACTATTGCCGGTAACCACGCCTGAAGCACTTACTGACGCCACACCCGCAGCACCTGAGCTCCATGCGCCACCAGCAACAGCATCTGTTAATGTAATATTAGAACCTGCACATACGGCAGTAGGGCCAGAGATGGTGCCGGCATTGCAGGAAACAGTGATGATTACCTTACCATTTGCACCAGTAACACCGGTAGTGCATATATAACCCTGTGTATGTATCACAGCAGTAGTAAACGTTGGGTTCGTGTAAGAAGATCCTCCCCCACCACCGGCTCCGTCTGTTCCTGCCCCCCCGCCATAATACCCACCACCACCACCACCGGAGCCATCGAACCCAGTATAACTACCCCCCGTTCCCGCACTTCCAGCAGTTCCACCTCCAACAATACACGTAGACGCCGCACCGCCGGCGAGTTGAGTACCACCTTGTCCTCCAAAGGTAATACCACAATTATCAGAATTTCCAGCCGCTCCAATAAGGCCACCGCCATTGCCACCACGGTCGCCGATTCCATTCCCAAAAATGTAGGTTTGGCAAAACAAGCCACCGCCACCACCGCCGCCGCCAGCAACTGCCAGCTGAAGACCAGAGGTAACGTCAACTATTGCAGACCCTGCACCGCCTCCGGCACCCGGCCATATTGTAGACCATGAAAAGTCTGAACCGCCATTGTATGGTCCACCCCATCCACCAGCGCCGCCGGTCACTGTGTTAGAGCCACCTACTCCACCTCCACCTGCATAAATATTCAGCACATGCCCTGGCGTTACATTTATAGTAGCCTGCACACGACCACCGCAGCCACCTCTACTTTGATAATTAGTTAAAACGCATTCTCGTCCACCGCCCTGCGCACCAATAACATCCACAACGATGCTTGTAACACCAGCAGGCACTGCATATGTTTGTACGCTAGCTGTATAGTTAAAAGTCGTAGTCTGTGCAATTGCACTGCGATTAGATAAAAAAAGAACAGCCAGGAGCAGATAAGCGTAAGTGTATATTTTTTTCATTTTCAGTGTTTGCTAATACAGTTAATAAGACGGCGTTAAATTTACGTAAAGAAATTAATATTTAAGAGTAAACTACAATAATAGTGCCGCTTTTAAATTATGTGTTAATCTAGTGGCAGGCAAAAAAATAGCGCGGCTGATGCAGCCGCGCTATTTTTTAATAGTATAAAAATATAGTCTATCTACTTACTACAAAATGAAAGGTTTCACTACCTGTGGCGGTTTGTACATGCAGGAGGTAGCTGCCGGAGGCTTCTTCGGCCAGTTTTATTTCTGCCCTCAGTGCACCCTGCTGTACGGTTGCCGTACCGGTGTAAACTGTGCGGCCCAGCATGTCCGTTACTTCCAGCGTGATGTCTTCGTCTGCCGTACTTCCGGTTTTTCCGCTGAGCACAAAGCTCCCGTTATTCGGGTTAGGGAACAACCCAAGCTCGTTGCCCACTGTGACATTGCCCACACGCAGAAATCCCTGCCCGTAAATTACCCGCGCGTTACTAATGCCTGTGTTGCTACCGGTATCGCACGGCGAGTTGCCCGATACTTTGCAGAATATAGTATCGTTGTCGTTATAAATGCGTGTTGTAAATACAGGCGCATTGGCACCGGCTACCGGCACCTGGTTTATATACCACTGGTATACAGGGCTGGCGCCGCCATTGGTAACGGTAGTATAGAAGGTGTACTCCTCACCCAGGTAGGCAGCAGTATCGGCCTGCGTGCAGGTAAGGTCCACTATCGGGCTCACTACAGGCCACACATTAAACACTACATCCTTAGCCACCACTGATGGCGAGGCGCACACACCACTTGTCGTCATGATGCAGGTGATGAAGTCGCCGTGTGCGGGGTTGTAAGTAAGCGTAGAACCTACACCTATGTAAATGGTGCCGAAGAGTTTCCATACAAATGATGGAGTGCCTGCATTGCTGTCGTGCGCTGTTAAGGTAACCGGCGTACCCCGGCACAGCATGGAGTCCATAGGTGTCTGCAGGATAGTCAACATTGCAGGCAGCGGGGTGGGCAGGTAAACCGGAACCACAGTATAGCAACCGGAAATAAATGAATAAGTAATGGTAACACTGCCCGGAACAAGGCCATTTATCTGGCCGGTCATAGCTATGGCCTGAGCCACGGTGCCATTGCTGCTGCTCCATACGCCACCCGTAGAGTCGTCAGACAAAACAACGGATTAGCCGGGGCATAAGGTGTCCAGGCCATGTATGGGGCCGGGCACCGGTGAAACCGCTATAGGCGCCAGCTGGTAGCAACCTGTAGGCAGCGAATAAGTAATGACAGCAGGAGTGCCCAGTGTAAGGCCGGTAACAATGCCCGTAGCCGCACCAACAGTGGCACCGGTGGCGCTCCATGTGCCGCCGGGTGTGATATCGCTAAGCGTAGCGCCAGAACCCGCACACACACTACCCGGCCCCAGTATGGGTGACGGCAGCGGGTTAACGGTAACGGAATAGCTCACAAGATTGCAAGAGAATGTAGTATAAGAAACCAGTACCGAGCCCTGTGCCAGGCCGGTAACAATGCCTGTAGCTGCGCCTACAGAAGCAGTAACAGTACCTGCAGCCACACTCCAGGTGCCACCTGCGGTGCCGTCGGTCAAAGTTATGGTGCTGCCTACGCAAACAGTGGAAGGCCCGCCAATGGCGGTAGGCGGTGCGTTCACCGTCATAGGGGCCGTTTTGTAACAGCCCGTGGGCAGTGTATAAGAAATAAGCGCAGAGCCAGGGGAAACGCCGGTCACCAATCCGGAACCAGAACCTACAGAGGCTATGCCCGGCAGGCTGCTGCTCCATGTACCACCGGGGCTAAGGTCGCTTAGCGAGGTTGTAAGACCCACACACACATAGGTGGTACCAAAAATGATGCTGGGCAAAGGATCTACCGTAACAGGCGCCGTAATGAAACAACCCGTACCTATAGTATAAGTGATGGAAATATTGCCTGAAGTGACGCCGGTAACAATGCCGGTGGCTGACCCGACTGAAGCGGTGGCGGGAACGCTGCTGCTCCATGTGCCGCCGGGCGTAGCATCGGTCAGCGTTATTGATGAGCCTGCGCATACAGTACCTGGCCCGTTTACAGGCAATGGCACTGGGTTCACGGTAATGGTCATGGTGGCTGTGCAGCCGCCTATGGGTATTGTATAGGTAATGGTGGCAGTACCCGCAAGCACACCGGAAAGAATACCGGAGCTAACGCCGATGCTGCCAATGCCGGGCGCGCTGCTGGCCCAGGTGCCGCCAAAAGCAGGATCTGTAAGCGTGGTATTAGCACCCTCGCAAACCGTGTTACTACCCACAATAGCCAGCGGAGAGGGATTAACAGTAACTACAATAGTAGTAATGCAGGTAGTAGGCAGCTGGTAAGTGATCGTTGCCATTCCCGGCAGACCGCCGGTTACCACGCCACTTGATGATCCAACTGAAGCCACTGACGGACTGCCACTACTCCAGACACCGCCTGGTGTAGCATCGCTCAGGTTGATAGACAGGCCTGTGCAACCGCTGGCAAGGCCCGATATAGCGGCCGGCACAGGATTTACCGTGTAAGGTGCAGTGGCAATACAGCCATTGGGTAGTGTATAAGTAATAATGCTGGTGCCTGCGGTAATGCCGTTTACCACGCCTGAGCCGGAACCAACTGATGTATTAGCATTGCTGGTGCTCCAGGTACCACCCGGGGTACCATCGGTAAGCGTGGTGAACAAACCTTCGCATACCACAGTAGGTCCGCTTATAACCACCGGAGATGGGTTCACCGTTAATACGGCGGTAACTTTACAGCCTGTAGGCATTGTGTAGGTAATATCAGAAGTACCAGCAGATACGGAAGATACGAGACCCGATGCTGAGCCTATGGTAGCCACTGCCGTATTGCCGCTTACCCATGTGCCCCCGGCAAGCGCATCGCTCAGCGAGCCACCAAGGCCATTGCATATAGCAAGGCTGCCCAGTATTGCAGTTGGCGTAGGGTTGATGGTGAGCACGGCAGTAACAGGGCTGCATGAAGCTGCAGTATAAGAAATAACAGACGTACCTGCCGTAACACCATTCGCAATTCCGGTTGACAGGCCTATGCCGGCGTTAGCATTGCTGCTGGCCCATGTGCCGCCGTAAACAGTGTTGCTCAGAGATGTTGTAAGGCCTTCGCACACAGCCAGCGTTCCAGCAATGGGTGTGGGCATAGGGTCTACAGTTACAATGATACTGGAGGTGCAGCCTGTGCTTGTTACTTTGCAAGTGATGACAGATGTGCCGGCCAGTACTCCCTGAACAATGCCTGTAGCAGACCCCACGGTGGCTACTGTGGTAGTAGTGCTGGCCCATGTGCCGGGGGTAACGGCATCACTCAGAGTTGTAGTTGCCCCTTCGCATACTTTGGCAGTGCCCAGTGGTGCTGGTGGCGTGTGTAGTACATTTAATGTTACGACAGCTGTGCAGCCCGATAATGAATAAGTGATAACCGAAGTACCAGCGGTAACACCGGTAGCAATTCCGGAAAGAGAGCCGATAGAAGCATTACCGTTGCTGCTGCTCCATGTACCGCCTGCAGTGGGGTTGCTCAACGCGGTTGTTGCACCCACGCACACCGATGGTGTATCCGTAATAGCCGGTAAAGTACAGGCTTCCGTAACGGTATAATTATCGAAATAAGAAAAGTTATCCAGTACAATATCAATCAGGATATTCACGGTTTGCGCCGGGTGATTACTGAAGAAGCCAAAGGATGTCATGGCAGTACCCGTATAGGTAGCATCTACCGCAGTGCCGGCAGCAGCGGTAACACCAACGGCAGGATTTGCAAACGCTGCTGCACCATCGTCGCGCACAAATAAGCTCCATGTATTGGTACCCGGGTCGTAAGTGACACGCACACTGGCATAGTTGGTAGCATTGGCCAGGTTTACCGATGAATTTATGATCGTGGTCACCGTGCCCTGTATACCACCGGTATACCTGATCAGCGCTAACTTCTGTGGTGATGCCGGATTAAAGGCTACGGCATAGCCATTGCCTGCATTGCGTATAGCCGCGTTAGAACCTGCAAGCACGACTACTGCATTATCAGTGGCATTGGAAAAGCCACCCGCCGCCGTCTGTGTCTCCATATTAAACGTCCAGGTGACGAGGCTGGGATTTAATGATAACGTAGGATTGAACGGGCTAAGATACCCCGACAAAGGTGCGGTAGTCTGGGAGAATGAATTATTGGTGGATGTGCCCAAAAAAGGTGCAGTCGCGGGGCCGGCTACCCATTCGGACAGCATATTTGCCGTAAATGTGGTCGGGAAAGTAGCAATGTCTGTACCGCCTATTTGCACCCCGGCACGTGTGCCCAGCAGATTTGTAAAAGTTACCGCAGGAGTACCACCGGGCACCGTAGTTCCAGAGCCGGTAAAGTTATTGGTGTAAACGGTGGTCTGGGCATTCAACCTTAGATTGCCGCATACCAATGCGATAAAAAAGCATTGAGCAGCAAAAGGATATTGTATGCAGCTTTTTGCAGGGAAGTACAATTGGATTCATGAGCTATGGTTTGTGATATTTTGACAGGTTTGTAACTACAGAAGCAACATATACATTACTTCCATATTTATTCGTATTTTTACGAGTAAATTTACTTCAAAAAAATACAAATAAAGAATTATTAAAGAATATTACAGTCGGTTAATAATTATAGTTTGCGGAAGTTTCAAATACATATTAGCAAATAGCGTCAAAAATAATGCCGCTTTTTTTACGTAATACTTTTGAAAACCGTATAGCGCAGCAGCATTTCCAGCGCCAGGCATATTACAGCGATCATTGCGAGAGGGAAAAACAATTCGGCGTAGTGTTTGAAGGAAGTCACATCTATCTTTGTCTTCTCCAGTTTGTCTATATCTGAGTATACATCGGCAAGGGACTGGTTACCCGTGGCGCGGAAGTATTTACCACCTGTCTGCGCGGCCACCTTTTTGAGCAAGGCTTCGTCTATTTCCACCGGTACCATCTGTTTCTGTACTCCGAACTGCGTTTGTACCGGCATAGGTGCCTGCCCGTTTGTACCTATCCCTATACAGTAAACTCTTATTTTATATGCCTTTGCTATTTCCAACGCGGTTTCCGGATCTATAAGGCCCATATTGTTAACACCATCGGTAGTAAGAATGATCACCTTACTTTTTCCCTTTGAGAAGCGCAACCTGTCTACTGCTGTTGCAAGCCCCATGCCAATAGAGGTACCGTCCTGGATCATTCCGTTCTTTGACTGCGAGATCTGCTCTTTAAGAATGTTGTGATCGATAGTAATGGGACACATAGTAAAACTCTCACCTCCAAAAACAACCAGGCCAATACGGTCGGTAGGGCGCATATCTACAAACTTCAACGCCATACTTTTCGCCGCTTCAATACGATTCGGCTTAAAATCTTCGGCCACCATACTGCCGGAAATGTCCATTGAGATCACGATATCTATCCCTTCGCTATCAATATTCTCCGTGGTATTAGACGACTGTGGCCGCGCCAGTGCTACGGACAAGCAAACCAGGGTAATAATGCGCAGGATGAACAGGACAGGGCGAAAACGCGCCTTTACGCCAGCATGCGCGGCACTGAGCCCGGTGAGCGATGTGAGCCTGAGCGCAGGGGTATCTGCCTTCTTGCTGCGCAGCTGCCACCATATCATAAACGGAATAACGAGCAGCAGCCCGAAAAATATGGGATGCGCAAATGTTATATGCTTCCAGTCAAGGAATGTGGTCATGTTGTTTTTTCTTGTGTTTCTATAATTACCGGCCTCGAATTACTTACAAACTCTTTTGCTTTTTCCATTACATCGGTATGCTCCTGCGGCAAGGGCTGTGCTTTCGCAAACTTGGCAAGGTCAGCAGTAGTGAGGATAACGGATAGCAGGCTTACATAGGGCTGCAGGTCCTTAAGCAGCTGCGCCTTATAGAGCAGCTCATCAGTGGTGAGCTCCATGGCCGGGGTGCGGAAACGCTCCTCTATGTAGTTCCTCACTATATCCGTCAGCTCCACATAATAGATCTTCACCTGGCTTTTCTGCCACAGCTGCCGTGCTTCCAGCTCTGCCAGCAGGCGCATGGTTTTATCCGTCAGGCTTTCCACAGGGCTTTTGGGCGCGGGTGGCGCTTCTTTTTTCTTACGGAGGAAATAAACAAGAGCCACTATCAATGCCACAAGCAACACACCGCCACCAATAATATAGGGCAGGTAATCCATCCAGGTGCTCTTTACATATACAATACCCTTTATACCTCTGAATCCCTTGGTGGTATCTACTGCCACCGTCTGCACAAGCAGATTAAAAGAATCGGTATGCAGCATATAAGGCGCACCTCCATTAGGGATAATAGAAAACGCCACTGATGGCACCTTGAACATGCCGGAATCGAAACCGGTAAGCACAATACGCTGCATGTAGGTAGTAAGCCCGCCCTGGTTCACGGTATCTATTTTCCCGCGTTCCACTACTTCAAGGTTATTAAACGTATCGGGTATAATGGCCCACTCTACTTTACCGGCTGCGGGATCAGCCTGCACTTCCAGGAACAACCGGGCCTGGTCGCCCACGGATATCTGGCGCACATCAAGGCGCGCTTCCGCCTTGGTTGTGCCCTGTGCCAACGCAATTTTAGAGACTACAAAAATTAAAATCCAAAGTCCAAAAAGGGCTTTCTTCATACTATTCACTGACTTTAAAACCCGATAAATCAAAAATCAAACACTTTTAACTTAATCGCGCCCACCTTCTTATATGGGCATTTTCAAATTTGCACACCTGCCGCGGCAGACAGGGTTTCAATTATTCAAATTGATCACCTGCCCTTGAAGTAGGATTGTAAAACTTTTACATAGTCCTCATCTGTGCGCACATGCAGTAAAGATGCACCACTTTTCCGGAAACTGTGTATGCAATATTTATTCCGCTCGTCATATGCTTTTGCATATTGCAGTTTCACACCCTTATCGTTCGTGTCCAGCCAGAACATTTGCCCGCTTTCAGCATCCATCACCTGCACCAATCCGGCCGGAGGCATCTCCTTGTCATACTTATCATAAATATGGATACCAATAAGATCATGCTTACGGGCTGCCAGCTGCAAAGCCTGCTCATAGGGATTACTCACAAAGTCGCTGAGCAGAAAGGCTATGGACCGCTTCTTCATCACATTGTTCAGGAACTCGAGCGCCAGGCCCACATCAGTGTGCTCTGTGACGCCCTCGTGTCCGCTTTTCACAGACTTGCTGACCGGTACCGGCTTTGATGGGTCGGGCTCCAGGGCTATCAGCTCACGAATGATGTGCAGAATATGTCCTTTACCCTTTTTCGGCGGTACATACTTTTCGATCTTATTGCTAAAGAAGATAACGCCCACCTTATCATTATTGGTAGTAGCGGAGAAGGCAAGCACAGCCCCCATTTCGGCTATCAGATCTCGCTTGGCCTGCTTCTGGGTGCCAAAGAGACCGCTGCCGCTTATGTCTACCATCAACATAAGTATAAGCTCCCGCTCTTCTTCAAACACCTTTACAAATGGCGCAGAAAAACGTGCGGTAACGTTCCAGTCTATAAACTTAACATCATCGCCGGGCGTATACTCCCTCACCTCGCTGAACGACATACCGCGGCCCTTGAAAGTAGAATGATACTCCCCCGCGAAGATGTGATTGCTCAGGCCCTTCGTTTTTATTTCTATCCGTCTTACCTTTTTTAGTATCTCAGCTGTTGTCATCTTTTAAATTCAAAAGTCAAAATTCAAAACCCGAAGATTGCATGCTTCGCTTCAACTGAAAGATCAGCACAAACGTAAAATGCATGCAAATGACATCCATTTCTATTTAAATACCTGTTCACAAATGTAACCGTTCCCACGGTTAATTTACAAGAGGGTAAAACTTAAAATTTTCTGAAAAATAGCTGGCCGTTTTTCTACAAGGGGCATGATATTTATATATAATTAATTAAAGATCATTCCTGCCTCCATGAAGATCATTGTACACCTCCTTTGCACAATATTAATTTCCATTTCTTGCCAGAGTCAACCTTTTGCTGCGGATGAGACCTTGCAAATCCCAACTACCGCATCCATAGACAGGTTTAGTGTACCTGTTTCAGATGCAGTATATGACACTACCCACCCATACGCTCTTGTAGCTGGCGGCAGCAAAGGTATCGGCTTTGGCATTGCAGAGGCACTGGCAAAGCGGCACTACAACCTTATTCTTATAGCCCGCCACCGGGACACGCTTGACTATGCAAAACATAAACTCGAAGATGAGTACCATGTGCAGGTAACTGTATTGGTATATGATCTTGCAAAAGAGGAATCTGCCGCACAGATAGCGCAATGGTGTAAGGAAAAAAATATAGCTCTGAAAATACTTTGCAATGTTGCCGGCCTCGGCGGGTCGAATGACTACCCTACGCTGCCGCTGGATTCGCTGCGCTACATGGTAGCGCTGAATGTAGAGTCATGCATGTCGCTGAGCCTGCTGCTGCAGCCCCTGCTGGAAAAGAATGCACCTGCATATATACTGAATGTAGCCAGCATGGCGGGCTTTGCACCCATACCGCTGAAGAATATGTACTCGGCTACAAAATCGGCGGTATTGTTTTTCAGCTACTCGCTGCGCTACCAGCTGAAGGGAAAGCACATAAGCGTTAGTTGCCTGTGCCCCGGGCCTGTATTTACGAAACCTGAAATTGTACAGGTGACAAAAGATAAGCTGGGCTGGATAGGCATGAAAATGGCCATGATGCCGCACAAAGTAGGTGAAGTAGCGGTGCGCAAAACCCTCAAAAAACGAATGATCATTGTGCCCGGCACTATCGCCAAAGTATTTTCGGGTGTGCTGAGGGTGCTGCCACGCAGGTGGGCTGCGGCCATGTATTATAAGCTAGGCGGGTAGCCGAAATAGCGCAAAGGCTGCACTATTATTTTTGGTGGTCATGGAGATTTGACAACTTTTTAAAAGTTGTCAAATCCGGATGCACATAGTTTTATACCTGAATTATTTTATTTTTTTCACCCTTACGGCATTCATTCCCTTAGGGCCCATCTCCACTTCAAAGGTCACTTTATCCCGCTCCTTTATTGGTTCGGATAGCTGGTTGATGTGCACAAAAACACTAGCGCGGTTTTTCTCGTCGCTGATGAATCCGTATCCCTTTGCATCATTAAAGAATGTTATGGTACCTGTTCTGAAAGCGTCAGCCGGATTTGCCTCCACTTGTTTAGCGGCCCCGAGCTGTATATCTTCCAGGCTTATCTCTACCTTTTTGGAAGGATCTGGCGGCACATCCGAGAGGTTGCCGTTCTCATCTACGTAAGCAAACATATCTTCAAGGCTCTTGCCCTTGCTGCTGTGCGTTTTGCGCTCTTCCTTCTTACGCTCTTTAGCCTGCTTGTTCTGAGCTTTCTGCTTTTCCTTCTCTTTTTTGCCAGAGGCTCCCTGACCGATATTTTTCATCTTTTAATGTCTTGATTCTGTTCTAAAGATCGTAATCTTTTGTACACAAACCTATTTTACTGCAAAACCATTTTGTGAAGTTTGGTGAATATCTGCTTTTTAGTGGTAATTTTGAAAAAAACAGTATATAATGAAGATTCACACACTCTTAACTGCCCTTGCAGGCAGCACTCTTTTGTTTACATCATGCGGCAACAACACGTCTGAAAACAAGGCTGCCGGCGCCACTACGGCAAGCGCAAAGCCGGCCCCGCTTCCAGCTGTGACCCTGGGCACAGTAACACCATCGCCCGAATTTCCTAATGCAGCAATTTCTATTGCCTCGGTGAGTGCGCAGAAAGTGGGTAAAGACTCTGCAAAAGTGTCTTTCGCCTTCAATGTAAAGAATTACGAGCTGAAGATGCAGACCTCTGATAATGCCAACAAAATGTGCAACAATTCAGACAAGGGACAGCACATTCATTTCATACTTGACAACGGACCATACAAAGCACTGTATGAGCCTAAAAATGAGATAACACTGCCTAACGACGGCAAGGAGCATTACCTCATGGCTTTCCTCTCCCGTTCTTACCATGAGTCTGTAAAGACTAAGGGAGCAGCAGTAGTATATCACTTTAAGATCGATGAAAAAGGAAATCTGAAAAAACTGGAAGACCCTACCAAGCCGATGATCTTCTACAGCCGCCCGAAAGGCGACTACATGGGCAACGACGTAAACAATGTACTGCTCGACTTCTATGTATGGAATTGCAGCCTGTCACCAACGGGATATAAGGTAAAAGCAGAAATAACAAACGAGGCCATCCCGTCTCAAAAGCTGATAGAAACACTGGAAAAATGGGAGCCAAGATTCATTCAGAACCTGGGCCTGGGCAAGTGCAAAGTGGAGCTGTCGCTGATGGATAAAGATGGCACGCAGATAGACGGGCCACGCTCGCGCGAGTTCAGCCTTTCTAAAGACGAAGTAAGCGCTACCGCACCAAAAGCGGATACTGCTAAGAAATAAAAAACACCAATTTCAAAATCCAGATCCCGGAAAATACTTTTGGGATTTGGATTTTGCATTTTAGCTTTACACCGGTTATGAAAAAGCTGTCTAAGGAAAATCTTTATAAATCTATACTGCTGCTAATGCTGGCACTATTGTGTCTTGCAGGGGCGATTTTTGTCCTGTTGTTCTGGAAATAGTTTTAGCCGGATTTGAATTGCAGTTTCAATGGCGCCAGCCACTAACCGCGCACCTATCCATCTATTTCGCGCACGTATCCAAACTGCTCTTTTTTTCATCCGCAAACCGCCTTTTTCAAGCAAAAAAATTTGTTTTTACACGACATATTATTTACTTTGTGTCAAAATTCAAATACGCCACTTATGAAAAAATATTACTTAATGGCTTTGACAGCAGTGATGCTGATGGGTGCAGGAAGTGTTTCCGCCCAGGACAAAGACAAGGACAAACATGGTTCTTATGTTGAGGGCCATTACAAAGGCGACTACCACTGCTGGAGGGCCTGGAGGAAAAACGAAAAAGTAGCCTTCAAGCTTGCTCAGGCAGAAGACATGGACCATTATCGTCCATGGGCCGCTGACAGAAAAAGGCGTGCTGCTTACCGCAAAGCGTGGAGAAGAGACATGCTGGAGAATGACCACAGAACCGGTTATGGTCACGATTGGTGGGGCTGGGGCTACAGGTCGCGCCGCGACTATTGGTACTAATAGCTTTGCAAAATATAAAGAGAGACCGTTCATCAGAGCGGTCTTTTTTTTGTGCGTATGTGAATGGATGGATTTTAATCTGGCAGGCGTCCTTACGTGCAAACTAACGTTTGCATCGCTGCCCATTATTCAGCTTCTGTGATATTATGCATGTCTCTTGAGCCAAACGGCAGACTATGAGCATACAATATTAACTCGCAGAGTGCCCATAGTACAAGTGATCTTCGGCACAAGAACGTCCGCTAAAAATTGCCGGGAACACCGTAGGAAAGAGCGCAAGAAAGAACCTATTCTCCGTCTTTCTTATCGCCGGCAGCAGGTGCGGGAGCAAGAGCTTCTTCCAGCGCTTTGCGCCTTGCAACAGCCCTTCTTTCGCCGCCATTTGGCGAGGAACCTATGTTCAGCTTACCGGTAAGGTAGTATATAGGTGAGCTCCAGCCATTGCGTGTGTTGGCGCGCGATACCCAGTCTACACCCAGGCCTTCGTTTACCTGTATCTTGGAGTTGCTGCCCCCGTAAGTAGATTGAAGGAAGTTAATAGAGCCGCCTATTTCATTGCACCACTGGTTGCCTACCCAGCCGTTCTGCGCGTAGTGCGGCATTACAAACAGGCTGTTCCAGATGTGGTGCAATGTCCGCTCGGTCCTGCCAATGCGTCCTTCGGTTGCCTTTTTACGGTCAGTCTTAGCCACATTGTTGAACACGGCCCCCATGAAAATAGGCAACGCTATGCTGAACCTCATATCGTTGATACGGTGATTGATGTCGCCACCTACCCTGCCCGAGAAATCACTGGTGGTATATACATGGTTAGGCACATTATACGCTGCTGATGGGCTACTCTGAAAATCTGCAAAAGGCTGGTTAAAACCATTTTGTACTGTGCCGGTAAGCGCCAGGGCCAGCCAGCGGGTATAGTACAGGTTGTAGTTTACTTTAAGTCCAAAACTCACAAAACGGTCGAAATCGCGGAATGAGTTTTTGTTGTAGTTAGTAAGCGTCTGGTCGGTCATTTTACGATTTACCGTATCCCAGTAATTTGTGAATGACTTATTTGCAAACACACCTACATACAAGTCGCGGTCTACCGCGCCCAGCCAGTTTCTTTTACCGGTCTTCAGTTCATCCCAGTTTATGAAGTTGGTTACAGAATTAAACGAATGACCGAAATTAACGCTTATTGTAGGCTGGTTAGCGGGTGTAAAGAAGAGATTGAGATTAGAATTATAATCGGTCAGGCTCGCGCTGAGTATGAGCGCATTGGCATGCGCTACATGCGATGAATTAGCGTCATGAAATATTTTTTCTGAGCTATCGTAAAAGAAGCCAACGGAGATACCTGCGTAGTTTGTACCAAAAGTAAAGGAACAATTGCTGTTGAAGGTGTAGTACAGATCATTGTCGGCATGATCTACCAGCCCCTGTGCTCCAGCCGCGAGCGGCAATAAAAATAAAGATAATAGTAACGTTAGTAGCTTTTTGTTCATGCTGTTATTTCCGTAATGAGTACAATTGTGCAACAATAATAATACCTCTTTGCCGCTTTCCAAAATTTTAAACCCTTTATTTACTCACTTTCGGCTTTAAAATGCACTAATGGTAATACTATCCGCCACTATTTTATAGTAAAATGATAACATGATAAAGCCCCGGCAAAACCGGGGCATACTATCATAAAAGCCGGTGACCGGATCAGATGTCCAGCCTGCGGTGGTGTGGCATTACGTGATGCACAGCGCTGTGGGCTTTAGCAGCAGCACCCAGGGCAGAATTGTGCGCATGATGCGGATGGTTGGCATCATGTGCTTCAGTGCCTGGCGCTGTTCCTTCCAGCTCACTTGTTGGCTGTGTTGCCATTTCCTCTGCGGTTGGAGTTATGCTGGAGATAACCTCATTCATCGCCGTTTCATTTTGGATATTTGACTCCATAGACATAGTTTTTTAAATTAGAAATAACTTTCGACAATAAAGGTAATAAAATAATATAACTACGCCAAGATATTTTACAGATAAGATAAGCAGTGCGCTGCACTGTTTTTCCCAGGAAGTCTCCTACCCCGATTGAGAAGAATTAAAGCGCTGCTTTCGGGACAGTACTTCGCTAAGCACTTGTACCAGGCCCTTTACATTATCGCAGCCCGCTTTGTGTATAAGCCGGGTTATTGTGGCATTTACCTGCGAGGCCGATATATTAAGCTGATCGGCTATCTGCCGTCTGTTGTAGTTGCTGAGCAACAGGTTTACAACGTGGTCTTCTGAAGGCGAAATATCCATATTCATATGTGCCCGCAGAAGGTATTTTTGGTGCAGTTGCAGCACCAGTTTATCAGCCATTGCAGGCAACAGGTACGCAGGAGTCACCATCAGTCGATCAAAGACCTCTATCAGCTGCTGCATCTGGAAGGGTTTGAACAATAAGCTTGCCGCGCCGCGTTCTATCGCCTTTGAAAGATTATAATCGTCATACACATTTCCCGTGATCACAATTACGGCCGCATTCGGAAATATCTTTTTGATCAGCCCGATTATTTCGATCCCATTTGCATCTGCGAGGTAAATGTCGAGCAGGATATAGTCAACTTTTAAGTCCTGGTTTATTACCTGGAGTTCGGAGAAAGAGCCAATAGAAAAAGTTATCTCATAATCGCCAACTACATCCAGGTAATCATGGATAGAACTCCGCATCCTCTCATTATCGTCAATTATCCCAATATTTTTCATAAATAAAAAGCACCTCTATTCTATATTAAACGTCTCCATGTGCCGAAAAACCGGGCTTTAAGATCATGTCTTCGTAGTCTCTTGCAGTCAAAGGCTTTTCGAGGTAACCGGCCACGAGTGGCTCTATGTACACCTTGATCATTCCCTCCCAATCGTTGCGCCGGAGCAGCACATAAATTTTCATTCGCGCCGTTATGTATGTCTCCCAATCGTTTAATGCACCTACCATCTCCCATACGGTCATACCAGTCATTTCAACATCAAGTATTACCATCGCTTCTTTACGTGGATCAGCAGTAAGTCTCTTTTGTATATCAGTGAGCGCAACCGTAGGTGACTGGTAGCGACAAATAAGCTCGGGTTTATGTAAGGTCGGAACTATTTCCACGCTTCTATTTTCCTGGGAAACCTCACCTACCAGGCAAAAGTACCAGTCGTTACTTTTAAACATGTTCGTTAAATTCATTGAGCAGATCAGATTTGATTTTGATTGTATTAGATCTCAATCACGCAGATTTCATTTTCGCTTAGGTCCCTTCCCATTCCCGCGGATACCATTTCTACCTTCAAAACTAACCAACGAAAACTGCCCAAAACCTACTATGGTTAGTAGTGAGAGCGGTTGGTGATGTACCAGAAAAAGATCATACAGACAAACCCACTAGACTGCAGAAATGTGTTTTTCTATTACCATGATCAGCTCTTCGAACGCAAATGGTTTGGTTACATAGTCATCAGCACCCAGCCGCGTGGCATCTTCAATGAAAACCTTATCCGCGTATGCGGTAAGAAAAATAAATTTTGAAGTATTGTGCTCAATTTTTTTGACCATTCTGAAAACATCGTAACCAAGTATGTCCGGCAAATTAATGTCACAAAGAATAAGGTCGAAAGGTGGTGTACTCTTTTGCACAATGGAAATTGCATCCTTACCGCATAGGGCTGGGGTTATCTCATAGCCCTTTGCTCCAAGGAAAATACTTATCGTCTCATTCAGGTTGAAATCATCTTCAACTAACAGGATCCTTTTCAATACTATCTGTTTTGTGGTAAGGTAATTGTGAATACAGAGCCTTCATTGAGCTCGCTCTTTATGCTGATTTCCCCCCCGTGCTTTTTAATTCCATATTCGGCTACCATAAGCCCTATACCGGTACCGGATATTACCCCAATGTTAGAAGCCCTGTAGAAATTAGAGAAAATAGAACTTATTTCTTTGGGCGGAATCCCAATTCCGAAATCCCTCACAATAAACTCAAGCGAATGCTGCGTGGCAGAAATATGCAGTTGCGGTGCTGCCTTGCCAGGTGAGTATTTAAATGCATTTCCAATAATGTTCACCAGCACATGCTTGAATATTTTGGGGTCAAATTCTCCCAAAGTTGCATTATCATCTATCTCCGTTACCAGCTCTCTGCCATCAGAAAAAGGCGAAAAAAGCGGGGCTATTTCATTTTTGATATAGCTCTGCACATCTACATTTAGCGGCACCAATTCCAGTCCGCCACGCTCTATCTTGCTTACCATCATCAGCTGGTTAAGGATATCCGTCATCACCCGCACTTCCTTTATGATTCGACGGGTGATATTGCTAAGGCTGGTTCTCGCAGCAAGTGCAGGATTAGCTTCAATTAACTCCAGCAGCTCGGAGTTCGTGCTGATCACTGTTAACGGTGTTCTTAGTTCATGTGATGTAATGTGGATGAACTGCGTCTTTCGCTTATTAAGCTCCGATTCTATTTTCAGCAATTTTATCAGATGCTTCTCTTTGTTTACCTCTATGGTTATATCCGATATGCGCCCTACAAATCTGTCTTGCTCGTCGCCGGGCCGAAGAGCAAAAGTGAAGTCCACAAACTTCCTTCCTAATTTAAAGACACCCGACTGAGGAGCGCCTGTGGCAAAAAGTGTTGCCACCTTTTGTGAGAGCATCTGTGCATGGCTAGTAGTTAAAAGCGAGAATAAGGAAAGGTCACTGGTCATATTCTTGAGGCCAACTATTTCCCAAAAAGATGGGCTGCAATTTATTATACGCCCTGAAAAATCTGATAAGAATACACCGTCCTTTACGATACGTAGAAAGTTGCGCGCCCGCTCCTCTTCCACCTTTATTTTATTTTCATTTTCCGCCTGTTCAGATATATCAAGCCCGTAAGCTATGACCATCTCTAACTCGTTCTCCTTTAATACCGGTGATATCACGCGCATGTAGTGCTTCCGCACTCCATCCACAACTTTTGTCTCCACGATTCGATTCGACACCCCGGTCTCTATTACATCGCGAATTACCTGGGTCCTGTTTAGGCCAAACGATATATCCAGACCCTTCAAGCGGGCGTAGTCACTATCGTCCTTGCCGATCATCCAGTCCCGGATCTCATCGCTTTTTACTGCATTTCTATTTACATAACTATACCTGCATTCCAAATCGTACAAAGCAATATCCACCGGTATTTTATCCAGGATATTATTGTAAAACCTTTTCTGCTCACTTATTTCGAATAAGTGTTTGATATCGCCTGTCCTGTCCCTTAGCGTGCCTACTATCTTTACCGGCCTCCCACTTCCTGTCCACTGCACACACAGCCCCCGCACGTTAAAATAGTGGTACTCTCCGGTTACCATTATCCTGTGCACTATATCAAAGCTGGGCTTTTCTTTCGTAACCTTAGGAAGCACATTGCAATACAGCTCTTTCAAATCTTCAGGATGCATCATCCTTAAAAATGTAGTCAGCTGAAGATCCCCGGTATCTTTAAAGCCAATGATGGGGCGAAAATTTCCTGCTGTAACAAACTCCCTTGATATGGTATCATAAGACCATACACCCACTTTTGCCGCGTCGAGCGCCAGGCTCATCAGTTTCTGATTTTCCTCTATGGCCAGTTCCTTATCTTTCCGGTTAGAGATGTCTCTCAGAAAATGGATACGGCCAACGACATCCTGCTTAGCATTAAACACCGCCTTAACCACCACCCCGAACCAAAACTCCCGCCCCTGGGCCGAATACCCGATATTTTCAAAATAAAACGATTCGCCCGACCTCACCTTATCGTCCACATAGTTCTTGTCAATAAACACTGAGCGCTTTCCGTAGATCGCCTCGCGTGGTCGCCGGCCTATTATTTCCGCATAGCTTCTGCCAGACATTCTTTCGAAATTCTTGTTGCACCACACTACCCTGCCGCTGTCGTCAGATACAGTAATCGCGAAGTCACGGATTCTCGAAGACCCATCCGGAAAATTCAGTACATTTTCGTAGTCTTTTAGTTCCTTCACGGTAGACTCTATTCCGCTCACGCCAAGGTCAAATTCCTGCAGGGTCTTATAAATCGCGTTTTCTTCATAGTTATTGCCCACAAGTTCTGCGGCACGCTCACCTTCAAAATTATAAGTAGGCGAACCAATAAAAACAAAGCACGGCGCAGCATTTTGAAGCGGGGCAAATTTCCCTTTCAGCACTATTGCAGGGCTGCTGTTAAGCCTTAGCGACACCGATTCATTAATAGGTAAGCTGGCGGCAGATGTAACAGGCTCTTCGCTATAGTCCGTCTTACACAAAAAAAGTTCAAAAAAATCAGAGCCGGCAGTTATACCCGCCAGGTTCTTCAGGTACCGGCCGTGCGACGTTATCTTACCATGCTCATCAAAGCACATGTGATAAGGAAACAGGTCTGAAAACTGGTCAGTACTGAATTGTAAACTATTCATTGTCTGTTAGTAAAGGCTACCGGCACCATCATAACGTGTTTAATTTTTTTGATAGCTGGTGACGGGATGTGATATTGAGCTTGGTGTAAATATTTTTGGTATGGTAGTTAATAGCGTGAACCGAAACGCTGAGCAGCTCCGCTATTTCTTTATAGGTTTTACCGTCAGCAATATGGTCTGCCACTACCCTTTCTTTGTCAGATAGCTTTGGTTGTGGGCCGGCTGTCTTTTTGGGTTCGCTTTCGTCAATAATTTTAAGCAGGCGGGTTATGGCGTTTGGTTTCAAAAAAGACCCGTTCTCAATAATACCTTCAAACGAATTGGCCAGGTCCTGCAGGGAGAATGGCTTATAAATAAAGCTCGCCGCCCCTGCCCGTAGCACACTCAGCATCAGTTGCGCGTTCTGGTCTCCTGAAATGAAAACTATCTTTACATCAGGATGATGCTTCCTCAATTTTCCAATCATCTTGGAGCCGGAACCGTCTTCAAGGTGCTCGTCTAAAATAAGGTAGTCCAGCTTATGCGCAAGCCTGGTCTGAAAGATATCTGCCAGCCTCCCGCCTGAAAAAACTATCTTGAAATCGTCTCTCAACGCAAAATAGTTCTCCAGCGTGCTCCGCAGCGCAATATCATCTTCAATGATACCTACGTAAAAGATAATTTCTTTTGCCACACCACCATATATATCCGATAAAACTAACAAACAATAAGGATTTGTGATTAAAATGTTATTAACACATTATGCATTTTGAGACCGCCTCAACTTAAAAATATAAACCTCCGCGATATGGCTGCAATTTACAATGGGTACAAAAGCTAAAACCTACTAACTTAAGTAGGTCTGCCGGTAAATTGAAAAAGCCCCTACTTACTGGTAAGGGTTTATCAATTTATCAGGCTAATTTAATGCTACAGCAAAGACAAACTCTCTTCCAGCGTCTTTATCTTATCCATTGCGTCTGCCATTTTCTTGCGCTCGTTTGCTATTACTTCCGGCTTTGCGTTGGCTACAAACTTTTCATTGTCCAGTTTTTTAGACACGCTTATTACAAATCCCCTGAAGTATTCCAGGTCCTTTGCCATTTGCTCCTTTTGCACTCCCGTATCTATCGTAGCACTTGCAGCTTCTATATATAGCTTGTCCGTTTGTACCACTATAGCTATACAACCTTGCTTCGCATCCTGCGTAAACCCGATCTGCTCGGCATTTACCTGCCTGCGCAGTATATCCTGCGCCGCCTCATAGAATGCATGATGGCGGGTGTCTATCCACAGCTTTATAGTATCTTTTGGTTTCAGCTGGTTCTTCACCCGTGTATCCCTCACTGCGGTAATCAGCTCCTGCAGCATAGTACCGCTCTTCAGTATTTCCGCATCAGGCAGAGCATACGCAGGTAGCTGTTTTATTATCAGGTCATCACCCGGCTCACGCTCTTTAATAATGTGGTATATCTCTTCAGTTATGAACGGCAGGTAAGGATGCAGCATTTGCAACAACTGCTCAAACGTGTTTATAGTGCGCTCATATACGTGTTGGGACACCGGCTGATCCATGCCGGGCTTCACCCACTCCAGGTACCAGGAACAGAAATCATTCCAGATGAGCGAATACACCGTTTTCAATCCCTCGCTCAGTCGAAAATCTTTCATCATCTCTGCCAGCTCCCCGGACACCTGCGCCAGGCGTGCATCCATCCAGTCCAGGGCAAACTTTACCTGGCTGTCTTCCATGCCATCTACTGTGCGGCTTTCCCAGCCTTTCACCAGCTTCATGGCATTCCACATCTTGTTTATAAAGTTGCGGCCCTGCTCCAGCTGGCCTTCATCAAACAGCAGATCATTGCCCGCAGGCGATGAGATCATTACACTGAACCGCACAGCATCTGTACCACTGTCCTCTATCATTTTCAGCAGATCGGGTGAGTTGCCCAGCGACTTGCTCATCTTCCTGCCCTGCTTATCACGCACTATGCCGGTAAAGTAAACCTTGTCAAAAGGCTTCTGCCCCATAAACTCATACCCCGCCATTACCATCCTGGCCACCCAGAAGAATATGATCTCCGGTGCAGTTACCAGCGTGCTTGTAGGGTAATAATACTTCAGGTCGCCGTTTTGCGGGTTCTTGTTCCAGTCAAACACCTCCATAGGCCACAGCCAGCTGCTGAACCACGTATCCAGCACATCTTCATCATGCCGTAAATTAGGCTGTGCAGCAGCCAGTGCCGGCTTTTTTGCACGATATTGCTCATACGCCTCCTCGGCGGTATGGCCCACGTACAAGCCACCCTCAGCATCATACCACGCTGGTATCCGCTGCCCCCACCATAGCTGGCGGCTTATACACCAATCCTTGATGTTGCCCATCCAGTGGCGGTACGTATTCTTAAACTTCGCCGGGTGAAACTCTACCTCATCACTCATCACGGCCTCCAGGGCCGGTTTAGCCAGCTCCTGCATATTGCACCACCACTGCATGCTCAGGCGCGGCTCTATCACCACATCAGTGCGCTCTGAGTAGCCCACCTGGTTGCTATATTCTTCTTCTTTTACCAGGTTACCCGCTTCCTTCAGGTCTTCTACTATTTTCTTCCTTACGGCAAACCTGTCCATGCCTATATACAGCTGTGCGGCCTCGCTCATAGTGCCATCCTCATTCAGTGTATCTATTACAGGCAGGCCATGTTTTAAGCCCAGGTTGTAGTCATTTATATCGTGGGCCGGCGTCACCTTCAGCGCGCCGGTGCCAAACTCTTTGTCTATGTAGTCATCAAAAATTATGGGTATGCGCCTGTTGAGCAGCGGCACAAAACAGTGCCTGCCCTTCAGGTGCGCATAGCGCTCATCATCAGGGTGCACACATACCGCAGTATCGCCCAGTATGGTCTCGGGGCGCACAGTTGCTACCGTTATGTATTCTTCTTTTTCTGTGTCCAGCTTATAGCGCACATAGTATAGCTTAGAGTTAGATGTCTTAAAGATCACCTCCTCGTCACTGAGCGCTGTTTTTGCCCGGGGGTCCCAGTTTATCATCTTTACCCCGCGGTATATGAGCCCCTTGTTATAAAGCTCTACAAACACACGTATCACCGCGGCATAGTAATCTTTGTCCATGGTAAAGTTGGTGCGGCTCCAGTCGAGCGCGCAACCCAGCTTTTCCAGCTGTTTCAGTATTATACCACCATATTTTTCCTTCCACTCCCACGCATATTTCAGAAACTCATCGCGCGACATTGTTTTCTTATCAATGCCCATATCGCGCAGCATGTGCACCACTTTGGCTTCCGTAGCTATAGATGCGTGGTCAGTACCCGGCACCCAACAGGTATTGTACCCGCTCATCTTAGCACGGCGAATGAGGATGTCCTGCACGGTATTGTTAAGCGCATGACCCATATGCAGCACCCCGGTCACATTCGGGGGAGGCATTACAATAGTATAAGGAGGCCGGTCGTCCGGCGTGCTCTTAAAATATCCCGATTTTTCCCAGTGGGCATACCACTTCAGCTCCGCTTCGGTATGCTGAAAATTCTTACTTAATTCCATAACGTATGGGGACAAATATAAGGCGAATGAGGGAATAGCTCAATTCCTAAATAACTCAATGGCTCAATTGGCAGAAAATGTAGAAATATAAAGAACACTTTCAAATCCGCATCCTGACAGGAAGGCTACATGCAGCACTTGCGGATACAGCTACTATGCTCTAGTTCCACATATCGTCATTGGTCTTTGTGACTCTGCCTTTCGCCAGTTCTATGATAAATGCAACAATGTAATACTCTACCTTTTTCGTCACATGATTATCTAAAGCAAAGAACGACCCCCTGCGTGCATTAAGAGAACTTAACCCCATTGCTTTACGATCTAAGATATCACCGGGATCATCTGTTCTGCCTGACCGTCCTATAACTATGTTACCGGGGAGCCACGCAAGCAGCATTAGAAAATCCCGTTCCGCTTCACTATGGCGGTGAGAACGCTTATCATGGATCGCTCTTTTCAACTCCTCCTTGCTTTCAAAATTTATTGAGACATCCGGATGTGATGAAAAATATGCGTCGATAATATCATTGACGTATTTCGTTCGCTCAGCTTCATTTTCATGCGCAAGAATTTCCTTGCCGATGCTTACCAGCTTCTGAAAAGGAACTATATGATGCCTCGACTGCGGAGTAACAAAATCTCTAAACGGATAAGGATATCTTGGATTTTCTTTGCGCATCTTTCATTGTTTTTATACTGCACAGCAGCAGAACAATAAAGATATAAAAATCAAGTGAAAAAATACATCTATTTGAAACTAGCGGAAAAATGTATGCTAAGCAGGCGTAGCCTCCAACACCTTCTTCACTACCGGCATTTCTGAAGGTAACGTAAACCAGAACGTTGCCCCCTCATTTGCCTTTGCCTCCGCCCATATCGTGCCTCCATGCTTCGTAATGATACGGTGTACCAGTGCCAGCCCTATACCCGTACCCTTGAACTGCGATTCAGAATGCAGGCGCTGAAAAGCTTTGAACAGCCGGTCGGCAAATTGTATATCGAACCCTATACCATTGTCGCGCACAAAGTAGGACACTTTTCCTTTTTCAGTTTTCGAGCCTATCTCAATAACAGGCTTTTCTTTCTTTGATGAATATTTTACTGCATTAAGGATCAGGTTCCGCCACACCTCATTCAGCAGGTCATAGTCGCCGCGCGATGGTGGCAACTCTCCTACCTTGATATCGTATTGCTGCATGCCGGTAGGGTCTATTTCCTGGCATATATCATTTACTATGGCGGCCATATCCACATCGGTCTTTACAATTTCTTTTTTGCCCGATTTGAAGAAGGTCATCAGCGACTCTATCATGCGCTCCATTTTGCGGGCACATTCGCCCACCATATCTATATACTGCTTGGCTTCCTCAGGCACCTCTATGTCACCATCTTCTATCAGGTTTATGATCGACAGCATAGAATGTAAGGGCGAGCGGAGATCATGCGATACGGAATAAGAAAAAGACTCCAGGTCGCTGTTTGTAGCTTCCAGTTGCATCGTCCTTTCACGCACGCGGGCTTCCAGCTCTTCATTCAGCTTCAATATCTCTTCTTCCTGCTTCTTCCGCTCAGTTATATCACGCATGTTCGACACAACCGCATTTACAAATTGCACATGCAGCATGTTAGTGATCGTACCCTCCGCACAAATGTAATCCCCGGTGCTGCGCTGTAACCGCACAGAGCAGTAAATAGGTTTTCCGGGTGCTAGAAGTGCCTCCTTGTATTTTGCCTCTAATTTATCTTTGTCGTGCGGGTGCACAAACATGAAAACTGTCGGCTTCCGTGTCTTAATGTTGTCAAATCTCCACCCAAGCAAATTATCCCGCTTCGGACTCTTGTATAAGTTACCCTCAGCATCACTCAACGTTATGCCATCATGCGTATTTTCAACCAATGATCGAAAACGAAGCTCACTGTATTTCAGCTTCAGCAATATGGTATTGCGCTCTATTGCAAACCTTATGGTTTGCTCCAGTTCATTAGCGTTAACGTTTGATTTCAGCAGGTAAGTTTGAGCCCCTTCGCGCAGTGTCTTGATAGCGATGCCCTTATCATCAAGGCCGGAAATGATCACTATTGCAGTGTCGGGGAATGCCTTACGGACCGCGCGAAACAGATCCATACCACGCATATCTGGCAGGTTCAGATCCAGCATTATAAGCGTGATGTTCTCAGATTTTATTTCAGGCCGGGATATTTCACTAAGCCGGCTTACCACCATCAGTTGTGCATCAGAATAGGTTGTCTTTGCAAGGCTGTATTTGAGAAGGAAAATATCGTCTTCGTCGTCTTCGATCAGTAATAGCGTTACTTTATGGTCCATCGGCATCGGTTTTAAAGGGTGTCGAAAATAAACAAGTTCCGTTACACTTAACCACCCTTGTTATCAGCACTGCAAGTTCTTAAATTTAAGAAAAAATCGAGCCAACATTCTTTATTTAATACACATTCAACAAATAATGAACCACATGTGTATAGACCTCTATGTTAGTAGTCTCGTTAATGATCACGTAGCCTGAATTCTGCTTTAGTCGAATCTGTAAATTCAATGAATTCAAGTATTGCCAGGGCATTCAGATGCCCCCTGATTAGGTCTTGCTCTGTGCCCTTAAACTCTTCAGCCAGGCGTTCTACATTTATAGTCGTGTTTCGCTCACCGGCATCAGCTATTTCTTTTACTTTCAGGTATACTTCCCATCCGTTTATCGTAATCATATACGTATCATTTGGTTATTGGATACTCAGAAAAAAAGATGCCTTACGCCCTCGTACAACTGTTAAAACGCGTTAAGTGTTAAAGCATTGATTGATAGCCTGTTAAAATTTCACCATCTAAAGACATATGCATTGACATTTCCTTGACAAAGTGGGGAAAAACTAAAAAAGCTATTCACTACAGAATGACAAAAGCGGTTAGACATATTATGTATATTTACGCGCTCGATGCACTTTATGAGAATACTACTTGTTTATACGCTTTTCCTGGTTGCCACTGTCGCAGGTAATAACCTTTGTTACGCACAACCAACTGGTGGTTCCTCAATTTTTGAGGAGGATCTCAGCATGGATACAGTGGGAAGGTTTCCCTCGCACTGGCATATTTCCGATGTAGACTCCGATGTATTTCATGGTGCATTCCGGCTTAAAAATCGCAGAATGTTTTCTGTTGAAAAAAATGCAGATGGATACTACGCATCGGTGCTACCACTTTCCCAGCCTATGCTTGAGCCCAATGCAGGCACGCCGGTATATGTAACAGATGGCTTCAAAGCAGAGTTTGACTTTCTGCTCACCACGGAGCGCGGAGCCGTTAACCTCTATTTTATTGGCGCAGATCACAAAACAAATTTTGCTTCGGTATTTGAAATGGCAGGCGACGGTGTTCTTTATTCCAAAGGCTGGAATCCTGCCTGCTTTTCCCGGTATAGCGACTACCCGGCCAAACTGCAACTTTCTGCATGGCATCACTTCGAAGCTTACTATAACGACGGTGAGATTAAATGTTATGTGGATGACTATTTGCTCTCTACCATTTCCAACTGCAAATATGTGCCCGTAAGCATTCTTACTATGCCACGCGGGCCAGTAATGATGAGGAAATGGAGGCTTGCAAAGGGACAGTATGCAAAAGATAAAGTAGCTAAGCCCTACACCCCAAAGCAGGTAGATACCAAACTATTCACGCAGCTGCCTGCAGAAAAAAAGATAGCTGAAAAGAAAAATACACCTACCAGCAACCAAACAAAACTGTTCAACCAACTGCCGGTAGAAAACAAAGTGGCCGTGGAAAAGAAAAAAGTGCCGGAAAGCAATGAAACCAAACTCTTTGACAAGCTGCCGGAAGAACCAAAGACGCAGCCAATACCGAAGAAAGTGGCCACCGGCACCGAAACAAAGCTATTCGATAAACTGCCTGAGGAAGATAAGCCTATTTCACGCCTAAGCACAGAAAAAAATCTCGTTAGCCACTCGGTGCACTTTAAGGTAAATGATATGACGGTAATGCCGGAAAGCTTGCCCTACATTGATGAGCTGGCAAAATTTCTGAAAGAAAATGCGTCTATTAAGTTGGAGATAGATGGCCATACCGATAGCGATGGCGGCGAAGTATATAACCGCAATCTATCGCAGGCCCGTGCCGATGAAGTAAAAAGGCAGCTGGTAACCGCAGGCGTCGCCTCCACCAGGATGACCACAAAGGGACTAGGCGCATCAAAGCCTTTGAAGCCGAATACCACAGCAAAGGGTAAGGCGGAGAACAGGAGGGTCGAATTTATTAAGCAATAAAAACAACACCGCTTATGACACGGATACTGCAATTTCTTATTGTGCTTGCAGTAGCGCTCCAGTGCCTGCAAAGTAACGCACAAGATCCCAAAAAAGCACGCAAATTCGTACCCGGTAATAAAGTGATATTTGAAGATGACTTCAATAGCGATCCGGTAGGCTCCTTTCCATCTAAGTGGCGTATTGCCAGTTGCAACAGCGTTGGCGTACCAGACTATGACGACAAAAAATACTGGAAAATACGAAAAGAAGACAGCGATAACGCCCTCGCCATATCCACCGGCTTTCGGCGTATAGAGCCACTTTTGGGTACCAGGTTTTACCTCCCGGATAGTTTTGCAGTTGAATTTGATTTTACATTTTACAAACCCGAAGTAGGCTGCGCCGAGCTCACATTTTATCCGGCGAGCAATACTGACCCCTGTAAATTTTATTGTCTTCACCTGGACTATGTGGGTGACATGTCACTTGCTGAAGACTTCCGCGATTTTGACCACCCCACCCAAATAGTGTCTGCAAAACACACAGACTTTGCGCCAAATAGCTGGCATCATTTCGCCATCGCATACCGGCACTGGGCTATGGAATTCTACATCGATAGTGAATTCATTGCATCAGTGCCCGACTGCGGTTTTACGCCCTATGGACTTGCGCTAAGCTGTGTAGCACCAGCCGGCTACAAACATTTCAGAATAACAACAGCGAAAGAGAAATACGATTTTTCAAAGCTCATCAGTGAAAAGAAAATGGTAACTCATGCCATACTGTTTGATGTAAACAAGTCAGTAATAAAACCGGAGAGCCTGGCTTTTATCCGCGACCTGGCAGACTTCCTGGCAAAAAATCCATCTGTAAATCTTGAAGTAGACGGACATACCGACAGCGATGGAAGTCCCGCTGCAAATATCGCTTTGTCCCAGGCACGTGCCGATGAAGTAAAAAGGCAAATGGTAGCAGCCGGTATACACACAGACAGGCTCAAAGCAAAGGGCATTGGAGCTGCACAACCTATAAAACCCAACACATCCCCCGAAAACAAGGCGGAGAACCGGCGCGTAGAATTTATCAAACAATAGTAAATCCATAAACCATGAAATACTATACCCTGTGTACATTCAATGTTTTACTGGCACTTATCACTCCCACTCTTTGCCTGGCACAGCCGAAAACTAATGCTGGGCATGCTTCCTATGAATTGGTTCCGGGAGATAAGACAATATTTGAAGACGATTTCAGCCACGATGCCGCCGGTTCATTTCCATCGCATTGGCACGCCAGCCACTGTGCTTTTTTATCGGAAGAGGACGAACGCAGATATTATGGGCCGGATTACGAAAAGAGCATACTAAACTGGAAGGTGCAAAATGAAAATGGTGAAAATGTGCTTATTATCAGCACAGGCAATCCGCCGTTGGGTATTGCCATATCACCCAATATCAAAGAAAATTTTTGCAACACAGATAGTTTCTTACTCGATTTTGAGTTCTTATTTGGAAAACTGGCTGCCCGTGCTGAGCTGTGCATACTGGTATGTGAAGATACGCCCGGCTGCAGCACCGAATACTTCTACATAAATACCTACGGACAAATATTCAGTGATAGTTTCACCTTCCTGTACAGAGACTATATGGTGGCCGACTCCCCAGCCCGATTCAAACCAAAGGAATGGCATCACTTTGCACTTGCATATAAACAGCACGCCGTCGATTTGTATCTCGACCATCGCCATGTGGCAGCTATACCTAAAAGTACATCTACACCACATCACTTCATACTGAGTGGAGCAGGATTAGTAAAATATAAAAACTTCAGAATAACAACAGGGAAAGCAGTAAAAACCGATTTTTCGAAAATACTGACCCAGCGAAAATTCGTAACACACGCCATTAATTTCGACTTGAACAAGTCGCAAATAAAAACGGAAAGCATAGGCTTTATAAAGGAATTGGCCGCGTTTCTTAAAGATAACCCAACCATAAGAATTGAGATCGACGGGCATACCGACACCGACGGCAGTCCCGCTGGAAATATTGCCTTGTCGCAAGCACGAGCCGATGAAGTAAAAAAGCAACTGGTAGCGGCCGGTATACGTGCAGAAAGACTCACAGCAAAGGGTTTTGGCGCAACGAAACCGTTGAAGCCAAATACCACAGAGGACGGTAAGTCAGAAAACCGCCGGGTAGAATTTATCAGGCTGTAAACCTGCCCGTCATCGAAATATAAATTCCTGTTCATTCACAACATTTACGGAACTTTGCATTGCCTTAAAATGTGATATCAATGCAAGCTGCACCGAAACCGGTAAATGAAAAGGAAAGAATAACGGCACTCTACGAGTATAACATTCTCGATACCATATCTGAAAAAGACTATGATGATATAACCCACATAGCAGCAGAGATATGCGACATGCCTATTTCGCTTATTTCTATAATTGACGAAGATCGTCAATGGTTTAAATCGCGGGTGGGTATGGACGATACAGAAACGCACCGCGACGTAGCCTTTTGCGCACATGCAATACTAGACCCGTCTGAACTTTTCATAGTTAACGACGTGGAAAAGGACGAACGGTTTCATGATAATCCAATGGTCACAGGTCCGCACAGCGTGCGCTTTTACGCCGGTATACCATTGCTGAACAATTCCGGTTTTCCCTTGGGCACTTTATGCGTTATCGACAAGAAACCCAATTCTCTTTCGGCTGAGCAGAAAGCAACCCTTACAGCACTAGGCAGGCAGGTTGTGGCCACTCTTGAAGCGCATAAAGCCAACCTGGAACTTGAAGCACAAAAAGCACAGCTGGAGGAGATGAACCGCGACCTCAATCGCTTTGCGCATGTAGTGGCACACGATGTGAAGTCGCCCTGCAGCAGCCTTGCCATGGGCATAGCCTACATGAAAGATGTATACGCAAAAGAAATTGATGCCGATGGTCTCGCCTTTCTTGATGAGCTGGAGGCTACCGCAAAAAGCGCTATTGCCATGGTAGAGGGCATACTCCGCCACACGCGCACTGTTAACGCAGGTGAAATTGCCAAAGAACACTTCACCTTTGGCACCATTATGGACGAGGTAAAAAAGCTGGTGGCCATACCGGCTGAATTTACTTTCGGCATCAGCAACAGGGAATTTGATATTTACAGCTCAAGATATATGCTGTTGCAAATTTTGCTTAATCTCAGCACAAATGCCATAAAATACAATGACAAGTGGCATGGCCAGATCGAATTCTCCGTGGAAGATAGTGGCGCCTGCTACCAATTTTCGGTAATGGACAATGGCCGCGGCATAAGCAAAGAAGATCAGCGCCACATCTTCGATCTCTTCACCACGCTCGGTGTCGAAGACCGCGATAACAATAAAGGCTCGGGCATAGGCCTGGCAACAGTGAAGAGACTGGTGAACAAGCTGGGCGGGGAAATAACAGTAGACTCCACTCCAGGCCATGGCAGCACTTTCACCTTTACAATCAGAAAATAGACTCGCTACACCAGTGGTATGTGCCGCATTAAAAAAATGATGCTAAAGCACACCACCATGCATACTGCTGATATTTTGTTCATAAGCATGGCGTGGGAGAAATCAGCATTTGCGGCATCCCTGTCCGTTATCACGAACCAATACAGGAAGTAGATGATAACAGGTAACAGGCAACTGCTGAACACATAAAAATGCACCAGGCTATAGTTGGCATCGAAGTAATAGCCCAGCAGTGCTGCCGCCGTAACGAACATAACCAGCGTAAACAGAAAAGTGCCTCTTATACCCATGCGATAGCTGATGGTAAAGTCTCCCCTGCCACTATCTTCCTTATGCTGGTATATTTGCGTAAGCGGGTAAGAGCCGCCTATCAATAGGGAAGCTATCGTCATAGCAAGAACATTAGGCGCAGTAAACCAGCTGAAATGTACATCACGCTCGGCGGTCATTTTTGCAAGCATATAGGTATACCCACCCTGGAACACAGCTATTACCAGCCAGCTGACATAAGCATACTTTTTTAGCCTGATGCCATGCCAGCTGTAGGCTTTAGAAAAAGCTACGTACAAAGCCATCAGCAAGAGGTATTGCCACCCAGCAAGCAGGCACAATAACAGTCCAATCACATCACAAACAATACTGGCATAATATAGTTTCCGGGTCACCGGTGGAGGATTTTCCAGGCCACCTATGCTGCCGGTATCCTTGTCCATGTAACTATTGTACACATTGCTGCCCGGGTATATAAACAAATGCAGGGCGATAAACACAATTACCGTTTCCCGCAGATGTATTACAGATGCCTGGCTGAGGCCAAAGCAAAAAACAGGAAGCAGAAAAAAAGAAAAAGGAATACGCAGGTGCAGCACCGTACCCCTGTCAAAAATAAATCCGGAAACGTTGCTGCTCTTTTGCAAAATCAAAAAGGTCTATAACCACAATTTAGCGATCGCGTCTGTCAACACCATAAGTTCGCGGTAGGAATCGGGTTTTGTGATGAAACAGTTAGCGCCAAGCTTATAAGACATTTCGCGGTCGCCGGGGGCAGAAGATGTGGTAACCACCACAACCGGAATCAATCGCAGCTCGTCATTTTTCTTTATTTCCCTCAGCACATCGCGGCCATCCTTGCCCGGCATATTCAGGTCCAGCAGTATCAGGGATGGATGCACCTTTCGCGTAGTCGTTGAGAAGTGCCCCATCAGCTGGTCACCATTCTGCATAAACACATAGTTGTGCACATGCTTGTTTTCCATAAAGGCATCCCTAATGGACATTCTGTCATCATCATCATCGTCCACAATAAAGATCGAGTGTTGGGGGGCGTTTAACATAGGCTAACGGGGTATTTGAACATAAAAATCAGAGATACAATATAAACATACAAAATGGAATGCGCATTTACAAGCATCTCTTTTAAACTGGTATTACTATAACAAACCTGGCACCTTCATTCAGCTTTCCATCTGCATATATTGCGCCGCCATGATTCTCCACTATCTTTTTACAAACTGCCAATCCTATACCCGTACCCTCATACTCAGTACGACCATGCAGGCGCTGAAAAATAGCAAATATCCTGTTCGCATATTGGTTATCAAAGCCGATGCCATTATCCTGCACTTCTATTTTCAGGTACCGCTTTGCCTTTGATAGATCATGACGCTCCAACGCCTTACCACCTATAAAACTATGTGTGATCGTTATTTTCGGCACCACGTCCTTCCTTACAAACTTCAGTGCATTACCAATAAGATTTTGAAACAGCTGGATGAACTGCGATGGCACCACCAGTGCCGTAGGCAGCGTGTCTGAATCTACAATTGCCTTAATCTCTTCAATCTTATGGTCCAGCGGCTGCAGCGCTTCAGACAGGATAAAGTTAAGATCATAAAGCTGGAAGTCTTTGTTGCCGGCAATAGTAGATACATACAGCAGATCGTTGATCATCTTCTGCATCCGCTTCGATGATTCTATTACCTTCCCGAGATACAATTTGGCGTCCTCATTCAGCGTATCAGAATGAAACGATACTATGCGGTCGCTAAAGGTTACGATCTTCCTAAGCGGCTCTTTAAGGTCATGACTGGCCACATAGGCATATTCCTCCAGGCTGGTGTTAGATTGCTGCAGCTCCAGGTTCTTCTGAAACAAGCCCTGCTCGGCCAGTTCCTGGTCAGTCACATCAATTGAGATATTCAGCACGCTCTTCACCTGGTTGTGCTCATCGCGCTCGAAAATAGTACCAAACGTATGGAACCACCTGTACTCACCTGCCACATTCTTCATGCGGTACTTAAACTCTGCTATCGGCTCATTATCTGGTGCCACTAGCTGGTTTGCCTCTTCCAGCGCTTTAGCATTCTTCTCCATCAGTCCCGGCAGGTCATCCGGGTGGGTTATCGAAATAAAGAAAGGAACACCCTCGGCGAATACACGCGATGACTCATAACCCAGCTGTTTTTCTATAGCATCATTTATAAAAGAAAACTGGCCGGTAGTCACATCATACGCAGCAATCACCGATGGCGTCACATCCGTTATCTTCCTGATGAAGTCCTGCGAATCCTTCAGCTTTTTTTCTACCAGCTTCTGCTCGGTTATGTCCTGAACGGTGCCATATATTTTTACTGCTTTGCCATCCGCATCTGCCGCTACCTCACCTTTTAGATTCAGTGTTTTTATCCGGTGATCATTAAGAATGATGCGGAAATTAATATCAAACGGCTGCAGTGTACTTCGTGCGTTCCTTATAGTGTTGCGAATAAGCTCTTCATCCTGCGGGTGATTGTAGAGGGCTATCGTATCACTCGTACCTGCTGAGTTTGGTTCCAGCTCATAGATCCGGTACAGCTCATCCGACCACTCCATTTCCTTCGTCTCCACATTCCACGACCAGTTGCCTATGTGGCTTATGGCCTGCGCCTGCTTGTAAAGCACTTCGCTCCGCTGCAGCCTGTCTATCAGTGTTTGCTTCTCGGTTATATCCTGGCAGGTACCCATCATACGCAGTGGCTTCCCCTCCTTGTCAAATTCTATTTCACTCTTGGTGTGCAGTATACGTACAGAGCCATCAGGCGCTACTATGCGATAGTGGTGATCTTCCGGCTCCCCGGTCTCAAATACACGCTGCACCTGCGCTTTACGTGTCTCCTGGTCATCGGGGTGAATGTGCGATATATACGTATCATAGTTCACCTCCTGCGATTGAGGTTCAAGCCCGTATATCCTGAACATTTCATCAGACCAGCTAACCTTGTCATTTACTATATCCCACGTCCAGTTGCCTATGTGTGTGCGTGCCTGCGCCTGCTTAAAGCGTTCGTCGCTTTCTCTCAGCTGCTGCAGCATCTGGTGGCGCGCGGTTATATCCATAACAGTTCCCACCATTATCTTCGTCCCGTTTCGGTCTGCTATCCGCCCGCGAGACCATATCACCTTTTCTTTGCCATTCACCCTGTAGCGGTATTCATTGTCGTAAATGCCATTTTCCCGTATTGCCTTGTCCCGGTTGGCATTCACACGCTCCCGGTCTTCGGGGTGCACATTATCTATTAGCGTATACAGGTCAAAATCAGTAACCTCGTATATCTTTTTGAATTGTGGTGTTACCTCCATTTTGCCCGTTGCAACATCCAGCTCAAAGCTGCCCACCTCTGCCTGTTCCTGCGCGTCCAGCAGTTGCCGTTCGTTCTTCAGCAGTTGCTCCGATACTTCCCTTTCCTTATCTATATCCAGTATTATACCCACTATCTGCGATACCGTACCATCGTCATTTCTTTTATATACCGATGAGTAGTTGCGCATCCACACATAGTGGCCTGCTCCTGCTTTCAGGCGCATCTCCCAGGTCACCACCTCGCCATTCTTTGCGGCCGCGCATTTGTCAAACGCCGCTATGGTCTCTGCCACATCCTCATGGTGAAGCTTATCCGTCAGGAAGTCTGCTTTCATCACCTTCATATCCTCCAGCGTATTACCAAAGAACCGCTCGGCATTACCATTTGCATATACCAGCGATCTGTCGCCCAGCCCAAAAATAAAGTTGATACCCGGTGTAGTGTTTGATAGTGCCTCGGTAAGAAACACCTGCTCCTTTATACGGTCCTGCAGCAGCTTTATGTATACATTGGTGGAGGCAATGTCATTATACACCCCCAGCCTGTCTATCTCGTTTATTATTTCTATGGCCTCATAAAGGTCTGTAGTATAGGAAGGCAGAAATTTCATCAGCGCCTTTTTACGCACAAAGCCGGCATAAGAAATATCCTCAGCCGTCAGGTCTTCCCGCTTCATTATTAGCAGTTGGTCTTCTACCCAGGCCTTTAGCGATTTCTCCAGGTGTTCGGCCAGTGTATTTTCTTCAGCACTGGTAAGAAACATTTTGTGAGACTCCAGGCCCATAGTTATCAGCTGGTCGTCTGTCATCCCCTCCAGGAATTTCATCATCGGCAGCTCTATCTGCCTGCATATGCGCAGCTGCTCAGCTATGTAGGGCACCAGGCAATTATCCCGAATAAAAGCAGCATAGCCGGGAAAGTACCGGAACACAAGTTTACCTTCCTTTTTGTCGGCCACAGGGTGGTCTTCATAGTCGTAAATAGCTTCTTCCACAAAACAAAGTTTTACCTGTTCCCAATATCAAACCGAAGTATCGAAACCACTGAAAAAAGCCAGATGTTTAGACCAGATTTGCGTTTATTTATAGTGTATTTTTTACTTGTATAAATATCATGCCAACAATTAAAAAAGCACCTTAAAAACCAAAATTCCAACCCGCTCGTAAGTGTACAGGTAAACAATTATTATTAACCTGAAAACAAACAATTATGAAGCGTATCCTTTTAATTCCCGTGCTGGCAATGGCTATGATAGCCACCGGCACAGCTACAGCCCTGGCGCAGAACACCGTTATGGTAGGCGGGGCGGCCATGTACCCCACTAAGAATATAGTGGAGAATGCAGTGAACTCAAAAGACCACACCACGCTGGTGGCTGCCGTAAAGGCGGCAGGCCTTGTAGAAACCCTGCAAGGCGACGGCCCGTTCACCGTATTTGCACCTACGAACGAAGCATTCAGCATGCTGCTATCCGGTACAGTAGATAACCTGCTGAAGCCGGAGAACAAAGGCACGCTTACCGCCGTGCTCACCTACCACGTGGTGGCTGGCAAGCTCGATGCGAAAGCACTGATGGAGAAGATGAAAATGGGCAACGGCAGCGCCATGCTCAAAACAGTGCAGGGCGAAGACCTCACTGTAATGAAAAAAGGTAAGAACCTGGAGATAAAAGACAGCAAAGGCGGCGTTGCCAGGGTCACCATTAAAGATGTGTACCAGAAGAACGGCGTAATACATGTAATAGACAAAGTACTGATGCCATAGTATACTGATAGCGGATGTACTAAGATTGTGTGTGGTTAGATTGATGATGAAGGGCTTCGCCGAAAGGGAAAGCCCTTTTTTTGTCTAAGAAAATGTAAAACTTTTAAATACCATTTGTGCGGTGGCCTTTACCCGCTACTGTTTACTATATTTGCTAAGCTCGGGTAGTACTGGTATTTGTAGCCTGCTGCACATCACCATTTTGACTCAATATAATTATCATAAGTTTTGGCCCAGGAAAGCATTTCGGTATTTGACATTTTTAAGATAGGAGTAGGTCCCAGCAGCTCGCATACACTAGGCCCATGGCGAGCCGCACTCCGCTTCATAGCCGATGTTAAGAATACAGGCATCCACCAGGTAGACTCTGTAAAGGTGTTGCTCTATGGCTCACTCGCCAAGACCGGCAAGGGCCATGGCACCGACGTAGCCGTGCTACTGGGGCTGTGCGGAGAAGATCCCGTTACCTTCGATGTCAATGAGATTACACCGCGTATAGCCACCATCACCCAAACCAAAAAGCTGAACCTGAACGGCGAGCAGGAAATAGACTTCGACCCGGCGGTAGATGTGGTATTCCTGTACGACGACAGCCTGCCCTACCACCCCAATGCACTTACCTTCCTCTGCGCTTACAGCAATGGCGACGAGATAGCCCAGACATACTACTCCATAGGCGGTGGCTTTGTGGTAAAGGAGGGTGAGGAAGATGGCGATGGCAACCACATACGCCTGCCCTACCCTATAGAGAAAGCCGAAGACCTGGAAGCCGCCTGCAACAAAACCAGCCTCAGCATATCTGGCGTGGTTATGGAGAATGAGCGCGCCATACGCCCTGAGGAGGAGACCCGCGCCGGTGTGCTGCGTATATGGCATACCATGCGCGACTGCATATACCGGGGTGTGCATATAGGCGGCGAGCTGCCCGGCGGCCTGCACGTGATGCGGCGCGCAGCAGCCCTCAATACTAAACTGGTACAGGGCAAAACTTATAGCAACTTCGATGAGTGGCTTACTGTAATACGCAGTGGTGGCGGCTCTTTCCGCTACACGCTCGACTGGGTCAGCTGCTTTGCGCTGGCCGTTAACGAGGAGAACGCATCCTTTAGCCGCGTGGTCACCGCACCCACCAATGGTGCTGCCGGCGTAGTACCCGCCGTGCTGCTCTACTTCATTGCCTTTTGCGATGGGTACGACGATGATAAGATCATAAAATTCCTGCTTACTGCCTCTGAGATAGGCAGCATATTTAAGAAGGGCGCTACCCTCTCAGCCGCCATGGGTGGCTGCCAGGCCGAGATTGGCGTATCCTCATCTATGGCCGCGGCAGCGCTTACCGAAAGCCTTGGCGGCACTATGGAGCAGTGCCTGCAGGCCGCAGAGATAGCTATGGAGCATCACCTGGGCCTCACCTGCGACCCCGTAGGCGGCCTGGTACAGGTACCCTGCATAGAGCGCAACACCATGGGCGCTATAAAGGCTATAATGGCCTGCCAGCTTGCCCTCCAGGGCAATCCCGACCATGCCCGCATCTCGCTGGATGCTGTGGTAAACACCATGTGGGAAACCGCCCTCGACATGAACCACAAATACAAAGAAACCGCCGAAGGCGGGCTGGCTATGCAGTTGCCGATAAGCCTGAGTGAATGCTAGGGTAAGTGAAAAGGCAAGGGTGAAAACCAAAAATTGTGCGGAGAATGTCTCGCCCTTGCGCAACACTTCCCCTCTGTGTCATAGTGAGCGTAGCCGAACTAGGGGTTAGGGGTGTCGCGACAATGCCATAAACGCACCGGCTACAATGGATATTCGTTGCCTTTGTTAGCGGCTTTATTATTAGGTTTTTTACGAGCTCGCGGAAGTAGTTTTGGTTCCCAGCCCCATTGCTACTATTTAGCCTCAGTGGTTAGCACCATTCAGCAAACGATTTCTATTAGGCTGTCACCTTATGCCCCGCTAGGGGCTATCTGTTTGTAGCCCATAGGCAAATTAAATTTACATTGCCCCATCGGGGCTGTCCTATAACAAAACAATGTTCAGGTAACATTCAATAAATTAGACAAAAATTTCACAATGGCTAATGCATATACCCAACTTTATATACAGTGTGTTTTTGCACCGAAATTCAGGGCCGCGATGTTGCATTCCGGTTGGGATGAACGCTTAAGAACCTATATTTCTACTATTGCCAAAACAAATGGCCATAAAATGATTGCCATCAATAACATGTCCGACCATCTTCACCTTTTTGTCGGATTAAACCCTAACCAGTCAATCTCAGAAATGATGCGGGTAATAAAGGGCGACTCATCTGAATGGATAAATAACGAAAAACTGACACAGCGCAAGTTTCAATGGCAAGAAGGGTATGGCGCATTCAGCTATTCTAGGTCGCAGATAGATACCGTGGCTAAGTACATATTCAACCAACAGGAGCATCACAAAAAAATTACGTTTCTTGATGAATATAAAAAGATGCTGGAAAAATTTGATGTAGCGTATGACGACCGTTATATTTTTAAATTGCCAGAAGATGAATGACCTGAGGGAATTGGACAGCCCCTACGGGGCAAAATGCATTAATTTGTCTTTTTGCTACAAACAGATAGCCCCTAACGGGGCACTTTACAAATTTCGTTCTCCATTGAATTTTTCCTTGGCGCGAAGAACAAAAAAACCACAATTTCTACAAACAGATAGCCACTAACGGCGCAAATGGTGTTGCACACTTCCAAAGTGTCCCACACCTAAGCACGGGCTACCCTGCTGGGTAAAGCGCACATATCACGAGCTGATTGCGCCCGCTACGCGGCGCAAGGAAACTAAAACACCACAATTACTACAAAGCGGTAGCCACCTAAACGGGGCAATGGTGTGGCACACTTCCAAAGTGTCCCGCACCTAAACACTCGAAACAAGGTAAATAGTCACCATACCCATCCCTACATTATACATCTTTTAGCATCACATTCAGTAATCCGGGTTTGCCTACTACTGCCATCTACGAGACACACTTAAACTCGGGTCATCACTCACGAATCCCACAATAGCACTATAAACAAATCGTCTTGGGCTCAATCATATCCCTTCGTAAATTTGTGATGAAATTTGAATTTTATCCACCACTTTTTTTTCACAAGTGAGATGCAAAACAAGTTCTGCAAATTCCTGAATTCAAAAAATTCCGGTTCAGGCAACCAGGCGTAGTGGGTAATTTCGAGGCACACATCGGGTAATTTGGGTAATTCGAAACCAAACAAAATCCAACGTTCAGGCAACAAGGCATAGTGGGTAATTTTGAGGCACACAACGGGTAATTCGGGTAATCAGAAACCAACCAATTCAGGTTAATCAAAAGAATCAGGCGAATCAAATTTCAGACAACAACACTCCCTATCAGAAATGCCCCACTGACGCAAAACGGGGCATCTCATTATATGTAAGTCATTAATAACCAAATCGCAAAATTTAAAAATGCCCCATAGCACGAAATAAAATATTTAATTAAAGGTGGGGCATTTTAAAAACCGCAGGTAAAATACACACTTCACACAACCGCAAAAACCAGAAGATTTCCCGCAATTCTGAACCATATTTATCTTTGCGTTTTAACGCCTTCGCGGTGTAAAAAGCAGAATGCAAAAACCAGAAGATTTCCCGCAATTTTTTAAATTGAAGTAAGTGGTTTAATTGCAAATTCCCCCCGCAAGCATAGATGCCTGCGGCATGGCAATCCGGTGTAAAAACCGGAAGTTTTCTCAGGAAACATTCCTATTGCGGCTTAGTGCCTCAGCGGTTAAAAACTACCTACACTTATGCAGTATCATTTTTTCGCACTTATTAATATAACCCTGAAAAATTTTACAATTTCCCAATGTTACAATTGTCATTTTCTCATATTAAACCCCTACCTTTGCACGCCCGAACGTATACCTATGGTATGCGGTGGTGGGTTTCAGGGTAGAAATTTCAACGATTTAAATACATAAAAATGGCAGATTTACGCTTACAGCGCAACTTCGGGATTGCAGCACACATTGATGCTGGCAAAACCACGATGACAGAACGTATCCTTTATTATACCGGTGTAAACCACAAAATAGGTGAGGTACACGAAGGTGCCGCAACTATGGACTGGATGGCGCAGGAACAGGAGCGTGGTATCACTATTACCTCAGCAGCTACTACCTGCTTCTGGAACTACCCTACTGTGCAGGGTAAGAAAATGCCGGAATCAAAGAACTACAAATTCAACATCATTGATACTCCCGGTCACGTGGACTTTACCATAGAAGTGGAGCGCTCACTGCGTGTGCTTGACGGCCTTGTGGCCCTGTTCAGCGCCGTGGATGGTGTGGAGCCACAGAGCGAAACTGTATGGCGCCAGGCTAACCGCTACCGTGTACCGCGTATCGGCTTTGTAAACAAAATGGACCGCATTGGTGCTGACTTCCTGATGGTGGTGCAGCAGGTGAAGGACATGCTGGGTGCAAAGGCGGTGCCGCTGCAGCTGCCTATAGGCGCTGAAGATCATTTCAAAGGCATTGTGGACCTGATAACCATGAAGGGTATCATTTGGGACGATGCTACACAGGGTATGACGTATACAGAAGTAGCTATTCCTGAAGATATGAAGGAAGAGGCTGACTTCTGGCGCGCACACCTGGTAGAGGCTGTGGCTGAGTATGACGATAAGCTGATGGAGAAATTCTTTGAAGATCCGAACAGCATATCTGAAGACGAAATACACATAGCAGTACGTAAGGCTTGCCTGGACCTGAGCATTGTACCAATGCTTTGCGGATCGGCTTATAAGAATAAGGGTGTACAGGTGGCGCTTGACTGCGTGATCCGTTACCTGCCTGGCCCAATGGATGTAGAAGCTATAAAGGGTACTAACCCTGATACCGGCGAAGAAATACTGCGCCACGCTGATGCTAAGGAACCATTTGCTGCCCTTGCGTTCAAGATCATGACCGATCCGTTCGTAGGCCGCCTGGCGTTCTTCCGGTGCTACTCTGGCCACCTGGATGCAGGTAGCTATGTGCTTAACGTGCGCAGCGGCAAGAACGAGCGTATCAGCCGTATCATGCAGATGCACGCCAACAAGCAGAACCCGATCGACTTCATCGAAGCTGGTGATATCGGTGCTGCTGTAGGCTTTAAAGAAATCAAGACCGGTGATACCCTGTGCGACGAAAAGCACCCGATCATCCTGGAAAACATGTTCATTCCTGAGCCTGTTATCTCTATATCTGTAGAGCCTAAAACTCAGGCAGACGTGGATAAGATGGGTATGGCGATAGCCAAGCTGGTAGAAGAAGATCCTACGCTGCGTGTAAAGACAGACGAGGACACCGGCCAGACCATCCTTAGCGGAATGGGCGAGCTTCACCTGGAGATCATTGTAGACCGTATGCGTCGTGAGTTCAAGGTGGAGATCAACCAGGGCGCACCGATGGTGGCTTACAAAGAGGCGTTTACCATGATGGTAGAGCACCGCGAGGTGTATAAGAAACAAACCGGTGGCCGTGGTAAGTTTGCGGACATCCAGTTTGAATTAGGCCCTGCTGACGAGGCTTTCCTTGCAGAAGGTAAAGGACGTTTCCAGTTCATCAACGAAATATTCGGTGGTTCTATCCCACGTGAGTTCATCGCCCCTATACAGAAGGGTTTTGAAAACTCAATGGGTACCGGAGCGCTTGCAGGCTTCCCAGTAGAGAGCATGAGGGTGCGCATATTTGACGGTTCTTTCCACCAGGTCGATTCTGACGGTATGTCATTCGAGCTGTGCGCTAAGTCTGGTTTCCGCGAGGCTGGTAAAAAAGCCAAGCCCGTAATCCTTGAGCCGATCATGAAGGTAGAAGTTACTACTCCTGACCAGTACATGGGTGATGTGACAGGTGACCTTAACCGTCGCCGCGCTATGCTGGAAGGCATGGACAGCCGCAACAACCTGCAGGTGATAAAAGCTAAGGTGCCACTGAGCGAAATGTTCGGTTATGTAACTCAGCTGCGTTCACTGTCTTCAGGCCGTGCAACATCGGTAATGGAGTTCAGCCATTACACTGCAGCCCCACGTAACATACAGGAAGAAGTAGTTGCAAAGGCAAAGGGCGCTAAGGCGAATGCATAATTTTTAGTAGATAGTAATTAGTAGATAGTATATAGACCGCTCCAACTATGTTGGGGCGGTTTCTTTTATTAATGGGGGGATCGTGGTTCGCCGGTGGCGGTCAGCCTGTTAGTTCGCCTGCTGATTAATAGGTAGAATAATGATGAAAGTGGCTCCTGCACCGGGTTTGCTGCTGGCGGTGATGTAGCCGTTGTGGAGGTCTACTACCTTCTTCACTACAGCCAGGCCTATGCCCGTGCCCTCGTACTCCGCACGGCTATGCAGGCGCTGGAATATGAGGAATATCTTATCGAGGAATGTGGCATCGAAGCCTATGCCGTCGTCTTCAATGGTGAGCTGGCAAAAGCGTTCATTCATGCGATACTCGGCCCCATCGAACACGGAGGTCTCGAACTGTATGCTCTTAAAGAAGTCGGCCGGCAGCTGCGCTACGGTTATGATATCGCCCTTCACCGGTATGTGCGGGCGCTCCCCTTCCCTCCTGAACTTTATGGCATTGCCCAGCAGGTTCTGAAACAGCTGGCCCAGCTGGCTGGCGTTGGCATCTATCTCCGGCAGTGTGCCTACGGTGATCTCTGCACCGCTGCTATCTATAGCTACCTCCATATCAGAGAGCACCTGTGTTACCAGCTCATTCAGGTTCACTTTCTCAAAGGTGGCAACATTCACGGTGAGCTTGGAGAAGTCGAGTATATCATCAATGAGCTTCTGCATGCGCAGCGATGCCATGGTCATCTTATGCAGGAAGGTAATGCCCTTGTCGCCCAGCACATCGGTATACTCTTTCTCCAGCATAGAGCCGAAGGTGAGGATCTTACGCAGGGGTTCGCGAAGGTCGTGAGAGGCGATGGAGGCGAACTTCTGAAGCTCCTCGTTTGAGGCTTCCAGCCGTTGAGACTTTATCAGGAGCTCCTGCTCAAAGTTCTTCTGGTCGGTAACATCCTGCACCGTGCCTATCATCTGTTCCGTCTGGCCATTGTTCCCCACTATCACTTCCCCCTTTGACAGCACCAGGCGGGTTTGGCCATTTGGCAGCAGTATGCGGTGGTAAAAAGTAGGAAACACCTGCTTACTGATAGCATCGCTGATGGCATCACTCACGTACTGCCTGTCCTCGGGATGTATGGCCAGCAGGTAATCATCGTAAGTGATCTGCGGGCTGCCCGCAGCACGCCCAAAGACCTTAATCGCTCCCTGTGACCATGTAACTTTATTAGCAGGTACGTCCCATTGCCAGTGGCCCAGTTTGGCTATGTCCTGGGCCTCGTTGAGCAGCTGGTTATTGATGCGCAGCTGATCCTCCGCTTTCCTGCGCTGCTCTATCTCTGCCTCAAACTGCTCAGCAGTCTTTAGTGAGAATGCAGCAGGCAACATCTTTATAAGGCTGAAGACCGTTACCCAGCTTATGATAGCGGTAGCAAACCTCACCAGCGCACTAAGCCTGTAAAACGGATACCAGAACGCAAGCGCATCTAAAAAGTGTGTGGAACCACAGGCAACTATGAATGCAGCAAACAGGAAGTAGATCTTCGAGAAGCGCACATCCTGCTTTTTAGCGATGTAGCTGACGATGATAACAGGCAGTGTAAAATAGGCACCCCAGATAGCAAGATCACTTAGCAGGTATAGCCAGCCATGAAAGTCGGACCAGCGGCCGCAGTGCCACCGTGGTGGAAAGTCGGCGGTACTAAGCAGCTTTCTGAAAAAGTCAAAGACTTCATCCATGAAATAAATTTAACAAAAATCATTCCTTAAGGCAAAAGAATTAACAGCTATTTTGAAAGTAAAATGAGGTAAATGCGCTAATGAGTTATGGAGTAATTGAAATACATAGGCAATATACATTAGTAAAATCAGATCACTAACAGCTAATGCAGCAAAATAGTCTATGGTTTGGCAGCGGTATTAGTCACATTAAGCAAAGAACCGGGTGTATAGGGCTTAAGGAAGTACATGATCGAAAGGCCGAAGAAGGTGACATTGTCGGCGGAGTAGCGGCCACTGTAGTAGTAGGTACCAAAGTAGATATTAAGGTGAAACCATGGGTTGTAAGCATACTCTATGCCAGAGGTAAGCTCTGTCATAAAGTACTCACGGGCATTGAATATGCAGCCAATACCTGGCGTAAGTGTATTGGTAAACTTGCCCACCTGGAAGACGTTGAGATTTGGCCTTATCTCCAGGTACATCGTAGTGTCCCGCCCGCCAGATCGGCTAAGGCTGGTCTTACCTATATCAGCCCCCAGGCTGAAGACATCCCACTGGCGGCCTACTTCTACTGAGAAATTAGCTTTCTCAGCCATAGTGCCGGGGCTATTGGTAAGACTGGGTACAAATGAAAAATAGGTCTGGGCAGTAGCGCTGTATACCAGGGACAATAAAAGTGCCAGTGTAAAAAGGTGCTTCATTCGGGCTGTGTGGTTAATTGGATACGAATATACTCAAGCCATTTACAAAGCGGCTTAAATAAGTTGCCGGGTACACCGCCTTTATCCTGTATATTTGGTTTAAACGCATTCGCATGAAGAAGAGAAAAGAACTCGTAAAGCAGCTCACGGACCTGATAACAAAGGGCAATGCCCATGCTACTTTTGAAGATGCTATAACAAAGGTACCACCTGCAGTAAGGAGCAAAGTGCCTGCCAAACTGCCATACAGTATATGGCAACTGGTGGAGCATATGCGCATAGCCCAGTGGGACATAGTGGAGTTCTGCCGCAACCCTAAACATAAATCACCCAAGTGGCCGGAGGGCTACTGGCCGATAGCACCAGCCCCAGCCGACGATGAAGCATGGCACAACAGCATAGAGCAGATTCGCCGCGACCAGGCCGACTTCCTGGCGCTGCTTGAAGATAAGGATGCAGATCTGTATGAGCCCTTAGCCCATGGCGACGGACAAAACCTACTGCGCGAAGCCCTGCTGATAGCCGACCACAACAGCTACCACACAGCAGAGATAATAGTGCTGCGCAGGCTGCAGGGAGACTGGAAATAGCACCAAGCTACCAGCAGGTGGCATGCTGTATGGTTTTTATACGCTTTGAAATAAACTAATGATTATGCGCGTACTAGGAATCATATTGATCGTTGCCGGCATCCTGATGTTTGTGTTCAACGGGTTTAACTATCAGACAGAAAAAAGGGTGGCCGATATAGGTCCGCTGAAGATTGATAAGAAGGAGAACCACCGTGTGGGCTGGCCTATATATGCAGGCGCTATAACGCTGCTGGCCGGTATAGTGGTGCTTGTTACCGACAAGAAAAAGGCTTAGTTAGCCCGTGATACTTATGTAGCTGCGCCCGCTCTTGAAATATTTCCGTTAATTTTACGTTTCAGAGCGTATACATGAGAATCCACGTTTTTACTTTCCTGTTCCTGTTTGTAGCTGCAACCGTGCGCGGTCAGGACAAAGACAGATTGTTTGGCAATGAAGCCCCGAAAGCAAAGCACGGGTTCATACTTGCTACCAATGGCAACTTTGACATTCCCGCTGCCGACATGGCCAAGCGCTTTGGGGCCAGCTATCGCCTAGGGCCAGGAGTGATGTACAAGACGTCCTCTAACTGGTTCTTAGGTGCTAAGTTCGACTTCCTACTTGGCAGTAAAATAAAACAGGACTCATTGATGATAAACATTACGGACCGCTACTCTGCCAAGAGCGGCGGCCTGTATGAATTTGTATCAGTGAACAACCAGAGAATAGGAATACCGGTCTATGAGCGGGGTTATGCCATTGGCCTTTCTGCCGGGAAACTGCTGCCGCTGAACAAATTGCGCCCCGATATTGGTATATTGCTATTGACAACCGCGGGGTTTATGCAACACCGGCTCAACATCTTTGATAAGGACAAGGCTGTGCCCCAAATACGCGGCAACTTAGTAAAAGGATATGACCGCCTTACCAATGGTGCATTTATTGAGCAATTTGCCGGATACACCTATTTCAGTAAATACCAGCTGATAAACTTCTCAATAGGTCTTGATTGCCTGGTAGGGTTCACCCAGGGCCGCCGCGACTACCTATACGACGTAATGCGCCCGGACAATGCGAAAAGACTGGACATACTATACGGTATCCGCGCTAACTGGTACATCCCTATTTTCCGAAAGAAATCGGAGGATATGCTGTTTGAGTAGTCTTAACAGACCAGCTAATGTTCGAGGATTATGACTGGGCTTTCAAAAAATAAATAAGATCAGTATATTGTAGTCCAATGCTCCGTGTAAGTCTCGAAGCAATTTAATTTTTTGAAATTCTGTTAAGATGTTTATTGAACCGTATCGTTCGGGAGCGAAAAAAGGATGGATGGAGGTTATTTGCGGATGTATGTTTTCCGGTAAGACGGAAGAGCTCATCCGCAGGCTAAAGCGCGTGCAGATAGCCGGACAGAAAGCCGAGATATTTAAACCCGCCATCGATGTGCGCTATGATGCGGTGGATATTGTATCGCACGACGCCAGCCGTATACGCTCTACGCCGGTAGAGAACTATTACAACATCCTATTGCTGGCATCTGATGTAGAAGTGGTAGGCATTGATGAGGCGCAGTTTTTTGACGAAGGCATAGTGGAAGTGCTGGAGCAGCTGATGCTGCGCGGTATACGGGTTATCGTTGCCGGTCTGGATATGGACTATACCGGCAAGCCTTTCGGACCACTGCCGGGGCTGCTGGCACGGGCAGAGTATATAACCAAGCTGCATGCCATATGCGTGAAATGCGGAGATATTGCCAACTACTCTTACCGGCTGGCCAAAATAGATGACCAGGTGCTACTGGGCGAGAAAGATGTATATGAACCAAGATGCCGAAACTGCTTCTACAAGTAAAAAAGCCGATAACATAAATGAACCTGGCAACCTGTTGCGGCAACTTAGCGCATACAACAAATTGCAAATTTCCGGTTTCTAATTCCAAACTCGGCCTCCAATGATTACTTTTGCGGTATGCGCCTATTTTCAGCGATACTTGCATCTTCTTTATTTCTAGTTCTCAGTACCTCTGCCCAGCAAGGCAGCATGGATAACGTATGGTCGCTGGAGCGCTGCGTGCAGTATGCCATAGACCACAACATATCTATAAAACAAGACTCGCTGAATGCGCGGCTGGCAAGGTATACACTGAAGCAAAGCCAGCTATCTCAACTGCCTACGCTGAGCGCCAATGGTAGTTATGGCAAAAGTTTTGGCCGCTCCATTAACCCCACAACCAACCAGTTTGTAGATGCGGGCTATAACTTTGTAAGTACCTCAGGCAATGGGAACCTGCTGCTGTTTGGATGGATGCAGGTACGCAATACCATTGAGAAGAACCGCTATAGTCTTGAAGCCTATCTTGCCGACCTGGACCAGTTAAAAGATGATGTATCGCTGAATGTAGCCAACAGCTTCCTCACTACCCTGCTGGCGCAAGAGCAAATTAACATCAGCAAAAACCAGGTGGAACTGTCTAAAGCCCAATTGGCACAGACGCGTGCATTCACCGATGCAGGCCGGCTACCCGAACTTAATGTGGCGCAACTGGAATCGCAACTGGCTACCGATAGCTCTAATCTTATTAATTCTATTGCTAACTATAACTCTGCCGTACTTGACCTTAAATCTCTGTTGAATCTCGATTTTGCTGTACCATTCTCTATAAAAATACCTGAAGTGGAAGTCGGCGATCAGGTAATGGTATCGAACGTGCAGCCTGAAGAAGTATACCAGAAAGCGCGTGCCCACTTTGGCTCGGTAAAGGGAAGCCAGTTGCGCGTTACTGCTGCCGAGAAAGGCCTCGCAGCAACAAAGGGTAATCTATATCCTCAGTTTTCACTAGGCTACCAGGTAGGTAGTAACTGGGCAAGCAACTATCAAAGTGTATCCGGGTTTCGCACAGATACAGGAACGACAAATGTGGTTACTACAAGCAGTGGCATTATCGCCCTCCCCACCACACTACCGGAGATTACGTATACACCAATATTAAAGAATATACCGCTGGGCACACAGCTTAACAATAACCTCAGGCAAACAGTATTCCTGAACGTGAATATACCCATACTGAATGGGTGGCAATCGCAGTTTGCCGTACGGCAGGCTAAGATAAACCTGGAGTCGCAACGGCTAAATGAATATAATGCTGAACTTACGCTGAAACAAAATGTATACAAGGCACATAATAATGCGCTGAACTCAATACAAAAATATTACGCGGCAAAGCGCGCCGATGAAGCAGCAAAGCGCGCGCTGGACTTTGCAACCAAGCGCTACGACCTGGGCCTTACCAGCACCGTGGACCTGCTGGTAACACAAAACTCTGCGTTTACTGCCGCGGCCAACCTTGCACTCTCAAAGTATGACCTTATATTTAAGCTGAAAGTAATAGACTACTACCTGGGTAAAGAACTAAAACTGTAACAATGGAAGGACTGAAAGAAGTATTGCTCAAGGCGACAAAGGAGGCAGGTAAAATTATACTTCAATACTTCGACGGCACTTTTAAGATAGATCATAAGGAAGGAATCAATAATCTTGTAACGGAGGTAGACCGGCTTGCAGAAGACACGATCATTACCGTTATCAGCGCCAGCTACCCTTACCACAGCATTATCAGCGAAGAAGTAGGAGAACTGATACAGGACTCAGAATACAAATGGATAATAGACCCAATAGATGGCACCGTGAATTTTGCCCACGGTATTCCCCTGTGCTGCGTAAGCATAGGGTTAATGTACAATGATGAGATAATACTAGGCGCTGTGTACAACCCGATGATGAATGAGCTCTTTTTTGCCGAAAAAGGCAAGGGCGCAACGCTAAACGGCAACCCGATCAAAGTCTCGTTAAAGAGTAATTTCAAAACCGCATTTCTGGTAACCGGGTTCCCGTATAAATGGCCAGACGGCCCTGAGCACCCCATAAAGGTATTTGAACGGATGATACTGGAAGGATTACCAATCAGGCGCCTGGGGTCTGCAGCAATAGACCTTTGCTGGGTGGCCTGCGGCCGGTTTGACGGTTTTTGGGAATATAATCTACAGTCGTGGGATGTAGCTGCTGGCTACCTGATAGTAAAAGAAGCCGGCGGCAGGATAACTGACTTTGATGGTGCTGAAGCGGCAGTATTTGCCAAAGAGACACTTGCTACCAACGGACTGATACATGAAGCTATGCTGGGAGCGATAAAGAAAAGGTGATCGTCAAAATCTAGCTGTGTTACCTTAGTCCGTAACTTTTTACAACTTAGTCTGGCAAAAATGGAGCCCAATCTGCATTCCAATGCTTTGGGGGAACAAACTCGTCCATATTTACAGTGATTACACTTACCAATTGGCCATGGACATTGTACTTAAATTCATAAATTGCTTCTACCATTTTATCTTGTTGCCGATCGTAATTTAGTGTTCCTATGTACATTTTGCCCTTGCTTGATGAGGCCTCCCATTGAGACATTGGCACACTATAAAAAAGCAATTCAGTTTTGGGCAATCCTTTAAAGACAGAACCCTTTACTAAGCATTTGGAATACACGGACGAGGGCGTTATGATGCGGGAAATGTCGTTTAGCAGCAGATAAAAACAGCTCTTATCAAAATTGATCAATGGTTTTAAACATTTGTTCATTTCATTATTAAATGATTCAATGTTTTTCATGTCCGGTCTCTTACCTGAACGAATGTCAAATATATAGGTCTCGGTTACACAGTCATCACAATTCGATTGTGACACTGCAAACGCTTTTATGTTTGAAAAGATACCTGAGTATATTTCCCACGCACGGACATAAATAGTGTCAACGCTCATCGTAGCGTCACGATTACGCATGTAGTCCATATTGTATTTTCTAACAGATATCCTTTTTAGCGAGTCGGCAGATAGCTGCGCACACGCTAATACAGGTGCACTAAGCACAAGAAATAGTAACCATACTTTTTTGAGACCTCTCAATTTCATGGACGGGACTGATTTGCCAAGCGCTGATTTTTGCAGCCCAGCTTACCAATATTACAAAAACTGCCTTGCAGTATAAAATCTTACCTTTGCAGCCTCTTAATAAGAACTTTTACAAATGCATGATATACAGAGAACAGAAATAGGCGCGCTGGGCGAGTTTGGCCTGATAGAACACCTTACTAAAAACAATGAGACCAGGCAGGCAGGCACAATACTGAGCGTGGGAGATGATGCGGCCGTGATAGACCAGTTTGGGAGGCAATGCGTGATATCAAACGATCTGCTGCTGGAAGGCATTCATTTCGACCTGATGTATACGCCGCTAAAGCACCTTGGATATAAGGCGGTGGCTGTAAATCTATCGGATATATATGCGATGATGGCGACGCCTACGCATATAACCATAGCACTGGGCGTATCCAACAAATTTTCAGTTGAAGCGCTGGATGAATTTTACGAAGGGGTGTATGCAGCCTGTGAACAATTTGGCGTGGACGTGATAGGCGGCGACACCTCTAGCTCCAAAACGGGCTTTATCATAAGCGTTACTGCAGTAGGAGAAGTGGCCCCTGATAAGTTTGTGACAAGGAGTGGCGCGAAGGTAAATGACCTGATCTGCGTGTCTGGCAACCTGGGCGCAGCCTACCTGGGACTACAACTACTGGAACGTGAGAAAAAAATATTCCTTGAAAATCCCAAGATCCAACCGAATCTGGAGAACCAAAAATACCTTGTCGGCAGAATATTGAAGCCCACACCAAGGGCTGATATAGCTGAATGGCTGGAAGAAGCTGGCATACTGCCGACATCGATGATAGACGTGAGCGACGGGCTCAGCTCTGAGCTGCTGCACATTTGTAACAGCAGCGATACCGGCTGCATACTGTATGAAGAAAAAGTACCTATACATGATGACGCACGCGCTATGTCAATGGAATTCCAGGTTGGGGCCATGGCCTGTGCGCTGAGCGGTGGTGAAGACTACGAGCTGCTATTTACCATAAAACAGGAAGACTATGAGAAGGTGGCCCGCCACAATGACATAAGCGTAATAGGTTATATTACCGACAAATCGGAGGGTGCAAACTTGCTGACCAAGGGCGGAAATAAACACAAACTTACGGCACAGGGCTGGAACGCTTTTGGCGCATAGCTGCAACCAGAAGTTAAAGGTGAGTTCATTAAACAGGATAACTGCACGGCGGTCACCAAAAAATGCTCACTTTTCACCCAATTAAACTATTTTTTTGTATTTTACACTCAAATATTCACCGAATGAAGATCTGGAAATTAACCTTATTTACAGGCTTGCTATTTGCCGCAGTTCTATCCGCAGTACTTTATTCGTCCTGCGTTAAGAATACATGCACAGGTGTGACTTGTGCTCACGGCGGATCTTGCGGTAATGGTGTATGCCGCTGCCCTACAGGTTATGAAGGCCCTACCTGCCAAACACTTTCTGTGACGAGGTTCGTAGGTGGCTATGCGGGCTATACATCGTGCAACAACACGCAGCAGGTGATTGATTCCGCTTTCATTACGGCTAACAGCGCTATTAATACCGTATCCGTAAAAATGAATAGCATCAGCCCTAAAATATTACAGGGTTATGTTTCTAACAATGAGAGCACCTATTCGATCATTGTTACAAACAGTGACAGTATGAAAAACGGCTCCACATTTTACGAGCGCATTTTCACCATTACGCTGCAGAGTGACAAGAGCCTCTCTATACACGAGTACGAAAGAAACATTTTTACTACACTTTCCGGACCTGATACCATCATCAACAACTGCACCTTCCTAGGGTTCAGGTATTGATCTTAGCTCAGCAACCGGCTACATTATACGTGGGATCAAGATCATGTCCATCAAAGTAGAATCGCTTACCAAGGTATACGATACCCAGATAGCTGTTAACGGAATTTCATTTGAACTAAAGAAGGGTGAGATAGTAGGGTTCCTGGGGCCGAACGGCGCAGGGAAATCTACTACTATGAAGATGATAACCGGCTACCTGCCACCTACATCGGGCAAAGCCACAGTATGCGGCTTTGATGTGCAGGAACGACCTATGGATGTGCGCAAACGTGTGGGCTACCTGCCGGAAGCAAATCCGCTATACTTTGAAATGTATGTGCGTGAATACCTTGAATTTACCGCCGGAATACATAAGCTGGGGAAAGGAAGTAAGGAACGAATAGAGGAAATGATAAGCCTGACAGGGCTGAGCAAGGAGGCGCACAAAAAAATTGGAACACTATCTAAGGGATATAAACAACGTGTAGGGCTGGCGCAGGCTATGCTGCATGACCCGGAAGTGCTGATACTTGATGAACCAACATCTGGCCTGGACCCAAACCAGATAATAGAAATACGCGATCTTATAAAGAATATAGGCAGCCAAAAAACAGTATTGCTCTCCACCCATATAATGCAGGAAGTGCAGGCAATGTGCAGCCGCGTTATTATTATCAACAATGGGCAGATAGTAGCTGACGACTCGATAGAACATCTAAAGACCGCTAATACGAAAAAGGACATACTGGTAGTAGTATTTGAAAGCGAGGTAGAGCCTACCCTGCTTAAGAAACTTACCAAGGTGGAAACATCTGAAAACCTGGCCCCTAATCAATGGCAATTCTCTACAAACGATCCTGAGGGGCTGAGGAGAGAAATAATGCAGTGGTCACTGGAACATCGTATACACATTAGTTCGCTACAGGCGCAAACCCAATCGCTGGAAGATGTATTCCGGGCGCTTACAAACAATAATAAAGCGGTGGTGAGCTAGAACTCCCCCGTTATTATTGTTAATCGGCCCACCCGGAGACGGCTTGTTAAAATGCTCAACGAAATATACTTTTGCGTATCTGCGGGATAAATATGTGCTATGCTTTTTAATTCATTTGATTTTTTAGTTTTCTTCCCGCTAGTTACCCTTATCTATTTTCTGCTGCCCCACAAGTTTCGCTGGTTTCACCTGCTTGTGGCCAGCTGCATTTTTTACATGTTTTTTATCCCGGTATACATTCTCATCCTGCTGTTTACCATTATCATAGATTACATAGCAGGTATAGTAATAGAAAATGCTCCGGACTCAAAAAGAAAGCTATTCCTGGTAATTAGTATTGTGGCCAATGTAGGGGTACTTGCTTTTTTTAAGTACTTCAACTTTTTCGCTACCAATATAAATGCTCTTTTTCACCTCACCAATGTGAATGCTAACATTGGTCTGCTCAAGATCATACTGCCAATAGGGCTTTCGTTTCACACGTTCCAGGCCATGAGCTATACGCTTGAGGTATACAGGGGCAACCAGAAGGCTGAGCGACACTTCGGGATATATGCGCTGTACGTAATGTTCTATCCACAGCTGGTAGCCGGGCCAATAGAACGGCCGCAAAATGTACTGCACCAATTTCATGAAAAACACGAATTTAACTGGGACAACTGCAGGGAAGGCCTGAAGCTGATGATGTGGGGGTTCTTTAAAAAGATCGTTATAGCTGAACGCCTGGGTATTGTAGTAGACAATGTATACGGGCACCCTACCAGGTACGGCGGCGCATCGTTTGTAATAGCTGCCATATTCTTTTCGTTCCAGATATACACTGATTTTTCGGGCTACTCTGATATTGCAATAGGATCGGCAAAGGTGATGGGCTTTGACCTGATGCAGAATTTTAACCGTCCATATTCCTCGAAGTCAATATCTGAATTCTGGAGACGGTGGCATATATCTTTGTCCACCTGGTTTTTTGACTATCTTTTTAACCCGCTTGTGGCTACCCTGCGGCGCTGGAGGAGATGGGCCATTGCATTTGGACTCGTATTCACCTTTTTTATTAGCGGGCTATGGCATGGCGCCAGTTGGAACTACATAATCTGGGGGCTGTTTTATGGAGTGGCACTTGTGTACGAGTTCTTTACCAGGCCGTGGCGGGAAAGGATGTTTGAAAAAATGCCAAAGAATGTTGCCAACTTTATTAGCCGGACAATAACTTTCAGCTATGTGGTATTTGCATCCATCTTCTTCAGGGCAAACAACCTGCATGATGCACGGTATATTATTTCGCACCTGCACACCGGCTGGAGATCTACGTTTTCCCTCGGAGGAATAAAGGCCATGATAACGGCGCTGGGAGATAATGATACCATCTACGGTACGTTCAACGTTGCGCTAGGGCTGCTACTCATATTGCTGCTGGAATACTTACAAAGTAAAATGGAACAGAACAATGTGAGTGCCTTAACGCAAGGCAAGCCTATGGTGTGGCGGTGGAGCTTTTACCTGGTGATGATCACTTCAATACTATTTCTTGGCGCATACAGCGAGCGGGAATTCATTTATTTTCAATTCTAACCCGGCATGAAAAACGTATTGAGATATGGCATTTTATTCCTCGCGCTGCTGGCGGGTATACTGTGCTTGCTGCAATACACGCTGGACCAGCTGTATAAGAAAAGGGCAACTGACAAATATGCCCTTGTGCTTAACCACAAGATAGACCCGGATGTAATGATCTATGGACCATCTAGTACATTGAAACATTTTAGTCCGCCTATAATAAAAGAGGTGACGGGCTACAGCTCTTATAACATGGGCTATGACGGTATGTTTTTCCTTCAATTTAACTCGCTGATAAAGGAGCACCTGACCTATGAAAAGAACTGCAAGTATGTGGTGATAGGCTGTAACATGTTTATGGGTAAAGACTATATAGTAATGACACCCAAATCTTTTTATGCTTTTCTCAACGAAGACAATGTATACAACTCTCTCGTAGACATAGAACCTAAGAAATTTTTGCTGGCGAAATACCTACCGGGCTATAAGATGACGCTGTTGAATAAGGCCTACTACCTGAGCATACTATATAGCGCCCACAGGCCAGACCCAAATAACGGCTACGAACCCATACTGGATACCAGCCACAATTTTGAGACTATAACGAAACCATTTCGCCAGCCCTATGATGAGTATGTGTACACCACCCTAAAATCTACCGTAAATGCAATTACGGCCAAAGGCATAAAAGTGGTACTGGTTATTTCTCCCATTTATGATAAGGGTTTCCAACTGATCATTAACCGCGACACAATTGTATCGAAGTACCAGGCCCTTGCGAATAATAAAGATGTTTTCTTCCTTGATTACACAAAAGACACTTTATGCCATCATCCGGAATATTTCAACACCAATTCGCACATGGGGATAAAGGGTAGTGAGATATTCACAAGGACATTTAGCCGAGACCTGATGAAGCTAAGCGATACAAATACCGCTCACAACTAGCTTGGCCCACAAAAAAAACGCTCCTTAAAGGAGCGTTCTGTCTTAAAATGTTGTTGCTATTATTTTGCTGAAGGGTCTCGCCGGGATTGGAATTCGGCAGAGCGCTTTTCCTCCAGTTCTTCCTCTCTTGCGAGGTCTTTGTCGTAAGCACGTATGATAGACTTTACCAGCCTGTGGCGCACCACATCAGCCTCGTCCAGTTTTATCAAAGCAATACCTTCGATATCCTGTAAAATGCGCGTGGCTTTTATGAGCCCTGATTTCTGATTTTTGGGAAGGTCTATCTGCGTGAGATCACCTGTGATAATGGCCTTGGCAGATGAACCAATACGTGTAAGGAACATTTTCAGCTGCAGGTCAGTAGAGTTCTGCGCTTCATCAAGAATAATGAATGCATTATCCAGCGTACGGCCACGCATATAGGCAAGCGGAGCAATTTCTATTATGCGGTTAGCCATATAATAGTTCAGCTTATCGCTTGGTATCATATCATCCAGCGCATCATAGAGCGGGCGCAGATATGGATCAATTTTTTCCTTCAGATCACCTGGGAGGAAGCCGAGGCTTTCACCTGCTTCCACTGCGGGGCGGGTAAGAATAATCTTACGAACAGCTTTATTTTTGAGTGCGCGAACTGCAAGTGCAACAGCAGTATACGTTTTACCGGTACCTGCCGGACCTATGGCAAATATGATGTCATTTTTTTCGCTCGCCTGCGCCATTAGCTTCTGGTTCTGCGTTTTTGCACGCACTACCCTGCCATTGGGACCAAATACAAGTATATCATTATTTGCGGGATCCTCACCGGCAGTATCACCCTGTTCGTCATCACCCAATATTTTGGAAAAATAGTTCTCCGAAAGATGGCCGTTACGCTCAAGATATTGGATTACCTGACCAATTTTCACCTGCGCAGCCTCTACCTCATCTGGCTGCCCGGAGATCTTGATCTGTGTGCCCCTTGACAACAACTTAAGGAGAGGAAATTTGCGTTTCAGAATCTCGAATTTGCTGTTGTTTACCCCGAAAAACTCGATGGGGTTTACTGTTTCCAGGTTAATGATGGCTTCTGTCAATGTGTTTCGTTTTAAGGTTAAATAAAACTACAATTTCACTAGCAATGGCTTTATTAAGAACGTGTTATTTTTATCCAGTTCAAATACTATGCCAATAAACCCTGTACAGGAGCCCTGAAAGCAGTCAGCTGTTATATCCTGTATTCATTTGCCTTGAACTCTTCGAGCCTGTCTGCCACAGCCTTGTCTGACAGTGCAAAGATGCGTGCCGCCAACACAGCAGCATTGCGGGCACCTGCCTTACCAACAGCAAGCGTACCGACAGGTAGCCCTGCAGGCATTTGTACTATGCTGTACAATGCATCAATACCACCCGGTAAGCCACCATCAAGCGGAACACCTAAGACTGGCAGCGATGTATAAGCCGCACATACACCGGGCAATGCTGCGGCCATGCCTGCTGCTGCTACCACTGCGCCGTAGCCGTTATCCTTAGCGGTTACCATCAGCTCGCGAACCTTATCCGGATTTCGATGGGCCGATGCTACAACCATATTATTTTCAATACGGAACCATCTGAGCCATTTGCTGCATTCCTGCATTACGGCTTCATCGGTCTGCGACCCCATTATGATCATTACTTTCATAGTAGATTAAATGCTTTCAGTGAAATTAATTTGATATGCAGTGATACAAAAAGAAACTTATCCACTGAATCTGAATATCTTATTATTAACCTTGCAGCTTTTTAGTGTAGAAGTCATAGATCAGCTTTAGCGTGTGTTATAAATAGAAAATAATAAATACTTTTAGTGCCCAATCCTTATCTAAGATGAACAATAAGCAACGCAATACGACTGCTGCCCTGATTCTATTAATTATTCTTGAAAATTTATTCCTTTATTATTTTTTTAGAAACGGCATACTTACGCAGGGTAAAAATGCGATTGGTTTATTCCTCACTTCCATATTTATTGGGCTCATTGTTATTTATAAATTTTATAACGAACTAGTTGAGGAAACATCTCTGCCAGCAAACGGTCGACGATTTTCTTATGCAGTAACTGCATTGCTCGCCCTGGCACTAATAATCTTAGGCACACAATACGATCACTTTTTTCATTTGCGACCACTTAGCATAGAAAGTTCTGATATTATTCCATCAATCCAAATCATGTGCAAGAGGTTACTGGCAGGTAAATACCCCTACGACATTTTTTATGATTTCGGATTTCCGCAAATGCCTACTTACCTACCGATGCAGTGGATACCCTTCTCAATCGCAGAAATACTGCATATCGACTATAGGTGGATACCGTATACTGCGTGGTGCATAGCAGCAGTATGGCTTTGTATTCGTAGCGCAAAAGCCTCTTCACCGATGCTCCGAGCTGCTATGCCTTTGTTGATTTTTGCTTCGAACTATATACTGTTCAGCAGCTCAAATAAAGGTATAGTAGAGGCTTCGGTAGAGTTGCTTATTTCAGCATACTATATGATGTTTATTTCCGGTCTAAACCAGAAAAACGGAGTGCTCCAAGGAATAATCATTGCTTTTTGCCTGTTGTCGCGCTATAGCCTGGTACTTTGGATCCCTTTGTATAGCTTTATTTTATTCGTTTCAAAAAACCGCAAGCAATTATATTTCGCGTTTGCCACAACAGTTCTTGTTGTAACCATTTTGTACATAATTCCCTATTTAAGCAAGGATACCCAGCTGTTTTACAAATGCTATAAATATTACGATGACGCAGCCCGTTTTGAATGGACACATCTGAACAAAGACAACAGGCCGATACAGTTGTATTCCGGAACCGGATTCGGCTATTATTTTTATACGAGATTTACCAACCTGCCTGTGATGGACCGGGTGAAGCTGCTTCAGAAGACGCACCTGGTATGCTCAATTTTGGTTACAGTAATTCTTGGTACGTGGTACTGGTTTAGGAAAGATAAAATAAACACCAGGATTTTTCTTATGTCTTCCTTTAAAATTTACCTGGCCGTTTTTTTGTTCCTGATACAAGTACCGTACGAATACCTGATGTGTGCAGGCAACTTTGTTTCGATTGCTATCCTATGCGAGCAGGCCCGATACAGCATCAGGAGAAGCTCCTCCATTGGGGTTGTATGAAAGGGGCAGGCTACGAAGTGCAGATTATGTTTAATATTGTAGTCTTAAGATGCTTACAAAGTCAAAAATATCCCTTGCCTTTATTGCGTTTATGTATGTGTACATAGTGTTCAACATATCGTACTGGCAGGACCGCATAACGGTAAACTGGGACCCAAGCGGATACTATCTTTATCTGCCCGCTGCCTTTATTTATCATGATGTTGGTAAACTGCAGTTTTACCCCGGAATAACCCAGAAGTACAGCTTAAATAATCATGACATATCCTACGGGATTTATGCACAACCTGAGGGAATGAAACTTAATAAGTATCCCGTGGGCACAGGCTTGTTTGAATTGCCTTTCTTTTTAGTGGCACACTGGTACTGCATCAGCCTGGCGAATACACCTCACGCTATAGATGGATATAGCTTCCCGTATATGGAGAGCGTTATACTGGCGGGCGTATTCTGGGTTATTGCCGGACTATATGTTTTACGACGTTTTTTGCGGCGGTATTTTTCTGAAGGAGCAACAGCAGTTACACTGTTGCTTATTGCCTTTGGCACTAACCTGTATTTCTATACCGTCTTTAACACGGGCATGTCTCACCCGTTTTCGTTTGCTCTGTTTTGTTTCTTACTTTCTGCAACAGACAACTGGTATAGAAATGAAAAGAAAACAAACGCTATACTCATAGGCCTGCTGCTGGGCCTTATAATAATTGTGAGGCCCACAAACGCTGTGGTAGCATTGTTGCCACTCTGCTGGATATACACCGGCACCTTTGTTGACAGGCTCCGCTTTTACAAAAGGCAGTTTCCAACCATTGTGACTGCGTTCATTGTTTTTGTTTCGGTGTTGATGCTGCAACTCAGCTACTGGAAATATGTAACCGGGCATTGGGTGTATTTTTCTTACCAGGAGGAGGGCTTTGATTTCGGTTCGCCGGAAATATGGAAAGGCCTTTTCAGCTACAGGAAAGGGTGGTTTGTATATACACCTGTCGCTTTCTTTGGAGTACTTGGCCTGGTATTACTGGCCAAAAAACATAAGCGCCTCGCTGCTTTAATATCGGTGTACCTGGCGGTAAATATTTACATCGTCTTCAGCTGGCATCAATGGTCCTATGGCGGTAGCTTTGGTGCACGACCGCTAATAGAAGCAATGGCGATAGTGGCAATACCTCTGGCCATTTTGATAGAATGGCTATTTTCAAGAAATAAGATTGCGATCACTATAGGAGCCTCGTTTGTTTTTGTCTTTTTGATGGCATTAAACACGTTCCAGTCTTACCAGTTGACCAATAGCTTAACTGCATGGGATTTTACAAACCGGGCATTTTACTGGCGCACATTCGGCAAACTGAAAGTGACTGATGAGGATAGAAAATTATTAAATAAATAATAAGAAACCGGCAACTAATGAACTTTATAAGGCGCTATACTCCCGGCCTGCTATTATTTTTCCTGTTTGCCGTATTAAGTGTCTTTACGTTTAAAGACTATGGCGTGTCGTGGGATGAACCCGTGACACGCGAGATGGGCTATGTATATTACGACTATGTTTTTAATGGAGATCACAAACTACCAACTTACGTGGACCGTGACCACGGCTCAGGCTTCGAATTGTTTCTGATACTTTTTGAACAGCCCTTCCATTATGCAGATACAAAGGGCATATACCAGATGCGGCATTTAGTTACTCATCTTTTCTTCCTGTTCAGTGCATTTTGCGGATACCTGCTGTTTTTAAAGCTTAGCAGAAAACAAATGGTTGCATGCGTGGGCTTCCTGTTATTTGTGCTTCAGCCCAGGTTATATGCCCATTCATTTTTCAACAGTAAGGACATACCTTTTACGTCCATGTTTATGATCTCTATAGCACTAAGCTATATGGCGTTTACAACGCAGAAAGCAAAGTGGTATTTACTGTTGGGAGCAGCTTGCGGGTTCACCTGCAGCATACGGATGCCGGGCATTTTACTGCCGGTAGTCCTTGCGGCCGTGATAGGTATTGATATAGTAATTGCCCTTTTGAACAGAAAGAGTATCATTCACCCTACACTGCTGTTTGCTTTCTTTATTACCAGCTTTTGCGCAACTTTTATCCTCTTCTGGCCAACACTGTGGGGCAGCCCGGTTCATAATTTCGCTGAGTGCTATGGTATGATGTCGCACTTTGTACGTTGGCAGGGGGATATACTTTTCAACGGCATACTATACAAAGGCACTAACCTGCCATGGATATATGTGCCGGAATGGTTTTGCATTAGTACACCAATTATCTGGCTATTAGCTGGTTTTGCCGGTACAGCGTTAACCCTGACCGTTTTCATTAGAAAGCCTGTGATTGGTATTCAAAATAACCAAACACGATTCTACCTTATTTGCATAGCATTATTTCTGTTGCCAGTGGTTATGGTTATATTTTTGAATTCTGTGGTATACGATGACTGGCGCCATCTCTATTTTATTTCTGCGCCGTTTGCTGTGCTGGGGGTACACGCGATTGACCGCTTGCTCGCTTACCGTACAAAGTTGCTGACAATTACGCTTTGCGGGCTGCAGATAGTGTTGGTAGCCTGCTTTATGATCGGAAATCACCCGTTCCAGTCGGTATATCTGAATGAGTTTGTATCCCGGAAAAAAGATCACATAAAAAACAACCTGGAGATGGACTACTGGGCGGTATCGCAAAAGCAAGGACTGGCGTACATTGTAGCGCACGATAGTGCACCGGTTATCCGGGTGGCGTTTCACCCAGCGCTCGACAACAGCATTATGCTGCTAAACGAACAGGACAGAAAACGGATTGTGCGTGTAAGCACAAACGAAAATCCTGACTATTTCGTCGCCACATATCGAAATACGCACCCGGACGACCATGAATATCATAATATAAGCATGGAAATAAACGTGCTAAACAGCACCATTATGAGGATATACAAACTACATTAGGAAATGGTATTTTCGAAATTAACAGGCCACATTTTTTTGCTATCATTGTAACCAACCTAACTAAATTTAATGCCTGACTCGCAAGTAAGCCCGGTTGTAAAATGGAGTTGCTTTATCGTAGCGACCATACTACTGGCATATACCGGCTACAGAGCATACTCTTTATCCTTTACGCATGATGAAAGCCTGACCTATAACTACATGGTGCATAATAGCATCATGGATATAATTTCTAACAACACCTCTTATATTTCCGCAAACAATCACATTCTCAATACCTTGTTCATGAAGGCTTTTGAGGGCGTTTTGGGCAACAGTGAATTTTCATTACGGTTACAGAGCCTTATTGCACACTGCCTTTACCTGCTTTTTACGTTTAAACTATTAAAAGGCACGGGTAGCAAAACTGCAGTTTTATGCGGGTTTCTGCTATTAAATGTCAACCCGTACCTCCTGGATTTTTTCTCATTAGCGCGCGGATACGCTATGGCGATAACCTTTATGATAATGAGCATATGGTATTTCGCCGCTTTTATCAAAGCCGGCAAGCATGGCTACCTTGTTGCAAGTTTTATCGCCGCATGTTTATCCGTGTTGTCCAATTTTGCACTGCTCAATTATCTTGCGGTGTTGTTTATTATGTATGAAGCCTACCTCTTCTATGAGTACAAACCTTTAAAAACGGCATTCAAAATTATTCTCCGTAAAAATGTGGTGGTGTTTATCACCCTGGCAATCATGCTTGCCATATGCTACGAGCCCATAAGGATATTGCGACAGGCGAACCAGTTTTATTTTGGTGGCGAAAAGGGATTTTGGGATGATACTGTGGGAACGTTAATAGATACCTTCCTATATCACCAATCATACAATGGCATAGTTTCGATCGTCCAGGTGATTGTTGCCATTGTCCCATGCTTACTAATTGTAACTCTATTCTATAATGGCGCAAGAAAAAAATGGGATGTCGCAAGCACACACGGCCTGCTATTTATTTCAACTCTGTTGCTGATAATTGCCGTATGCACTGCTCAGCACATCCTGCTGGGGACAAAATTCCTGGAGGAACGCTATGCCCTCTTCCTGGTCCCTCTGTTTATTTTCGTCGTGATTTTTTTTCTTAGCATAATTGCTGGTCGCGAAAAAGCAATAAAATTGCCTGCGTTGATATTATTGGTAGCCCTGTCCGGAGCATCTGTTTATCATTTTAGCCGAACTGCTAATCTTTCATTTACCTATAATTGGGAGTATGATGCTGCGACAAAAAGGATGCTGAATGATCTTGCTAGTGAAGCGGCGAAAAGTCAGGAGAAGAAAACCACATTGGGTATTACCTGGCTTTATGAGCCTTCTATAAATTTTTACCGGGTTACAAAAAATCTGGACTGGCTAACCCCGGTAGACCGGTCAGGGCCAGATGGCGACTATGATTTTTATTATGTTGAAAATCTAACATCATTAAACGCGCAAAGAAACATTATCAAGGAATATCCTGTAACACACAGCTACCTGCTGAAAAAAATAAAATGACGCTTAGCAGTTCTTATACTTCCAATGCCGGCTTTTTCCCTCGGCGATCCATTCCAGTGCCTGTGCCATGCGTTTGTTTCGGGTTTCTTCGGTCTTTGCGTCTTCAAACCATTCTATATATTCCCTCTTGTTAGAATAGCTGAAGGCCTTGAATACTTTGGCTGCATCTTTATTTTTTTTCAGCTCGCTGATAAAATAAGCAGGTACTATTACCTCCTTCTTCTCACCGGCAGCCGGCTTAGGTTTTGCCGGCACTTTTATGCCATCCTCATTCAGCTTCATTGCCGCCTTAATGTACTTTTTCAGCACAGTGTTCTTAGGGAGATCTTTTACGCTTTGTAACTTTCCAAGATGTCCCATGCTTTGCCTGTCAGTGACGGTTAATATATTATCAACATCAGACAGGAGCGCTGCTTTCCAGAAGCCGAATACGGCATGCTCTTTAAAAGCGGCCATGTTGCACATGATAGCGCCTTTGTACACAAACACAGGAAAACTCCACTTCCAGGTCTCTTCCACCTCCGGGCATGCCGCATGTACAAGCTCACGAAGATGCAGCAGTATTGGCTTTGCAAAATCGGCAGACTTTTCAATATAGGCGTCTACACGCGGATCAAATTGCGGCATAGGATTTGAATTATTTCATAAAAACAAAATACACTCTTAATTTTACAAACTATGGCTTCACTACTATTGCCTTTTCACCCCTGCTCACCATTTTCCCTATTGGCTTAGCGAACGCTGCCAGATTAAAGTCATTTAATAGTTTAACGACTTCGTCAATTGCGCCTTCTTCAACCGCTATCAGCAGCCCGCCATTTGTTTGCGGATCAGGCAGCAAACTAAATGCAGACATGACATCCACGCCAGGATCGAATGAAATTTTACTATTGTAAGCGTTCCAGTTGCGGTAAGTAGCGTCGGGTACTATTCTCTGTGCCAGGTATTCTTTTACTCCGTCCATAACAGGCACAGCGGAATAATATAATTCTGCAGACAAGCCACTTCCTTCTGCCATCTCAATTAAATGCCCGGCAAGGCCAAAACCGGTAACATCGGTCATTGCAGTTACTCCCTTTATTTTACCCAACGCTTTGCCTGCACTGTTTAACGTTGTCATTTGAAGCGTTAGCGCCTGCTGGTGTGCAGATTCCAGTACACCTCTTTTTTGCGCAGTAGCGAGCACGCCTGTGCCCAACGGCTTGGTCAAGAATAAGACATCGCCCACCTTAGCGGTACTGTTTCTCTTCAGGTCTTCGATTAAGCAAAGGCCGTTGACTGCCAATCCGAATATAGGCTCTGTACTGTCTATACTGTGGCCGCCGGCGAGGGGGATACCTGCCTCTGCGCAAATGGAACGAGCCCCCTCAAGTACCTGCCGGGCCACAGCGACCGTTAGCTGCTCCACCGGCCAGCCGAGTATGGCAATTGCCATTAGCGGGCTGCCGCCCATAGCATACACATCGCTGATGGCATTGGCTGCAGCTATACGGCCAAAATTATATGCATCGTCTACTATGGGCATAAAGAAGTCGGTTGTAGCTATTAATGCAGAACCGTTGCCCATGTCGTAAGCCGCGGCATCATCATTCGTGCCACTGCCTACCAGCAGATGCTCACTAAAGGAAGCTGGCATATTTGATTTTAAGATCTCCTCAAGCACAGCGGGCGCTATCTTACATCCGCAACCTGCGCCACGGGAGTACTGAGTAAGCTTTATTTCATCGATTCTCAATTCCATTTCTTTGTGTATTTATCCAAGTTTTTCACTGTTTACATTTGCATCAACTGTTTCGCAAATTATTTTCTTCACTACCAGCGGTAGCGGAAACTGCGCGTTCTGCTGTTTCACAACGAAGGGAATGCTTCGCGACTGTGGAGCAGTGGATACACTTTTGCCTGGCGACAGCAAAAATAATTTTCCACGGTTAACTATATCCTTCGCATAAAATTTATCGTAGTAGCGTAAGAGTATCCTGAAGCACTCCGGCAGATTTCCGTCTGCTAAAAATTCTATTGCCTTCTTCGTATCTACCCCACCCAAACGTCTTTGTATTCGCATGATGCTATTCATCAGGCTTGCCTTATCGAATACGCCATATTGTTGTACAATAAAATTAAGGCGCTGTTCAAAAGGTATTTCCAGGAAATGCAGCGGGGATCGTCTGATAGTATTCCATAGTGCACCCGGAAGATTAACGTCGCCTATCCTTCGGCTCTCATCCTCCACCCATATATTACCGCTTTCAGGTACCGTATTGTGAATGCTACTAAGTGCAAACGCCAGATTATTTTCGAACATTTCCTGCGAGGGTTGCTTTGGCTGCCCAAGTGAGCCAAATGCCGACCCGCGGTGGCATGCAATCCCTTCAAGATCTACGACTGATTCACCTTTAGATGCCAGTTGTTGAAGCACTTCCGTCTTCCCCGAGCCAGTATAGCCTCCAAGTACTTTAAATGGGTATGGCACCTCAAATTGCTGTAAAACCCAGTTACGAAAGGCTTTATAGCCGCCGTCCAGAACATACACTTTGAATCCATACAGATCCAGCAACCACGCTACGCCAGCACTCCTCATACCTCCACGCCAACAGTGTACTAATACCGGTATTGACTTTTGGGAATTTGGGATGATATCTGCAGGCTGCCCTCCCACTTCAAAGGCTGAATTTTGGGTTTGATTGCCGGATTTTGCCAATTTTTCCACCTCCACCACCATATTTGTCATTTTCACCCCGAAAAAATCCAACCCGATTTTTATTGCTTCTTCCCTACCCTGCTGCTTGTAAGCAGTACCCACTATTTTTCGCTCTGCATCAGAAAAAAGAGGAAGGCTATAAGCGCCGGGAATGCAGGCGTGGAGATACTCTCCGGGGCTTCTCACATCCAGCACAACATGCCTTTTAGCTAATTCCAAAAACTCTTCGATGCCTATTTTTTCTATCAATTTGCAGCTATTGAATTATAATATTATTAAATCTAAATAAAAAATGTTTGAAAACATTTAGTTAATGAGTTGTGAATGTCAAAACTTGTTGTACATTTGTATTAGCAAACGATTAACGAATCAATTGCTAATGATTAACAAAATAAGAGTAAGGCAAAAGGCAGAATAGATCGGTACAAGCAAAAAAAATATTTAAAAGTTCATTACCCCAGAAAAAAATATTTCTAACATTTTAAAAAAAAACACGCTATGCTTACAATCGTATTTATTACCCGCTTCGTAGTTCTCTACCTGAAAAAGAAAGAATCCCGCTTGCCACAATCAAGGCTGAACCAGAGAACGCTAGCCTTAAGATAACTAACATGCTGATAAAAATTATCAAAGTTCATTACCCCAAGAAAAACATTTTCTAACATTATTGATAACATTTTAAAAATACATGCTATGCTTACAATTGTATTCATTACCCGCTTCATAGTGCTCTACATGAAAAAGAAACAAGCACGTCTGCCACAGTCAAGACTGACTCCGGGTGCCCTTGCTTTAAGATAATTAACAGCTCATCATTTGATAAACCGCAACTCGTTGTTCGGACGAAACTCCTTACTGTAAGAACGATCTCACCCGCACTGGTCACCAGGCGGGATTTATATTTGAATTATATCCCGATTGGCAATCCTTTAAAGAAAACAGCCTGCACTACAAGCAAAGACGCCGAACCAGCTAAGGGTCAGCGTCTCCATATAAATTTATCGGGTTCCGGTAACTATTCCTTCATCATTGCTTCAATAGCAGTTGCAATATCTTCCGCATTTGGTTTGGAAAAATAGTCGCCATCAGTTGCATAAGCCGAACGGTGCGCCTTTGCTGTGATTGTTTTTGGTGCCGCGTCAAGCCACCTAAAACCTCCCTGCTTCTCCATTACCTGCTGAAACATGTAGGAAGTTGCTCCGCCCGGCACATCTTCGTCTATAAATACTATCCTGTTCGTTTTCTTCAACGACTCAACAATAACGTGATTAATATCGAACGGCAGTAAAGTGCGCACATCAATCACCTCGCAGCTAATGCCCTCCGGAGCCAGGTAAGTAGTAATAGCCTCATCAATGATGCGCAGTGTAGAACCATAGGAAACAATAGTTACGTCGCTGCCCTCACGAATTATCTCCGGCACGCCAAAAGGCACAGTAAATGTTTCCAGGTTATCCGGCATTTTCTCCTTAAGGCGGTAACCGTTAAGACATTCTATAACGAGGCCTGGCTCATCGCTCCTAAGCAGTGTATTGTACATGCCTGCTGCCTGCACCATATTGCGCGGCACACACATGTACATGCCTCGAATGGCGTTAAGTATCATAGCCATAGGCGATCCGCTATGCCATACACCCTCCAGCCTGTGACCTCGGGTACGCACTATAATTGGGCATTTCTGCCCGCCACGGGTACGATACTGCAGGGTGGCAACATCATCGCTAAGCGGCTGAAGCCCATAGAGCAGATAATCCAGGTATTGGATCTCAGTAATGGGGCGTAGACCGCGCATTGCAAGACCTATACCCTGCCCGATGATAGATGCCTCGCGTATGCCGGTATCGGAAATGCGAAGAACACCATACTTATCCTGCAGACCCGCAAAGCCCTGGTTTACATCGCCTATCTTTCCAAGATCCTCGCCAAAGGCAACAACCGCAGGGTTATTGGCGAAGGTGAGATCAAAGAATTTGTTCAGCACTTCATATCCGTTGAGCGTGGGCGCATCGTCACTGTATTGAGCCGGCTCCTCTTTGACTTTCATTGCACTATGCCGTGACTCAGAGTGCAGATGGGACGAGAACTTCTCTTCGTTGTCTGCCTTTATGTAATCGTAAAAATTGCGCAGCGCCCGTGTCGCATCTGCGCCGTGGGGGCACAAACGCAGGACTTTGCTTACTGTCTGCATTACATCTTTACGAATCGGCTCCTTAATGGAGGTAAGTTCTTTGACCAAAGCAGCCACAGCCGGGGCATTAGCGCCCGCCTCATATACCACCTGATTGCAAAGATGTGTAGCCTGGGTTACCTGTTCCTTAATGGGAACGATAAAGTTTTCCCATGCCTTTTGCTTTGCCTCACGAGCTTCCTGCTTTGCTTCCTCCTCTACCGCTGCTACTTCCTCTTCAGTTGCAATGCGGTTTTCGAGGATGAATTGCTTCATTTTAACTATGCAATCCCATTCCTTTTCCCACTCCAGGCGATCTTTAGACTTATAACGTTCATGCGAGCCTGATGTAGAATGCCCCTGGGGCTGTGTTACCTCCTGCACATGGAATATTGCCGGTATCTGCGTTTCACGTACACGCGCTATGCCTTGTTGTATCGTATCTACCAGGTTGGCATAATCCCAACCCTTTACCGTGTATATATTGATACCACCTTTTTTATCCTCCCACTGCATGCCTGAAAGCGCATCGGAAATGGAGTTTTTCGTGGTCTGGTACTTGCGAGGTACGGAGATACCATAGCCATCATCCCATACAAAAATAGCGAGCGGCACCTGCAGCACACCTGCCGCATTTACGCTTTCCCAAAACAGGCCCTCAGAGGTAGATGCATCACCAATGGTGCAGAACACAACCTCATTGCCTTTATCTGTAAACTTTTCAAAACCGGTGTGCAGTGATTCTATATTGCGGTATAGTTTAGATGCATACGCCAGCCCAAGTGCCCGTACCATTTGGCCTGCCGTGGGTGAAATATCGCTGCTTGATTGCGGTGCACTCATCAAGTCTTTCCACTCACCTTTTTCATCGAGCCAACGGGTACCGTAGTGCCCATTCATCATACGGCCGGCAGACGCCGGCTCATTTTCCGGGCTCATATCAGCATAAAGCTGAGCGAAGAATTTCTGCATATCGCTCATGCCTGTAGCGAACATAAGCGTCTGATCACGATAGTAACCTGAGCGGATATCGCCAGGCTTGAAACACTTGGATACGGCCAGCTGCGCAAGCTCTTTTCCATCTCCAAAGATGCCGAATTTAGCCTTGCCGGTAAGTACCTCGCGGCGCCCCATAAGACTGGCTTCACGACTGGCAACTACTATACGGTAGTCATCCAGCACACCTTGTTTAAACTCATCAAATGACAACCTTCCGGACTTAGATATATTAGCAGTTAACGGCATAAGCTTTGTTATTAATACTGTAATATACAAAGATAGGCGTAAGATGTAAAACGGGGAAATTTACGCAGCATGTGGCGGCCGGGGAAATTCATCAGTAGTTACACTCGAGTGATGAGCGATATGTGAAGGAGTAAAAGAAATAATTTTCTTTTTTCTAATTTTACGCCGCAAACAAAGTTGAAAGGATCATGTATTTGAAAAAAGCTGCGCTACGGTCTGTGTGCATTGTAGCATTATTAATGTTTGCAGTAAATGGGCTCCATGCCAGAAGGCAACAACCCATTACCGACACGGCGGCTGGTGCAATAGCCGGCACCATCACAAACAAAAGCGGAACGCGATTAATTAATGCAAAGCTGGAGCTTATAACCGGGGATCACGTTGTTAAAACAATACATACCGACTCTGAAGGTTTTTACGCCTTTAAGCAGCTTCAGGCCGGGCTGTACCAGGTAAAGGTGCTTGCTGATGAGTATAAGCAAACCATATCTGAACCAGTATTTGTAGATAAGGACCACAACCTGCAATTGTGTAATTTGTGCATACTCGCCGAGTACCCGAGAACCTACAAACTATCTTACAAATATGATATAAAGTGCGCAGACACACCACTTACCATGCAGGTAGACAGTATACTCGTGCTGAAGTCGAAAAGGGAACTACTTGTATTCAACTCGAAAGTGCTTTTAAAAGTGTACCATGCATCGCTGGGGCAAATACCTGTAGGCCCGAAACAGTTTAAGGGTGACCTGAAAACACCTGAAGGACTATACCATATCAACGGAAGAAATGCAAAGAGCGAGGCGCATAAAAACCTTGGTATATCTTATCCCAACGATGCGCAACGCGCGTATGCAAAAAAGATGGGACGACCCACAGGCGGTGATGTGAAAATACATGGTGCGCTGAATGGCTTCAACGGCGACAAAACAGACTACCAGGGATCTGACTGGACATGGGGTTGCATAGCGGTGCTGGACGAAGAAATTGACGAACTGTTTACACACGTCCCCATAGGTACACCAATCAATATATTGCCTTAACTTGCTGCAGTAATAATAAATTGATGAGAAAACTAAGCATTTGCCTGGCTTTTTTTGCACTTACGGCGACCACAGTACGCGCACAAAGTATACTGGGCAAGCACTATGGCGATGCAGTATTGCAGCTGGGGCCAGAGCACACTAAACTGGTGGATGGCCCGCTTATAAAACTAAGATATACTGACCAGGTGATAGACCACCCCGGTTTTGGTGTCTTCAGAGAATATAACCAATATGATTTTCTGAATGGTATATGCGAGGCCAGGCATACTTATATGCCCCGCACTTACAAGCAGGCTTTCATTGACCATTTTAATGAAAAATATGGAAAGGGTGACCATCTATGGCGCGGAGAAAACCAAACTTATATTGCGATTAGAGAACATGACGAAAATTTTGAGCTAATAGTATGGACACCGGCCTATGAGGATATGCTGGACAACAGGTAAATAAGATAGGTAAGATCTCATCTGAAAAACATGGCTGTGCATAAGCCGAACCATTCAAAGTATAAAACTAAAATTGGAGGCTACTGGCCTCCAATTTTAGTTTTAAAGAGTACTATAGTAGTTCTATTATTTTTTAGGCTGTCCACCGCTCGCCTGCATTGCCTGCAGGGCGGCATTAACGCCCTGCTGTACGTTCGGATTGTCCGGCTTTAACTTCTGTGCTCTCTGAAAACAACCTAATGCTTCTACATATTGCTTGTTGGTGTAGTATGCACCACCCATATTGTACCACAAGTCTGCATTCGTAGAATCAACGAGCAGGCCTTTCTTATATTCCTCAACGGCTTCTGTGTACCTGCCAACCTTGCCATAACTTTCCCATCCGTTTTTAAGGTAAAAATCACTGATCAGTTTATACATACCCGGCAGCGTAGGATAATTGGGATATAGCGAACGCACCGTGTCTATGTTAGGCTTCGCCCTGTCCACATCACCTAGTTTGTACCAGGCAATTCCACGATTCAGAAAGCCGGCCACAAAGGTGCGGTGAATGTGCAATGTGTGGTTCAAAATATCTATTGCGTCATACAGGTACTTCCTGCGGGCAGTATCGGTTTTCTGGTAGTCGGCAATGGTGATGTAAGAGGCCGCCACGTTTGCATTAACGAGCACGCTATTGGGTACGGTTTTGAGGTCGGTGGTAAACAAAGTAGCATCGTTTTTCCAGGCAGCATTTCGGGCAACGGTTTGTATAGAGCAAAGAATAACAGCTACAGCCATAAAGCCACCCAGGGCCAAATTAGCCGATGAACGTGCTTTAATCTTCTCATACCCCTTAACTAATAAATAGGCCACAGCAATAACAAAGCCAACCGAAGAATGGTAGATAAGACGTTCGCCCATGGTTGCGCCAATGTCAAATACAATATTGCATATCAGTAGCAGGTGAATAAAGTAAAAGGCAATAGCAAAAAGGAAAATACCCGAGTAGTCTTTTGCACCAGAGCCGCCATCCTGAATGTAAGCCGCTGTGTTCAATTGCGATTTACCTGCTTTCTGCGATGCCGATGTAAGCACATTCTTAAAGAAGATGGCCATAAGCACCAGCAGCCCCACGTGCACGATAATGGAAAGCCACACCTTAGGGTTACTGAAATCTACATACGGTATAGTGTTGAAAGAATAATCTGCAGACAAAGGATAAGGAAAAATAAGCAGCTTCAGATAATTGAGCGATGTGGCTATCTCCGTGGCCAGCTTCTGTACCGGGGTTGCAAACAAATAAGGGTTATTCAGCACTTCTTTAGCTGAGCTTTCGGTAACGGGAGGCACTGCCTGCAGGCGCTTGAACAAATAAATGCCGGCAAAGAAAAAATAAGGAAGAAACAGCAGCGTTTTCTTTACCAATATCGAAGTATCGCTCAGTTGCCCTTTAGGCGCTCTAAGGTAGAATATTACCGCGCCCATACCTGCCAGCAAACCTATGTATGGCAAAGTAGTAAGCAAAGAGGCAGTGGATGCATCAATGTCCATATTCTCAATAGGAGGGGCAAGCACGTTTAACCTCAATCCCAGGTATACTGTCACTATAATGAGGTATGGCAGAATAGCGGTAATGCTCCTGGGAATAGAATACTGCCTGAATGCGATAAGCGCCAGCGGCAATAGTGCTACAATAGTGATGGCGTATTCTTTTGACAGGAAGGCCAGCAGAAAACTGCCCAGCGCAGCCATAAGCAGCCATACATTTTTCTTATTGTCCTCGTATTTGAATGCAAAAATGAACGTGAGGCACATAAACAAGAGCGACATAATTTCATCGCGGCTCTTTACGTTAGCCACTACCTCGGTATGCATAGGGTGTACTGCAAAAAGAATGGCAGCAATAAATGCCATGAGCGGGTTGTCTTTGAACACAACGTACCGGAGGAAATACAGGAGCACGACTACAGAGAGGGCATAGATAAGCACATTAATAACGTGCCGCACATGCATGGCCGTTATCAGCCTGGACTGCTGAGGACCAGAAACGCCGTAGGAAATACTTTGCTTTAGAACGCTGTCTATGCGGTCCAAGGGCACTGCTCCTAAGAACTGCTGCTCAACCGCGAAGGTAGCAATGGATAGCGGACGATACCTGCCGCCACCCAGCTGATTCGTAGTGTTCAGTTGTTTATAGTAGCTGTCGTAGGCATCTTTTGTAAAGATATCTTTGAGACCGTTAAATCCTTCCAGCACGTATTCGTTCTTTACGATCACGATACCGTCGTCGTGCGCAAACTCATTAAAGAAACTATTGAAATAAATAACAACGCACAGAACGGCCAGGAAGGTGGCCTGGAATTTAAAATCATTCAGCGACCAGGGTTTAGGCTTTGCTACTACCGGACCCGACTGCGGAACTTGTTTTTCAACCGTGGTTTGTGGCGCTGGTTGTACTTTTTGTTTTTTAGCCATGACTACAAGATAATACCCAAAAATAATTATTTATGGTGTTGAAAGATACCACTATTGCATGATGAAAATTAACAGCCTGTAAATTTCTCTACAACATGGGTTAATTCAGCAGTAGCTTTTTCCAGGTCTTCGTTTATAATGATGCGATCGAACTGAGGGGCAAAGGAAAGCTCGACAACGGCCTTGTTAACCCGTTCTTCCAGGCTATGGTCAGTTTCGGTACCTCTTAACTTCAGGCGCTCACGCAGTACTTCAATGGAGGGTGCCTCAATAAATATGGTAAGTGCTTCAGCAGGAAATTTATCTCTTATGGCTAGTGCGCCCTGCACGTCTATATCCACCAGCGGGCATTTACCTTCGTTCCAGATACGTTCCATCTCAGACCTGAGTGTTCCATAATACTTGCCAGTATATACCATTTCCCATTCTACAAATGCATCTTCTTCTATAAGCTGCTTAAATTCCGCTTCCTCATAAAAATAATAATCCCTTGCGTGCACCTCTCCGGCTCGTGGCTTACGGGTACATGCCGAAATAGAAAATGCAAGATGCGGACATGCAGCCAGCAAACGTTTCACCAACGTTGTCTTTCCTGAACCCGAGGGTGCCGTGATTACTATTATTTTCCGGTTTTCCAAAGCGCAAATTATCTGCGAATAAAAGGAAAAAAGCCCGGTTTTTCTAATGCTAACGGCCAGTTGCGTTCAAGTTGCTCATCAGTACGCATACAAGTCAGGGTTATAAGTGGCTATTGAACGGAAGCATACACTTATCCGGTGCTGATTTCACAGGCCTGCATAGAGCACCGAAAATTACATAATAGCCCGGCAGCAATCATATGCCACGTCGATTTCCTATTTTTACGACATGAACCAACAATGGCAAGAACAAATAGAGGCCGCCTATGCAAACCGGGAATTGCTAAAAGATCCGGCCTACAGCGAGACAATAAGGGCGGTAATAGAAGAGGTAGATAAAGGCAGGCTCCGCGTAGCGACACCAACAGATAAAGGATGGCAGGTGCAGGAATGGATAAAAAAGGCAATACTGCTTTATTTTGGCATACAGCCAATGCAAACATGGCACGTAGAACCTTTTGAGTTTCACGACAAGATGCTACTCAAAAAAGATTACGCATCGCTGGGTGTGCGGGCAGTGCCTCATGCTGTGGCCCGCTACGGTGCGTTCATAGCGAGGAATGTGATACTGATGCCATCTTACGTAAACATTGGCGCTTACGTGGATGAAGGCACTATGGTAGATACCTGGGCCACTGTGGGATCTTGCGCGCAAATAGGCAAGGGTGTGCACCTGAGCGGCGGTGTGGGCATAGGTGGTGTGCTGGAACCACTTCAGGCATCTCCGGTGATCATTGAAGACGGCTGCTTTATAGGTTCAAGGTGTATAGTGGTGGAAGGTGTAGTAGTGGAAAAAGAAGCCGTGCTTGGTGCGAATGTAGTGCTTACACAATCCACCAAGATCATTGACGTCAGCAACTCAATACCGGTGGAATACCAGGGTCGTATTCCGGCCCGCAGTGTAGTGATACCGGGAAGCTATACAAAACGATTCCCTGCCGGCGACTACCAGGTAAGCTGTGCGCTGATCATAGGCACACGCAAGCCATCTACAGACCTGAAGACCAGCCTGAATGAAGCCCTTAGAGAATTTAACGTGTCAGTATAAATGGAAATAAGGATGAGTAGCTTACTATTAGAAGTAGACCTTTCCTTTTTCAACCGTGTGTACATGGGAGAGAAAGTGACTAACTATATATGGTGTATAGGCATTGTGGCGGCAACCATGCTGCTGAAAGGGCCGGTGGCTGCATTACTAACACGTATCAGCAGCAGTCTTTCGGCACGGATCAACTATAAAGAGCATAAGGGCACCATACGGGAAATGCTGTTTAAGCCGATAGAAAGGCTGCTTCAGACCATTCTATATTTTGTAGCTGTCAACCAATTGGATTCACTGCTTGACCGCATAGCCATCCGGCACTCAATGGGCAGTAACGGGAAGATAAACATACGGCTCGGCGACATAGTGGATCATGTCTTCTACCTGCTTTTCATCCTTTTCTTTACAAAGGTGATCACCAGTTTTGTAGATTTTATCTACTACCTGAGAATGGACAAGGCCAGGGTAGAGAAAAATTACTCCCGTATCCAACTGTTCCCGCTGATAAAGGAAATGACCAAACTGGGGCTCTGGACACTCAGCGCATTCTGGATAATGGGCAGTATTTTTCATGTAAATGTGCCTGCGCTCATTACCGGACTAGGAATAGGCGGAGTAGCGATAGCGCTGGCCGGCAAAGAAACTGTAGAAAACTTTTTTGCTGCTTTTACCATACTCTCCGATAAGCCTTTTCAAACCGGCGATATTATAAAGCTAGGAGACACGGAAGGTACAGTCGAGCGAATAGGATTTCGGAGCACAAGGCTGCGCAATGCGGACGGATCTGCCTATATTATCCCTAACCAAAACCTGGTAAGCCAGAATTTGGTGAACCTCTCAGCGTGCAGCAGCCGCCGGGTAAAAGTTTTCGCAAACATAAAATATGGCCTGAATCATGAAGCGCTGGCCAAGTTAATAGAAATGATAAAAGACGCAGTGCGAACTGTGCCCCATATCGAAGAACCCGTGGAAGTAAACATTGAAACTTTTGACAAAGAAACTTTCCAGTTGGCGATCTCCTATCAGCTACCCCACCCTTTGCCAGATGATGCTTCTCTTGTGACCCTGAAAAGAGATGTAAACATGAAAATATTTGAAATCACAACGGCCAATGCAACATTGGGAACACCAATAGGAACCAGTTAGCGCACAAAAAAAAGAGACTCCAATGAGTCTCTTTTTTTTGCTCTGACAAAGAACTACTTATTATCTCATTCCTGTTCCCAGGCTCACCTTCATGGTCCCTTTGGGCAGATCATTGATAATGTTCACTGTTTCAGAAATATAAATGTCTTTGCTAAGGAATTTCAGCCAGTCTCTATTCTTGGTGATTGCGCTGCTATCTGCATTAATTCTTTTCAAATCAGCAGGTGCGTTTGCCATTTCCAGAACTATTGCTTTTTTCTGTATCTCTTCCAGTTTTTTAGAAGTTGCATTCAATTCTTCCTGCTCCTTCCTGAATTCCACTTCGTTCAGTGACACCCTGTTATCATCCTTTTTCTTCTTCATGATCTCAGAATTCTCCTGGATCAGCTTGAAAGTAGGATTGCTCACAATACGGCTTTCACTGAGCGTAGCTAACTGCCGTACATTGCCTACACTATTTGTTGACTTGTAGTTTGCAGCAGGAATCTCGTCCCAGGCAAGCGCTGACTTATTATGACGCTCACCAAGCTCCTCATCGTCATAACCGTCATAAATATCTGGGATAGTAATGTCTGGAGTAACGCCCTTGAGCTGAGTAGAACCACCGTTCACACGGTAGAACTTCTCCATTGTCAGTTTCAAAGAACCCATTGAAGAGCCCTGCGCGCCGGAAGTGTCGTTGGCCATTTGCAGGCGGGTCATCGGGTCTACCATGCCGTCGAGGTCTACCATTTTCTGCACGGTACCCTTCCCATAAGTCATTGCACCTACGATTACCGCACGCTTATAGTCCTGCATAGCCGCTGCAAGTATCTCAGACGCAGATGCACTGTTTTCATTCACCATTATCGCCAGCGGGCCTGAATAGAGCGCACTATCGCTTGGCTGTGATCTTAAAACTGAAGGTGAAGAGTTGTTGTTTTTTACCTGCACCACGGGCCCACGGCCCACAAACAAACCAGCCATGTCCACCACGTCACCGAGTGATCCACCACCATTGTTGCGCAGATCAAGTATGATACCTGTAACACCAGCCTCTTTCAGTTTCTTAACTTCAATTGCCACGTCGGCAGAGCAAGTGCGGCCGCTGGTGTGGTTAAAGTCGGCATAGAATTCAGGCAATGAAATATAACCAACCGGCCCTTCTTTACTCTTTATGATAGCCGACTTTGCAAATGTCTCTTCGATTTCAATAACACCTCGCATGATTGGTATCACTTTGGTAGAGCCGTCAGTCCGCTTCACAGTTAGGCGCACCTCGCTGCCCTTAGGCCCGCGAATAAGTTTTATTACGTCATTCAGTTCATAACCGGCTATATCCACTGGTTTACCTTCGCCTTGCGCCACTTTGGTTATTTCATCGCCGGCCTTCAGCTCGCCTTGTTTCCATGAGGGGCTGCCCACAATGATAGATGACACTGTCACTTTATCATTTTCAGGGCTCAATTTTGCGCCTATCCCTACAAAGCTGCCGCTCATAGATACATCGAAATCTTTCTTATCATCTGGCGGGAAGTACTGCGTATGCGGATCTTCAGTTTCCGTGATAGCGTCTACATAAAGCGTAAACCGGTCATCATCCTTCCACTTGTGTACACGGGTAAAGTAGCGATCGTAGCTCTTTTTGATATCAGCGCGGGCCTGAACCTCAAGCTCCGCATCGGTCTTGATCTGAGTTTTAATGGTATCTGCCTTATCCTTGTTTACATAAACCACTCCACCGTTTTCCTTTGGAACTGTCATTTTCACATAATGCCCCGTGTCGATCTTTGACTTGAGTTTAGCTTGTTCGTCTTTAAGATCTACATACTTGATCAGTGTTCTGTACTTAAGATATTGACGCCACCTGTTCTTCAACCCAGCCTCATCAGCGGCATATTGTTCCTTTTCAGGATTCAGCTGTAGTACCTCATGATCTTCGAAGTTGAAGGCTATACCCAGAATCTCGGGATAATACTTCTCAGCCGCTGCCGCCCTCCTGATGTAGATGGCATCAAGCGTATCGAAAAACTCAATCGAATTGCTTTTAAGCTGATCGTCAATCTTAAACTCGTACTGTGCCAGTTTAGCGTGGTCAGCCTGCGTGAAATACAGTTTATCAAAATCAAAATTATGGAGCATCTTGTGGTATACCCGCGTTGAAAACGTATCGTCAAGGGGCTTTGGTGAATAGTGCCCGCCATTGATCACCTTCATTACCACCTCTATTACCATCTTCCTCTTCTCCTCCGATGTTTGTCCACCACCGCGGCTATACTTAAACGAAAAGAAAGCCGCGAGAATACCCACAACAACCAGCGGTATCAGGATCTTATTCTTCATGAACTTCAACATATAAATTACTTGATAATTATCTAACAAAAATAACTCAATCGGTGTTAATAAAAGTATAATCAAAAACCATGCTAAAGTTAATTAAAGGGTGATTTTTGAGCATACGCAATTTTACTAAATGCGTCAACTTGTAGTTATTTTAGCTTCGCTTTTTATTGATTTAGGATGCCCAAGATATAAAAAAATGGAGCTGAATATTTTATAGAACGGGTAAAAAAGGACGAAACCACCAAACAAAGGGGTGAATAAACGCCAATTAGCTAAACTCGCGGGATTTGGATAACGAGACCCAGATATCTACCTTAGAATGTGGATTTGTGCTTACTTGATGAGTTGATTTGGTTTCCCCCGGTGGAATATGCTATGCCCGATGGGTTGCTGGCAGCCGGTGGTGACCTGAACCCCGAAAGGCTCCTGCTCGCCTATCGCAGCGGCATTTTTCCATGGTATAATGAAGATGAGATACCACTCTGGTGGTCTCCTGATCCAAGATTTGTGCTGTTTCCGGGCGAGCTTAAGGTAAGCAAAAGCATGCAGCGCACCATTAAAAAAGGCTCTTTCGAGTTCACGGTAAATGAGGCTTTTGAGGAAGTTATAGCAAACTGTGCCGGGGCGAAAAGGAAAGGAATGGATGGCACTTGGATCGGCAATGACATTATAGATGCATATACCGCACTTCACCGACTAGGGTATGCCCATAGTGCTGAAACGTGGGAAAATGGCATCTTGGTTGGTGGGCTATATGGTATTTTGCTTGGCAATGTATTTTTCGGGGAAAGCATGTTCAGCAAAGCTGACAATGCCAGTAAGTTTGCCTTTATAATGTGGGTGCAGGAGTTGAAAGCGCGGGGAATAGTGCTTATTGATTGCCAGGTATACACGGCCCATCTTGAGAGCCTTGGCGCCCGCATGATCAGCCGCACCGATTTTATGGAAATGCTCAGAACGCATGTACCCTAGTAACTTTGCGTCCAATGCCGGACAAGCAGCGAAAGATCATTCACGTGGATATGGATGCATTTTATGCATCTGTAGAGCAGCGCGACAACCCGGAATACAGGGGTAAGGCACTGGTAGTGGGCGGCTCGCCTGAAGGCCGCGGCGGCGTGGTGGCTGCGGCCAGCTACGAGGCACGAAAATTCGGGATAAGGTCTGCAATGCCATCAAAAAGGGCCCTGGCACTTTGCCCGGATCTAATATTTGTGTATCCCAGGTTTGCCGCCTACAAGGAGGTATCTAATCATATACGCGAGATTTTTCACCGTCATACAGACATCATTGAACCATTGTCGCTGGACGAAGCCTACCTGGACGTAACGGAGGACAAGCAGGGAATTGGCTCAGCGATAGCTATTGCAAAACTTACAAAACAGGCCATTAAAGACGAGCTGAACCTCACTGCATCCGCCGGAGTATCGATAAACAAATTTGTAGCTAAAATAGCCTCCGATCTCAATAAGCCGGATGGCTTAGCTTTTATCGGGCCATCGCACATCGAAGAGTTTATGGAGAAATTGCCGGTAGAAAAATTCTATGGTGTAGGAAGAGTGACAGCCGATAAAATGAAAAATATGGGCCTCCACACCGGCGCTGATCTTAAGAAGATGACTGAAGATGAGCTGACGAAGTGTTTTGGGAAAGCCGGTAGCTTTTATTACAAAATTGTAAGGGGCATAGATGACCGCGAGGTACAGCCCGACAGGGAAACCAAGTCGGTGGCTGCAGAGGACACTTTTGCCTATGATCTGACGCAGACCTCCGAGATGAACGCAGAACTGGATAAGATAGCGAAACTGGTATGCGCGCGGCTTGAAAAATATCAATTAAAAGGAAGGACAGTAACTGTTAAGATTAAGTACAATGATTTCAGGCAGATAACCCGTAGCAGATCACTGGAGCAACCTGTAGGCGATGCAGAAACAATAGCTGCGCTGGCAAAGGAATTGTTGCTCACCACTGATCCGGAAGGCAAAAAGACACGCTTGCTAGGTATCTCAGTTTCTAATTTTCACGAGCCTGTAAAATTGAATAAAAAAGACTCCTGGCAATTGCGCCTTTTTGAGGAATAATATTGAGGTTGAGAGACGTTAACTGAACGGGCAAAGGAAATTGTAAACTGCGAACTAATAATTTACATAGTTGTACCATGCGAGGCCCGTAGAAGTGCTGGTAACAATTGTAAGATTTATAGAGTTTACACGCTCGATGTAATACCGAAGCGAAAGATTTGCCTTATAACTGATGAATAAAGAGTCACCGGCAACAAACCATTTGAAAGCTGCTGTGTCGGTGAAATTATCATAGTTCACAGCCTGGTACCCTGTTGTATCGGAATTGAGCGATAAAACATCAATAAAATTGACCGGCTGGGTGCGTATTTCCTGCTGATCTATTACGCCATTATTATTATCGTCTGTGGCAAACTGCACTTTTTTCCACCTGCCTGCGACCCTGGTAAAAATGGTATCAGGCTGCTCCTTTTTAGTGCAGGAGACCACACCCAAAACTGCAGATAGAATAAATAGGGCGATTAATATGGTTAAAATATCCCTCATGGATGTATCCATCAGAACAGCAAAAAGCATGCCTGTATAGCAAATTTACCAATAAATGGAATACAAAGCGTATTAGTAATCGCCATAGGGCGTTTCCGGCAACATGTTCAGTGCATCCGCCAGCTGTTTGTCGCTTGGCGCTATTCCGTGCCATTCATGAGTACCCTCCATGAAACTTACGCCTTTGCCCATAATGGTGCGCATAAGTATACAGATAGGTTTACCCTTACCTGTAGCAGCCTTGGCGTCAGCCATTACACGCAGCAAATCGTCCATGTTGTTGCCATCCATGTCCATTACCTGCCATCCAAACGCCTCAAATTTTTCTCTAAGTGAGCCGAGGTTCATAACAAGGGATGTTGGTCCGTCTATCTGCTGTCCGTTTACATCAATACTTGAGATGAGATTATCAATTTTATGATGTGCAGCGAACATAATTGCCTCCCAGTTCTGGCCTTCCTGCAACTCGCCATCTCCATGCAGCGAGTATACAATATGGCTGTCTTTGTTCATCTTCTTGGCCAGTGCTGCACCGCAGGCCACACTCATACCCTGCCCCAGCGATCCACTGGCAATGCGCACACCGGGCAAATGCTCGTGCGTAGCGGGATGCCCCTGCAACCGGGAGTTAATATGACGAAACGTAGCCAGCTCGCTTACGGCGAAGTAGCCCGAACGCGCCAGAACGCTGTAAAAAACCGGAGATATATGACCATTGGATAAAAAGAAAATATCCTCGCCAGCACCATCCATATCGAAGCCTGGCTTGCGATCCATGATCTTAAAATACAGTGCAGTAAGGAAGTCGGTGCACCCTAGTGAGCCGCCAGGATGGCCACTCTGTACTTTATGTACCATTCTTACTATATCGCGGCGCACCTGCGTGGCCATTTCTGCCAGGTTCTTGTTATCCATCTCTGTTAAACTGAAATTGTGAGCAAAAGTAGCAGATAACGCGGATTTTCTGAGGAAAAATTAAAACCCTTTTTTGACAGTCCCATGTTCCGGTTATTGCTGCTTATCGGGTATTTTTGCCTAAATGTCCCTGTTCATAGCATCTTTGAATTCCGGTAGCAACGGCAACTGTTATTACATAGGTAATGACACAGAAGCTGTGCTTGTTGATGCCGGCATTTCCTGCCGCGAGACTGAAAAAAGAATGAAGCGACTGGGCCTGGAGATGGACAGGGTGAAAGCCGTTTTTATTTCTCATGAGCATGGCGACCATATTTGCGGGGCTGAGGCCCTGACGCGCAAATACCAGCTGCCACTATATATAACGCCATTAACTTTTCAGCACAGCCGTCTCAATGTTGGTGTGCATCTGGTTAAACAATTCACCGCGTACAAGCCGGTAATCATAGGTTCTTTATCTGTACTGGCTTTTCCAAAGTTGCATGATGCCATAGACCCGCATAGCTTCGTAATCAGTTATAACGGGCTTAACGTGGGCGTATTCACTGATATTGGCAGCCCTTGCGAACACGTGGTCCAAAATTTCAAACAATGCCATGCCATTTTCCTTGAGGCGAATTATGACGATGATATGCTGGAGAGTGGCCGCTACCCGCTACACCTTAAAAGGCGCATAAGCGGCAATAATGGGCATTTGTCTAACAAGCAGGCGCTCGACCTGTTCATACAGCATCGTTCACCATTCGTAAGTATGATCTGGTTATCTCATCTTTCGAAAGATAATAACTCGCCCCACCTGGCACTGGAACTATTTGCCGAACATGCTGAGGATACCGATGTAGTTGTTGCTTCCCGCTATAAGGAAACACCGGTATACGAGCTCACAGATCTTGACTGCGTAGAGCCCGTTTCGGCTTTTCAGGTTACTAAACCGGTGCAGATGTCGTTGTTCTGAGCGCCTCATAAGACCGGATTTCTTAATTTGCAAACCACCTAATGGAAAATAACCCCAAAGCAAAAAAGCACTTCACTTCGCAGCTTACCGAATGGCATGCTACTGAAAATCAGCGCAGCCTGCCCTGGAAAAGCGAAACGGATCCCTATAAAATCTGGCTGTCAGAAATCATACTCCAGCAGACCCGCGCGCAACAGGGACTACCCTACTACCTGAGCTTTACACAAGCCTACCCGACAGTAGAAGCTATGGCAGACGCCAGGGATGAAGACGCCTTTCGCCTGTGGCAGGGCCTGGGATACTACAACCGTTGTAAAAATATGCTGGCATCTGCACGGTATATTGCCAATGAACTTAAAGGCCAGTTCCCATCCACCTACGACCAGCTATTACAGCTAAAGGGTATTGGACCCTATACCGCAGCCGCCATTGCGTCTTTTGCTTTTGCACTACCCCACGCCGTGGTAGACGGGAATGTGTACCGGGTACTTTCAAGGTATTTTGGAATTGAAACACCTTTTGACACCACCGAAGGAAAAAAAATATTTTCCACACTCGCGCAAGAGCTACTGGACGTAAAAAACAGCGCTGCTTACAACCAGGCTATTATGGACCTTGGCGCTACAGTGTGTACGCCACGCAACCCGCTCTGCGGCGAATGTCCGCTGCAGAAGGAATGCACCGCATATCGTGAGGGACTGATAGAACTACTGCCTGTCCGGAGCAAAAAGCAATCTGTACGCACAAGGCATTTTAACTACCTGTTACTAAAATGCAATGGCAAGATATGGATACACAAACGCACGGGAAACGATATTTGGGAAAACCTGCATGAACCATTTCTTATAGAGACCGAAGACCAAATAGATACCCTTGAATTATTGAAGAATGAAAAATTCAAAGAATTGAATATAGCGCAGCCAGTGGTTGTCGATGCCGGGCATTCCGTGCAGCGATTGACCCATCAGCTCATTAATACACGTTTTTTTGTTATAGATATATCAAAAAAAATAAACATAAAAGGGCTAAATGGTATGTGGCTGAGTGCTAGCGACTTAAAAAAAACAGCATTTCCCAAGACACTAGTTTCTTTTTTACAAAATAATTTATACTTTTAGTATTGTTTAGGTTATGATTTTTATCATTTGAAAATTGAGACTATACTATGAGAGGCGTCAATCGAGTTGTACTGATAGGAAATCTTGGCAAGGAACCGGACCTGCAATACCTGGAAGGAAATATAGCAGTTGCAAAATTCCCGCTGGCCACTACCGAAACATATAAAGATAAAAATGGCCAACTGGTTTCCCAAACCGAATGGCACACTGTAGTATTGTGGCGCGGGCTGGCCGAACTGGCTCAAAAATATCTCCATAAGGGGAGCCTCGTATTCATAGAAGGCAGGATAAGGACCCGAAACTGGGAGGATAAGGACAAAAATCGCCGTTTCAGTACCGAAATTATTGGTGACAACCTGGTAATGCTTGATAAGCGCAAGGAAAACTCCGACCATTCATCGGTGGAATCTCCCTCGCCGGAAACTAATAGTTTCCCAGATATTAACTTTGACAGCAATACAGTGCCGGGCAGCTTATCTAAGGATGACCTTCCATTTTAATTGTATACTTTTTTTCTGTTAACAAACGGAGATGTAGTTTTATATCTCTTGCTTCGTTAATTTTGAATCCGTCACCAAACTATAATACAACTTGGAAAGTACAGAGGGCGATACGAATCTTACATCGTTAATTCTTCAGGCATCATCTATTGATGCGTCGAACGCCACAATACTTACTATTGCCATATTACTACTGCTGCTGATGTCGGCTGTAATAGCAGGTGCTGAAACAGCGTACTTCTCCCTTGCTGCTAAGGATATCTATTTTCTGAAGACAAAGGAGAAGCAAAGCGCGCGTATGGCATCTCAATTGCTGGAGCAGCCCAAGATGCTGCTTGCCACTATACTTGTTGCCAATAACTTTATAAATATTGCCATAGTTATTACCATCAACCTGTTCGTCAGCTCTATACTGCCGCACGACGGGCACCACCAGGTTGTTATCAGCACAGCTTTTTCGCAGCAGACCAATTCGATTTTCGCCTTCCTGATACAAGTTGTTTTTGTAACCTTTCTGCTGGTACTTTTTGGAGAGGTGCTGCCCAAGGTATACGCAAGCCAGAACAATCTGCGTATGGCACTGTTCTCGGCTCCGTTCCTTCGCGTGCTGTTAGGCGTGTTTGCTCCCATCAGCCGCCTGCTTGTTAACTCTACCAGCTTTATAGAAGGTAAGATAGGAACCAAATCATCGAACATAAGCAGCGAAGATTTTGAGCACGCTATTGAGCTTACCGTAGGCCATACTGCCACCCGGGAGGAGGTAAATATCTTCAAAGGGATTCTGAAATTTGGCAATATCACTGCCCGGCAGGTAATGCGCACCCGGCTGGATGTAAGTGCCATCGACTTCGATATGACCTTTTCAGAGGTCCGTAACTACTGCCTGGAAGCCGGCTACTCAAGACTGCCGGTATATAAGGAGAGCCTGGACAAGGTAGCTGGTATCCTTTACACAAAGGATTTCTTACCCTATATTGATACCGACAGCTTCGACTGGCACAAGATCATTCGCCCGGCCTATTTTGTACATGAAGGAAAACTAATTGAAGACCTGCTGAAAGAGTTTCAGCAGAAGCGCATGCACTTTGCCATTGTGGTGGATGAGTTTGGTGGCACATCGGGTATCATTACCCTTGAGGATATCATGGAGGAGATCATTGGTGACATTAAAGATGAATTTGACGAGGAAGACCTCAATTATAAAAAGATAGACGACCGCAACTTTATATTTGAAGGTAAAATGCTTATAAACGACGTATGCCGGGTAATAAGCATGCCGCCAGACACATTTGACAATGTGCGAGGTGAAAGCGATTCGTTAGCCGGACTGATACTGGAAATATCAGGCAAATTTGCTGCAGTAAATGAAGTTATTCGCTGGGAAGAGTATGAATTTACCGTGCTGGCGATAGAGAAAATGCGCATACAAAGAGTGAAGTTTACGATAAACGAGCCTAAGGAAAAGGAGTAATTTACTCACGGCATGATAATTTTTTCATTACCCCTATGAAAAAAACGACCGTCTTTTTACTCCTCACCGTGCTGTATATCTCATGCAACCACCGTGAGGACACAGAAAAAAAGACGGAAAACCTGCTGATGAAATTACCTCTCAGCGGCCAGACACACTGAAACCGCCGCAGGTCACCCTGCTGGAAAATTGCCCTCCTCCCAATATTGTATCCATTCAGCGCAACCCTCCTCAGCATAAAACTGCGGGATTTTATGCGCCAATGACGAACTATACGCCGCAGGACGGGCTGTATTCATCTGTCAGTTGTATTAAAAAAGACAATGCGGGTAGCCTTTGGTTTGGTACTTATGGTGGTGGTGTATGTCGCTACGATGGCAAAACGTTTACTACTTATACTACAGCGCAAGGGTTGGTACATAGCGAGGTAGTGAGCATAACGGAAGACAGGGCCGGCAACATGTGGTTTGCCACTACAAGCGGAGGTGTAAGCCGGTATGACGGAAAAAGGTTTACCACGATAGCTGATGGAGTCGCGCTGGGCAACAACTCAATAAACTGCGTAATAACGGAAAAAAACGGCAGGATCTGGTTCGCGACAGCAGGGAACGGCGTTAGCGTATATGATCCTCGCCTGGATACAGGGCCTGGCTCAAATCCGTTCACCAACTACAGAACTACCCAGGGGCTTGCTAATGATACTGTGTCTGCAATAGCGGAGGATAAAACCGGCAATCTCTGGATTGGAACAAACGATGGCGTAAGCAAGTTTGACCCGAGACAAAGAAAAGGCCAGGGAAGTAGCGTATTCACTAATTATACTACGGCCCAGGGCCTGGCCCAGAATTACGTTCGGTGCATAGCAGAGGATAAAGCGGGAAATATCTGGTTTGGAACTAAAGATGGTGGCGTAAGCCGCTATGATCCGCTTGAGTGGCTGCGAACAGGGGGCAAGACCTTTACAACATATACACGAGAACAGGGCCTCACAGACAACGAAATACTTTGCCTGCTCTGTGAACGTTCCGGAAAGGTATGGTTCGGTACAGAAAAAAGTGGTGCGAGTTGCTAAGACCCGCAAAAAGATACGGGCGCCGGGGCGCGGCCATTTACAAATTACACGGTAACAGAAGGATTGGCCAGCAATGATATACTCAGTATATGCGAAGACAACAACGGAAGTATCTGGTTTGGCACATCTGGCAGCGGTCCCTGCCGATACGACGGCAAGGCGTTCACCACTTATTCCAGCGATCAGGGCCTTGCGGCTAACTCGGTGATAGGTATTGTAGAGGACAAAGGCGGCGACCTGTGGTTTGCTACTGATGGCACAGGCGTAAGCCGCTACGAGGCTTTTCCGGCAGACGGCGGCCCGGCGCGTTTCACCACGTACACAACAGCACAAGGACTTGGTAAAAATGTGATAAATGGCATATTAGCAGACCGGACTGGCGACATTTGGTTTGCCACAGGAGGCGTAGGTGTCAGCCACTACTCAGAACAAACAGGTAAAAACGGAGCGTGCATTACCACATACACCAAGGCGCATGGCCTTCCGGCATCCTCTTTCTCAAGCATCGCTGAGGATATTGAAGGAAAGTTATGGTTTGGCACCTACGGTGCCGGTGTCACCTGTTTCGATGGCAAGTCGTTTACAAACTACTCCAGCCCGCAAGGCCTTACAAACGGCCATGTGAATACGCTGCTTGCTGACAAAAGTGGAAACGTTTGGATGGGGACAAGCGGAGGTGGTGTATTCTGCTACGATGCTGCAGCATCAAGAGCAAAGGGCAAGGTCATCTTCAGAAATTACACCAAAGCAAATGGCCTTGGAAGTGATTTTGTATGGAGTCTGTGGCAGGACAAAAGCGGCAATATATGGATAGGCACAGATGGAGGCGGGGCCAGCTGGTTTGACGGAAAGAAATTCGCGACTTTCAATTCTGCAAATGGCCTGGGAAGCAACGGAGTTTACAATATAAAAGAAGACCGCAATAAAAATATCTGGTTTGGCACAAATGATGGGTTCACTGTGTTTACCGGCAACAAGAAAGTGACGGGCGATGGCCTGGCAGCGGAGGCGAAACTTTTCCCGGCTGATAACATACACCGCAACAATGATCTCACCGAAAATTACGAGCCTGTATTTGAAAGGTACCATTTCAAAAACGGCTATCCGGTAAAGGATGTGAATTCAAACGCGATGTATATAGACAGCAAGGGCATTGTGTGGGCTGGCAGCGGAGACAAGCTTGTACGGTTTGACTACAGCGGCATTCGTAAAAACAATGGTACGCCTCACATATTCCTGGACGCAGTGAAGATAGACGGAGAGCCGGTATGCTGGAGCGATTTGAAAGGCAAGGCTGCAAGAAAAGACTCGTTGACTTTAGTTAACGAAGAGGTGCGTACGTTTGGTAATGTCCTAAGCCCGGAAAGGCGGGATTCGATGGTGCGGAAATTTGCCAGGGTCAGGTTTGATAGCGTTACACGTTTTTACTCTATACCGTTGCACCTGGTCCTTCCGTACAAGCATAATAAGATCAGTTTTGAATTCGGAGCCAATGAGCTGGCCAGGCCATACATGGTGAGGTATCAATACATACTTGAAGGCTACGACAAGGACTGGGAAACCGTGACGGACAAAACATCGGCAGCATTTGGCAACATTCGCGAAGGCACTTACACCTTTAAGCTGAAAGCCCAAAGCCCGGACGGCGTATGGAGTGAGCCGATTCCCTACACTTTTACCGTATCACCACCTACATACCGCACCTGGTGGGCTTATTGCCTGTACCTATTAGCCCTGGTATATGCTGCTATTGCTATATTCCGCTGGCGCACTGCTTCGCTGAGAAGGGAAAAGGAAACACTGGAAAAAGTGGTGATCGAACGTACTGCGCAGGTGGTGGAAGAAAAAGCCAAAGTAGTGAAACTGGTAGAGGAGCAGGAACAGACTATTGCGGAGCGCACGGCAGAACTGGCTAATGCCAACAAGAAACTAGTAGAACTGATACAGTATAATGCCCACTACATGCGCGAACCCCTGGCCCGCATAATGGGTGCCATAAACATCAGCGAGTTCCTGGATCATGAAGAATTTACAAACGACATAATACCCCAAATGACCCGGGCAGTAAACGACCTGGACAATGCCATAAAGGAGGTAATAAAAGTAGCTGACGAAACTGTAGAGCTAAAGAAATAGCCAGCATTTTACTCGGGCTCAGTCCTCGATCCTTCTACAACACCACCTGTTGCAATAAGTTACTCTTGAACGGATAGTCAGTATTAAAATGCAGCCCCCTGCTCTCCTTACGAAATTGTGCGCCCTTTACAATTAAATACCCTACAGTTATAAGATTCCGCAATTCACAGAGCTGCGGTGATAGCGTTGTTGACTTATACAGATCTTCTGTTTCATTATGTATCAGGTCTATGCGGCTCATAGCACGGTGCAGTCGCACATCGTTACGTACGATGCCCACATAGTCGCTCATTATTTGCTGAAGTTCTTTCAGGCTTTGCGTGATCAGGATCATTTCCTTAGGATCACTTGTGCCTGAAGCATTCCAGTCGGGCACTTCATCTTTGAATTCAATATCATCTATCCTGGCGGCCATATCTTCCGCGCACCTGTGTGCAAACACCAGTGCTTCCAACAGCGAGTTTGAAGCCAGGCGATTAGCTCCATGCAGGCCTGTGCTGGAGCACTCTCCACACGCATACAAATTGATGATAGAGGATCTCCCCACCTCATCCGTTTTTATGCCACCACAGCAGTAATGCGCCGCCGGCGCTACCGGAATCATTTGCTCAAACACATCTATGCCTATGCTCTTGCAACGCGCATAAATATTAGGGAAGTGCGCTGTGAATTTTTCTTTGTCCATAGCACGGCAGTCCAGATATACGTGCTCCGTTCCCGTTCGCTTCATTTCGCTATCAATAGCCCTGGCTACAACATCGCGTGGGGCCAGGTCAGCACGAGGGTCGTACTCCGGCATAAAGGCCACACCCTCTTTATTCCGCAATATCCCGCCGTCGCCTCTTACAGCCTCAGTAATAAGAAACGACGGGCTTACACCGGCCTCGTACAAAGCTGTGGGATGGAACTGTATGAACTCCATATTCTCTATGCGCCCTTTGGCCCTGTATGCCATTGCAATACCATCGCCGGTAGCTATACGCGGATTAGTGGTAGTACGGTACACCTGCCCTGCACCACCCGATGCCATAGTTGTGCAGCGGGCCAGTATCTTTTCAATATTATTGGTCCTGAGGTTCAGCGCGTATACCCCGTAGCACGTAATATCCGGCGTAGCCTTTGTCACCAAATATCCCAGGTTGTGCTGCGTTATAATGTCTACCACAAACCAATGGTTGTATATCTGTATGTTAGGATGCCTCTTCACCTCTTCCAGCAGTGCACGTTCTATTTCAGAGCCGGTAATGTCTTTATAATGCAGTATCCTGTATTCGCTGTGGCCACCTTCTTTGCCACGCATATATTCGCCCCCTTTGTCCTTATCAAAGTTTGCCCCCCACTCTATTATCTCATTCACGCGCTCCGGTCCTTCTGTCACTACCGCATCTACTATGTGCTCATTACACAGGCCATCTCCGGCTATCAGTGTGTCCCGTATATGCTTCTTAAAACTATCACGCTCCAGGTCATTCACCACAGCTATACCTCCCTGTGCGTACTTGGTATTTGTTTCGTCGGCATTGGCCTTGGTAAGTATGGTTATGCTTTTTTCCGGAAACTTGCGCGCGGTCTTCACTGCAAATGTGAGGCCGGCAATACCGGAACCAATTATTAGAAAATCCGTCTTTAGCATATATCATCAAAGGTAGTCACTGCCGGATAAATAGCACGGCAAGAAAAGGCTGAAATATTCATAAACACGCAAATGCTGACTACTGCGAACAACCGGGGATTAGGCCCTTCTCAACGCTTTTCTCAGATCAAGATAATCAAGGTAGTATATCACCTTTACTGACAGGCTATTACTTTGTGGCGACTGGAACATATTGTTCACGTCACGTGCGTAGTCGTTAATTATATTGGCGTTACTGGTGTAAATACTATTCTGGTACACAACACTCATCTCGCTGCCCGGCCGGAACTGCCATACAAAGCTCAGGTAAACATTGAAGGAATTGTAGTTGATATCATGACTGGTGTTGTACGGCGTGTTTAATAGTGTTCCTTCTGAACTGAGTAAGCGATAATACGAATAGTCGGCTTGCGACCAGTAGTGGCGCTCATTGAGCGATAGCGACATCACATTGCTGAAAATATAGGAAGCGCTGAGCGTATTGGTAATAGTAGCAATGTTGCGGATACCGAAATAAATAGAGTCTGCAACTTTATCTACAAAACCCACGTCATTTTGCTGCCGGGTGTAGGCAAAGCTGTATACCATTGATAACTTGTCACTAAACCGGTAGCGCGGAGTCAAAGACCAGAACAAAGTATTACGGCCTGCAGCACCAAACCAGCGGTAATTGCTCTCGCCATCAAGCGCAAATTTCTTCCTGTAGTCTGACGAAAAAAATCCGCCCGCCATTCCGGTAGTCGGGTATTTGTAATACCTGCCTGGCGATCGCGGTTCTAAGTAGTCGTAATATGTCATAGGCTGCTCGGCCCAAGATAGCCCGAGGGTCAAATAATTTTTTAGTGTGGCATAGTGAGAACCGTCAAAACCAAAGCTCTGAAAAACTGCAGGATTGAAAATGCGGTTGTAATAAACATTCACATGGTTGTTCATGCTGTTTATCACCCAAAATGGCTTATAAATATTATAGTATTGATCCACGTTGTAGTAGACAGTATTGTTCCTGTCCAGGTAGCCCATATCATTAGGGTTAAAATGGTCGCTGACCGATCTCGTGTTTATCTGCCAGGTATAGTTACCGCTCACTTTTCCTGCGCCCAGGTAATACCTGTATCCAAAATCAGTATTACGGGTGTAAAACAGCTGGCTCACATCAGCAGACCCTTCAACGGCGTACCTGTTGGACTTATTTGCCAGCCTGTAAAGGACGGCAGTTACGTCAGCATTGTGGGTAGTATCGTTTCGCGTTACATTAGTATTAACAAGACTGATGTAAGAGCTATTCTTAAATGCCTGATCCAGCACGATCTCGTTGTAATTGGTAAGCGGGGCCGTTTGCACTTTTCTGTCAATCCCGTTTGAAAGGTCCCTGATGATTGCCGATACAGGTGCCGATACCGCATTAAACACACCTATGCCCAGGTTTCCTTTTGTTCTGCCTGATATCTTTGTCGCATTATAGAGTTTTGTAGTCTGCGATTCAGAAATAATTGAATCATGCGGTCCAATGGCTACATCGAAATTAACCGGTCGTCCGCCCACTCTTCGCGAATAAAAAAGATCGTTCTTATTGAACAGATCAAAGCCTTCTGTGAAAAAGTATCGCCTTTCATCATAACGCACCTCTACAGGAGAGAGATTCAGCACACGATTATCGTACAATGTCTGGCCAAAGTCCGGCACCAAAGTCACGTCCAGCGTGAATCCGTCGTTTATACCGTACTTAATATCAAGACCACCATCTACTGTATGAGCATTTACACCACCATAATTCTCAGCATAACCGGAAAGGTATGGAAGCAACTGCAATCGTACCGGAGATTCTATATCATGAATACCCCTGAGCACACCAGCCTGGTTCACGAAATTTGACTGGGTAGGCTCTACAGCATTCCAGAACGATTGCTCTCTGCGCCTCCTAATAATACGCGCAAAATTTACGCCCCACTCCTGTATATCATTTTTGGAAAAGCGTATAGCAGAGTATGGTATCCGCATCTCCACACACCAGCCCTTTTCAGTTATGGCTACTTTTGAAAACCATGCTGCGTTCCACGACAGATCACTGTTGTCAAATTTTTGTTTGGCGTCTGCCTGCACCCCGGCCGCGGTCAGGATAAAGAAAAAACCGTTTTGGTGGTCTGAATAGGTATCAAAAAACACACCAAAAGCATCATTATTGTTATCCCACACATCCCGCGGAGACAGCTGCTTCAGAATACTATCGGGATGTTCGTCGTAAAGCATGGCTCCAACATATACTGCATCGTTGTCGTACAGTATGCTTACCTCAGACCTCTCAGTAGCTGGTAGCCCGGGATATGGGTCGTGCTGTGTGAACCCCGTAGCCTTTTCTGCTTTTTGCCATGCCGCCTCATTAAGCTTACCGTCCAGCGTTATTTTCTCGCTTATCTGGCGGACGCCAAGTACCTTCTTTTGCACCTGCGCATGCACGTCGATACCCGCTAACAAGACGACGGGCAACAGCAATAGGTATATGATGTGGCGGCGGGAGAAAAAACGAACCATGTTGAACCAAATAAGTTGACTAATATCTGCTATATCATTCACATGGCAATCCCCTTCTAACTCACCCTCCCACTACGTAAAAAACGTAATACTTAAAAGCTTGATGTGAGGGTTGCTTTCACGCCGCTGAAAGCCGGCTCATAACGGCATACGCCGCCTGAGCAGTTAATGCCATCCACTTGTTTCACATAAGCCAATGTAAACCTGTGCGGGCCTTTGGTATAGGCTACAAAAATATTATAGTAATTATTAGGTGGATTTTTATAATTCTTGTTAGACAGGAGATCATTGTTTGGCACCACGTTAACCATGTCAGATACGGTAAATGACCATTTTGGTGCTATATCATATTCCAATAAAGCAAACAACCATGATCCCCAGTCATCTTTCGAAGCCATGTACTGCACTTCAGCCCTTAACGACTTCTTTTCGGTAACACGGTAGGTTATGTCCACAAATGGAGTTATAGAAAACAACATGGGTCTCGTACCCCCTTCAGACCGGTAAGCCTGTATGTTATACTCCATGTATTGCACACCACCCTGCAATATCCAGGACTTCAGTCCCTGGTAATTGCCTTCGGCATACGCCTCCCTGTACAATTTACGTCCGTCAAGCGTATTAATGTGCGTATAAGAAAAATTGAAATTGGTAAGATCGTTAGGTGACAATACCATGTTTGCCGTTCCGGCCAATTCAGAAATATCCTGCGATGCCGGTGTATAGCGGGCCATCAGTCGCTCAGGGCGCAACACAGCTACAACAGGCTGCCAGTTGAGCATACCGTTCAATAAATTTTCATTGGGAGAAGTGCGCATAACAAAATCCTGCGTGCGCTTACCGGTAAGACTTAATGCAATGCCCTTCTTGCCGTAGTTGATCGATGTATATTCCACATTTCCCGGCCGGTCAAAGAGTATTGCACTTTTACTTGAGTCAGTATAGTTGGCATTTGTGGCATAATAGCCCGGCTCACTCACTGCCTCATGCGTCTTAAAAGCGCCTTCTACGTACCAGGAGAAATTTTTGTAGATAAGGGTATTGTATACCGTGAAGGCATACATATTGTATTTGGGGTAAAACCTGTGATTCGTATCCTGGGCATTGATTGTTCCTTGTATAGCAGCCATCGATGCATCGTCAAGCGTGCGATTAAGAACCCCTACACCGGGAATGACATGCAACTTACCGGCACCAAAATCGCCTTCTGCGTTAAAACCTTTGATCACCGGACCATAACGTACATTGTTTACCCGGGTGTTGTTCTTCTGCTGGCCCGTAAATCCCTTTATCATGATGTTTTTGGTTAGCTTATACTTAAGCTCTATCCCCATGAGTGCATTGTCTATCAACAAGCCCCTGTCTTCATACGAACGAAAAAGTATACCGCTGCCTACCTGGTCATAAATAGAACCTATAGAAATAGTCAGATCGCCCAATTCTTTTGTTACCCCCCATGCCCCTATCCCAAAATCTGTGCTGGGTGCTATCGGATTCTTAAGGTTTGAATTGTTAAATGCGTCGGCTCGCACAAAAAATGTAAACCCGCTTATATTATACCTAAGATTCAGCCACCCCTCGCTTCCACTAAGTGCATTGTCGTAAAGCGGGTTTCCTGATGCTTTTATACTAGTATCTCGCTGAAAAAAGTTCATGTTCATCATCAGGTCTCCCGAAAAAGTGCCCTGTCCAAATAAATTCACTGCCGTGATCATTATGAAAAATAAAACCGCCGCTTTTTTCATTCAGATGTGTATATTGTTAAAGTTTTTCCGAAATTAGCCTCTTTATTCAATTCCGGCAAAGTTTTCGCTTATTATTGTTAAAAACAAGTACTTATGAAAAAAATTGCGTTCGCAATTGCCTGCCTGCTGGCCACTGTATCCCTAAATGCGCAAGGCTTGCCCTCCACTGAAATTAAAGATGTGAGTTCAGGCAAAAAAATAGCCTTTGGTCAAACAGTTGAAAAGGGCAAAGTAACCCTGATCAGCTTTTGGGCTACATGGTGTGTACCCTGCAAAAAGGAAATAAAAAACCTTAGGCTAAAACTACCTGAGTGGAAAAAAGAGGCTGACTTCAATTATATGACTGTATCTATAGATGAATCCCGCTCTGAAGGACTTGTGCGTACCTACGCTATTTCTCAAGGCTGGGATTTCCCTTTTTATATTGATCCCAATTCTGATCTCAAGCGCTCACTTAGCTTTCAGAATGTACCATACACTGTTATCATCGACAAGAATGGCAAAATAGCCTTTACACATACGGGCTACGAAGAAGGTGGTGAAGCCGAAATTTTTGCTAAAATAAAAGAGCTTTCTGCAGCCAAATAGTTGCAATTAATAAATTAGAATTTACAGTACAAATAGTAGAGATGAGCAACGGCTTGTCTCTATTTTTTTGTAGCCTCTATGGCCTCTACAATTGTTCTGGCAGAAGTGCCGTAATTATATTTCTCCATCAAAGTATGCATTGCCGCCGCAGCTATAGGTTCTTCATGCACTAATCGCTCCAGCGACGTTGCAATACTATCAATATCCAGCGGATCACAAAAATCAACATACCCTTCATAGAGTTCCCGGTACACGTTTATATCTGAGCAGAGGACCTTGCACCCAAAGTAAAGCCCCTCCAGCACCGGTACACCAAAGCCCTCATAAAGCGACAGCGACACAACTATGTCCGCCTGCGCATACATCTGAATCAGTTCATCCCCGCCCAGGTGCTCGCATATCTTTATATTTCCTTTTTTAAGATCATCTTCATTCAGGCTACTCTCGCTAAACACCTTGTTCCTGTCTCCTACAATCACCAATTGATATTCAGAACTGACCTTACTTAAAAGAAAAGCCTTTAAAAGGTTCTGATGATTCTTTCTCTTGTTAAATGTCCCTACCGCTAATATTACCTTTTTCTTTGCCGCCACCCCTTTGGCGGCAACCTTCATTTGTTCGGCCAGGCCATTAAAGGTCACTGTTATTTTGGCCTTTGGTATTTTATAACAGGAAACAATTTCCTCCCGCACCGTGTTGCTTACCGTAAAAAGATGACGGCAATTAATGGCTAACCCGGGGATAAGTATATTATACCATGCGGAAAAGGCTTTAGAGTTCCATTCCGGGTGGTGGTAAAAAGCAAGATCATGCAGCGTCACATAATTATTGCTATAAAGCATAGGTCCTGTGTTTGCCGGGTTAAATAAGGGAGGATATTTTTTGCCCGCCAAAAAAAGCGGCAAATCAACCTGCTCCCACAGATGCCCTGTATTAAACCCTATCACTTTAGCGCCCAGTTCTTCAGCTATGTCTTTGTGCAGCACATTTTTAGGTGCCAGGAAGACGGTATCCGGCCGCAACTTTTTTATTTGTCTGCTGCATTCAATTCCATACCTTTGTACCCCCGAAACGGGCTGTGTAAGGAAACGTGCGTTTACATATATTTTCATTTTGCTGCGGCAATCAATCGTTCTAACTGCTGCAAAGTATCAACAAAATCCACAACGTGCAAAATATCACGCGCATATATGCATTAAGCAAACGAAACGTAATATTAAGGTACAAAAATTCGCTCGTTGGCTTTTTCTGGGGATTTTTCAAACCGTTGCTTTACCTGCTCATTTTTATAGTCATTTTCGCAGCACAGTTTCCATCGGTAAACAATTACATCCTTTACGCTACTTCAGGTCTTATTTTTTGGTTCTTTTTTTCTAATGTTACTAACCAGGCCATAGGCACCATTGTAGGCTCAGCGGGCCTTATAAAGTCGCTGAATATCCCCCCCGTATCCTTCCCTATCTCCGAACTGGTGGGCGAGCTTTTCAACTTTTTCCTTACCCTGGTGGTCTTCCTGGTAGTTATGTATTGGTTTGGCATCAGCTATAGCCTGCGGCTGCTGCTCATTGTCCCCTGCACTATCCTATTCAGCATTTTTTCACTGGGGGTCATACTCCTTTTGTCTTCACTTAATGTGTTTTTCAGGGATATTAGTATTATCTGGGGAACCGTACAACCCGCACTATTCTACATTACGCCTATAGCGTACCCCGAAAGCCTGTTGCAAGGCCGCAACATGTTTATTATTAAGTGCAATCCTATCTACTATTTCATTAAGCTTGGGCGTGGTATTTTTAATGACCCGATAGCTCCATCTAACCGGCTGTGGGCTTACTGCGCTATAATTGCATTCGTCATGTATGGCATTGGTGCATTTGTATTTAGCAGATTAAAAAATCAATTTATTTCCACCATTTGATTTCAGGAATGAACGCAGATACCCTCATATCGTTTGATAAAGTTTCAGTCAGTTTCTGGCAGAACAATATGGGTATTAACTCAATCAAAGACCTGATCACAAAGCGCAAAAAGCCATTTAGCAGCAAAACCATTCTTAAAGACATCTCATTCGAAGTAAAACGGGGAGAAAGCATGGGCATCCTGGGTCGTAACGGCTCTGGTAAAAGCACACTGCTACGCACCATTGCTGGCCTGATAAAACCGCAAGACGGTATCATAAAAGTGAACGGCAGCTTTGCTCCTATCCTTGCCATTGGTGCGGGGCTTGAACTGGAACTCAGCGGATATGAGAATATTTCTCTCCTTTTATCCCTATATGGCACTTCCCGAAAAAACACCAATGCAGGAGAGGAAATAAAAGAATTTTCAGAGCTAAGTGAAGACGTACTTCGCATGCCGGTAAAACGTTATTCATCTGGCATGGTGGCCCGGCTCGCATTTTCTATATCACTGGCCAAACAAGCGGATATACTTATTATAGATGAAGTGCTTTCCGTGGGCGACCAAGGGTTTCAGGCCAAGTGCATGGATAAGATACACCAGATAAAAGCGCAGGGCACCACCATACTTTTCGTATCCCATTTCCCCGATGGAGTACTCAAAATTTGCGATACCGCTATTCTCCTCGAAAACGGTCAAATCACGCACCGTGGCACAGCCAAAGAAATTTGCGACAACTACACGCTTTTATTCTAATTTCGCTCCACCCTAAACATGTGGTGATTTATAATCTCTAGCTAATGAAGAGAAATTTTGCTAAACTATCCTCCGGCGAAGGCAAGTTGAAGACTGTGATGAAATTTGCGTCGTTTGTGCTCACCAAACCCGGTTTCAATCTTGTAAAAAAAATAATCAAAAAAATACTTATAAAAAAAGGGTTTTGGAGAGAATATAGCGCGGGATATGATGAATGGATCAATGCAAAGCTCGACGCCACAGTACTTAAAACGGAGTTTGACAAGGTTTATCCAACGCTGGCAAGCAAACCGAAAATAAGTATAATTGTACCGGTATACAACCCTCCTACAGAATACCTGACAGATGCTATTCAGTCGGTAATTGATCAATCTTATACGAACTGGGAGCTGTGTCTTTCCGATGATCTTTCACCGGATCCAAGAGTAAAAAAGGTGCTGGACACTTTTAGTAAAAAAGATAGTCGCATCAAGGTGATTTTCCGTGAAACAAACGGGCATATATCCGCAAACTCTAATTCCGCATTATCACTGGCTACAGGTGACTATATGCTCTTCATGGATCATGATGACCTGCTTACACCCAATTGTCTTTTTGAGTTTGTAAAGCATATTAATGCCCATCCCGCAGACCAGGTGATCTACTCAGACGAGGATAAGGTAGATGATAAAGGCGAATTTTCATATCCGCATTTTAAACCCGATTGGGCACCAGACAACTTATTGTCGCGCAACTATATGGGGCACGTAATTGTAGTCAGCAAGGGCTTAATGGCGCAGGTAAAAGGTTTCCGGGAAGGGTATGAAGGCAGCCAGGACCATGATCTGCTGCTACGGGTTACAGAGCTTACTAACCATGTGGGACATATACCCAAGGTGCTTTACCATTGGCGAATTCATAGTCTATCCGTTGCCGAAAATACTGATGCCAAACCATATGCCTATGACGCAGCAGAAAGGGCGCTCAATGATGCGATGATAAGAAGAGGAACGCCCGCTACCATTCACCACATCCCGGAAACACTGGGCGGCTATCAAATTGAATACAAAATAAAGTCTTTCGGAAAAGTAAGTGTCATTATCCCAACAAAGGATCAGGTCGCGCTCTTAAAAACATGTATTGACTCCATATTACAGAAAACCACTTACCCGGATTACGAAATAATAGTGCTCAATAACAACAGTACTTCAAGTGAGTTTTTCGAGCTGATGAAGGGGTATGAAAATAAATATCCCGGCAAGTTTCGCTGCGTCGAGGCTAATTTCCCTTTCAACTTCGCCAGGTTAATGAACCTCGGCGCTGCGGAAAGCAATGGCGAATTCCTGCTATTGTGTAATAACGATATAGAAGTGATACACGGGGACTGGATGACACAAATGGTATCTTACGCGCAGCGTAAAAAAACCGGGGCTGTCGGTGTAAAACTTCTATACCCTGACAATACAATACAACATGCTGGTGTAGTGCTTGGCCTTGGCGGCGCCGCTGGTCATGTATTTGTAAATATGGGGCGTAACGACAGAGGTTACTTTAACTATATCCGCTCGCTAAATAACTATGCTGCGGTAACAGGTGCATGCCTTATGTGCCGCAAAAGCATTTATAATGAAGTGGGCGGCATGGATGAAAAACTGGAAGTGGAATATAACGATGTAGATCTTTGTCTGCAATTCCTGGCACATGGCTACTTCAATGTTTATGTCCCAACTGTAGAGGTGTACCATCATGAATCAGCAACAAGGGGCCATCCATTTCAAAGTAAAATTGCATGGGCGCAGCATGAGAAAGACTTTGCCATTTTTGGAAGTAAATGGCAAAAATGGATAGACAATGACCCTTTTTACAATCCTAACTTAAGCATTCATTGTACGGACTTCCAGATTAAAACGAGTTCATAACATAACGGTTTACATAACAGCACTATGGCCATGGCATTTTCTAATAAAAAAAAATATCTCGATTTTTTGCTTATTGGCCTAATATGCGTTCCTATATTCCTGCATGTCAAAACAGTTTACCATTTTGCTCTAAACCTGCCTCGGGAAGATGACTATGATTCAATTCTTAACATTTTTAGCAATTATAATAAGGCTTCATTTTCAGACAGGATTGCATTTATGTTTCAGCAGCAAGGCGAGCATAGAGCACTGTTTCCTAAGCTTCTTCTACTTTTCCACTTCCTGATATTTGGCAATATCAATTTCCGGCACATTATTCTCTTCGATATGTTGCTGCTTTTCACGGCCTTTGGCGTACTTGTCTACTTTATTAAAAAAGCGCTTCCCGACTCGTGGCTTATCGCTACGCTTATACTCAGCCTGGGACTATTCGACCTCAACAATTTCGAAAACGCCGACTTTGTTTGTGCCGGTATTTTCAATTATGGTATCGTCATGCTCTTCCTGCTTACGATGTTTTGCTACACCCATAAAAATAACAAGTTGATCATACCTGCCGGTATGCTACAGGTCATGCTTATTTATTCAGGTGGCAATGGCATGGTAGGTGCATTGTTCATTATGCTCTGCACCATTTTACAGAACGCTCCTAAAAAATATATAACCAGCATTGCCCTGTTCCTGATATTTACACCCCTTTATTTCTATCACTTCAACTTTGCTAATCCAAACTCCATTTTTTTCACACTTGATGCTTCAAAATTTTTGCCTTACTTCTTTACGGCTCTGGGTGCTAACTTCAGGCATGATACAAGCTTCTTTGCGGGCATTGCTATCTGTGGTGTTTTATTTGTGCTCTTATATGTTTTCAGGAAACAGTGGAGAAACCCTGCCACTATACCGTTGGTCTGCATTCTGGGATTTATGCTCATGTCATTAGGTATTATGGCAATATTCAGAGGGAAACTCCCCTTAGGAAATGCTTATTCAAGCAGGTATCTGATATACTCCCACATCATGCTTTCTGTCATTTTTGTTTTTGCATTTATAAAGATCAGTGTAAAACCCTTCCTTTATTTTTCAGCAATATTTATGCTATTTGTTTATTATTTTAATTACCAGCCTGGTATCAGTGGTTTCGAATCCTTTTATTACAGCATGAAAAATAATGAATATAGCTACCCTCCATCGCCTGAAGGGCAAGCTCACGCCAAACAAATAGCGATTGAAGCTTGCAAATCGGGAGTTTATTGCATTGAAAAGCATAGGGGCGAGGGGTTCAAATAAAACCCCTATCTGAGAGCAAAATTCGCATTCGTGAAAACGCTCGGCCAAAAATTAAATTAATATTCCAATAAATTTGGAATTTCCGGTATTATTGTCTAAATTTGAGGCTAATTTTACTCTTTAAGTATTTTAGTAATACAACCTATCCTCTATGTTTCACTCATCTCTTCGCAGCAAAGCCTGACGGTGCGCGTGGTCAAAAGCCACCGCAAAAACCGGAAAAAATCCCGCAATTTCCCGCAATTGATTATTTCATAACAGACTGATAGACAATACAATAACTCCAACCCAGCAAAAAGGACGTTTTTTTTGTAAACCCGCAATTTACCCATCTAGCAACCTATGATCCTTCAAGGCACTTAAACTTAGCGCACTTATGACCACCGGAAACTGCAACATTGCGGGAGGTTTTACAGCTCATTAAACCGCTCACCATAAAACCAATCTAACTGCTCACAAGCCCCCTTGTGCAGATAATTATTTAAAATCTTTAACAATTATCGGGTCATATTATTCTCTTTTTTAGAAAATTAGCACGATTTTTGCCAGCCAGTAGTACAAAATGAAACAAACGGACACGTTAGATATTGTTTTTGAAAGACCACCAGTGCAGGTAATACCCCAGTCCGACATAGCGAGCATACGCTATATGTTTTATGAAATGGACCAGCAAAACCTAGAGCATGAACCTGCAACATATTACTATGCAGTAAAGCGTGCTATGGATGTAATTCTTTCAGGTTTGTTCGTATTACTCGTAATGTCGTGGCTAACACCAATAATCGCATTACTCATTAAGCTCACATCTAAAGGCCCTGTTTTCTTTGTACAAAAAAGAACCGGCTACATGGGGGTCGACTTTAACTGCTTTAAGTTCAGAACTATGTACGTTAATGACGAAGCCGATATAAAGCAGGTTTCCATTAACGACAAACGTATTACGGCAATAGGCAAGTTCCTCAGGATCACGCACCTTGATGAAACACCACAGTTCTTCAATGTTATTATTGGCGACATGAGCGTTATCGGTCCTCGCCCGCACATGCTTTTCCATACTCGGTATTATTCTGAGTGTATCCCCTACTATAATCTGCGCCTTGAAGTAAAACCCGGAATGACTGGCATGGCACAGATAAAAGACTATATAGGCGAGATAAGTGTGGAGCGTGAGCTACGTAAACGCATACAGTGGGATATCTACTACATGAAGAACAAGAGCATCGGTTTGGATATCAACATCCTGCTCAGCACGGCAGGCTGTGTGTTCAAAAAGGTATTTAAGATGATCGCCGGTAAAAGCTAAGACACCCGCCGGTACCCTTACCCCATTTTCTCTTACCACGGCATTCATTTTTCGATTAACTTTACGATAGCCATTACGGCCTCAAATGATCGATTAATTAATCAACTATTACCATGCCGCTTATCATTACTGCAACCGACTTTTCTGAAGTAGCCCAGAATGCCACCAACTACGCATGCCAGCTGGCCGTGGCAGAAGATGCACGACTAGTGATCATTCATTCGTTTGTGCTTCCGGTAATTTTTACCGACGTGCCTATGCCGTCCTCTCTGATCAACGGTTCACAGAACGACGCTGAGGACAGAATAGAGGAAATGGTAGCAAGTTATAAACAGCTCTACCCTACTCTTGACGTTCACGGACTTGTAATAGATGGCAACATTATTGATGCCCTTGAAGAGTACGCGGAAGATAATGAAGAGCCGTGGCTTGTAGTGCTAGGCAATAGTACAGCGGGCGAGCAGTCTACATGGATAGATAGTAATGTAATATCCGCTTTTAAGCACCTGAAATATCCTGTGCTTGCTATTCCGCCCGGACTCACGTATCATCCGGTTAAAAAGATATGTCTTGCCTTTGATAATAAGCATGTGGGCAATTCTACCGCAATGTCGCAGCTAGCCGACATTGCCACAGAATTAGGTGCTGATCTCCATGTATTAACGATGCAGCAAGATGTACATAATCGCGATAACGAAACCAGGATAGACGAAGACGCAGTGAGGCTATTGGCACCTGCAAATCCTCATTTTCACGTAGTGTACGAAATTAAAAATATCGAGGCAGAGCTGGAGAAATTTGTTGAGGAAAATACAATAGACTGGCTGATACTTATACCGCGCAAGCACTCATTTTTCGAAGGCCTGTTTCATAAGAGCCAGAGCAGGGCAATAGCACATCACAGCCGCATACCAGTATTGGCACTGCACGAAACGCATACTGAATAAAGAAGCTAATAAAGTTCAGCTGCCTTCTTTTCTCTACGTTTCCTGATCAGATGGGCTATCCCTTTATAAGAGAGTTCAATAGCTTTCCATTTGAGATAACTGCCTATTAATTCAAAAGCAACGGCCTTAAGCAGGCTTCTTCCCTTTTTTTGTTCTACTCCTTTCGATGTATAAACCCGTTCAGGATTTTTGTTTTTTTTTGACAGGCGCTTCTGTACCAGCTTCACCAGCATACCCACAATGGGGTTAGATATAGGTAAATAGTTCAAAAGGGAGCCAATACCACCACCATCACTACTTTCCTTTTTACTGCTTTTGAAAATCCCTTCCAGTGATAGAACATCCTCTTCGTCCATGCGCTTGCTTTCCTTGAGCAGCAGCTTCTTTTCGCGCTCCAGGTCTTCTATACTGCGTAATTTCTTGGGATAAAAAGCCATTTTAATACGGATATGCTGATCGGATGAATCTTATGTATACAGAGGTTGTTTCTGTTAGTCGTCCTTTCCATCCTCCGTAAGCACGCGGATAAAGCCGCTCGCAAAAAAACGGGTAATATACTTACGAAGTGCTACGATTATGATTAGCATAAGGAAGTAAATACCTATAACTACGAAGAACGAAGCCATCTTTGATAATCCAGCCCTGATAAAGGCCTCGGTTAATCCGAACCCGATAAACAGGAACATGCAAAAACAAAAGAAAAGACAAATGAGGGCAAACAAAAAATAACTAAACACGTTAGCACTGCGCTCAATAAAATTGAGTTTAATCAATTTAATATGAACGTCAAGGTAACGTGTTATCTTTTCCTTTAAGTCGCTGAACATGCTAGAAGACGGTTTAGGCTTATAGATTAAGAATGATAAATTTCTTCCTCCATATCCTGTGCCTTTTTAGCAAATTTCCCCTTCAGGTTGTCCAGGCCCTTCTTTAGCTTATCAAGGTCTTCCTGGCGGGTTTCCTTGTCTGTAGCTAGTAAATAACCAACTGCTACTCCGGCAGCTGCGCCAATTAATAATGTTGCGATAGTGTTGCCAATCTTTGCCATAATTTCTAATTTTTAGAGTTTACAAATTAACTCATAAATATCATACCAAAGGTAGCACATCCCCATATAAGAAGCTGTGACCGGAATCATTCCTCCGCCGATTTCTACCGGATTTAACAATTTGATTCCTACTTTTTTAGCTCCACGTAGTACCTGTTTGCATCTATATACTTCTCTACCGCATCGGGCACTATATACTTTATCGATCTTTTCTCCTTTATCTGCTTGCGTATGAAGGTAGATGACAAATGCAGCAAGGGAGCGTCAAGTACAGTTATATCTGCACCGTATGTCTCAGTAATCTCAAAGCCTGGCCTGTTGTACACAATAAATGAATACCGGGCTACAAGCTGCTCGTAATTTTTCCAGCGGTGTATATTTTGAAAACTATCCGCCCCCATTACTACCGAAAATTTTTCGAGTGGAAACTTTTCTGTGAGGTAGGTAAGGGTATCTATTGTATAGGAAGGTTTGGGTAGATTAAATTCCACATTGCTTGCCCTGAACTTCGGATTATCTTCTATAGCGAGGTTCACCAGGTGCAGTCTGTCATATTCATTTAGCAGCGAGTGGGAATCTTTCAGTGGATTGTGAGGCGAAACGACAAACCATATTTTATCCACTTCAGTATGCGCCACCACATGATTTGCCACTATTAGATGGCCGGTATGAACAGGATTAAAGCTGCCAAAATACAACCCGATATGCATGCGGCAAATCTAAGGAAAGATAGACAGATAACCGCTTGCGCTATCACTTCGCTATACGATATTTATAAACCTGGTGATTTGAAAATCCACAATTACATACTTTATCTATATTTGCTACCCGCTATGAACAATATTGAACAACTTCGGAAATGGTGCAATGGAGTATGGCTTGTAAAAATACTGGCCGAGGCTGAAGTAACAGAATTATCAATAGACAGTCGTAGTATTGAAACCGGCGGATGTACCTTGTTTATTCCCATTAAAACAGCACTGCGCGACGGCCACAACTACCTGCAGGATGCGTGGCAGAAGGGGGTTCGTAATTTCCTCATATCTCAGTCAATTGACGAAAGCCTACTACCCGGCGCAAATATCATCCAGGTAAAAGACACGGTAGTTGCACTGCAAAAGATTGCAGCAGCACATCGTAAACAATTTGATATTCCTGTTATCGGTATCACAGGCAGCAATGGCAAAACAGTGGTAAAGGAATGGCTTTACCAGCTATTAGGCAACAGATACAACGCTTTAAGAAGCCCTAAGAGCTACAACTCCCAGGTGGGTGTACCGCTATCCGTCTGGCTCATGAACAACGAGCAGCAGCTGGCCATTTTTGAAGCAGGCATTTCCCAGCCCGGGGAAATGGAAAACCTGGAACGCATCATTCAGCCCATTATAGGCGTATTCACTAACATAGGCGAGGCCCATAGTGAGGGCTTTATGAATTCACGACAAAAGATCAACGAGAAGCTGATATTATTCCGCCACGCAAAACACCTCATTTATTGCCACGATCATGCCGAGCTGAACCAATGTATAGTGCAGTATATACACCAGGTAAAGGGTGGAAGAACTGAGGAACCGTTACAGTTATTCACGTGGTCACAAAAACACGATGCTGACCTGAGAATAACAAAGATTGATAAGATAGGTGCTAAAACCACTATTACCGGCATACATAAGGGAAACACGATCAACATATCCATACCCTTCTCTGACGATGCTTCGGTGGAAAATGCAATTCATTGCTGGTGTGTAGCATTATTGCTTGGAGTGGATGAAGAAGAGACGAGGTCACAAATGGCACAGCTGCAGCAGGTCTCTATGCGTTTGGAACTGAAGCACGGAATTAATGATTGTACGATTATAAATGACGCCTATAACTCAGACCTCACTTCTTTGCAGCTGGCGCTCAACTATCTCGATCAGCAAAAGCAGCATACGCACCATACCGTTATCATGTCCGACATACTGCAGATAGGTAAGCGGGACCTGGACTTGTACGACGAAGTTGCCGCCTTGATCAGCCGCAAGAATATACAACGGTTTATAGGTATCGGACCGGCATTATATAAAAACAAGGCATCTTTCAGAAAACATAAAAGAATACGCAGTATTTTCTTTAAGTCCACCGAAGATCTGCTAAAGAACTTTCACCTGCTGACGTTCGACAAAGAAGCTATACTGCTTAAAGGTGCACGGGTATTTGCCTTTGAAAAAATAGGACTGCTGCTGGAGCAGCAGGTACACCAGACCGTAATGTCAATAGACTTGTCTGCGCTCACTCACAATCTGAATGTGTTCAGAGGCGAACTGGAGCCGGGCGTGAAAACCATGGCCATGGTAAAGGCTTTCGCATACGGTAGCGGCAGTTACGAAATAGCGAATTTATTGCAGTATGCAGGCGTGGATTACCTGACCGTAGCCTATACGGATGAAGGAATAGCCCTGCGCAAAGCAGGAATAAAACTGCCAATAATGGTGATGAGCCCGGACGCCACATCATTTGACCGGATGATAGCCTGGAAACTGGAACCGGAATTGTTCAACTTCCGCTCGCTTACTGCGTTTCTAAATATAGCCCAGACACTACAGGTAAATAAGTACCCTGTGCACATCAAACTTGACACAGGCATGCACCGGCTGGGATTCACACCCGAAGATATTGACGCACTAACAGTACGGCTACCTGAGAGCAATGCAATAGAAGTAGCCAGTATCTTTAGCCATCTCGCCGCCAGCGACGATCCGGCCCAGGACGAATTCACAAAACAACAAGGCCTGCTCTTTAACAGCATGAGCAACAAACTGATGGCTGTATTGAACAATAAACCAATGCGCCATCTGTGTAACTCAGCTGGCATATTGCGTCACCGCAACCTACAATACGACATGGTACGCCTGGGACTGGGACTGTATGGTGTAGATGGCAGCCACTTATTGCAAAACAGGCTACGGCAGATAAGCACATTGAAAACAAGCATTGCCCAGATCCACTACGTAACAGCAGGGGATAATATTGGGTATGGACACCACACGATCGCACCGCGCGATATGCGCATTGCCACCATTTGCATTGGCTATGCAGATGGGTATCCGCGATCATTGGGAAATGGAAAGTCGCACGTGCTGATACACGATAAGCAGGCAAAAACTACCGGATCCATTTGTATGGATATGTGTATGGTGGACGTAACAGACATACCGGAAGCGAAAGAAGGAGATGATGCAATTATCTTTGGTAAAGACCTTACCGTTTCACAGTTGGCCGCATGGGCCGGTACCATATCCTACGAGATCATGACAAGCATATCTCAACGGGTGAAACGCGTATATGTAAATGAGGGATAGATGCAGATAAAGCCTAGAGAAGGGCCTTGTAATACTTGATGAGTCCATCCATAGGGCTTTTTATCACATCGCCAATTTCCAGCTCGTACTGGCTGCAGAGATTTTCTAAGACATCGCGGAACTCAAAAGCAACTGATCCCGAGAAATAGAGGGGCAGATTCCAGCTATTACGGTGCTTGAGTATGCTGGTATGAAAAAAATCATTGAGACAGTCCTCTATGATATTCTCCACCATATAGTGGCCCCGATTCTCTTTTAGCAACGTAACGAACGAGGCAAGGTATCGATTCGGATTAGGCTGATGATACAGCGTGTTGATGATCTGCTTGATGTCATTGCCAAAGCGCATTTCAAAACCTACCTTTAGCTCGCTGTCAAACGTGCCATAGGCATAGTATTGCAGTATGCGCTTGCCCATATAATTCCCTCCGCCTTCATCACCTGCTATGTACCCTAGTGAAGGACGCAGATCTTTTACTTTTTTGCCATTGTAGTAGCAACTGGCACTACCTGTGCCTAGTATGCACACTATGCCCTTTTCTTCGCCGCATAGCGCCCTGGCAGCAGCAACCATATCTCCCGCTACTTCGGTATCCTTTATACCAAAATGGCCCTTTAATATTTTTTCCAGGAACTCCTGCTTTTCCGGATTGGCAGCTCCTGCGCCGAAGTAGGAAAAACGATCTGCTTTGTACTTGCTATTGTCCCACGGCAATTCATTTTTCAGCATTTCCGTTATCGCCTCCTTGCTTTGCAAATAAGGATTAATACCCTGGGTACTGAACCGCATCGGTTTCTTACCTTTTTTCAAAAGGCACCAGTCAGTTTTTGTCGATCCGCTGTCTGCAATGAGGTAAGAAGCCATAAAAAAGTATTGTACACAAATATGCACAAACAAAGATGAATATCCTAGTGTCTTCATTAATAATATTCAGACCTACCAAACGGCTAAATCTTTCAAGGCATGCGTTTCGTATATCACTATAGTTATATGCAGATCAGAAACGCCTTTTCACTCATTCTACTAATGTTGATGCCATTCAGTATACTGGCACAGGCAATAGACAATTTCCGGCCTTATAAAAACATAAACAGCGAACGATATTTCCGGCTCAACTATGAAAATGACTTCTTCTCTGCTACTGACAAATACTATACACAAGGCATACATCTTGAACTGGTTGCTCCCTGGATCAAACGATTCCCGGTTAGTAAACTGTTGGTCCATCCGCACTATAGCTATATAAAATACGGTATTGCCTTTGAACATGATGGCTATACCCCATCAGATTATACTGTGCCACAAATCCTTTATGGCGACCGGCCGTTTGCCGCGTGCCTGTTCCTGAAAACCTTTCAAACTGCAATTGACCCCAAGCATAAGCAGCGATTCTCAACGGCTTTAAGTACCGGCATTATGGGGCCCGCAGCCGGTGGGGGCGAAATGCAGACAGGCATACACCGATGGCTAAATGATATGGCACCACACGGGTGGCCGAACCAAATACATAACGATGCCATTGTTAATTACCAGGTAAACTACGAGAAACAACTAATCGCAGTCAGCCGATTTCTTTCCATAGATGCTGACGCCATGGCACGAGCAGGCACACTTAGCGACAAAATAAACATTGGCACTACCTTCATGTTTGGGTATTTCGACTCCCCGTTCGATACAATCTTAGCGTCTAAAAAAAATCTGCGCATATATGCTTATGAGCACGCCGAGATAAATGCGGTGGCCTACGATGCCACACTGCAAGGTGGTGTCTTCAACAAAACCAGCCCATATACCATAAGTGCAAAGGATGTCACTCCATTTGTCTTTCAAAACCGGTTTGGCTTCGTAGTTGTTTACCGGAGGTTTTATCTCGAATATTTTCAAAGTTTGCTTAGCAGCGAGTTTTCTTCCGGCAATTACCATGTTTGGGGTGGCGTGCAGGTAGCATTCGGCCTTTAGTTTGCGGCCAGATCTTTGCCATAAATTATATATTTTTGGACAAATAATTTCTATTGGCCGCCGTAGCATACTTTATTGCGCTTCCTTTCATTTACTTTATTTCGCTGCTACCGTTCCCGGTATTGTATTTACTTTCTGACTGTGTCTATTTTTTACTTTATCACTGCTTTGGTTATCGTAAAAAGGTAGTCCTGGAAAACCTTAGAAAGTCGTTTCCCAAAAAGACAGATGCGGAAATTGATCTGATCTGTAAAAAATTCTACCACTACCTCTGCGATCTGATTTTTGAAGTACTTAAGATAGCGACAATCAGTAAAAAAAGTATGATCAGGCATTGCTCATTCGATGCCGAAAGTCTTGCGCTATTCTCAAAATATGCCGACGAGGGTAAAAGTGTTATCATGGTTATGGGCCATCTCGGCAATTGGGAATGGGCAGGGCATCCGTTCTCTCTGCTGTGCAGGCAACAGCTTGTTGTTCTGTATCATCCGCTTGCAAATAAATATTTCGATGGGCTAATGATCCGCCTGCGTTCACGGTTTGGCACCCGTATGCTGCCCATGAAAACTGCTTTCCGCGGCATAGTAGCCAGTCAGCACGAGACCACGGCTACTGTTTTCATTTCAGACCAAACCCCAATGCCTGAGACAGCTTACTGGACGATGTTCCTTAACCAGGATACACCTGTATTCAAAGGAACAGAGCAGATTTCAAAAAAACTGAACCTGCCTATTGTGTATTGTAAAATAGTACGGAAAAAGAGAGGCTACTATAAGATGTACGCCACCACCCTTACTGACAATCCCGCTGCAACCGCAGAGGGAGAAATATCAGAGCTGCATACCAGAATGCTTGAAAAAGACATCATTGCCCAACCCGAAATATGGTTATGGTCTCACAGGCGATGGAAATACAAAAGACCGCAGGTGAAATAAATAAATGCTTTTATCGTTCTTCTAAACGAAAGACAAAACATATGAATAAACTGGCTTTTATTTTATTGTCACTAATCTTCGTTGGTACAAAAGCATCTGCCCAAACTGGTTTGCAGGATGGTCTTGCGCTTAAGTACCTCGTTCAGTTGCCTGCCGAAAAATCAGCACACCCGCCCATCCTCATACTACTGCATGGCTATGGCAGCGATGAAAAAGACTTATTTGAGCTGCGTAATTTTATGCCTAAAAATTTCATTATCGTGTCTGCGCGTGCACCCTATGAACTATCGGGTGGCGGCTACCAGTGGTATGAAATGACGAACATAAACGGCGTACATGATGGTAAACCCGCTGAACTTGCCAACAGCCGCAAGCTGATAGAAGAGTTCATAAGCCAGGTAACCACAAATTACAGCGCAGACCCTAAGCACGTATTTCTCTCCGGATTTAGCCAGGGAGGTATTATGAGTTACCAGGTGGGGCTTACTCATCCATCTTTGCTGCGCGGCATAGCTGTGCTTAGCGGCACCATTTACCCCTCACTAAAACCATTGGTAAAACATGGTGAATCGCTAAGAAAACTGAAGGTATTCGTATCACACGGCAGCAATGACGAACGTATTAGCTATACCAGCGGCAAAGCGGCGTGCGACTATACTAAAACGCTTGGTCTAAACCCTGAATTCCATTCTTATCCTGAAATGGGGCATTCAATTAGCAAAGATGTACTAACCGACCTGGTAAAGTGGTTAAAGAAATAGCAATCAGCAATTAACAATAACAACAAAAATATAATCCACAGGAGAGAGTAATTAGTAAAAAGTGCTTAAATTTGCCGCTTATTTTACAAAAAGCGGCATAATGCATATCTATACAAATTTCAAGAAGTATACACGATCTTTTTTATCAACTATATTTTTATCAGCCCTCGTATCATCTGCGGGTGCCCAAGTTCATATTCTGTTTGATGCCACCAAGGGCGAAATGGCTGGTAACGCAGATTGGGTAATTGACTATGATGCGACTACGCTAGGTGTCGGATCGGGCGGGCCCTACCTTACTTCATCTGGCCACCAAAGCAATCCTCAACAAGTTCCTACCCCTGCACAGAGCGGCATTACCAGCAGTACTTCAGAAAACTACTGGAGCGGAGCACTTTCTGCATGGGCTGTGGACTGTGCGAAGAAAGGTTACGTAGTAGAGACTTTGCCATGGAATGGCCAGATCACCTACGGCAATACCAGCAATGCCCAGGATCTCAGCCATTACGATGTCTATGTTATAGACGAGCCAAACCTCGTATTTACTGCAGCCGAGAAGACTGCAATAATAAACTTTGTACACAACGGCGGTAGTCTATTTATGATAGCTGATCATAATGTCAGCGATCGCAATGGTGATGGTTGGGACTCCCCTCATATCTGGAACGACCTTTTAAAAAACAATACAATTACTTCAAACCCATTCGGGATTGTGTTCGACACCGTTGACTTTTCACAAACAACAACTAATGTTTCCGCATCAGCCACCGACTCGATCATTCACGGACCAATGGGCAATGTTATTAAGGCGCAGTGGGCTGGTGGAACTACAATGACCCTGGATCCGGTAAAAAACCCATCTGTAAAAGGGGTAATATTCAAGACTGGAACAACACCTGGCAATAGCAACGTAATGATTGCTTATGGAAGATACGGTTCGGGTAAGGTAGCCGCAATGGGAGATAGTTCACCCGCTGACGACGGCACAGGTAACCCAACCTGCACACTATATAATGGTTACTTTGCCGATGCATCCGGCAATCACCAGTTGCTGATCATGAATATGACCATATGGCTTGCTTCAAAAAACCCAACCTCAACTACGAGCGTATCTTCCGTTGCAGCAGACAATGCGCACTTCACTTTGTATCCTAACCCTTCTTCAGGAATTACACATTTATCCGCAGACCACGACCTGACGAACACTGTAATTTCCGTTTATAACGTTACCGGCAAAGAGGTATACCATAGCACGTTCAGTCAACTTATTAAAGACCAGCAGGTTTCCGTGTCTCTCGAAAAGGGATATTACTTTGTAAAGCTGACATCTGACCAGCTGGTACAGACAAGTGCAGTTACCGTATACTAAGGGCTATGAACATAACAGAATAGTAATGGTGTTTATCCGCTGTTAAGAAGAATTGGTGATAGTTTTGCTGCTTTACAATTTATTGACCTTAAATTAGCAATTACGTCAAACAGCAGCAATGAAACTAATCATCAATCTATTAACGCTCCTGCTATCTTTTAGTGCACTGGCTGGCAATAAGATAAAAGTCTATTTCAATCACCCGGTAAATACATCAGTGTCTTCTGGTGTTGATGCAGCCTACATTTCAGGCAGCTCATCTGCAGATACTATCTGTGCATACATAAAGCGGGCAAAGCACACTATTGATATTGCCCAGTTCGAATATGTACAGGATGCGACCAGGGGGCCCTATACAAGTATTGCAGATGCCATAGACAGCGCTTACGCCCATGGCATAACAGTACGCTGGATCTATGACAGTACGATAACCAATAACGGCATGCTAGGCCTCAACCCAGCCATCCCTACCCTTCCCCGCACCGATAACCTCGGCATCATGCACAACAAATTCATCATTATAGATGCCAACTCATCTAATGCAGATGATGCAATAGTGTGGACCGGTTCTTACGACTGGAACAGCGCCATGATGTACGGCGACTACAACAATATGGTGTTCCTGCAGGATGCGCCACTGGCGCAGGCCTACACCGCAGAATTTAATATGATGTGGGGAAGCAGCACAGCCACGCCCAATGCAGCCGCTGCGAAATTCGGCGCAGACAAAACAGACCTTGGCGCCCACCTGTTTCATATAGATGGCCACCTGGTGGAACTATATTTCAGCCCATCTGATGGAACGGACAGCCGTATTCAGTCGGCCATATCATCAGCAAATACTGATCTCTATTTTGGCGTGTATACCTTCACCCAGTCGACAGAAGCCAACCTGATCGTAGCGAAGTACAATAGCGGCGTTTATGCCTCTGGTATAAACGACAATTTCAGTAACTCCTACTCCCCTTATGATATACTTACTGCTGGCCTCGGCACCCATTTTAAGGTATACAGCGGCGCAGGCGTCTATCATGCCAAAACATTGATAGTGGACCCCTCGGACACCTGCTCCGACCCGCTGGTGCTCACGGGTTCGCACAACTGGACATTTTCGGCAAACTCTAAAAATGATGAAAACACAATCATCATCCACAGCGACACCATTGCCAACATGTTCTACCAATCCTTTTACCAGGATTTCATTTCGCTGGGCGGTTCTCTGCAGCCAGTAGCCGGCTGTGGCCTCGCAGGCGTGGATAAGATAGTGGAGAACAACACTACTATTTTCCCTAACCCATGTAACGGCAGCGTTATGATAAGCCTACAACTAATGACTCCCCAACAAGTAACGATAAACATTTCCAATGTACTCGGCCAGGATGTACAAACCATATCTTCAATGGAGCAGAGCGGCGCTCATCGTTATGACCTTGAGCTCTCGACGCCAGGTATGTACTTTTTCAAGTTTACGATAGGTGCTGAGCATTTCGCAAAAAAGGTTATCGTGGTGGAGTAACAACCCGAACGTATTTCCCTTCAGAAATATCTTACAAATTGTTCGCCACAAACGCCCTGCAATACGCCCTTATCATATCCCGAACCTCACGAAACTGTTGCATAATTTCATCTTCAGTACCCTTTGCTTTTGCAGGGTCTGGAAAATTCTCGTGAAATTTTTGTGCGCTGGTTGGAAAATAGGGACAATTCTCCCTGGCATTGTCGCACACCGTTATTACAAAATCAAACGGAATGTCCCGGTACTTGTCTATATGATCAGATGTGTGTGCTGATATATCGATCCCGTCTTCGCGCATGGCTGCTACAGCCCTGGGGTTCACACCATGGGCCTCAATGCCTGCACTATATATGTTTGCCTTGGTACCTGCAAAATGACGCAGATACCCTTCTGCTATCTGGCTCCGGCAGCTGTTACCTGTGCAGAGCACTAAAACGTTCTTCATTAGTCTATTTTTACTACGCTGATAAGTATCCACATAAGGTTAATAATGGTAAATCTTGCGTCGAAACCGTAGGCCATATTGAGCGCAACAATACCCAGTATTATTATACCAAATCGTTTATGTCTTTTGAGGTATTCCATAGAACTTGTTTTTAAGTTACCAATATACTAGCAGCAGCCTGAGCCGGGTGTACAACAATCGGGTTTGCGTGCAAAAACAGTGATGCTGTAAATACCTGTTTTACTGTCCCTGAAAGATTTAAGCTCATCTGCCGTCAAGTAATTTTCGAGAATATCATCAGGTATGATGATCTCCTTTTCCTTTTGTACTGTCAGCGACTCAAAGCCTGCCTGCTTTACCAGGTCCAGGTATTCACGCTTCTGAATGGCGCCACTCACGCAGCCTGCGTAAAGTTCAGCTACCTTCTTCAAACTATCCGGAAGCTCGCCAACGAGCACTACATCGGAGATACAGAAATGACCGCCAGCCTTCAGCACCCTGAACATTTCTTTGAAGACATTAGCTTTCGCCGGCACAAGGTTCAGCACGCAGTTACTCACTATTACATTCGCAGACCCGGCAGTGACGGGCATTTTCTCGATATCCCCGAGGCGGAACTCCACGTTATGGTAGTTCATCTTTTCCGCGTTCGCCCTTGCTTTGGCTATCATTGCCTCAGTAAAGTCGATGCCAATCACTTTACCGCTTTCACCCGTTTGAGACCGCGCTACAAAGCAGTCGTTGCCAGCACCGCTGCCAAGGTCTATAACCACATCACCAGGTCTTATTTGTGCAAACTCTGTGGGCAGGCCGCAACCAAGCCCCAGGTCTGCATCAGAATGGTATCCTTCCAGCTTGCTGTAGTCATCACTCATTATGTTGTATACCTCTGTACTACAGCAGCCGGAGCCACAACAGGACGAGGCATTGGTCTCTTTGTCCTGCAGTGCTATTTCGCTGTATTTCTGCCTTACCATTTCCTTTAACTCCTGGTCCGTATTCATCGTTTATGTTTTTGTTTTATTGCAATATTGCGATTGATTTTGGTAAAAAAATATCAGCAGCATTTTTGAGCAGGGAGCATCTGCCCAAACAACCCGGCAAATTGTTTTCTGTACACTTCCCATACTTTCGGATCTATGCAATAACATATGCTTGTACCCTCTACCGTGCCTTGTATAAGCCCGGCATTCTTCAGCTCCTTAAGGTGCTGTGAAATGGTTGCCTGTGCAAGACCCAAATCGTTTACGAGGTCGCCGCATATGCAGGCGTTGGCTTTAAGCAGCTCTTGTATTATTGCTATGCGGGCTGGATGTGCAATCGCCTTTGCCATTGCAGCTATTTCATTTTGCTTTTTAGTAAAAAGATCCGATTTACTCGCGCCCATATCTATCGTAAAATTACGATTAATATTTAAACCACAAAATAATTTTGTTCTCTAAATAAGAATAAGCGCACCCACCGGGTACGCTCAGACTCCAAAAATAATCGTAAGTAACGTTTAGCATCCAGGCTTCCTCTTCGACTTCACATCTACACATGGCGACTCCAGTGATACCGGCAAAAGTATTTGCAGGAAGCTGGCATCGGGGTGCATGTTCAACCTTTCTGAGAAAGAGAAAACCTGTACTCTCATGTTTTCCTGCGTCATGGTCGACAAGTATTTTTTCGATACTTCCTCGGCTTGTTTTTCTCCGTTGATGAAAAGACTGCTTTGTTTTTTCTCAACCACAAAACCTTTTATCTGGTTTACAAGACCATCGTTGATCAGCAGCTGCACGAGCCTGCCCTCTTCTGACTGGCTGTCCATTGCGTCCTGCGAGGCAGTGGCATCAGGAGCCTTCTGCGCTTCGGCTACTTTCTCCGGTTTTACTTTCGTGGGTTTATCATCTTTTGGCCGGGCAACAGACGATGGCAACCATGCCGCTAGGCAGGCAATAATGGCGATAATGAGGACGGCCGCAGAGGTCCTGCTGTAACTGAATGTTCTCTTTTTCATTTCCATGATTCTTTTTATACGGTTAAACAAATGGGTGGGCTCTCCGGTGGCAGCAACTACAACCGACGAATAAGTAAAATCGGGCGATGCGAGTGCGGCAAGCGCCGTTGCATAAGATATTGGTTCAGTGGTGTACTGCAGTACCATGTCATCACAACTATACTCTCTTTCACGCCTGCAGATACCAGATACGAGCCACACAAACGGGTTAAAGAAGAGTATGGTCTCAACAACTGTCTGCAGAATATTAACGAGGTAGTCATACCGCTTCAAGTGTGCCAGCTCGTGTAGCAGTATTGTCTCTATTTGCGCGGTACTCAGCTGCGCTGCTGTAGCCACAGGCAATAGAATTATGGGTTTCAGAAAGCCTACAACCATTGGAACACTGGCCCTGGCCGAAATAAGCAGCTTCACAGGGGCATTCCATTGCATCTTCTTCTTCAGGCTTTCCAGCAGTTCATTCAGCATCGCATCCGGCGCAGTAGTACCATTAGCTTTTAGTGCGAACAGCTGCCGCATGCCTGCAAACAAACGTAGCACCATGAACCCAAGACCTAATAAATAAGCACCCGATAGCCAGGGAAAAATAACCCTTACAGATTCCATCCCGGCCCTGAAACGGGTCACATAATCTACAGTGCCGGCAGCAGGCAGCAATATGATGGTAGTATCGCCTGTAGCCAACGATTTTAGCTGCTCTGCGCTAAGCAGCGTAGTATGGTACTGGCTCCACCACGTGTCGGCAAACCATGCCAGCAATATAGCGAGGGCAGACAACGACAGATAGTACCGCGTGGCTGATGGCGTACCCGGTGCCAACTTAAAGATCAGCCGCAACGACGCATAGACCAGTAAACCCTGCGCCAGTGCATAGATCAGTGTCCACGATAGTGATTGAATCCAGATGTGCATACTCAAATGGTTTTCCGAATGAACAATTTATTCCAATTACTTTTTTGTTTTCTTATCCAGGTACTCTTTTATCATAGCCAGCTCTGCCTTGCTGGGCTTATGATTGCCCAGCGCCTGCATTACCAGCTGCATGGCAGAGCCACTGAAGACAGAGTCTATCATGCGCTGCACTATTTGTCCCTGTGTTTTTTGTTTGTCTGGTATAGCGGCATATATATGCGCTTTCCCTTCCGCCGTCCTGCTTAGCAATTCCTTTTCCAGCATCACCTGCATTTGCTTCAGCGTAGTAGTGTACCCAGCGTCCTTTTTAAGTGCCAGCTTTTCGTGCACCTCTCTTACAGTTGCGGGACCACCGGCCCATAGTATGTTTAGTATTTCAAGTTCCGCTTCTGTAGCCCGTATTGTTTCCTGTTTAGCCATGTACGATTTGTTTCGTATCCAAATGTACGACACTTATCGTAATAGCAAAATATTTTTTTAGCTACCCGAACATTTTAACATTTCAATGCCTAAAGTGTTAGCGAGATGCTTATATACCCATGAAGAAAGGCTAGATGAGCATACCAGCTATAGTGGCTGAAAGATAAGAAGCCAATGTGCCGCAGAGCAGCGCTTTCATACCCAGCTTGGCGAGGTCTACCCTGCGCTCAGGAGCAAGGGCGCCTATTCCACCTATCTGCATCCCCACACTGCTGAAGTTTGCGAAGCCGCATATGGCTATAGTGATGATCGTAAGCCCCCGGGGTGTTACCATAGGTATCTTGTTTGTGGTAAGGCTTTTGAATGCGACAAATTCATTTACCGTCAGCTTCTGACCCAGCAGTGTAGCAGCGTTTTGTATATCCTGCTGCGGCACGCCCATAGCCCATGCAAACGGGTAGAACAGCTTACCAAATATCATATCCAGCGACAGGCCGTGGTATACGTGGCCCAGCATCCAGTTCACCATGGCTATAAGCGCTATAAAGCCTATGAGCATGGCTATTACATTCATTGCTATCTTGAAGCCATCAGCGGCACCATGCGTAATGGCATCGACCATGTTGATATAGTTACTCTTTACATCCAGCTTTACTTTGCCCATGGTTACAGACTCTTCTGTTTCCGGGAATACAATTTTTGATATCACCAAGGCACCCGGCGCCGCCATAAGGCTGGCGGCTATCAGGTAGTCGGGACGCGCACCCATATTGGCATATACTATAAGTATGCCTCCTGCTATACATGCAAGGCTGCCGCTCATGGAAGCCAGTAGCTCACTCTTTGTCATGGTAGGCAGGTAGGCTCTTATCATCACCTGTGCTTCCACCTGGCCTACAAATGCACTGGCTACATTGCTCAGCGCTTCTGCCCCACTCACACGCATCACAAAGTTCATAGCCCTGGCTACTATAGATACAATGAACTGCATAATGCGTAAATGATACAGCACTGCCACAAGCACACATACGAGGATGATGGTGGCAGTAATATTGAATGCAAACACAAAAGCCGGCGCCATACCATAATTCACCACCTGGCCACCGGGGCCATAAACACCGATGCCGCCATAAACAAAGCTCGCACCCTCTTTTGCAAAGCCTTCCAGCTTCTGCATTCCCTTGCCCAGCAGCTGGAAAAAGTTGTTAACGGCAGGCACTTTGAGCACAAGTAACGCGATACATAACTGCAGCACAAGACCGCTGAAGACCAGCCTGAGGTTGATGCGTTTTTTATTGTTGGAAACAAGAAACGCGATACCCAGTATCAATATAATGCCGAAGATGCCCGTAAAACGCCCCATAGATTTATTTTAAACCGCCAATGTACAAATTACTCGCAAAATATGGGTTTATGTTCTAATTGTGACAAAGAATAACACCCTTATACACATCTTGATATTTAGTAGATAACTAATTGTAGATCAAAGGTGAAAATTGTGCAATTACCTGTTCTGAAAAAAAACGAAAATTGCACACATTGTTATTAATAATCAACACGTTGGGTTTGTAAAATTTCCGGTTTTTGCGGGAACCGGAAATGCTGCCTGAACCTTCATATATAGCTGATCAGCCGGATTATTTGAACGGTCCGGAGCAAGCTTCTTTCCGATTTTTTCCGGCTTACTGAACCCTTTTCGCCGTAAACCTGCCGGGAGGCGGGGAACTGATTGACAGCACTTAACGAAAGTGAAATACCCCATTTTACTCAAATAAAAAATGAACTTATGTGGGGCATTTGTTTTTCGAATTATTTTACCGAATCCCTTTACCCTAAAGGGTTTGGGGTATATTATTGAAATATTTTAAATTTACCCAAAATGCCCCACTTTTACCCGTGCGGGGTATTTTCGTCCGCTTGTATTGAGCTGTCTTTTCCGATCGCTTACTGCAGCAAAATGAACGTCAATAAGAGAAAACTAAGACCTAATGTGCAGCAAATATTGTGCTAGTTTGTTAAATTGTGGATAGAATGTTGTTTTGGCAGAGACGTACATACGCGCTGACTTGGCCCCTAGTACAGAGTACCGATGGGAATGTAAATACCTATAAATCCAAGATTTGCGTTCCGGACCGGGGTTGGATTAATATTTGCAATGTAATCTGTATTTTGACTAACAATATGAAATAAAGCGACCGATATGTTCACATTTTGTGAACCACTAAAACATCTCTACCTTTGTGAAAGTTCATTTAATAAGAAAAGAATCCATAGCTGCCTATGCAAAGCAAAATGTTCAAAGCCGGGCTTCACTTGAAGAATGGAGCAATAAACTGAGATTTGCAGATTGGGAAACGCCAGCAGATGTGCAAGCTACCTTCCGAAGCGCTGATTTGCTTGGGAACGGCTCAAACAGGGTGGTATTTGATATTGGTGGCAACAAATACCGTATGATCGGCAAGTAAGCTTTCGGAGATAAACAAGTGCATCTCTTTATTTGCTGGATAGGCACACATGCCGAGTATGACAAGCTTTGCCATGCCGGCGAACAGTATAATGTAAGTGAATATTAACCACAGAGAGATGGAAACACTAAAATATAAAGTTATTACGGGTAAAAGCCAGTACAGAGCATACTGTAACACACTGGAGCAGTTGGTGTTTTCCGGATTGGAGGATCGGAATACCAAGGACGAGATAGCACTGCTTACTTTACTTATTGAAAAATGGGATGCCGATCATAACACTTTTTCAGAATTGACACCCGTTCAGCTTCTTCATTCGCTAATAAAAGACAACAATCTAAAAGCGAAAGACTTAGTAGGTATCCTTGATATCAGCAAGGGTTACGTTTCAGATATTCTCAATTGCCGAAAGGGACTTTCAAAAGAGGTGATAAGGAAACTGGCTGAACATTTTAAAGTTTCACAAGAGGCATTTAACCGACCATATAAGCTCACTTTCCCGAAAAATTCACGCTTAAAAAATGCCAGTGTGATGAATACTACCAAAGAATTGGCACGGCTTAAACGCGCTTAGTCTGCCTGGAGGAGCACTAGCTTCCACTACCCCATCGCCTCCTTAGTAAACGCATACGGTAGTAACTCCTGTATGGTGCGCTGCACCAGCTCTTCGCCATTCATGAAAATGACAACGACTTCTTTGCCAAACTCTATGATGAACTGGCGGCAGGCACCACAGGGTGCCGAGCCGTTTGTTTTGCAGTAAACTGCTATGGCTTTTATGTTGGTTTTACCGATAGAGACAGCCTGCCCCAGGGCGATGCGCTCCGCACAAATGGTAAGACCGTAGGAGGCGTTTTCCACATTGGTACCGCATACTATGGTACCATCGGCAGTGAGCACGGCGGCACCCACCGGGAAGTGTGAATAAGGCGAGTAGGTATTTTCACTCACTTTCTTTGCTTCTTCCAGCAACTTTTGCGCTTCAATATCAGGCAGGTAGCTCATATTATTTTTTAAGGCCTATCTCGCGCAGGCGTTCGTCAAGGTATTGCCCTGCAGTATAGTCTTCGTAGGCCTTTGGATGAGCGGCGGTAATGCAGCTATCGAGGCAGGCAAGGCTCATGTTGCTCTTTGGGTGGAGGAAGAAAGGTATGGAATAGCGCGGAGTGCTCCACTTTTCTTTCGGGGGGTTTACTACGCGATGTGTTGTTGACTTCAGCCTATCGTTAGTAAGACGCTGCAGCATATCGCCCACATTCACCACTATCTGCTCAGGCAACGATGTTACCGGCACCCAGTCGCCCTGCATGTTGAGTATCTGCAAGCCATCCGCAGAGGCACCTACAAGCAGCGTAATGAGGTTGATATCCTCATGCTGCTCTGCCCTTATAGCCGACTTAGGCTCCTGGGTAATAGGCGGATAATAGATAGCCCTTAAAATAGAATTACCGTTGTGCACCTGCCCGTCAAAATAATGCTCATCCATATCCAGAAACAAGGCTATAGCCTGCAGCAGCGATGTACCCGACTTTTCGAAAGCTTTGTAGGCCTGCAACATAGTTGGCGTAAAAGCAGGAATTTCCTCGACAGTTACATTGTCAGGATATTCACTTTTTATGGGATCTTTATCTTCTACCGTCTGGCCAAACTGGAAGAACTCCTTGAGATCAGGCGCTTCGTAGCCTTTGGCATGCTCGGTACCAAACGAGGTATAGCCCCGCTGGCCGGCCAGTTCCGGCTTTTTATATTTTTCTTTAGTTGCTAATGGCAACCCGAAGAACTGCTCTACATCTTTATATAATGAGGCAATAAGGTCATCTGAAATGCCGTGATTTTTGACAGCCACAAAGCCTACTTCTTCATACGCCTTGCCCAGCTGGTTTACGAATGATTGTTTCAGTTGCGGGTCGCCGCTGGTAAAGTCGGCGAGGTTGACTACAGGTATGTTCATAACAAAAAAGTGAGCTGCAAAGTAACCAGTTTTAGCAGCTGTTGATATTATTTCTTCGTGAAGTTTCGGTTAAAGTTTCTCGCGAAGGCGCAAAGGCGCAGGTCTCAATATACCGTTTTCAAGGCCGCAGTAAGAGGCACAATCTTTAGAGGCGCCCCTCCTGATATTCCAGCTGCTTAAAGTAGTCTACGTCTTTGAGCAGTGAGTTCCTTTTTATTGCCAGCTTCAGCAGCGCTGTAGCGGTAGATATGGGGGACAAAATAAAAATAGCCACGAGCAGCAGGTTCTTAAACATTAATACCCTGCCCGCTCTTGCCGGGTCGCCGGGGCCACCCTTCTCCCGAATGAACTTAGACCAGAACCTGAAATTTTTAATACCGCGCTGCTCCAGTATCACCAGCCCGGGCCTTAGCTGCACTGCACCACTGGATAACAAGGCGCGCTGCAGGTCGAAAAGATTATCTTCTGCTAAGTGTTTGTAGATGATATTGCCAAAGCGACTGGTGGCCTCTATATCTCTCTGCTGCACACCGGCGGCCGGGAGCATACCAGAGGCTTCTTTCTGGCCTTTGAACGACCAGCGGATAACGGTAAGGAGCGAAACGAGATTAGGGTTGGTATCTGTAAGCACAATGTTGCCCACCAGCTGTGCATTTACTTTCGCCAGGTAGCTTTTAACTTTTTCCTGGGCATGCAACCACATGTTGCGGCACCCTACGACAGTTAGCACGGGTGTATCTTTAAAAATCTGTGCAAACTCTGTATTCAGAAAACCAGTAGTAGGCTGCGATGGATTCAGAAACCAGGGCTGGTAACCGAAGATGATGAGATCATACTTGCCATTCATCACCGTTGCCGGAAGTGGCTTTACCGGAATGGGCACATGCGCCACAGTTTCCGGCATAGCATCAAAAAACTCCAGGGCCGTCCACGGGAAGGGAAATGCGGTAACTGGCTCGATCTGAGCATACTCTATGTCTGCCTTACCTTTAATGTCTGAAACCAGGCTGTCGAGTATCTGTCGCAACTGCCCTGTCTGGGAATAATAAAGCACTAGTATCCTTGGCCGCATACACTGTAAATTTCTAAACTAATTTAAATTTATAATTCCGTTTGACTAGGAAAGCGCGCAACGCTTATACAACCGTCAAGTTCAAATAAGCGTAAGTGAACCGTGCACTCTCGGGCACCATTACAAGCAGCCTGTCACCCTTCTTCAACTTACCGCTGTGGAAGAGCTCCTCCAGCATCAGGAACGGAGAAGCGCTGCCTACGTTACCAACACGGGTAAGGTTGTAAAACCACTTTTCCTGCGGCAGGTCCATACCTATCTCGCGCATGCTGTCCATCATTTCCTTTTTGAAGAACTCGCTGGACATGTGCGGGAGGTAGAAGTCTACCTGGTCGGGCGTCAGCCCTTTCTTTTTCATCAGCAATGCCAGGAACTGACCGCCCTTAGCTATGATGTTCTCACCAAGCAGGCGCGTATCCTGCTTGAGTGAAAATACACTTTCCTTTATCCATCTATCCGGGTCCATATCGGTCCAGCTCAAGAGTGAGCCGTCTTCGTTTTTGACACTACCGGCATACATGCAAGTATCCAACTCGTTGGCGTAAGATGTAACCTCCAACCATTCAATTCTCAACGATATTCCGTTGTCATTAGGCTTATCCTGTACCAGCGCAGCAGCTGCGCCATCGCTCAGCATCCAGCGCAGAAAATCTTTTTCAAATGCGAGGTACGGATTCTTTTCTATACTGTCCCAGCTGTCTGCTTCTTTCTGGAACCGTGATGCCAGCATCCAGTTAGAGAAAAGCTCAGAGCCTGAAACAGCAGCTAGGTCTGTCATTCCTGCAGCTACGCTCATATAAGCATACTTGAGCGCCAGCATACTGGTGCAGCAAGATCCGCTTGGAGAAACGATCTCTACATTCCCTGCATTAAGCTCATGGTGTACCATGGAGGTGTGAGAAGGTAGTATCTGCTCAGGCGACGAAGTACCCGAAGCCAGCAATTGAAGCTGGCTTATGGGCAGGGAATCATCGAACAGCGCTTTTATGGCCGTTGCAGCCAAAGCAGCGTTTGAGTGTGTTTTCTTTCCATTAGCGATAGCGTAATAGCGGGTTTTAATACCATTGTTTCTTAGCACTATTGCACGCGCACGCGACGGTTTCCCGTTTACCAGTCCCAGCACCCCTTCCATTTGATCGTTCGACACCGGTTCGTTTGGCAGGTACTTTGATAGTCTTGTAATATAAACTTGCCTCAATTATTTTAACATTTGTGATTGTAAAAATAAGGTTTTCTGAATAAGCTAAGCCGATAAGCTATATCTTTTTCATCAGTATCTTTGCCGTATGCTTATCGAAGATTTAAATGATATCATTCCGCAGGATTTTCCTGATAGCGCCAGAGTGTGGATATACCAGTGCAGCCGTGCCTTTATAGAGAAGGAAGAAAAAGAGGTAAATGAGCAGCTATACCAGTTCTACACGCAATGGCAGGCGCACGGCGCGCCGGTTAGGGGATGGGCTAAACTTTTGTTTCGCCAGTTCATAGTGGTCATTGCGGATGAAAGTGATGTGGAAGTAAGCGGGTGCAGCACGGACAGCTCGGTACGGGTAATAAAAAGCCTGGAACGACAGTATGATGTAAACTTCTTCGACCGTATGATGATCACCTTCCTGCTGAAAGGGAAAGCAGAGATGCTGCCGTTTACACAAGTGCAGTACGCTATAGATAAAGGTTATATAGATGGCGACACGTTGTTATTCAACAATGTTGCTACCACCAAGAAAGAACTTATGAGCACATGGCTGGTGCCGCTGAGCAAGAGCTGGCTGGCCAACCGGGTGACACTAAACGGAACAATAGCGTAGAACGATTGCCCTCCGTAAACCCGCAAACTATAGCGGCCTTAGGCCAATAAAAAATCCGGACTGAAAAGTCCGGATTTTTTATTGGTGCACACCAAATTATTTGTGCTTAAAATCGATAGGCACCACAACCTTTACACTTACATTGCGGCCCATGTTGTAGATGTATTTCTGCTCAACACCGTTTATGCTGTTTACGGCATATTTGTAACGGCTCATGTAATCGTAGTAGCCAAGGTTAGCAATATTATCCACATTCAGGTATATGGAACAAGCCCTGGTGCCATGGTTCATGATATCTGCACCGATACCGGCATTAAGGAGCAGGTAAGATGGCGTACCGTCTATATGATCTAAACCATAGTATGTGCTGCTGATCTGGTATGGACGAGACTGCTCAAAGCTGTAGAATACACCAAAGCGGAAGTATGCATTGCGAATGCCGTTTGTAATCTTAGGCGTAGACAATATAATCTCAGAGCGCAGGTGAGCCGGAGGCACGAATGCCAGGATGTTCTCATCAACAGGAACATTTTTAAGCTTGGCATCTACCCTGCTGTAAGCCGTATACCAGTCGAACCACCTGATGGCAACAGGATGGATATCCAGCCTCAGCTCACCACCCATGAGGGTAGCATCTGTCTGTGAGTACAGGAATACCGGTGCATTCTCAAAGCCGGGGGTACTACTGTTCAGCGAATCGTCGCCCGATGCAGCTTTCAGTTGTTTTGAATAGATGAAATTGCTGATGCTGTTATAGAATATGCTCAGTTCGGCAGTAACGTTTGGAGACTTGAAACCTGGGGTAAAATCCACTTCAATGTTCTGTTCCGGCTTCAATGTTGGCTGGCCTACTTCGTAAACTACAGTGCCATCCTTTATACCATTTGATCCTGACTCAGCAACGTTTGGCGCACGGAAACCACGGGCCACGTTTGCCTTAAGGTAAAGATTCTCATTTACCTGGAATGCAGCGCCCAGGCTACCGGAGATACCGTTAAAATTAGAGGAATAAGCCGTGAACCTGTGAATTGCACCAGGGTCGGAAGCAGACAACTGGTTGCCATCTTCATCAATATAGTTGTCGTGGCCGTGGAAACTACGGTTGTCGTAGCGGATACCTGCACTCAAATTCAGTTTACCGATCTTCTGATTCGCTATAGCGAATGCACCAAAATCAAAAAGATCGTATTCAGGTATCAGCAACAGGGTGCCTTTGTTCTTTGAGTTCTGCTGCATACCGTTAACTCCCGTAGAAAAGTTGAAACCACCCATTGCAGGTGATACGTAGCGCAGATCGTAAGTGAATGTGTTGAGCTTATACCAGATGTTAGATGTATTCGCCATGGTGATATCATTGTTTTCCTGGCGACTATTGTTCTGCCAACCCATGCGTGCAATAATGTTGCCACCACCTACAGAAACGCTATTGTCCCACACCAGCTTATTGTGCTTTACCAGCTGGTTGATAACGAAGGGAGTGTAAGACCTTAGCTCCTGGTTAGTAGCCGCTACTTCTATTGGATCACCATTTTCGTCGAGGGCTGATTTTACAAATTGCCCCTGTTCATTTTTTACACCTTCTGCGATACCTGTCCTTAACTCAAAGTAGCTGTAATGTAGCTGGGTAAAGCCCCATTTGCGATGCAAGCCAATAGTGTGGTCTGTGTTGAAATTGCTAAACTGAGAGTTGAATACATATCCATCGCGCGGATTCTGGTAAGCATAAGCCATTGTATTGTCTATACGCGAGCTGAATGATACCCCTTTTATATTACCTGCAATATTGCCAGCGTTACTTATCATTCCGTTGTTGGTCTGGTAGCCCATAATTACCTCACCTTTTATTTCTCCTTCTACCATTGTTTTCTGCGGCAAAAAGTTGATCACTCCGGCCATAGCGTCTGAGCCATAAACGAGTGTAGCCGGGCCTTTCAGAATCTCTACCCTGTTTACTGAAAACGGATCTACTTCAATACCGAACTCATCGCCCCACTGCTGGCCTTCCTGGCGTACACCATCGTTAATGGTTACAACGCGGTTGCCACCCAGGCCACGGATCACTGGCTTAGAAATACTCTGACCATCTGTGATACCGGATACACCAGGTATCTGCGACAGCGCATCAATGATATTGGCAGATGCGTGCTGCATAAGGTAATCATGAGATACTTCTGTTACCGGCTGTGGCGTGTTATCAACAGGCGTTGCTTTGGCGTTCCCGGTTACTACCACTTCATTTTCTTCTACATAGGATATGACCAGCCTGAAATTAAGCGGCTCAGAAACTTCCGCCTTTGAAGTCTGTGCAGCTGAGGCAAAACCAAGCGCATTCACCTGTACCAGGTAAGTGCCTTTAGGCAGATCAGTGAATGTATAATAGCCCTCTGAATCAGTGAGTGCAGACACCTTAAGGTCAGGGATTTGAACGAGAGCGCCCTGTATAGGGCCGCCGTCGGCTTTTTTTAGGACAGTGCCGGTGAGCGCAGTTTGAGCAAACGTTTTAACGGAAAAAATACACAAAAATAATATCGACAAACGGATATACTTTGTATTCATAAAACAGAACGAGATTTAAGTACGCTCAAAGATATAATAATGCACTGCAAATTCAAATGCCTGAGATACAGGCACAAAAAAAAGTGTTCCGGAAAACCGGAACACCCGTATAGTTACATTGTTTAATTTACTCAGGTAATACCAGCCTGAAGCCGTTGCCGTGGATATTTACGATTTCCACACTGCTGTCATCTTTTAGGTACTTGCGCAGCTTGGCGATATATACGTCCATGCTCCGGCCGTTAAAGTAGGTATCACTACCCCAGATCCGCTTAAGTGCAGTTTCGCGCGGAAGCAGGTCATTTTTGTATTCGCACAGCATCAGCAGCAGCTCATTCTCTTTTGGAGATAAAGTATGTGATTCGTTGCCATGTTTCAGCGTACGAAGCTTGCTGTTGAAATGATATATACCGATAGTAAATTCGATCTGTGAATGCTGCTTGTCGTGCAGTTCCTGGTTACGCTTCAGTACTGCCTTTATCTTAGACAGCAATACATCACTATCAAATGGCTTTGTGATATAATCGTCGGCACCCAGTTTGTAACCTGTCAGTATGTCGTCCTTCATGCTTTTGGCAGAAAGGAAGAACAAAGGCACATCGGGATCAACATTACGAATTTCCTCTGCCAGGGTGAAGCCGTCCATATTGGGCATCATCACATCAAGCAGGCAAATGTCAAAACGCTCACGGCGGAAGGCAGCAAGACCGAGAATACCATCACGGGCCAGTTCTACAACAAAATCATGCAATTCCAGGTAGCTTTTCAGTACCATCCCGAAATTGGTGTCATCTTCAACTAAGAGTATTTTATTTTTTTCCTTTTCCATATTAGAAGTATGTGTGTTTAATATTGGTACTCAAATATAGTACCACTAAATTCCCAATCCATGAAATCTTTTGTTAAAAGAACCGGGGACAAGTAAACTGCTTTGACATTTTATCCTTGTTACGGCCGTAGGGATTCTGGTAAATAACAGAGAATTCCAGCGCGCCGTAGGAGTTATTATAGGGAGATAAAGCCGACATGGTGAAGTCATAGTTAGCAGTGATCTGTATGCCGCCAATTTTTACGCCGGCCACCCCTATTATTGCGTCGGCCAACCTGTCATAAGCTCCAAGTATCAGCTCTGTATGGGTAGTGGTGGCGCTATTGAGCAATATCCTGAATTGCGCACCAGCCACCAGTTCAGACGCTGCGCTCTGAGTAGTGTAGTAAACAGAGGGATTAATAATAAGCACCGGACCAGTCTTAAACATCACGTCCAGGTTGCCTGTAGGTCGCATTTCCAGCGTGTTTGTGCTTTTGTAGAAGCTCTCGTTAGGGCGGTTGATATTGGTAACGCCTCCACCTAATTTTACGTATAAGTTTTCGTTGGGAAACCAGGCGAAATTACCGCCGGCGCCGATGGTGTAATAGCTGGTTTTTATTATTCCCACTTTTTCACCGTTCGCAATGTGCGAGTTGAAGGTAACACCATCCCACTGCTGATCGAAGGTGAGGTTGTCGTAATTGACACTGCGCTGCACGGAGGCCCCGGATAGACCAAGGGAAATCATGGTAAACTCGCTAAGCTGTAAGTGGTAGGCTATATTGCCCTGCACCTGCAGCAGTGACAAACTGCCATTGCCTGCCTTATCATTAAAGAATGCAAGACCTATACCCAGCCAGTTGTTATGGTTAGTATTTTCACGGTTGCCACCAATCTTGCAATCGGCAAAAGCAGCGAAAGTATTGTATGGCACAGGCACAGTAGACCATTGATTGCGATAATTGATACCTATCCTATAATCATCGCCCGGAAGAAGGGCTGTATTAGCGGCATTTAGTAATAACGGCGCATTATAATACTGGCTGAAATGAAGGCCCTGCCCGGTAGCAATATTGCCGCATACCAGGAAAGCAACTATAAGTGACCAGCTCGCTTTTTTCATGTGTAATGTTCTTATCTTTTTTCTCAAACAACGTGTATCTCTCCGGCCTTGCGAGCCACCTACCCTATCTCAGTAATGTTACGTTTCCTTTAAGCACCTTGGCCGACCCATCTATAAACGACGCAGTGAGCACAAAGGCATATGCATCAATAGGCTGTGGCTGACCGTTAAAAGTACCATCCCATCCTTTTTCCTTGCTGGTAGTTTCGAATACCAGCTGACCCCACCGGTTAAATATCTTAAGATCGAGCGTAGTGATTGCCGCGCCACGCACATACAACACATCATTCTCCCCGTCACCGTTTGGCGAAAACCCGGTTGGCAAACCAAGCTCTGGCTCTACATCTGCAGGTACTAATTTACAGATAACAGACGGACAATTACTATTGTTGAAAGCGGTGAGACATACTTTGAAATTCCCTGTTTTTGTGAATTGATGAACCGGGTTCATTTCGCTGCTGGCTATGTTATCTCCGAAGTCCCAGGTGTAGCGGTTGGCATTTGTGGACAGGTTAGTGAACGAAGTGGGCACATTGGCAGTAGGCGTAAGCGGCACAAAAGAAAAATCTGCTATGGGCAGCGGTAACACTTTAATGACATGTACAATAGTGTCACTGCCATTACAAGAGCCTGGATTGGAGGCAATCATGGTGACGGTATAAGTACCTACTGTATTGTAAGTGATAATGGGCACGGCTGAAGTGGAAGAGTCTCCGGTGCCAAAATACCAGGTGGTGGTGGTGGCATTGATGCTGCCACCCGAAGGCGTGAACGAGGTGCCGGCACAAATCGAATCAGGCATCACAAAGCTCGCGGACACCTCCAGCCCGACAATATGTACCTGCTTAACGACCGAATCCGGGGAGTTGCAGGCGCTGGGGTCCGTCATTACCAGCACTATGGTGTATAGCCCTGTATCGGGATAATTCTGTACCGGAGGATTAATGCCGGTATATACCGATCCATTGCCAAACCACCACTGGTAGGTAGGGGTGCCGGTAGAATGAGACGTAGAGGTGTTTGTGAATGAAACTGTATATGGTCCGCAGCTATCCAACACCACGGCATCAAAGCCTGCATCGATGCGGTTGGTGTCTACAACAATTATCAGGCGAGCGGTGTCATTTGTTACAAAGCAGGCACTTGAGTTAGCGGCAGAGAGCGTCACCGTATATGTGCCACCGGCAGTGAATGTGTGGGTGGGCGCATAGGACGTATCTGTAGGGCTGCCATCGCCAAAATTCCAAACAAAACTAAGTCCGTTGTTTGATGAATTAGTGAAGTCTACTGTAAGCGGGGCGCAGCCAGTGAGACTGGGACCGGCGGTAATAATAGCTTCTACGGGACCGATATTGAAAGATATTTTAAGCGCAGCTTCGTTGCAATTCTGACTCATGTTGGTAGGGGCCCAAACACCGGCGGTGGTTGGGAACGGAGGGCCAGATGTACCGCCACAGTTGGCGCAGATAGCCTGGTATATAATGCCGTGCTTGTCGAATCTGCTGGTGCCGCCATCTACGTGCTCTCCATGGTTTGCTTCAGGATCGTTACGGCCATAGAAGGTGGCGTACCTCACCGCAGTGAGACCGGGGCCGAAAACAATAAAGTAGAAGTCGAAACCATCAGTAGTCGCCAGGTGTGCATCCGGTGTTACATACATGCCGGTAGTAGTGCCGCTATGGTCAAGGCCGGGTGCAAACCCGCCCATGATATTGCCACCCCAGCCGGAAATATAAACGTTGTTACAAGTATCTACCAGGAATGCCACAGGCGAGATGTTGGTGTGCAGCGGATCGCCGGAGCCATAGACCGTGGAAATAAGATCGGACGTAAGATTTGCATCCATCTTCATAACGAACTGGCTGGAATTAGGATTGGAATAGACACCGCCGGTAACCGGGAAAGCTCCACCCAAGGACTGCCCCATAACGTATACAGCGTTTGACTGGTCTACCTGTATACCGTATACCTGGTCGAAATGCGAGGTGCCTACGAAGGTTCCTTTTTGCAAAGAATAGGGCGCACTGTTCTGAAATTTGAGAATGAAACCATCAGCAGAATCGCCCATGTACGTAGTTTGCCAGCAACCCGGGGTAGTGGGGAAGTTAGTACTGTTGGTACCACCGGCAACATAAAACGAACTCTGATCGCTGTTGAATGCAAGCACGTAGCCAGCATCGTCGCCTGTGCCTCCGAGGTATGAACTCCAGAGCATGGACGAAAGTGTACTGTTCATTTTAAATGCAACCCCATCCTGCAAGCCACCACCGAAAGTGGTAGAAAGCGCACCGGGCGTGGTAGGAAAATCGGTAGAGGATGAATTGCCGGTAACATAAATATTGCCTGCATTATCCACCTGCACTTCGCTACGTGCATCATCACCATAGTTCCATTTAAGGTGACCATAACCTACTTCAGTAGAATCGAAGTTCACACCATCTTCACCTGCGCCACCCACATAGGTGGATGCCAGGAGCGACGTGCCTGCTGCGTTCATCTTGCTTACTATTATATCCCAGCCGCCGTGGTTTGTGCCCTGGTAGGCGCCTGCCGTAACCGGAAAATCTACTGAGTGCGTGCGGCCGGCAACGATAAGATTGTTAGATGCATCTACTATAAGGCTGTGCGGGCGCTCATTATTAGCACCGCCAAGATAGGTAGCATACAAACGGGTAGTACCATCTGTGCTGAGCTTCATGATAGCGATATCAGCAGCATATTCAATAGCAGTATTGCCCTGGCCACCGCCGAATGTGCTCTGGTAAGCGCCGGGACTAACAGGGAATGCTCCACCAAGACCACCGGCCGCAACCGACAGTGCATTGACCAGGCCTGCAAGATAAAAATTGCCACTGTTGTCGTAAGTAGCGGTAAAGCCCCAGTTATCAGCTGTAGAGCCCGTAAACGAGCACCAGAAAGCGATAGTAGGGTCTATGATAAGCTGGGCAGTGTGATCATAATCGTTAGGAAAGTCAAACGTTACCTGCTTATTTTTCAGATGATAGTTACACGCTACTTCAGTTTTATTACCATTAATATACTGGAATACGTATGGCTTCATTTCTTTCACCAGGCCGACCGAAGTATTGATATACAGATCGCCATCTTTTGTGTACATTTTGTCTGGCCCCTCAAAATTCAATTTCACCTTGGTGACGTCAGCGCCAGGCTGCACAAACAGCTCATAAATCAGAGAGCCAACCTCAGCAGCTACATGCATATTGATACCGGGATAAAGCTCATTGTACTCCAGCGACTGGTAAGGATGAATGCCTGATTTCCAGCGCTTAGGATCGTTGCCGTAGTAATAGTTGTAATAGTTTTTCTGCGGTTTGGTTCCCTCAATCTGAGGTTGCAGGTTTGCACCTTCAAACGTCATTTTGTAGACATGGAACTTCATGCGTGCCGTATCCAGCCGGCCGGTGTGGATGGAATCGATCTTTTTGCGGTTTGCGGGATCACAAAGTAGATATCGGAAACCATCATTCTCCATATATACCTCCCCAGCCAGTGTGGTTGCTTTATATTTTATCCAATTGCCCCACTGACCTTGGTTTTCAATAAATTCGGCGGTCTGCGAGTTTGCAGTATATGCAATGACAGAGTATAAGCAGCATAGTAGTAAAAAACGCGCTCTCATTATAGATTTTTATAATTATGATAGTAAATTTAACCTTTTTTCTTATAAATAGACAGAAAGATAGCCAAAAAGGTGAGGAAAACGAAAAAAGTAAATCTGTAATGTGGAAAACTGCCGAGCAAGTGTGCTCAAAATTTAGGAGAAAGTCCCCCGCAGGGGAGATAAAGCCCCTGTAAAGAATGGAAATAGTGATGATTAGTTCACCATCTTATCGGCGCAGCAACTGCTGGCAAATGCGTCAGGTTTAGCCTTAAAAGCATAGCCCATGCCCAATATATAGCCCATGGCCTCCCGAAGCGCTTCGTTACTTTTGAACTGCGGATTTGTGTTGATGTCAGCATGCACTTCCATATCTACATCATATTTATTGAACAGATCGCAAAGCTCAAAAGCAATTTCTATGCTTTTTGCCACCTCTACCAGCATACGTTCTTTAATGCTGTAGGGCTGCTGTGACCTGTCGTTGCTGATGAACATAAAGCCGCCACGCTTCTCACGAAGGAAAACGATGACGGTTGCAAACTCAGTATCTGTTCCACGCACCTGCGAATCGGTGCCTATACATACCTTGAGCTTATAACCAGCTTCGGTTTCCCTGATGATCGTTTCTTCTACCGCATTTTTAATGGATGTGCGCAGGGGTTCCCCGCTAAATCTTCTCCAAAGCATACAAGTAACATTTTAGTTATACTAAAGTTACCTGCAAATACATTACCAAAATATTATTTCCGTATTATGCGAAAGTGAAATTCACGCGTTATTAACACAAATGGAATTGTTTTACATTGTTGAAAAACCGGTAAATTTGTTTTGATTAAAGAGAGCTTATGATTTACAAGGTGAATGTTGTTTTTATGGAAGACGAGCACGGCTATTATGTTCATTGCCCTGAATTGCCCGGCTGTCAGTCACAAGGTAATAGCTTTGAAGAAGCAAAAGCCAATATTAGAGAGGCAATTGACTTATACCTGGAAACAATGAGCCCTGAAGAAATTGCAGATTCTCTGAATAAAGAAATGCTAACAACTACAATGGAGGTAAAGGTTGCCTAAGCTGCCTATATTGACTGCAAAGGAAGCCGAGAGCATGTTGCTCAAAGCAGAGTATGGACATATCAGAACAAACGGTAGCCACCGAATTTATATGAAGGGCAAAAACAGGATAGTTATTCCGTTTCATGCTGGAAAGTCGCTTCACCCAAAGATCGTTAAAGAAGTATTGCTTGCGATCGGCAAATAAAAAATCAAAATAGCTCTTACTTTTTGTATGCCTACCTTGATGAGTCGAAAGCGAACTATTCTACACGCCAGCCATCAATACCTGCCACGCTTTGTCTACCTGCTTTCCATCAAGCAGCTCCTTTGCATACTGATGCAGCGCCTCTGTTTTCGTGTCCTCATCATGCGCATATTCCTTTAGAATTGACATTAATCGGTCGTCTTGCAACAATTCGCTTACTACCGGTATGGTAGTGCAGTTGCCAAGCATACCCAGATTGTTGCCGGTAAGTATGCTGCTGTGGCGAATGTGCGCTGGGAGCGCATCTACGCCTACACCCAGCTCTACATTGGGCTTATGTACTTCAAACAGTGAACTGCCGGATGCACGGCAATAGTAATCGCCACCCATGCGGGCAACAAGGTCAATTTTATTTGGATCTATCCTCAAATGTTCATCCAGCACATTGTCGTCGATGTGCATACACACTACTTCACAAATGATCAGGTTGGCCGCCCCACCCTCTTTGCCGGTCTCTATCACCTGCAGCAGCTTACACTCCAGTTGCACAGGCGATTCCTTTACCCGGAAAGGCTTTACCAGGTCTGATTTTATGGGGGTAAAGCCGGATTTCACAAACTCATCAGTGCCTTTAGGATACTCACAGCTCGATAGGTTCATCTGCTGCACCATGTTGAAGTTCACTACGTTTATAACCACCTCTTTGGTATCATACACATTTTCCAGTGTATGCTTTATGGTGTTGTCCCGCACGCGGCGTGCCGGAGAAAAAATACATATTGGCGGCTTACTCCCGAATACATTAAAAAAGCTGAACGGCGACAGATTGGCGTTTCCTTCGCTGTCTATAGTGCTGGCAAAACAAATAGGCCTGGGGGCCACAGAACCAAGTAAGTAGGCGTGCAGCTGCGCTGTTTTAATTTCGCCGGGAGTGATTTTCATAATAACTGTGTTTAAAAATACGTAGGGGTTTAAATTGTAGAGACGGGATGCATCCCGTCTCTACAATTTAAATATTCACTAAGATCAATTTCTAATTTCGAAATTAGCCAGGCTTATGAACTCATTCACCCGGTTCTGTATATCAGCGGCGTTAATTTCCTTCATCCTGATCGGTCCGAATTTTTCAACGCAGTAAGATGCTAAAGAAGAGCCCATAATGATGGCTGCTTTCATAGCTTCGAACGAAATATCATCGATACGGGCAAGGTAGCCAATGAAACCACCCGCAAACGTATCACCTGCACCGGTAGGATCAAATACATCTTCAAGCGGCATAGCCGGAGCCGAGAATATCTTATCTCCGTAAAACAGCAATGCGCCGTGTTCACCTTTCTTTATGATCACATACTTGGTGCCCATTCCCTGTATCTTCTTTGCTGCTTTTACCAGTGAGTGCTCACCTGTAAGCTGGCGGGCTTCGCTGTCATTGATCATCAGCAGGTCTATCATACCAAGAACCTTGGTAAGATCGTCCATGGCTGTGTCTATCCAGTAGTTCATGGTATCCATGATCACCAGCTTAGGCTTTTTCTCCAACTGGTTGAGCACACTTATTTGTATACCCGGAGCAAGATTGCCGAGCATTACATAATCAGCACCCTGGTAGCCGGCAGGCACTTTAGGGTTAAAATCAGCAAGCACGTTCAGCTCTGTAACCAGCGTATCGCGGGTATTGAGATCCATATGGTATTTACCGCTCCAGAAAAAACACTTGCCATCAGGCACTACTTCCACCCCTTCAAAGTTCACACTGCGCTCTTCCAGCTCCGTCTTTTCCGTATCCGGGAAATCACCACCTACTATAGAAACAAGCTGTATAGGTTTTGTAAAACAAGATGCAGCCCATGCAGCATATGTTGCTGACCCACCAATAATACGATCTACCTTACCAAATGGAGTTTCAAGCGCATCAAACGCCATTGTACCTACTAACAATAAAGACATACGTGTATAAAATTTGCAGCAAATGTAAGGTTTGGAATCGGGAAATAGGAATTTGTGCAGCGGATTGTTGCACGCCGATAACCCTTTACAAATTTTAAATTCTGAATTTTGGATTAGCTTTGAAATATGAAAGCAATGCTTTTTGCCGCAGGCCTGGGCACACGCCTGAAACCATTTACTGATCACGCCCCGAAAGCCCTGGCTGAGGTAAATAACAAAACCCTTCTTGAGCACAACATACGGTACCTGCAGCGCTTTGGAATATATGATGTCATTGTGAATGTTCATCATTTTGCTGGCATGATAGAAGATGTGCTTTATGAGCACGATAACTTTGGCAGTAATGTTGTGATCTCTGATGAGCGGCAGGAAGTTCTTGAAACAGGCGGAGGACTGAAGAAAGCAGCTCACTTCTTTGAGGGCGAGGATAGTTTTGTGGTCATGAACGTAGATGTGCTTACCACACTGGATCTTGAAAAAATGCTGACAGCCCACGCTGAAAGCAGGGCAATGGCGACCCTGGCAGTGATGAACAGGGAATCATCCCGGCACTTGCTGTTCGACGCTGAAATGACCCTGTGTGGCTGGACGAATAACGGCACCGGGGAGAAAAGAATATCGCGCAATGCGACACCATTGCAGCCCTTTGCATTCAGCGGCATCCAGGTATTGTCAGGCGATGTGCTAAAAAACATCCCTTTTGATGGCAAATTCTCATTGATAGATCTATACCTGCATCTTGCAAAAACGGAAATATTAAAAGGGCATGACCATTCCGGGAACATTTTTATCGACGTTGGTAAGCCGGAGAGTATAGAAAAGGCTTCTTACCTTTTTCAGTAGATCAATGAAGTATAGCCCTGAGCACTGATAGCGAACGAATATTGCCCATATGCTGCGTATGCTGCTGCAGGTAGGCTACATACCAGTCTATCAGCCTCAGGCGTATATCTGCATTCATTTCTACGGCGTTCAGATCTTTCAGTTCTGATACATCCAGCAGCGCGCTGAGCAGGCGTGCTTCGTCGTCTGATATTATTGATGCCTGGGCAGGCATATGTTCTGTGAAACCACCATCCTGCAGGTTAAGATATGGCGTCTCTTTGCTGTAACTTTCTTTTATGTTGTAGCCGAGCTCCCGGCTGCACTGAATGATGAAGAACAAAGGGAAGTTAGCTACATCATGAAGGGGCAATTTGTCTAGCGTTACGAAGTATTCAAACGCGATATCGAATAAGGTGGGAAGCGGGCCTAGTTCCGGAAGCAAGCGCAGTAGCAGCTCTGCAGAAAAAAGGACAATACTGTTCTTTACAACATCCTCCTGCAAGCCATTGTATATGTGCGCGGCCTGGTATTCGCGCAGGCGCTGCATATTTTTAAGGGGCTGCTGATATACCACCAGCTCCAGCAATGTACCCGGCTGAAAAAAGGCCGCTTTGTTCTGGCGTCCTTTGGCGCTTCTAACTCCCTGCACCATGTAGGTTTGGATGCCAAATGCCGAGGTGAAAATAGTAGTAACAAGACTGGTCTCTCCATACTTCACAGACCGCAACACTATCCCCTTTGTCTTGTCCAGCATAAGTGTAATTGTGTACCGCTATTGCAGGAAAACCAATTTGCCGGAAAAGGTCTGTGAGCCATCGCTGCTGGACACAAAAACCAGGTATACCCCACTCTGTGGTCTGTGACCTTTGTAGTCCATGCCATTCCACACAGCCTGGCCACCGAGCGCCTTTGTGCGGTAAACTAACTGACCGGAAATATCGGTGATACGCACATCGGCATTAGCCGTAAGCCCCTTTATCGCAATAGTGCCATTATATCCAGCCGGCACAGGGTCGGGGAATATAATGACGTTTGAATTTGACGAGCTGCCTTCCGTAGCAGTGCTGCGATAGCTTACCAAACCCTGATCCGTACCTATATATACATCGCCGGTGACATCGTCTACCGCTATCTTCTGTATCATATTGGAAGGAAGCGGACTGTTATCTTTTGTGAACCTGAAAATGATCTGGCTGGCATCTGAAGAGAGTAGCCACACGCCAGCGTCAGTACCCACCCACTTACGGTTAGCACCATCTACAGCTATAGTCCTTACATTGTTACCTGCAAACAGGTAACCTGCATACTGATCATATTGAACGATAGGTAGCTGAGCATCGCAAGGCTGAGTGCCGGTAAAGGGAGCATTACAATTGCTGACAATACCTATTCCGTTGTCTGACCCGATCCAAATATTGTCGTTCTTATCTTTTGCAAGACAGAAGATATTGTTGCTGGGCAGATTACCATTTCCTAACCCGGCGCTCAATTTATAGTAGCTGTCGTCGGAAGGATCGCCGGGAGTATTATTAGTATAATATACGCCTACGCCTTGCCCATAAACACCTGCAATCCACACTTGTCCATTATCGTCGGTGACAATAGGTCCGCCATTGGTGATACCGGGTAATGCAAACTTATACCAGTTACTATCTGCAGTCCGTACATTAAGGGCATGAGGCGCCTGGTAAGAGCCCAGCCACAGATTATCATATTTATCCATGGCGGCACCTAACATCTGCCTTTGTGTACGGCCAAATGAATAGGTGGAATCAAAAATGGAGTTTAGCTTTATTACAGATACTTCATTAGCTGGATTGATGGTTACCAGCCCATCCAGGAAAGATGTTGCATACACGTTTCCCTTTTTGTCATCCTTTACTACGGAGCAGATATCACGAATAGTATCAAAAGCTATATTTATACCCAGGCCGAACCACTTCCAGCTACCACTGAAATGTGAAAGTCCATCCCGGTTAAAGTTGGGGCCATAAGTATCATTAAAGCCGCCATGCGCCACCCACAAGTCGCCATTTTTTACAATAATGTCGTACGCATTTACATTCCAGGGCCCCGGTGGCACATAATAGGATACCTGGTTGTTGCCGGTAGTCGCAACCCTGAATTGAAGTCCTCTGTACGAGTCAGAAATCCACAGCACGGAATCCCGGGTCTGCGCTACCCGAACCGGAACGCCCGGACAGGTAAAGGAGTCGACAAAGCTACCTGAATTGTCAACTATTTTTACGCGACCGAAGTACCTGTAGCTGACATATTCAGATATATAGAGCTTGCCACCTATTCCATCTATATGCTCAATAGTGGCGGAGTCGGGCACATAAATTGGCGTAGCAACACCATTGATCAGTTTGTAAACACTTGTGGGATTCGCCAGGTATAAATCATTATTCGCACTAGCAATGCTGCTGAATGTGCTGGCATTGTCAACAAGGGTCCACACCGCAAAATTCTGCAGTTCCGGGTTGCTCTTTCTGGCCTTGTATAGCCCGATGCTCGTAACCGCATAAAACGAGTCTGCTACTCCTATGAAATCTTTAACTGCCGCCAGGCCACCGTTGGCCGTGAACTTATAGGTCTCCGTAATATTGTGCGTTGCAAGGTCTATTACCAGCACACCAATAGAAGTACTTAAATAGGCAATGCCGTTTTCCGTATATGCATTGTAGATCACTTTTGCGCCGGAAATCGTCTTGATCTTAAAATCGGGAATGTTGTAAAAAGTATTGTCCTTAAATAGGTCGATATTGCCGTCCTTATATACCAGCACCACGGTAGACGTAGCCGCATCATACGCGATACAAGACATACCTATATCAGACATGCCATTTACCTTACTGTAAGTTTCTACCGTATTTGTAAGTTTATTGATCGTAAAGAACCCTTGGTTGCATATATTATAAACTGTATTCCCGTCAGAAACGACACCCACAGAAGAATTGTATGGCAAATAAGAATCCCAGTAGCCGATAGGCTTATCCTGGGCTTTAAGAACTATTGCATTTAATATAAAAACAGCAATAAAGCCGTATAATCGCGTTTTAATCATTGTTGGGGTTGTCAATTACCAAAAGTAAAGAAATAACGCATTAGGCGTGCCGATATTGCATAGTAACCCACACCCCACGTATGTTTTAAAACCAATATGCTTTTTCGTTCTATTTCAAAAGATAGGCTTACGGTGATAAACGAAAAAAGCGAAAGAGATAAACTCTTCCGCTCTCACTATATATTTAAAAATCTATTTTTTTCTGCTCAACGCTTTTTCTGCAGCAGCCACAATGTGCGCAGTAGTGAGGCCATACTTATCCAGCAGCTGTTTAGGTGTGCCGCTTTCGCCAAAAGTATCCATCACCGCTACGTATTCATGTGGTACAGGGCACTCGCGCGATGCTACATTGGCTATGCTGTCACCGAGGCCACCATTTATTTGGTGCTCCTCAGCTGTAACCATACATCCGGTCTTACGTATCGACTTAATAACCGCAGCTTCATCAAGCGGCTTTATGGTATGTATATTTATTAGCTCAACAGATATTCCTTTTTCGGCAAGTATTTTTGCTGCTTCCACCGCCAGCCACACCATGTGGCCACATGCAAAAATGCTAATATCTGTTCCTTCTGCCAGCACCTGCGCTTTGCCTATATCAAACTTCTGGTCTTCCGCAGTGAAATTCGGCCACTTTGGCCTGCCGAAACGCAGGTATACAGGCCCTTCATATTCTGCAACTGCAATGGTAGCAGCCTTGGTCTGGTTAAAGTCACAGGGCACAATAACTGTCATACCGGGCAGCATTTTCATCATACCTATGTCTTCGAGCACCTGGTGGGTAGCACCATCTTCACCGAGTGTAAGCCCGGCATGCGACGCGCATATCTTCACATTCTTACCGCTATAGGCCACCGACTGGCGGATCTGGTCATAAACACGGGAGGTAGAAAAATTGGCAAAAGTGGTGGTAAACGGAATTTTGCCGCCTATGGTTAAACCAGCAGCAACACCGATCATGTTGGCCTCGGCGATGCCGCACTGAATAAAACGATCCGGGAACTCTTTTACAAAGGCATTCAGCTTTAGCGAACCTAAAAGGTCGGCAGTAAGGGCAACCACATTGGGGTTGCGGCGTCCAGCCTCTAAAATTCCTTCGCCAAAACCGCCACGGGTTTCTTTCTCGTTGAGTATTACTATATCGTTGAGCATAATGTTTTTATATCAGATGTGTTTAGGGATTTTTGTAGCAATTATGAACCGTATATACAATTACTTCCGTTTCGGTAAAATCATAAACTACCAGGAATGGAAAGTGCTTTATTTTTACTCTGCGCAATGTTTTTTCTTTATCCTCGTGCAAATAACTATAATGTTGTGGATTTTCGGCAATTTGTTGATAACGCAATGTGAGTTCTTTCAAAAATCTTTCACCCAGTCCGGCTAACCGATCTTAATAATACAAATAAGCTTCCAACGCATCATCCTGTGCTTCTTCATTTACGACAAGCGTGTAAACCATTATGCTTTTTTATGTTGCCTGATAAAATTCATGCTTTCTTCAACCGTGTAGGATTTTGAGATACCTTTCCTGTGATTTTCCCTTCTTTGGTAAATCATGTTCATTGTAGCTTCATCGAAGATATCCGCGCTGTTTGAGGGAATATCATCTTCCACCAATAAATATATTGCTGAAAGGTGTTGCTCATCAGCGTTATCAATATATTCATGTAGTTTTTCACGCAGTTCTGCTACTTCCATTACAGTTGATTTTACGGCAAATTTAAGCAATTCGAATTATATGATTGAGTACATACCATGGAACTATTTGGTTAAAACATATCCCCAATCCTTGAGCCAGCCAATGATTTTCTCCCTATAGTCTCCCTGCACTATAATATAGCCGTCTTTTATGCTGCCACCTGCGCCGCATTTGGTTTTCAGTTGCTTGCCCAGCGCCTCCATATCTTCCAGGGTGCCGGAGAAGCCGTCTACCAGCGTTACTACCTTACCTGCGCGCTGTTTTTTGTCCAGCGTTACCCGCAGTTTTTGTTTGTCCTTGGGCAGTGTCTCCATGCTTTCCTGCTCAGGAAAATCATTGAAGAAATTCTTATCGGTGGAGTAAGCCAGACCATCGGGGCGGGCAATGTTTTTTTTGGACATGTTTCAAATTCAAAAGTAAAAATTCAAAAGCAAAAATTAGTCCTCAATTTTTTTGGGGCGGTGAGTTGTAATTACAATCACATCAATTGGCACGATTAGTTTATTCCTAAATCAGAAACAAATGATTTTTCAGGCGCGATTTCCTCCGGCCGCACACCGGCCAGCTCAACAAGTATGCTATCGATTATTTGACGAACATCAGTTTCAGTCACACCATTTTTAGCTAATTCTTCGAAATTCAGCTCGGATACTTTTAGTGAAAGAGCCCTGACATCCGCTTCAACAAACTCAGTTTTCAACATGCGAAAAAGAAATTTAGTCATGAAGAAGACCGGTATGACAGGCAACAGAAGAATAAGCTTGTTTTGGTATCCGATATACTTACTAATGCCAAAGGCATCATACCATGACAAGCCAGCCACAATACAGAAAGAAAGCACCATTAAAAGAAACACCGGTATCGGGATATGCAGATGTGGTAAACGAAGGCCGAGGCCTTTTTCAAGCTTACGCCATTTTTGTTTTCGCCCTTTTCTCGGTATAAGGTCCGCTAGCTTTGTTGCGGGCTTTATAGCGAGAGTGTCCGGAATTTCCAGCTGTTCTCTCAACTGTCTTCTTAATCTAAAAAAGACCTTTTGAGTAATGCAATCGCTAGTTACCTGGTTGTTCACCCGCGACCAGATATATTGATACATATGGCCAACAGTCACCATTTTCTCAGTTTCAGCATCTGGTATATTTATACCGAGCGCCTGTTCAACTTTCATTACAATTTCAACACTATCTAAGCCCATGCTTTATTTGATTACCTCGCGAGTTTGGGCAGACACGCGGTCTACCAATATGATGGGTACAACTATCCAACTAATCCACTAATTTAGCACTCAAATTCCAAAATAGATGAATAAAGTAGTTGCTGGCGCTGATGAAGCGATAAAGGATATTCCATCGGGAGCTACACTTATGCTCGGAGGGTTCGGGCTGTGCGGCATACCTGAGAACTGTATACATGCGATAGTGAAAAAAGGCATTAACAACCTTACCTGCATATCTAACAATGCCGGTGTAGACGATTTCGGCATAGGGCTGATGCTGCAGGGCCGGCAGGTGAAAAAGATGATAGCATCTTACGTGGGCGAAAACGCAGAGTTTGAGCGCCAGATGCTGAGCGGCGAACTGGAAGTGGAACTGGTGCCACAGGGCACACTGGCTACCCGCTGCATGGCGGCCGGTTACGGCATGCCCGCGGTTTACCTGCTTGCTGGTATAGGCACAGAGGTGGCTGAGGGCAAAGAGATACGCAATTTCAACGGCAAAGACTACCTGATGGAACTTGCATTCGATTCAGACTTTGCGATAGTAAAAGCATGGAAAGGCGATACGCAGGGCAATCTTATTTTCAAAGGAACAGCCCGGAATTTCAGCCCTATGATGGCAATGGCCGGTAAGATCACCATTGCTGAGGTGGAGCACCTGGTGCCTGCCGGCGAACTGGATCCTAATGCCATTCACGTACCGGGCATTTATGTGCACCGTATTTTCCAGGGCGATAAATATGAGAAAAGAATAGAGCAGCGGACGGTGAGGAAGAAGTGATAAGTTGAAAAGTGATAGGTTGAAAAGTCGAAAAGTTAACTGGTTAAAAAGTCAAAAATGCCTTTAAATAAAGAACAAATAGCACAACGGATAGCACGCGAACTGAAGGATGGTTTCTATGTAAACCTGGGGATCGGCATCCCTACGCTGGTGGCCAATTACATACCAGAGGGTGTGGATGTAGTGCTGCAGAGCGAGAACGGGCTGCTGGGAATGGGTCCATTCCCATTTGAGGGTGATGAGGATGCAGACCTTATCAATGCAGGCAAGCAGACCATCACCACGGTGCCCGGTTCCGTATTCTTCGATAGTGCCATGAGCTTTGGTATGATACGCGCGGGCAAGGTAGACCTTACTGTGCTCGGGGCTATGGAAGTAGCTGATAATGGCGATATAGCCAACTGGAAGATACCCGGCAAAATGGTAAAAGGCATGGGTGGCGCTATGGACCTGGTAGCTGCAGCCAAAAATATAATAGTGGCCATGCAGCATACTAATCCAAAGGGTGAAAGCAAACTGCTTGCAAAGTGCAGCCTGCCGCTGACCGGCGTAGGATGTGTAAGAAAAGTGGTGACGGACCTTGGTGTTTTTGATGTTACGCCTGACGGCTTCACCTGTATAGAATACGCACCCGGAGTAACCATAGATGAAATAAAAGCAAAAACTGCAGGCAGGCTCACTATAGCTGCCGATGTTAAAGAGATCGCAGTTTAGCCTCTTTTATGCCTGAGATCATTATTTACCACAACGGTGAATGCAGCAAGAGCAAGGGTGCGCTGGAGCTGCTGCAGGAGCGTGGCATACCGCACACTATACGTTGGTATCTTGCAGACCCGCTCACTCCGGCTGAATTAATGGCTCTGCTCGGAAAACTCCGGATGCAACCTTCTCAACTGATGCGGAAACATGAGGCGCTGTATTTGGCCAAATACCAGGATAACGAGATTCCGGAACCAGAATGGTTTACCATTCTTATAGAAAACCCAATACTCCTTGAGCGCCCCATTGTGGCTTGTGGCGACAAGGCGGTAGTAGCACGACCTGCTGAGCGGGTATTTGAAATTCTTACCTTGCCGGCAGGGCAATAAACTAACATGCTGATTAAGGGTTAATTCCCTAACTTTAGTAGTTCCTAATAGACTTGAATGAGGTATTTTGTTGCCCTGTTTTTTTTATGCATGCTGCTTACAGGCGCATTTAGTGCACAAGGCAAAAAGCATAAGCACAGGGGTGGCGCTAAGACAGAGGTGGAACTGATGAACAGCCTGATGGGCTGTATGCGCCATAAAGATACTATTGGGTATTACTACCTGTTTCCTCCGTTTGACACGCTATGGCAACGGGTGACGCACAACTCCGACCATACGCCGGCCGCAGAGCAGCAATTGCAAAATCTTAAAGAGCATCCCCAGGCGCTTATAGACTTCGATCCATTTTACAACCGGCATATAATGAGCCAGTATATGCATGTGCTGGCCAAGGGCGAAGACTCCGGCATCCACTGGAACGGTATAGTCATTCAACGATATGAGCTCCAGAACGAACCGCTTACCCGCGATCTTATTGGCTATGATAAAATAGCCCCCGAAAGACTAAAGGGCTATCTGTTTGTTAAAGACATGATAGGCCGAACCACCTTTTGTATCACCATTGCTGAGATACAGAAGATCGAAGGCTACTTTTTTGGCGGTCAGGTGGTAAATATCCTGGAGGCATCTACTAAAGACGAGTTCCTGGCAAAGGAGGAAAAGGAGCGCCAGTACTTTGAGTGGCGCGCTAAAAACCATATTGTTGACACAGTAAAAACAGATACCGCCCACAATGCAGCTATGGATTCATTGATCGCTGCTGCAGAAGATGAAGACCTGAGCAAGGTGCGAAAGGAAGTAGTAGACCGTAAGTATTACGAAGGTAAATTCGACAATGAAATACCGGTAAAATTGTACGTGCGCTATATGAAGGATGTGCGCACCGGCAAAGTATCTTACTATGATGGCTTGTATAAATTTGGCGACCAGAAAAGCTATGTGCGGCTGGAGATCACACTTATAGATGGTAAATGGGTGATGGAGGACGATCCGCCGGTAGGCACTCTGGAATTGACCCTAAAAGACCGCGCATATACCGGTTCGTGGCTGAACAGTGAAAACGGGACAGGTTATGATGTGTATATGAAACAGGCCGACCTGCCGCAACGAAAGATGGAAGAGCTGGAACGCATTATTGAACGTGGACTATCTGGCAGTGCGAGCCAGGAAACGATACCTGAAAAAAATCCTGACGAAGTAAGAAAGGAAAAACAAAAGAAAATGAATGACGAACGGGGCAATGACGGCAACTAATATGAGAAACAAACAAATAGCCTAGCTGATAGGCCGATAACGATATACTATTAAGGATACAGTTTATTAAAACGAAATTGCAGCAGATATGACACAGCCGGGAATAAAAACATTAGCAGAACTTAAGAAATCAGGATATACGCCAAAGCCCATAAAGCAGGAGGTGCGTGACAATCTAATTAAGTTCCTACAGAAAAAGGAAAGTCCGTTTGATACCGTGATTGGTTATGAGCATACGGTAATACCGGATGTAGAACGGGCGCTTTTATCCAGGCACAACATTCTTTTCCTGGGCCTCCGTGGGCAGGCAAAAACACGTATGGCGCGTGAAATGATAAACCTGCTGGATGAGTGGATACCCGTGATCGCCGGCAGTGAAATAAATGACGATCCGTTTGCGCCGGTGTCGCTATATGCGCGGCAACTGCTGGAGCAAAAAGGTGACGACACACCCATCTCCTGGCTGCACAGCAGCAGCAGGTATGGCGAAAAGCTGGCTACGCCTGATGTATCAGTAGCAGACCTGATAGGCGATATAGACCCTATAAAGGCAGCTAATATGCGCCTTAGCTTTGCAGATGAGCAAGCGCTCCACTATGGTATTATCCCCCGCTCGCACAGGGGCATATTTGTGATCAATGAGCTGCCAGATCTCCAGGCCCGCATACAGGTTTCGCTGTTCAGCATTCTGCAGGAAGGCGACATACAGATACGGGGCTTTAAGCTGCGCCTGCCGCTGGATATCCTCTTCATATTCACGGCTAACCCTGAAGACTATACTAACCGTGGAAGCATTGTAACCCCGCTTAAAGACCGTATTGAAAGCCAGATAATAACCCACTATCCTAAAACAATAGAAATATCCAGGGCTATTACCGAGCAGGAAGCCCACCTGCTGCCTGAACAGAAAAACACTGTAGATGTGCCGGATATGTGCGCTATGCTGATAGAGGAGCTGGCTATGGAAGCGCGCAAAAGTGAATTTGTGGATCAGAAAAGCGGCGTATCTGCCCGCCTCACCATATCAGCCTACGAAAACCTGGTGAGCACCGCAGAACTGCGTGCACTAAAGGCCGGCCATGCCAAAACCATGGTGCGCATAGCCGACTTTATTGGTGTAGTGCCTTCTATTACCGGCAAAATAGAACTGGTGTACGAAGGTGAGCAGGAAGGACCGCTGAATGTGGCTTACCGCTTGCTAGGCCTTGCCATCCGTTCGTCTTTCACCAAATATTTCCCTGATCCTATGTCGTTTAAAAAAGGCAGGGATACGCAGAGTGCAAAAGCAAAATCAAGCCCTTACCAGCCGGTTATCGATTGGTTTGGCAAAGGCAATGATCTTGTTGTTTTGCAGGATGAGAGTGACGAGGCATACCTCGCCCACCTTTATACGGTAGATGGCCTCTATGCTGCGGTAAAACAGTTTTATCCTAACGCAAATGAAACACAGGCCGGGCTGCTTATGGAGTTTTTACTTCATGGCCTCGCAGAGTTCTCACTGATCAGTAAAAAGGGCGTGGAAAAAGGCGGATATGCATTTGGCGATATGCTGGGCAGTATGCTGAACATGAATTTTGAGGAAGACGATGACGAGTAGTTGTTGATACTGCGCATGTTTTACTGATAGGTAATATTTCAGAATAGCGTTAGCTATTCTGAAATCAGGGCTAAATTTAAATTAGCTACTGAAAATAAATTCATATGCAAAGCCCCTAAGGGGTTGCGGGCTTTTAGGTTTCACTTTATTTACTTAGATTTGATTCTTATTTCAATAAATACGTTCATAGTATGAAGGGATTGTTACTCACCGTTGCTGCTCTGATGGCTTACACGGGCTCTGTATTTGCCCAGAATATGCCCCCGGAGTATAACTGGGAAGTTGGTATTAATGGTGGTCTCAGCGTGATGACAAGACCTTTGGGACCTGCTACCGGCTACCAGGGCACCCGCACCAACGTTGTGCACGACTATTCGCTTCGCCTCAACTGGTATGTTCACGAGCATTGGTTCCTTGCATTCGATCTTGGAGACAGGAAATGGGAAACTTTTGGCGACTGGACACCCAATACGACCTTTGGCCGCACGTTAAAAACACGCGAAATCTCCTTCCTGGAGGCCAGCCACGCTATTACAGAATCATTCCAGATCAACTATACTATACCGTTTTATACCCGTTTCCATACTTTCAACAGGTCTAACCTATACTTTGGCGCTATGCTGGGGCTGGTAACCACCATGAATGATGGCTCACTCGGTTATAGCAAGTATAATGCCCTGCCCGACTCGGCGAATACCTATGTGTCCAGCTATCATTATGGGTATGGCATCGGACTCAGCTACGGCCTGCAGATGGGTTATACCTACTACATAGTACCGCGCCTTGGCGTACATGTGGAATTGGCAGTACGCTATGCTGGTGTGGGCACCCATACCACCCAGTACGGAGGTGAAAATGCCAATTATCACTTACTTTACTTCCCCGAGACTATGGGAATCAGGTGGAGGTTCTAAATCGTAAAACCTTTAACTTCTTTAGGGTTCGCACAAGCGAACCCTTTTTTTGTGCAGTTGTTCAACACCGTTGAGGCATGTAAATGTCACAGCTCAGTGCATTTTGTTAAAAGGCGTAATACAGTAGATTTACGGTACAGTTTTTGAACTATAGCTATTGCATCCCCGAATAGTGTGTGTGTGTTTGATGGAAACTAAGGTGCGGGGGATGTCCGATTTAGATTTCCACAAAAGGGTACCTTTTCAGGCACCCTTTTTTGTTGCGTAATACCGAAGGCTCATAAACAAAGAAGCCCGGATGCGACTGCACCCGGGCTTTTAAATTGATTTTCAGGCTGATGAACACAGTACGCAACACCGCTCACACCTGTGGAAGCAAATCTCTATAATCCTGTTATACAAATACCTGCGGATCCCGGTGTAATAGTTGGCCCGGCATTCTCCTTGAATACGTTTGTCAGGTTGTAGGAGGCGAACAGGGAAAAATTACCCCACCCTATCCTGGCAGTCGCTGCAAAGTCCCATGGACTCAAATAACGCTTAGTATTGTCTTTCAATTTCACATTGGTTCCGGATACCGATGTAAGTGCCTTTGTATGAGCACCTAGCAGTGTGCCTACCTGCAGGCCGATTGCTGCCTTAAAACCTTTGTTACGGTTCTGCGGGTTGCCAAAATAACGGAGCTCAAAGGGAGCCGTAAGGTAAGTAGTCACAAACTTATATCGCTTGTAGTTGGTATCTACCGGGTCTGGCGCAAAACGTGCCTCAGCACCCAAAGCACCGGTATCTGTATTTATGATACGCTGCTGATTAAGGTATACCACCGATGCGCTGATACCAAGACCTGCTGCAAAGCTGAGTCTTGTCTTCTTTATGGGGAAGTCGTAACACAAATAGCCGTTAAAGCCATAGCCAAATGGCTTTGTTTTGATGCTATCTGGCTTCTTCAGCCAGTTGTTATACGTAAACTGCAGCATCAGGAAGTCGCGCGATGGTTTTACTATAGGCGGCGGAGCTGCATTGTTATTCATCTTTTCATCCTGTGCCAGCAGCATAGATGCTGGTATCAGTAATAATGCCACTAAGGCAAGGATTTTTCGCATACTAAATAATTGGAGCAGCAAATATAATCGCTGCGCAATGGATAATTTGTTAAAAAAAGAACAATAGCAGGGGTTGAACAATTCTAAAAAAATACTCCCTGCAAGTACCTTGCAGGGAGCAAATATAAAATAATTACACAAATATTACTGCTTAACAAAAGAGCGGATCTGCTTACCGAAACCGGACAGATTGATACCATAGTTGAGCGTAGTATCGCCCGGTGTAAGAGTAAGCGTCTGTGGCTCAATAGCGACTAGTGTACCTGCACTGGTAAGCTGGGTACCAAGATCAAGTGTGGTATCGCTGGTAACCACGAAAACAGCGCTTACTGCTGCCCCGGTAGTAGGGTCAGTAACATTCACACCACCTACATTGTCAGTCATGAACAGACCTGTGCCTAATTTGCTTACATGAGCTACGCGGCCCGCTGTAGCCAACCTGATGTAAGTACCAGACAGGTCAAGAGCAGGGCTTGCGCTGGTTACACCTATATACACAGATGAATATGCTGTCATGCCATACTTATTCTTAGCAGACAAGGTTACGGCATACAAACCAGGTGTTGAATTATCCAGTGAACTCTGGTCTATTACAACAGGGTCCACCTCACGATAAAATGAATCGTAGGCGGTAGCTGTAATTGTAGGCAAAGTACCACCTACAGGAATGCTGTAGTAAAGATCGCTTGAAAGGAGTATTGTAGGGTAAGAAACGTGGTGAGCTTCAGAAACGGTGCTCATCGTTTTCTTACAGCCGGTGAAGGCAACTGCCGCTACTACTGACAATAAAAATATTTTTTTCATTTTCTTTGTTTTAAATAATACAATTAAAGTTTATCCCACCATACATTCGTAGTCAATGGCACAACGCCAGACGACGGGAAGTTTGAGTTTACAGTGCTCTCAGATGTTGGGTATAAGAATCGCTGTGGACGGTTAGTTCCCAGGAAGCTGTGTGGAGGGATTACCAGGAAGTCCGGATAGCCGGTACGGCGCCATTCAGTCCATGCTTCAAAGCCCTGGTTACCGCACATTGCAAACCATTTCTGAGTAATGATGAAGCGGATCTTGTCTGCTACAGAACCACCGGTTGGGTAAATAGTCCAGTAGCCACCACCAGTTGTATAATCAGTCAGTGCTGTCGGTCCCCAGATGTCCGCAAGACCTGTTGCATAAGGTGCATAATTAAAGTTTGCAGCTATACCCGCATCAAAGAGCTGTGCATCGTCCATACCTGAGCTTTGAGCCTGCCAGCCACGAGCAACAACTTCAGCCTGCAGGAAATAACTTTCCCAGCTGGAGATCAGGTTTACTGGGGCTTTTGCTGAATTATCGTCACTTGCGTTACCTCCTACATATGCAGTTGGAATGCAGTAATCAGCAGGAAGTGCCTTAATGTCGTACTTGCCCTGAGGAATGCCAACAACGGCCTGACTTGAGGCGAGATATGTATAGAATAAATAAGCCCTTGGATCCCCGTTGCTGTTCATACTATCTATGCAGGTAGAACTTCCTGCAAGGTTCTGAATGCTGTTAAGGGTGGTTGATGTCATCTCCGCATTTAATGGGTTTTTATTAGCCGTATTGGAGCCATATGAACTAATTGCTGCATCATCTCCGTCTGCAATAAATACAGGATTTGTAGCATAGAACGAATCAATAGCCGCCTGTGTTCCTGCAGGATCGACAGCAGACAAACGCAGCAACACTTTCAGTTTTAGTGTATTTGCAAATTTTGTCCATTTCGTCATATCACCTCCGTATATCAGATCATCAGTAGAAGGCGTAAGCGGAAGAGCCTGGTTAATGATACTTACTGCCGTATCTATATAAGCGATAATACCATTATAGATCACCCTTTGAGAATCATACTTCGGATTCACAAGATGGCCGTCAGAATATTGACCCTTTAGCGCCTGCATAAAAGGAGCTTGGTCCCAACCGTCAGTGATACACTGGAAGGTGTAGGCCTGAAGCAACAGTGCTATTGCTGTATAGTTTCGCTTGTGCTGCGTGTCAGCCAGCTTCGCCAGTTGATACAGGTTTTCTGCACCACTGTAAAGATTAGACCACGCGTTTGAGAATGCATCCTGACCAGGAGCGAATTGCTCAAAAGTCACATATTGACTGGCGACAGGTGTCTGCGTCCAGTACTGGGACCAGATGGACCCTACTATCTGCAGGTTTGCACCTACTGAAGTGGCTACATAAAGCTCAGCGCCAGGCAAAAGGGTTTCTACCGTAGCTGTCTGAGATTGGTTTGGGTTAGTGTTTACGTTCAGAAACTTCTTGCAAGAAGATGCACCTAACGCAAGTACTGCCGCAGCTCCAAGAACTATTCTTTTATTGATTGGCATATTATTCGTTTTTTACTACAATTTAGAATGTTACTTTAATGTATCCGCCGTAATTTCTCATGGAAGGACGAGCGGTGTAGTTGAAGCCCTGGGCATTACCAGCAGCGCCTGATGAAGTTTCTTCAGGATCGTCATACTGGTTGCTTTTTGCTGTCCAGATGATCAGGTTATTGCCGAAGATACCAGCCTCAAGAGAGCCAAACGGAGATTTGCTATAATACTTTGCAGGTATCTTATATGACAGTGCCAGCTCCTGCAGCTTAATGTAAGTTGCATTGATAAGGTTCTGCGCAGGAAGATTCTGCGGAGCATCGTTTACATAATAATCGTATGGTGAATACTTGGTAGTGTTCGTCTGGTAAATTGGAGTAGCTCCCGCTGGGGCTATGTTATTAACTGAGTTAGCCCACACCAGCGGATTGCGGTTGTTGATCGTACTCTCAACTGATGTGCCGTTAAAGTCCATGTTTGACTTATTCCTGCTGTAGAACTGGCCGCCTTGCTTGGTTGTAAACAGTACATGCAGTTTCAGGCCCTTGTAAGTAAGGTCTGTACCCCATGATGCAATAAAGTCAGGGTTGTACGTTCCTTTATATACAGGCTTGCTGGTAGCAACCGGGAGTCCTGTGTTTTTGTCTACTATAGCATGCCATTTTCCTGTAGCGGGGTCTTTTTCATATGATATATCAGCGGCGTAGAAAGTACCATATGGACGACCAACAGCTGCTGTAATAGACATGCCACTATAGCCGCCTAATACTACATTGTCCACACCACCTGTCAATGATTCTACATTGCTCTTATTCTTGCTGAGTGTACCAAAGAGTTCCCATTTCAAGCCATATTTTGTAGATATTGGTGCGCCTCTCATGCTTAGCTCTATCCCCCTGTTAGAGATAGAACCAACATTCACATAGCTGAAATTGTAACCGCTCGATGTCGGTACAGGCACAGCAGTGATCAGGTCATGCGTAAGTGAATAATAGTAAGTGAAGCTTGTGCTCAGGCGATCTTTAAAGAAAGAAAGGTCTGTACCAACTTCATAAGAACGCGTCTGTTCTGGCTTTAACTTATTATCGCCGAACGTACCGTTGATCTGGTATGCCGGAACCCCGTTGAACGGAGGAACAATAGAACCAAAACCTGAACTGATCGCTGACTGACTGTAACCTGCGTTGTTGTTTGCATAAGGTATCGCATCATTACCCACACCAGCTACACCAAAACGAACTTTACCATAGTTAAGCACTTTATCCTTAACCGGGCCTTTCATGCGCTCGGTAAACACCCATGATGCATTTAGGCTTGGGTAGAAATAAGAATTGTGTCCTGATATCAGCGAAGAAGACCAGTCATTCCTTCCGGTAACCTCAAGGAAAAGCTCCCTTTGATAGTTAAACGTAAGATCTGCGTAAACACCAACCACTCTGCGCTGAGTAAGCGTGTTAGAAGCGGCTACTGGTCCCTTATTATTTGTAAGGCTATAGTAGTTCGGGATCACCAATCCATTTGTACCTGGGTCGATAGTTCCTGTAAGTGATTCATCGCTGCTCATACTCATATTATGGCCCGCGGTAGCGTTCATGCCGAAATTAGAGCTCAGCTGGTGAGTAAACGTAAATATAAGGTCATTGGTAAACCGGAATCCGTTGTATGAATTCTGGCTATATCCGCCTGAATTTGTATAAGTCAGTCCATCATAAAAAGGACTTTCTGTTGGCTGTGAATTTAGCACCGGCGTGTTGTAGCGGCTCCTGTCTGCAGTAACGTCTACACCAGCGCGGTCATATACATTGAAGTCACCTTTCTTGTAACCTACCTTAAAGTCACCTAAAACCCTATCTGACTTATTCCTGTTATCGTAGTTCTTAGCTACCCAATATGGGTTTTTGTAGTAAGCACCGTAGTAACCATAACGCTCAATGCCATCCTTATCATAGTATTGCATAGAGTAGAAGTGACTTGGATCATTGTAATTTTTAAGTTCCCAGATAGGAATGTCACGAGCTACTTCGTAGAGGGCATCTACTACAGAACCAGTACCCTGGCCGCTGTTTTCTGCCCTTGAGTAGGTGTTGATATAGTTCAGATTGATACCTGAGTAAAAATTGTTTGATAACTGCGTAGTTCCGTTAAAACGTACGCTGTATTTGTTGTAGAATGTATTTGGTACCAGGCCTGTGCTGTTAACCGAGCTCAGAGACAAATAATAAGTAGATGTTTCTGTACCACCAGATACCGAAACAAAGTTATTCAGGTCTTTACCATGGTTGAAGAAGCTCTTGATGTTATTTGGCTGGTCAGAATATGGTTTTACAAGTTGCTTGCCATCAATGATCTGGCCCCATGGACGCAGGTGGCCATCAAACTGGTAGCCCCAGCTGAAATTCTCACGCCTGTCATCAGCTACACCACCGTACAGATTACCCTGTCCAAACTGGTGCTGAACATCTGCATACTTCAGGATGTCTGATTGGGTGTATGATGCCTTGTAGGTAATGTCCATTTTAGACGCTTTACCATCTTTAGATGGATTGCGCTTACCGGCTTTTGTGGTGATCATTATCGCTCCGTTAGCACCTGCAGCACCATAAAGCGCAGCAGCAGCAGGACCTTCCAGTACACTCATTGATTCAATTTCATCAGGATCGATATCGTTTGCGCTGTTACCAAAATCCACCTGGGCAAGGCCAGACGCATCTTGTGTACGGTCGTAGTTATTAATGATAACACCGTCAATAACGATAAGTGCGTTATTATTCTTAAGGATAGATTTTTCACCCCTCAATACTATACGGGTAGAGCCGCCGGGGCCACCTGTAGAGCTGGTGATATTAGCACCGGCTACTTTACCTGCCAGGCCCGATATGGCGCTCGTGTTCTGGCCAGATGTAAGCTCATCATTATTAAGAGTAGTTGTGGCATAGCCCAACTCCCTTTTTTCACGCTTAAAGGCAAGGGCTGTAACTACAGAGCCTTCCAGCTGCTTAGCCGTTGGCTGCAGTTTCACCACTATTGAAGCGCCCTCGTCGGTAACAGTTTTTGTGCCGTACCCTACCGCCTGTATCACAAATGTGTTCTTCCCGTCGGGTACTTCCAGTGTAAAGTCTCCGTTTACATCAGAAACAGTCCCGATCTGGGTGCCCTTTACAGTAATACCCGCTCCCGGATATCCCTGCCCGTTCTCATCCTGAATTTTTCCGGTTACATTACGGGTCTGCGCGAATGCATGTAGCCCAACAGTAAGTAATAATGTAACTAGTAAGACGATTCTTTTCATACTATCTTTTTTATGTGTGCGCTGGAAAATTTAAACAATGTATGGCTTAATATCTTCAACATCACCCGTGTTACAGGGTGAATCTGGAGGTGAAATTATTATAAGATTCCGAATTAACAAAGCTTTCCGATAAAATTACTTAACATTTTTTTAATGTCGCAGTCTGCCAACGGCAAAACACGCCATAACCTATTTAAAATCAACTGTTTAAACGCCAGCTAAGACGGCATCTATGCCACTGAACTTCGTCTTTCCCTATCCTTTCCTGATATATTTCGGTACGTTGCTCCCTTGCATAATTATCATGCCACTATATAGCGGATTCAAAACTATCCTTTCTCCGGCACACGCAGAATAGCTGGGCAAATTTCAACGCAATAACATTGCTTTCAAGAGAGGAGTCGATTTATTTTTGTTGATATTTATATTGATAATCAATTAGTTGCAACTGAGCGATAAAAAAAACTAATAAATTTCTTGGCACTTTCATGTAGCTGCTCTACTTTTGCACTCCCCGAACAATTCCGTTTGCTCCTTAGGCCTTACAGAGTTGATTTAAGGGATATTTTTTGACTACCCGCCGGAGCGATTGCGAAGGAGGATAAACTTTAAAAATTAGTAATGAGACATCTGAGCTTTAAAACACAATCTGCCAACGAAAAGATAGTAAAACGCGATTGGCACGTTGTTGATGCAACCAATCAAACGCTTGGCCGTATGAGTTCTAAGATCGCTGCAGTACTGCGCGGTAAGAACAAGGCTTATTTCACACCGCACTTCGATTGTGGCGATTACGTTATCGTAATCAACTCTTCAAAGGTTGTGCTTACCGGCAACAAGCTGGAAGACAAGGAATACCAGACCTATTCTATGTACCCGGGTGGTCAGAAAATAGAAATGGCTAAAGAAATGCAGCAGCGCCGCCCTAATCTTATGATTGAGCGCGCAGTAAAGGGTATGCTCCCCAAAAATCGCCTTGGTCGTGCTATGTACAAGAAACTGTTCGTTTATGAAGGTGCTGAGCATCCGCATCAGGCGCAGAACCCAAAGGAAATGAAATAACCCCCTGCAGGGACTTTTCCTTTATTCAGGTAGCAAGGACACTTTAAGTTATAACTTTTAACTTTTGAATTTTAATATAAAATGGAAAAACAGAAAAACGCCGTTGGCCGCCGTAAAGAAGCTGTTGCTCGTGTATACCTGAGCAAAGGCACAGGCAACATTACGGTTAATGAGAAGGAATATAAAGCTTATTTCCCAATCATGTACCTGCAAAACCAGGTAGAATTACCGCTGAAAACAGTTGAACTGCAAACCTCTTTCGACATTATTGTAAATGTACAGGGTGGTGGTCCAAAAGGACAGGCTGAAGCTATAAAGATGGGTATTGCCCGCGTATTATGCGAAGTGAATCCCGAGTATCGCCCTGCTTTGAAAAAAGAAGGCCTGATGACCCGCGACAGCCGTTCTGTAGAGCGTAAGAAATTCGGTAAAGCTAAAGCACGTCGTAGCTTCCAGTTCTCTAAACGTTAGTCCGGGTATTGCAAAGACTCAATATTTTGTGTGTTTGCGATGGGAAAATATTTTTTTAACCAACAAGAAATCATTCAAATGGAAGATAATAAAACATTGCACCAGCAGCTACTCGAGGCCGGCGTTCACTTTGGTCACCTTAAGAAAAAATGGAATCCAAAGATGTTGCCTTACATCTTTGCTGAAAAAAATGGCATCCACATCATAGACCTCAATAAAACTATTGATGGCCTCGATGAAGCTGCAGCAGCCCTGAAATCTATCGCAAAAAGCGGTAAGAAGATCATGTTTGTAGCTACTAAGAAACAAGCGAAGGAAATAGTGGCCGAAGCGGCAGCAAGGGCAAATATGCCTTTCGTTACAGAGCGTTGGCTGGGTGGTATGCTTACCAACTTCCAGACTATACGTAAGAGCGTAAAGAAAATGTTGAGCATCGAAAAAATGCTCCAGGACGGAACAATGGACAGCGTTACCAAGAAAGAGCGCCTGACCTTGACCCGCAGCAAGGAAAAAATGGAAAAAGTGCTTGGTGGTATCTCCCAGATGGGCCGTACTCCAGCTGCTCTTTTCATGGTGGATATCAGCCATGAGCACATTGCACTGGCTGAAGCAAAACGCCTTGGCATTGCTACATTTGCAATGGTAGATACCAATAGTGACCCTACTAAAGTAGACTTCGCTATACCAGCAAATGATGACGCTACAAAGTCGATAGCTATCATTACACAGTACCTTACAGCAGCAATACTTGAAGGTCTGCAGGAGCGTGCACAGGTGAAAGAAACAGAAGAAGAATCAAATGATGATGCTTCTGAAAACCAGTCACGTGGTCTTGATATTACAGAAGAAGACGGCGAAGGTGGCCGTCGTGGTGGTCGCGGTCGTGGCCGTGGAACTGGTGCAGGCGCTGGAGCTGGTGCAGGTGCTCCTGGTCGTGGTCCCGGCGGTGGTCGTGGCAGCGCAGGTGGTCCGGGCGGTAGCCGTGGTGGCGCAGGTGGCGGCGGCAGTCGTCCAGGCGGTGGCGGTAGCAGGCCAGGTGGTCCAGGTGCCCGTCCAGGTGGCGGTGGCAGCAGGCCAGCCCCTACAAGGCACTAAGTAAGTTAAATAGTTGATGGGTTAGTAAGTCAGTAACCGGTTACTATTTGATATTGACTTTTAACTTTTGAGTTAATTTAAAGCCCCATATTTGGGGCTTTAATAATAAAATACGAATTTTGCACCCTGATTTAAAAACCAATAAAAGGAAAATACTACAATGAGTACAGTAACAATATCAGCAGCGGAAGTAAACAAGCTGCGCCAGCAGACAGGAGCCGGAATGATGGACTGTCGCAAAGCCCTTACAGAAAGCAACGGAGATTTTGAAGCCGCTATAGATTACCTGCGCAAAAAAGGCCAGAAAGTAGCTGCAAACCGCAGTGATCGTGAAGCAAAAGAAGGTGTGGTAATAGCAAAGGCATCGGCTGACAATACTTATGGTGTTGTAATATGCCTGAGCTCTGAAACTGACTTCGTTGCAAAGAACGAGGAATTCGTACAATTCGCACAGCAGGTAGCTGACATAGCGTTGAATACTAAATCTACATCGGTAGACGAACTGAAAGCAGCTGCAATGGGCGGCGCTACAGTGGGCGAAAAACTGATGGAAATGGTAGCTAAGATCGGCGAAAAGATAGACATCAGCCGTTTTGAGCAGATCACTGCCGCTGCCGTAGTTCCTTACATACACTCAGGCTACCGCATAGGTGTGCTGGTAGGTATGAACCTGCCCGCAACTGCTGAGATCATTGGCGCAGGTAAAGACGTAGCTATGCAGATAGCTGCAATGAACCCAATGGCTGTAGACGCAGAAAGCGTGTCTGAAGAAACAATAGCTCGTGAAAAAGCTATTGCAGTAGAGCAGATAATGGCTGAAGGCAAAGCAGCTGACATGGCAGAAAAAATTGCTGCCGGCAAGCTGAACAAATTCTTTAAAGAGAATACTTTGTTGCCACAGGCATTCGTAAAAGACAATGGAAAGACTGTAGGTGAATACCTTGGCTCTGTAGCTAAGGGACTTACTGTTTCTTCTTTCAAGCGTCTTGCTGTAGGTTAATATCAATATTATTTCTTTAAAGGCTGGCAGCGTTATTTCGTTTGCCAGCCTTTATTTTTTTAGCCCGGCACTGGCAAAAGCAGGCAAACGTAATTATCTAAAAAATAAGTACCTGCTCTGTTTTTATTATTATATTTATACTTCCATTTTCAGGCCGTTAACACCCCCGATGAAATGACCAACCATAAGAAATATATGCTGCACATGAATAAGACCGTGAGCTTGCTGGTGGCTGCACTACTGCTGACTCCAGCCCTGAAAGCACAGAAAACCGAAGATCGTGTAAAGAATGAAAGCATAGCAGCTAAGTATAAAGATGACAATGCGGTATATACCAATTATACAGAGAAGCTTGTTATCTCCCAGGATGAATATGATGGTAGCCTTGTAGCGAATACATACGTAACCATGAACAAGCTCCTGATCAGTGACCTGGCGCCTACTACGGAGAACATGGATGTCTTCGACTTCAGCGATTTTTTTCAGTTGAGGCATGTGTCCTGTGTATCTTATATCCCCGATAAGAAAGGCGGTTACAAAAGAGTGGACGACAATTCCGGCTTTAGCCTTGCCGGCCAGGTGGGCGGCAGCTTTTATGATGACGAGCGGCTGGTAGTTGCTTATTATACGGCCTTGCCAAAGGGGACGGTAACCGAAACACGGTATACACTTGAGAACATGGATGTAACCATGCTCAACGGCTTTTCATTCGGCAACCAACTACCTGTAGCTGCAACGAAATTTATAGTGGAAGCTCCGGAATTTGTGCACCTTGATTTTGCAATAAAAAACAAAGACAATATTGCTATAAAGCAGGATAAGGAAGTAAGGGACGGAAAGACAATTTACACCTTCACAGCAAACAACCTGAGGCCTGCGAAACAATATAACCTGGTGCCTTCGTCCGCCTATTATGTTCCGCGAATAATGCCTTATATCACCTCCTACCGCCTGCCTGGCGCAAAGAAAGATTCTGTGATACTCAGGGATGCTGATGCGCTTGCACGCCACCACTTTGCTTACGTAAAGGACCTGAATATAAAGCTGGATACGCCTCTGGCAAGGATTGCAGAGCAGATAACTAAAAACGACAAAACAGATCGCCAGAAAGCAGAGCACATCTACAACTGGGTGCAGGACCACATACACTACATCGCATTCGAGAAAGGACTGCAGGGATTGGTACCGCGCCCGGCAGACACTGTTTACAAAAGAATGTATGGCGACTGTAAGGACATGGCAAGCATGTGCATGGGCATGTGCCGCCACGTGGGCCTCAAAGCTTATTTTGCCACCATTGGCACAAGGGCAATACCCTATGCTATCGATGAAATACCTACGCAATCCTGCTTCAACCACATGATCTGCGCTGTTAAACTGGGTGACGAGTGGCTATTCCTTGATGGTACCGATAATACCCAGCCAATTGGTGCCAACAGGTACGATATGCAGGATAAAGAAGCGTTTATCTATATAGACGCAGCTCACCACAATACAGTAAAAATACCCGTGGTGCCTGCCGACAAAAACACAGTAACAGACAGCACATTCCTTCGCATTGACAACAAAGATCTGAAAGGTAAAGTAACACAGCATGCCACCGGCTATGATGCCTGGGAAATGACCTACGTAAAAAAATACGTGAAAGGAAAAGACCTGGACGATATGGTGCGAACAAGGCTTATGCGCGGATCTGATAATTTCACACAGGTGAAGTATGAGCTAAACACAACTAACAAAGGAAATAAAGATGCCGGCCTGAACGCTACATTCACTGTAGGTGAGTATGCACATAAAGTGGGTAAGGACTATGTAGTAAACATGAACCTGGCCCGCACTTACAAAAACCTGCGCATGAACGATAGCGAACGCAAAGTGGGCTACTTCTTCCCCTACAAAGAAAAAGTGAAAGAAGTAGTGGTACTGGACATACCGGAAGGCTATAAAGTAACCCATATGCCTGCAGATGCGCATGGCGGCATGGACGGCGTGTGGCAGTACAACATATCTTACAAAGCAGATAAAAAACAAGTAGTGCTTACCAAGGAATACCAGTTGCAGTCACTTTCCCTGGGCGCTGATAAGTTTGCAGCAAATAACAAAATTGTAGATCAGCTCAACAAAGAGTATAAAGAATCTGTGATCCTAACCGCAAAGAAATAATACATACCATTTGCTCGCCGCGGCGACTAATTGAATAAACATTTTCAGATGAAAAAATTCGCTTCCTTTATTTTACTTTTTTCAGCATCGGCACTGCCGGCTATGGCACAGAAATATGTGAACACACGGCCGGTAGCAGAGGAATGGGCGTCGAAGCCGATCGTTCACCCTGCGCCCCCGGAATATGCCAATGAGTCTGCAATAGTATTGCTGAATGATGTCTCGCTCGACTATCGTGCAGAGGGAGAAAGCATAAACATGTACACCAGCGAACACCGTATTGTAAAGGTGCTCGACGATCACGGCATTGAGCGTTTTAACACGCTGGATATTCCTGTTTACTTTGATACCCGCGTACCATTGATAAAGGCACGTGTAATACTGCCAAATGGAAAAACAAGGGAGATCAACAAAGAAATGATGCTGGTAACGCGCAACCCGCATGGCTACCACTCTGTGATCATAGCTTTAGAAGGCGTAGAAAAAAATGCCGAGATAGAATACCTGATCAAGGAGATACACCCTGCATCACTTTTTGGCAGCATGCCTTTCCAGGGCAATATCCCTGTGCTGGAAACACACTTTACCATGTCATGCCCAAAGAACTATTACTTCTCAGAGCGTGGCTATAACGGCTTCCCTACAGCTAAGGACACCCTCATAAACAACAGGCGCCGCATCTCTATTTCTGTGTACGACATACCCAAGCTGCGCCCTGAGCCGCACAGCTTTTACGACCTCTACACCATGCGTGCTGAGTATCGTCTGGATCACAACTATGAGCATAATGCCACCAATAAGCTGATGACCTATACCTGGGACAGCCTTGGCAGAAAATTTTATAATGAATATTATAAGATCACAGAAAAAGAAAGAGCCGCTGTAAACCAATACCTGTCAGAGCTGGGTGTGCGCCCCAGCACGAAGGAATATGACAAAATGAAGAAAATTGAAACGGGCATCAAGACAACTATTGCGCAATATGGTTTCGTGTCATACGACGATGGCCGTGAAGTGAATGCGACAAAAGAGATCCGCTCTATTTCGGTATATGACGTGAACTATGACGAACCCAGGAATCCGCTGGACAGCATACTTTCAAAAAGAGCAGCCACACCTGCAGGCATTATCAAGCTCTTTGTAGCTTGTTTTGTACAGGCCGGCGTCAATTTTGAGCTGGGCCTTGTAGGCGATCGACATGAGCACGTGCTGAATACCGACTTTGTAAATTGGGACAACCTCAACGAGCACCTCTTCTACTTCCCGGATTTCAAGAAATTCCTTGATCCATCACGACCACTCTACCGCTACCCTATGGTACCGGCACAGCTGGTAAACAACAAGGGCATATTCTGCGCCATACCTGCCAACGGCTATGTAACAGGCAACCTGGTAAAGATCAGGAAAATAACCTCGTTACCGGCCGCTGCAAACCAGAGCAACATTGCCGCTGCAGTGAGCTTCGACAAAGACATGAATGCGCAGGTAGATATTTCATACTCGTTCACAGGCTACCCATCAAGCGACCTTAGAACACAGCTGCTTACCACAACTAAAGAAAGGCAAAAAGACCTGGTAAAAAACATCATTTCATTTGGCAAAAAAGAAGGGGACATACAGAAGTATACAATCACTAATGAAACGCCAGACAGCTACTACGGAAACAAGCCGCTTGAGATCACAGCTACTGTAAATACCACAGAGCTGACTGAAGATGCCGGCAAGAATACCATTTTTAAAGTGGGCGAAATTATAGGTCATCAAACAGAATTGTATAATGAAGAGGAGCGCGTATTGCCAGTAGACCTGGACTATGCCCAAACGTATAACCGTACAATAACGGTGAACTTACCTGTAGGCGCCAAAATATTGAATCCGGAAGTACTGCGTAAACATGCAGAATACGTAAACCGCGATATTGAGCCGGTTATCAGTTTCAATTCCGACTACAAGCTGATACCTGACAAGAAAAAAGGAGATAAACTCGTTATAAAAATAAGCGAATCTTATGTGCAGCTTCATTTTTCTCCGGAATACTACTCGCGCTACCGCGAGGTTGTAAACGCTGCAGCGGACTTCAATAATGCATCGCTGTTGATAGCCAGGAAAGACACCGGGAAAAAGAAGGCAATGAAGCCGGATCCACGAATATCAAAGAAATAAGGAACGGATACTAAAATATAGAATGCCCTGCCAATGCGGGGCATTTCTATTTTATGATTATCTCTTCCACTATCCTGTCCTCAAAGTACTCGTTAAGGCGCACGATCAGCTGTTCCTTGCCCATTTGCAGTTCCTGCTTCAGGGGGGCCACATCGGTATATATCGTCAGGGTTTTGTTATACAGGCTTATGCTGCGGGTATATTTGGATATTGTTTTGCCCACAATAGTCTCCCACTCCTCGCGCATGCGCAACTCTGTTACTTTAGGTTTCCAGTGCGATTTCTCAAGCAACAGCTTTAAAGCCTCCGCCATACTATATGAGCCCATATTGGCAAATCTATTTACTTTTTGCCAACCGCACCATAGTAAAATATCCGTTGGGTATAGGCACCAGCAATGTTTCTGGTTTGCCCAGCGATCTCAGTTCGTTCCGGCTCACCAGGGGTTGGCGGTCTACCGGGAAACCATTAGCCGTAAGCTTGTAACCATAGCGCAGAAATAAGGCATTCAGCTGCTCCAGAAAATCGCTTTTATCGAGCACTTTTGACGCCAGTGCCACATCATACCGTATCTCGTTTATCTGGTTACCGTCCCAAAGCGTATCTGTTACCTGCAGACTCCCTGATCTTTTCAGATATTCATTCCATTCCGGCGAGACCGCATATATATCTGCAAGCTTACTCACCAGGTCACGATAAGGAGCCACATCAAAAGCAAAACGGTAAAAGTTATATTTCTTCCATTTCAGCGCCTCGTTTATCATAGAAATAATGTGCGGCTCTTCTGCGCTGAAATTAAGAAACAGGGAATCAGGATTGTCGCCGTAAACAGCATAATTGGGCTCGTAAACAATGTGGTGCTGCCACCCGTCATGCTCACTCATAGTCCTGTATATGCTTACGCTCTTTTTCGCCGTTGGAGTCGATTCTTTTACGATCACATTACCACCTGTAGTATCTACAGTCACCTGTGCAAAAGCATTACAGGCAAACAGCAAAAAAAGCAGGCACATCAAATTCTTCATGCTGTGCAAAATAAATAATTTTAAGCGTAGATATGGTTAAAGTTCCGCCGGTTGCCGCCGGCCAACTATTTGTTCGGCTCAGGTAATAAACCATTCCCATCTCGCAGACTTACGACTCACAACTTATGATTTATGACTCACTTGCATACAACCACGTACATGGCCTTACACTTTTTCTCATCACCATGCAGCTGCACGCTTATAGTCCCCACGCATGCCTTTTTGAAAGTGACCAGGCCTTCAAGCAATCCCCTGGTATCTCTGACATCATATTTACTGATCGCCGTTGCTTCCTTCTCGCTGGCGTTATCAAATACGCGCGCGCTAATGGTTAACTGCTTGTCTCCCTTTGTTGCTGCCTGCTCATCAAGCGTCATCACTCTTACCCGGTATTGGCCAGCCTCTGCATCAAAGTTGAAAAAATAGTTGCCGCATTCCGATGGAAAAGTTTTCACCACGGTCACTCCCCTCTTCTTCATCTCCTTTACCTCAGTCACACATTGTTCATTGAAAGCTTCCACCGGATCTATAGACTTTGTGTTTATTGCTGAAATAGCGCCACGGGTAAGGTCATACTCACGCGGATTTTTGCCTTCTTTAGTGTCGGCTACAGTCACGTGCACGGTAGTACCCACTTCCCCTCGTATCATACCTACTACTTCTACAAGCGTTTTATCCAGGCAGCTTGTCCCGTTTACTTTAATAATGTAGTCCGTGGCCTTTAGAAACTGGTCCGCCGAAGAACCCTTCACCAGACCGGATATTTCGGGCATGGAATGGCCACCGGCGGTGTCCATGAGTAGTTGCGCGCCTATGCCGCCTATGTTTTGGGCATATAAAGAGCTTAACGATATTGTAAAACAGAAGAAAAAGACCGCTTTTTTCATGCTCAAATTTAGGATTATAATACCTATCAGGCCATTTTTTGACTATTAATAGTTGCAAGCGGAACTTTACACTAAAGATCATAGATTTTGATCAATAACATCCAGTATAACAGTTTAAGATTCCAATTGGAGCGCAGCAATGTCAGCAAACTCCCTGCCGATGAACTATCGCCTAAGCATTAAATTAACTACCAACAAACTAAAACACATTTTTATTTATATATTATGGAGATGGCAAAAAATCTGCATTATCTAATTGAAAAATTATCACATTTCAACAATATTTCCTTATCTTTGCCGCTCGAAAAAAAATGTATTTTTTAAAAAATTGATGCAAATGTCTCATTTTACAGCTGAAAAGAAAGCGAATATTTTTAAGACCTTCGGTGGAAACGAAACCAACACTGGCTCCATCGAAGCGCAGATTGCAATGCTCACAGAGCGTATTAACCATATCTCCGGCCACCTGAAGACTAATAGAAAAGACTTCTCTACAAACCGTGGATTAATGTCGATGGTAGGCCGCCGTAAGCGCTTGCTTACTTACCTCAGCAACAACAACCTGCAGTCATATCGTAGCCTGATAGAAAAGCTTGGCTTACGTAAATAAGCAAAAATACTTAAGCAATTCCCAACTGTTCAGGTTGGGAATTGTTTTTTATTGCTGAATGTTATATCCTGCCTTCCTGATATCAGTAATGTATTATATAATGACGCCATTTCATGAAACCCTTATTAGTTGCAGGGCGGCGCAGAGCAACAATTATTAACGCAGTAAATAACATGATGTTATGATCCCAAATCCAAAGACCGTCTCAATGAAACTTGCTGACGGCCGCGAAATATCCATCGAAACGGGCAAAATGGCCCGCCAGGCCGATGGTTCTGTAGTTGTTCGTCAGGGCAACTGTATGATACTGGCTACAGTAGTAGCTACCAAAGATCCTAAACCAGGTCAGTCTTTCTTCCCGCTTAGCGTTGACTACCAGGAAAAATTTGCATCAGCAGGCCGCATACCAGGCTCATTCTTCAAGCGTGAAGCCCGCCTTAATGATTACGAAATACTCACCTCACGCCTTATAGACCGTGCGCTGCGCCCTTTGTTCCCGGATGATTATCTGTGCGAGGTTCAGGTACTGGTTTCTCTTATTTCCTCTGATGACGAAGTAATGCCCGATGCGCTGGCTTGCCTGGCAGCATCTGCTGCACTTGCAGTGAGCGACATTCCAATTCAGGAAGTAATTTCTGAAGTACGTGTAGCACGCATAAACGGCGAATTTGTTATTAACCCAAGCCGCGCCCAGCTGAAAGAAGCTGACATAAACATAATAGTAGCCGCTACCGACAAGAACATAATGATGGTGGAAGGCGAAGGCAAAGAGTGTGATGAAGCCGGCCTGGTAAAAGCAATAGAAGTAGGCCACGAAGCAATAAAAGGCCAGATAAAGCTGCAGCACGATCTGCGCGCAGCAGCTGGTGTTACTACCAAACGCGACTACACAAAACCATATACCAACCCTGCATTTGAAGCGCAGATAGCTGATTATGGCACTAAGCGCATCTATGATATTGCTAAGGGCGCACTAGGCAAGCATGAGCGCAGCGCAGCCTTCAAGCAGGTAAAAGAAGATTTTAAAGCACAGATGCAGAGTACAGATGCAACAGCGTCAAATTACCTGGCACCTGAAGACGTTGCACTTATAGGCACTTATTTCCACGACCTGGAAAAGAAAGTGATCCGCGATATGATGCTCAATGAAAAGGTACGCCTTGATGGCCGTACACTGGAAGTTGTGCGTCCGCTGACCATGGAAGTGAACGTAGTACCTTCTCCACACGGTTCTTCACTGTTTACCCGTGGCGAAACTCAGTCACTTACATCAGTAACATTTGGTACAAGCGAAGATGAGCTGCTGGCAGAAACTGCAGCTACATCTGACTATGTGCCTTTCTTCCTGCATTACAACTTCCCGCCATTCTCTACCGGCGAGGTGAAAATGATGCGCGGCCAGAGCCGCCGCGAAGTAGGCCATGGCAACCTGGCTATGCGCTCGCTGAAGCAAATGATGCCAGCCGAATACCCATACACAGTACGTGTAGTATCTGATATCCTGGAAAGCAATGGTTCATCATCAATGGCTACTGTGTGCGCAGGCTCACTGGCGCTGATGGATGCCGGCGTTCCTTTCCCTAAGCACGTAAGCGGTGTGGCAATGGGCCTTATTGCAGAAGGCGGAAAATTTGCAGTACTCACAGACATACTGGGCGATGAAGATCACCTGGGTGATATGGACTTTAAAGTGACCGGCACACGCGATGGTATCTGTGGTATACAGATGGACATTAAGTGCGACGGCCTGAGCATGGAAATAATGATGCAGGCACTGGAGCAGGCTAAACGTGGCAGGTTGCACATACTGGACGCTATGTATCAGTGTATACCAGCACCAAATGCAGACCTGAAGCCACATGCACCACGCATAGAGCAGCTGAATATAGACCGTGAATTCATAGGCGCTGTAATAGGCCCGGGCGGTAAGATAATACAGGAAATACAGCGTGAGACTGGCGCTAAGATCAATATAGAAGAAGTAGGCGACCAGGGCATCATCAAAATATTCTCTGCAAACAAAGAGAGCATTGATAAGGCACTCGGCTGGATACGTGGCATAGTAGCTATCCCTGAAATAGGCGCTACTTATGAGGGTACCGTGAAGAGCATCATGCCTTTCGGTGCGTTCATAGAGTTCATGCCGGGCAAGCAGGGCTTGCTCCATATCTCTGAAGTTAGCTGGAAGCGCCTGGACACACTTGATGGTGTGCTGAAAGAAGGCGACAAGGTGAAGATACAGCTGGTAGGTACTGATCCTAAAACTGGTAAACTGCGCCTGAGCCGTAAAGTGCTCATGCCAAAACCAGAAGGCTATGTAGAACCAGCTCCACGTGAGCGCAGCGAAGGTGGTGATCGCGGAGATCGTGGCCCACGCCGTGACGGTGGCAACCGTAATGGCGGCGACCGTAACCGTGGTGGTGGCGACAGAAATGACCGTGGCCCTCGCGAAGATCGCCCACGTCGTGAGAACAATAACAACGACAGCAAGCCACAAGCTACTGAGCAGCAGGCACCACAGGTGAGCGAAAGCGACGATGCTGATATGGCACTTTAAATTGCCTTTATTTGAAATTGAATTGCAGCCCATCTGAAAGGATGGGCTGTTTTTATTTTGATGCCCTAATTTCTTAAATTTGTGTAAAGAATAATTATGAATACTACAGCAGCATTGGATAAGAAGATTGCCAACTACGTTGAGCAGCTTAGTATAAAGCAAAAGAAAGCGGTGTTGAGCGTAGCTAAGGCATTTGCAGAAGAAGGGATCAACGACGATATTTGGGATGATAAGGATTTCGTAAAAGAAATGGACAGAAGAACAAAGGATCTCGAAAGTGGTAAAGTGAAGGGATACTCTTGGGATGAAGTAAAACAGATAACAAGAAAATCACTGACAGAAATAAAGAGAAAATGATTTATTCTGTCACATTTCACCCTGAAGCTCTACGTGAATATAGTGCAGCCAGCATTTGGTATGAAGAGCAAAAGGAAGGTTTAGGTATACGTTTTGAAAGAACGATAGACAATAAGATCAGTCAGATATTGCACACCCCTTCTGCTTTCCCAAAAACAAGGAACCTATACCGGCAGGCCATCACACGGACTTTCCCGTTTGTCATTGTTTTCAAAGTAAATGCGAGACAAAAAGAGGTCTACATTTCTTCTATATTCCACACAAGTAGAAATCCAAGAGGAAAATACAGAAAGCTTTAAGGCAACCAATTTACTACCCCTAAAATATCCTCATCAACTCCTCAAGATGAGTGATCTCATAAGTCGGCACTTGCGCAGGTGGGCTATATTATTGTCGTACACATCATCCCAATGGGTATTTATGGTGCCGGGTATAGATTGGAGTGTTAGATAAAGAACTGTAACTTTGTAGTACAAAATGCTGCTATGGGAGCAATATCATTGGACAAAGAAATAATGAATTATTTGCCTAAGCTGGGAAATGAAGAAAAAAAATCCTTGCTTAAGTATCTGAAATCGCTGCTGGTTGCTAAGGAAGTTCCAGCAAGATTAACGAAAGATGAGTTTATTACCCAATATAACAAAGAGCTTGATGAGGCAGAAGCAAGGGTAAAAGCAGGTCATTTTATTTCCCAGGAGGATCTCGAAAAAGAATCCGAAAAGTGGTAAAATGAATCCAAAAGTAAAATGGGATCATCTTGCCCGACTTCAATTTAAAGAAGCAATTAGTTACATTAGAAAAGATTCCTTTGCTAATTCCGAGAAAGTAAGGCAGGGCATTCTTGAAGCTTCAAGAGCGCTGGCTGCACATCCCAAAAAACATCCGGCGGATAAAGATAAAATCAATAATGATGGCAGCTACAGGGTTTTTGTTTTGTATCGCTACCGCATATCCTATAAAATAGAAAATTCAGAAATAACAATATTAAGACTTCGCCATTCAAGTATGGACCAGCAGGAGTATTGACCTTCACCCTGCCCTTAAAATATCCTCATCAACTCTTCAAGATGAGTGATCTCATAAGTAGGCTTTCGCAGATGGGCAACATTATGAGGATTGTAATAAACTGTGTCCCAGCCTGCATTAATAGCGCCAAGAATATCTATATCTATTGCATCGCCTATCATTATGCTGTGTTCGGCTTCGGCCTTTGAGATATTGAGTGCAAAATCAAATATATCACGGTGCGGCTTCATACTGTTGCTTTTCTCTGAGGTAACGAGGTGCGTGAAGTAGCGGGATATACCGGAGTACTGCAGCTTAAGCCGTTGTGTGGTCTCGAAGCCATTTGTGATCAAATGCATCTCATAGCGGCCCTTACAATGATCCAGCACTTGCTTTGCATGTGGACATAGAAGTGTTTGCGTAGGCAATATCTCCAGGTAAGCAGTACTTAGTTCATGAGCAAGCGAGGTATCCGCTATCTTGTAGTCAAGCAGAGTATGCCACATCCGCTTCCAGCGCAGCTCATCACGCTTTATAAACCCATTGCGATAGCGGTCCCACAGCTTATCATTGTGCACTACATACACCTTAAACATTTCATCGAAATCCGGAATACCCCGTTTCTGCAACTCATACTCATGATACAGCTGCTTCATGGTCGCCTCAGAATTTTTATCAAAATCCCAAAGCGTATGATCCAGGTCAAAAAAAAGATGTTTGTATGTTTTCTTAGTCGAAGGTAGTGAGTCGTGAGTCATAAGTCTGTGCGTGTAAAAATACAGAAAGAAAACAGTATAAACGCGCAGAGACAGGATGCATCCTGTCTCTGCTACATAGTATTGTAAGTATACTGACTACTTCTTCTTACTAAAGAACTCCTTCAGTTCCCTGCTCATTTGCTCACCACGGCGTTTCATATCCTGCATCTCAGACTCTACATTGCGTGTGATGTCATGAAAGGTTACTGGGTTGCCGTTGTTCATATTAAATAACTCTTCACGGCTGCGGGCTGCGGGTATTACCATCCAGGCTATTATGTAAGCAATAAAACCGATACCAAATACCATGAACAGTATAGCCATCAGTAACCTGATCATTACCGGGTCTATATCAAAATAATGCGCCACACCGCTACATACGCCACCTATCACTTTGTCGAATGGGTCGCGCAGCAGGCGATCATGGGAGTATGGGTATGGGCGGGCACTACTCTTCTGGTTACTGCCGTAGCTATAGGAAGAGGATGACCGGGCCCTGCCCTGGCCGCCGCTGCCCATAGCAGGCCCATCATGAAGGTCAGATGCCGCTCCAAGGGTATCCATAACCTTTTGCACATCAGCCCTGTCTATAGCCGGCGAGCCGCCTTGCAGGCGTATGCCAAAGAGCTCTGCTATACGGTTCTCTATATCTTCTATTATCTCCTTACCGTCGTCTCCAGTGAACTGGCGATTGAGTGTGTTGATGTATTCTTTGAGTATTGTATACGCATCCTCTTCTATAGGCAGAATGCGGCCGGCGATGTTGATCTGGATAATACGTTGCATAAAGTGGTTTTTATAATGGAATTGTAAGGTTATTTACTGCTTTGCTTAGTTCTTCCCAGGTGGTGCGGAGTTGCTCGTAAAACTTTACTCCGTCGCTGGTAAGTGTAAAGTATTTTCGCGGTGGTCCGGACACCGACTCTTCCCAGCGGTAGCTGAGCATACCTGCGTTCTTAAGGCGGGTAAGCAAAGGATACAACGTACCCTCCAGTACCACCAGTTTTGAATCCTTTAGCTGTTCCAGTATATCACTGGGATATGCCTCCTTCTGCCTCTGTATAATCCCTAGTATACATAGCTCCAGCAGGCCCTTTCGCATCTGCGACTCCGTATTTTCTATTGCTGCCTGTATCATTTAAACACAAAGGTAGGTAAAAGACAGTACTATACAATGCACAGTACCTTGTTAAATAAAATAAAAAGCGCCGCGAGGGCGGAGCGATGATAGGCTTTATTAACTTCTTCAAAATTTATATCACAATGCACTGAGCTGGGCCCGTATATAGTCCAGGCTCACAAGCGCCATGTCCGCATATACAACCATATTGTCTGAGGTGGTCATCCCTTTATGACTGTTGAAATAATAACTAACGCCGATTTTCGACACTACTACCACATCCACCTGCATGCCTATAGGCACATAATACCCATTCTGCAGCTCAAAAGTATTAGTAGCCGGGTTGTAGCGGGTCATATGAGATGCCGCGTTAATTGCAGGGAACACTAAGAATACTTCGGTATTCGACTGGTTATAAGTACTATCTGGCAGGGCCACCTTAACGTTGGTAAGCTGCGCACCGGATGTGTAGAAGTAATCGCAGTTTATCCAGTTAAAATTTGTGCAACTATCAAACTGGTAGTAATTGGTGACTATACCGTGGGTGATAACGGTATCTACCCCACTGCTGGTAATTACGAAGATCACATTGGTATCTGCGCTTGTGCTGGTGCCAGGCACAAAGTTTCCAGCCTGCGGGTCGCCACATATAGTCCAGTTACTCACAAAATCTGCATTGTCTCCGTAAAACAAAGTCATGGGCTGGGCCGATGGTTTCAGGTGCCGGAAGCCTATGCCATACTTATTTGCAAAAACTTCCTGTCCATTTGCGTTAGCTGTTATTTGCACCTGGCCGCCACTGGTTAGCAGCTTGCCATTTGCAGTTGTTGCAGCCCTGTTGGCCACCATATCCCCTACTGTGTATATCTCCCGCAGTTGTATGTTTACCGCGCCGTTCCGAAGCACGTTGCCGTTCTTATCCTTAAAAGAATTAGGGTAGAAAGTGATCTTTGTGCCATATAAGCCATAGATAGTTTGCTCGCGCCCCGCCGCTACTGTCATTTGCTGTGGCGCAGATTGCAGCGCTGCAAAAAGCGCATTTAACCCGTTTTCATCGCTGGCAACGGTTACTGTGGAAACAGGAGCAACGTATGCGCCCTTTCTGCACGAAGTGGCGCAAAAAGCCACCAGGCCAAAGCAAAATAACAATAAGGATCTATACAGGCGATTCATAAAACAAAAGCTTACTCCATGGTATTGACGTGATGTAATAAGAAAACGTTAGACATTGAACTAAAATATATTTAACACTGCCACCCGATAGTTATATTTGTGCTCCTTAATATTGAACAATGTTAGTAAAAGTATTTGGCAGTGCGGTGTATGGAGTAGAGGCAATGACTATCACTATGGAAGTAGACCTGGCACAGGGCACTACTGGCTACTTTATTGTAGGCCTTCCTGATAATGCCGTAAAAGAAAGTATAGAGCGGATATTGTCCGCAATAAAGAATACCGGTTTTGAGCGGCCGCGCACCAAAGTGGTGGTAAACATGGCGCCAGCAGATATCAAGAAAGCAGGCTCTGCCTACGACTTACCCATTGCGCTGGGTATGCTTGCAGCCACCGGGCAAATACCCGCCGATGAGCTGAACCAATACATAATAATGGGCGAGCTGTCGCTCGATGGCTCTGTGCAGCCCATAAAGGGAGCACTCCCTATGGCCATACAGGCAAGAAAGGAAAAATATAAAGGACTGATACTGCCGATAGCAAATGCACGCGAAGCCGGCATTGTAAACAACCTGGACGTGTTTGGTGTAGAAAGCATTTCTGACGTAACCGCATTTTTCAATAAAACCGGCACTTTAAAGCCTACGGTGGTAAATACCCGGGAAGAATTCTTTGATGCGCAAAGCAATTTTGAAATAGACTTCAGCGATGTAAAGGGACAGGAAAATGTAAAACGGGCATTGGAGATCGCCGCTGCCGGCGGACATAACGCTATCCTCATAGGCCCGCCCGGCGCAGGTAAAACAATGCTGGCCAAAAGGTTGCCTACAATTTTACCTCCCCTATCGCTGCACGAAGCACTGGAGACAACCAAGATACACTCGGTGGCTGGTAAGCTGGCAGTGAATACGGCTCTTATAGCGCAGCGGCCTTTTCGCAGTCCACACCATACTATTTCTGACGCAGCCCTTGTAGGCGGCGGCGGTGTACCACAGCCCGGTGAAATATCGCTGGCACACAATGGAGTGCTGTTTCTTGACGAGCTGCCGGAATTCAAGCGCAGCGCGCTGGAAGTAATGCGCCAGCCTATGGAGGAGCGCAAAGTATGTATAAGCCGCGCTAAAATGAGCATAGATTTCCCCGCATCATTCATGCTCATAGCATCTATGAATCCATGTCCCTGCGGCTACTTTAACCACCCCGAAAAAGAGTGTACCTGCTCTCCAATAATGGTGCAGAAATACCTTAATAAAATCAGCGGCCCGTTGCTGGACCGTATAGACCTGCATGTAGAAGTAACTCCCGTGCCCTTCAGCGAACTGTCCAGCATTAAAACATCTGAGCACAGCGATGATGTGCGTGAGCGTGTAATAAGAGCGCGGGAGATACAGGAAAAACGATTTGAAAACAATGAAGGCGTATACTGCAATGCACAGATGGGCAGCAAGCAGCTGAAAGAAATATGCGTGATCAGCAGCGTAGGCGCCAACCTGCTCAAAACTGCCATGGATCGGCTCAATCTCTCAGCACGCGCATACGATCGCATACTAAAAGTGAGCCGCACCATTGCCGACCTCGCGGGCAGCGAAGAAATACGTCCGGAACATCTCGCAGAAGCAATACAGTACCGGAGCTTGGATAGAGAGGGATGGGCTGGGTAAGCGGAATTTTATCAGCCTGGAGAAAATGGGTTCTAACTCAAACATTCATCACCGAAAATCTACCCGGCTAAAAGGGTACGACTATTCGCGGGAGGGATTGTATTTTATTACTGCTTGCACCCAAAACAAAGAATGTCTATTTGGGCAAATAACTGATCATGAAATGATATTGAATGACGCAGGAAAAGTTGCCGATGATTGCTGGCAGGATATCCCGAATCATTTTCCCAATGCAGTATTACATGAGCATGTTGTAATGCCAAACCATATACATGGAATTATTGAAATTCAATACCCACACGCTGCGGTTCCACACGATATAAGGGACAGCCGCAACGCACGGGATGTGCATCATGTAGGGGGTGAAAATTTTCAACCCCTACGTACGCCGGAAAACCACCACCCGGATAAAACCATACCTGATGTACAACAACACGATTTTCAAAAAATGATTCCACGGTCTATTGGTTCTATTGTAAAAGGATTCAAAATTGGGGTTACTAAATGGTTTCGCGATATCCATCCTGCCGATTTCCCGCATGAGAGAAAGATATGGCAACGCTACTACCATGATCATATCATTCGAGACCAAATATCTTATCTTAATATTTCAGCCTACATAGCCAACAATCCGAAGAACTGGAAAGAAGACCGATTTTGGAGCTGATTTCAGAATAAAAACCGCACCAGTGGTATTGGAAGTTTCTGCACCATTGTTGAACATGCAGGTAGCGAAAACATACTGAACAATATTTTTTATTTTTCCTCGTTTTATTCCAAATCATGTAGCTATGAAAAAACCGCTAGCGATGGCGTCCTTGTTATTGTCTGCATGTATCTCCTGCAAAAAACATCCGCATACTTCATTCCCTTCATGCACGCCCCTGCTGTGACGTCAGAAGCGGCGTGGTGGTTTCCCCTGATTTCGGCAACTATAGATTCATAGCTTTACCACGTCCCCGCCAGACCTCCTACAGAGGACTAAACGGCATCGGCAATTATGAATCGGGATGCTTCTGGACGCGGGCAAAGCGCTGCTATGACCGGTGGAGATAAACTTTCCAACTCCAATTTCAAAAACATTTCCGTAAGTTAGTATCTGCTCCTGCTGTAAATGGAGCGGCTAAATGAGTACTATAGAAAACAAGAACGATGCTCCCACCAAATCATTTGCGTCTATAGGTGCGTGGGAGAAATGGCTTGCTGCCAATCATGCAAAGTCAGATGGTATATGGCTGCGCATTTTCAAAAAAGAGTCGGGTGAAAAAACTGTTACCTATGCGGAGGCTCTCGACGAAGCCCTCTGCCATGGCTGGATTGACGGGCAAAAGAAGAAATTCGACAGTGAGTCCTGGATTCAGAAATTCACACCACGCCGCGCACGCAGCATTTGGTCTAAAAGAAACATAGAGCATATTGAACGGCTTACGAACGAAAAGAGAATGAAAACCGCCGGATTGAAGGCCTTTGAAGACGCAAGGGCAGACGGGCGCCTGGCTGCCGCCTATGATTCACCTTCTAACTCAACAGTACCTGACGATCTGCTCAAACTCCTGGAAAAGAACGAAAAAGCAAAAGCTTTTTTCGACTCGCTGAACAAAGCCAATAAATACGCGATCACGTGGCGGCTTCAGACCGCTAAAAAACCGGAGACCCGCGAAAAACGAATGAACATCATCATGGAAATGCTGGCTAAGGGTGAGAAATTTCATTAGATAAAAGAAACAGAAAACAGCACTCGCGGATTCGGACTTTGCACAATTCTTTTAAAAACTTTGCACAAGAAAACCGTCAACCACGCGTTATAGTGCACACAAACTAAACCAGCACTGATGAGCAGCATCCGCCAGGGGAAAACAAAAACAGCCATTGCCGTATTAACCATTGCTTTAGCAATAAGCGCCTGCCACCACAAGAAGAGATACTACCTGTGCCAATGCACAGCCAGGGTCAACGGCACCGGCCACGACACAGTACTTTCGTTAGGAGAAATACCACAATCCGAAGCCTACCCCAGGTGCTTTATCCTGAATGATGCTGTAGATACCTGCGTTATGATATCCATGGAATAACCGGCATTTCATTTCAATTCCTTTTGCTATTTTTATCTTGTGCCCAAAGGGCATTGATACCATGACCGACTACAACCAGCTTAAGGCACAGTTTTTACTGCAGCCAGATATTACTTACCTGAATTTTGCATCCTTCGGCGCTTGCCCAAAGCCAGTCTTCAAAGACTACCAGGACTGGCAATTAGTGCTCGAAAGAGAACCCGTCCAGTATATAGCAGTAGACAGTAGTGCGCGGCTCCAAACGTCGCGCGAAGCCCTTGCAGACTATGTGCATTGCGATGCAGACGACCTGGTGTATGTCACCAACCCTACCTATGCCATCAACATAATAGCAAAAGGGCTGAACCTGCAGGAAGGGGATGAAATACTATCTACAGACCTGGAATACGGCGCACTCGACCGCACCTGGAATTACTATTGCAGGCAAAAGAAGGCAACATACGTGCGTCAACCTATCTCGTTACCTGTGGTTTCAAAAGAGGCCATCGTTGAGCAGTTCTGGAAAGGTTATTCGTCGCGCACCAAAGCCATATTCATATCGCAAATTACCAGCAGCACCGCCCTGCGGTTACCGGTAGAAGAAATATGTGAAATAGCCAAAGCGAAAGGCCTGCTTACCATAGTAGATGGCGCTCATGTGCCCGGCCACATTCCACTAAACCTCTCCACGCTGAAAGCTGATATTTATACAGGAGCTTGCCACAAATGGATGATGACGGCAAAAGGGAATACCTTTCTCTATGTGAAGAAAGAATTCCAGGATCGCTTCGACCCCCTTGTTGTAAGCTGGGGCTACGAAAGCGCCGTACCATCGCACTCCCGCTTTCTCGACTATCACCAGATGCAGGGCACGCGCGACTTCTCCGCATTCCTCAATACGCCTGCCGCTATTGCGTTTATGAAGGAAAATAACTGGGAGCAGGTAGCTCAGCGCTGCAGGCAACTGGTGCAGACCAACTATCAGCGCTTTTGCGATCTTCTTGGCAGTGCCACTCTATGCCCTGTAAGCGATGATTTCCTGGGCCAGATGTGCAGTATACCCATTCGCACATTGCAGCCACAGCAATTGCAACGCCACCTCTTTGAACATTATAAGATCGAAGTACCGGTAATGGTACATGGGGCCAATATTTTCCTCCGCTACTCTATACAGGCATTTAATGATCAAAGCGATTTAGATAGATTGTATAGCGCACTCGCAGAGATTTTGAGCGAGGGGCAATTGCTGACCAAATACTACTAACACACAAATATTTATGACACGCAAAATACACATCCTCCTTTGCACCAGCATTCTATTTGTCGCCGCCTGTGGCGAGCCTCATCAAAATGCGGATCAAGGTTCCACCAGCAGACAAACCGCTCCCGACGGAAAAGCACTGTACATGACTTATTGTTCCTCTTGCCACAACCCGGTGAAGGATGCGACCGGCCCAGCAACAATAGATGCTATTACCCGCTGGGGGCATGACACAACAAAGCTCTACGCCTTCATCCGCAACTCCACTGAATCTATAAAAACGAGTGGTGACAACTCTTATCCCGCACAGTTGTATAACAAATGGGGAAAGATAACAATGCCATCCTTCCCCTCTTTAACCGATGCTCAGATCAGCGCGATACTTGCCTATGGCACACAGCGACAGTTTTAATTGCATTACGACCATGAATAAATAAGGCCTGTGATTGCGGGCCTTATACAGCCTCCTTATTATACCTCCCCTTATATTCCACCGGCGACATACCAGTTATCTTCCTGAACACCTCGCGAAATGCCTTCACGTCAGAATAGCCCACTTCACACATTACTTCATTTATGGTCTTACGCGTATTCTCCAGTGTTTTCTTTGCCGCTTCTATTTTCACCCGCTGCAGGTACTCCACAGGTGTGTTGCCCGTAGCTTTTATAAACCGGCGGTCGAAATTGCGCCGGCCAATAGCAAACTTCGCCGAGATACTTTCGATCGACAACTTCTCTTGCATATTCCGTTCTATATAGGTTTGCGCCTCTTTTACCACCTCATCACCATGTTGTTTCTGCCCTGTAAATATGGCAAACGCGGACTGGCTGTTTCTGTCTATATCTATCTGGAAAACCTTAGCGCAAAAGATGGCTGTCTGGCGGTCATAGTACTTCTCCACCAGGTATATCATCAGGTTCAGGAAAGAAAAAGCGCCGCCATTGGTGTATATCCCATGTTCATCCGTTATTAGCCTGCCTGGCTCCAACTTCACCTTAGGAAACATCATCCTGAAATTTTCTGCCACCGCCCAGTGCGTAGAGCAGTTTTTCCCGTCCAGCAAGCCGGATGCCGCCAGCATAAATGCACCTGTACATATTGTGGCCACCTCTGCGCCATCTTTATACCGGGCAGCAACCCAGTCCACCAGTTTCTTATTTTCCTTCAGCGCCAGCTCGTAGTTATGATTCAGCGACGGAATAATGATGAGATCAGTTTTTGCAATTGCCGAGATATACGTATGGGGCCTTACGCTAAATAAACCTCCATGAAAATCTACCTCCTTAGATAGCCCGGCCAGCTGTATGGTAAACAATTCACTTTTCCCGGTACCCTTCCGGTACTAATTAGCCTTAGTAAATATTTTGTAAGCGCCTGCAATGCTGCTAATATTGTTCTCACCATCAGGCACTACTATTGTCAGGTGTTTCATTTGCAAATGTTTGCACAAAGATAGAAAAGTATATTGTCCATATCAACCCGCTACGAAGTCCATTTTACACCCTTTACAAGTAATATTCAGACACTACTTTTGTAACACAAACTTTAAAAAGCAACAATGGAAACAAAACAGGTAATGGTAAAAATGATCCTGGACAGATGGAACGCACTGACAAAAAACTGCGACACTATCCTCAATGCTGTAACGGACGAGCAATTGCAAAAGGAAATAGCACCAGGTAAAAACAGGGGCATCTACCTGCTGGGCCATCTTATTGCTGTGCATGATGACATGTTGCCACTGCTTAGCTTAGGCGATAAGCAATATCCCGATTTGTATGAGCCCTTCCTGAAGTCGCCCGACAAATCAGGTGCCGTGGTACCTTCAGCAAAAGAATTGAGGGATATCTGGAGTAAGCAAAGCGAATTCCTTGCACAAAAATTCAGCAGCCTGCAGCCTGATGAGTGGTTTGAAAAACACAGCTCTGTTTCTGCTGAAGACTTCGCTAACGAGCCGCACCGCAATAAGCTGAACATTCTCGTTACCCGCACATCGCATCTCTCATACCACCTGGGTCAGCTGGTATTACTTAAATAATCACGATCTTCTAAAACAACACAAATGACAACAACAGACTACGCTACCACACTACTGGTGGCACAGGCTCCGGACCAGGTTTTTAGCGCTATCAATGATGTGCCCGCATGGTGGTCCACAAGCTTTGAAGGCAGCACAAAAGAGCTCAATGATGTTTTCACTGTCCGCTTTGGTGCCGTGTATATAACGTCAAAAGTCACAGAACTTGTTCCCGGCATGAGAATAGTATGGCATGTGCTCGACTGCAACAAGCCCTGGCTTAAAAACACAAAGGAATGGAACGGCACCAACATGACCTGGGACATCTCAGAAAAAGACGAAAAAACCATGCTCCGCTTCACACACGAGGGGCTTGTTCCCGAGATCGAATGCTATGATGCCTGCTCAAATGCCTGGGCTGAATATCTGCAGCAAAGCCTGCTGCCTTTATTGACCTCAGGGAAAGGAAAGCCTACCGTCTCGAAGCAGAGCTAGCCCTTAAAGGCATAGGAATGTTTTACTGAATAATAGGCACCAGCCCCCTTAGCCCCATATCAGTAACAACATCGCCATTCAGCGGGCAATAATAGTTGTCGCCGGAATTTTCCTGCCACTCAAAACTATTGTTGGTAGACATCGATACAATCACTGTTATATCAGAGGTCTCTGTACCGGTAATAGTAAGGTTCTGCGCCACAAGCGATTTATTCTTGAACTGCCCGGTTACCAGGCATGATCCCTGGGGTATGGGTGAGCTGGCGAATATTGGGTTCACTACAGTGGTTGCCCCGGCCGGTGCCTGGCCCTGTGTTGGCGTGGTGCTGTAAGTGATGCCTGCATATACAAATGGTGACTCAAAGCCCCAGTACCCCTGCGCCTTAGGTTCATTTACGGGTATTGATTGTGTCTTCAGCGTATACGAATTTATGTAGGTCTGGAAACCAACGAATGATGCCAGTGTGCCGGTGCCAAAGTAGTCGCTTGGGTACGTATAGCTGTTCACCGTAGTACCAGCCTTTATTACGTAATTCACGTCATAGTTCTGGTAGGCCACAGACATGCGGTACCACTTATAGCTACCCGGTGTCACTTGCGATAATGGAATTGAAAATATTTCTTCACCACTGTTCTTCAATACCAGCGAGTCGAAAGAAATAGCGTTGCTGAAAGTGGAAGATCCTATAGTGAGCGGAGCGGTAGGTACGGTATGGGTCACATACAGTACTGAGCCTCTGCCCACTCCGGTAGTATCTGTAGCTGCCAGCTCTATATAGTGCGCCCCAAAACTATTGAACCTAGGCGACTGCGCGCGATGGTTGGATGGTATGGTAGACGGGTTGCCAATCGCATCCAGCCGCACCTGTGTCGAGTCCAGCTTCAGCACAAACCGAAGCCGCGGACCAGTGCCATTGTTGTTATTGTTCGTATTGTTGTCAGGCTTCACACATGCCGCCAGCGATATCACAAAAAGGAACAGAATCAATAAGGTCTTACGCATAGCATTCGATAAATGAAGTGATAAAGATAATACTATAAATATATCCAGCCCTACGGTGCAGTTACCATATTATCATTTATTTCTTTACAAACCGGTCATCCGTCAGCGATATCAGGAACTGTTCAATATCCAGCTTCTCCTCAGCAGTTAGCTTAAGTGGCTTAGCCATAAGGGTATCCATGTTTATTGGCTTGGGCACCACCTTGTAAGGATCGTCATAATATTCTATCACCTCTTTCAGCGTTCTGAACATGCCATTATGCATATACGGTGCGGTCACCGCTACATTGCGCAGGCCGGGCACTTTAAATTTGCCAATATCGGCGGCATTCCGGGTGATCACATATCGGCCGGTATCCTTCAGCTTCACGCCATCATACAAACCAATATTGCGAAACTCATCACCGGTAAAATCAGGCGAAAAATGGCAGTCGAAACATTTTGTTTTAGAGCCCATAAACAGCTCTCTTCCTCTTATTGCAGAGGCAGATATAGCCAGCGAGTCTCCGGCCATATACCGGTCAAATGGCGTGTGCGAAGTCTCCAGCGTGCGCTCAAAAGCTGCAATAGCTCCTTCCAGGCGCTCCTGCGATGGTGGTGCACCGTATATTTTCGTAAACAGGGCCACGTACTTTTTATCTGCCTGTAGCCTGCCTACCGCCTTTTCTATCGGCAGTCCCATCTCCAGCTTGTCCTCTATCGGAAAACGCACCTGGTCCTCCAGCGTGGGGGCACGGCCATCATAAAACAAATAAGGCCGTCCGGAAAGGTTAGTACAGCCCGGCGCATTGCGCTTACCCCTGCGCCCTCCTACCCCTGTGCTAAATGCAACGGTATCTGCAAAGCCATGACTGGGTATGTGGCAGGAAGCGCAACTGATAGACTGATCGGCGGAGAGCTTTTTTTCGAAGAACAGCTTCTCCCCCAGTTGTTCCTGTGTCTGTGGGTCACCCTTAAAAGACAACTCATTCACAGGCTCACGTGGTGTCATAGACCGGCATATCACCAGCGCTGCCACAGCCACTATCAACAGCCTCAGTCTTCCCATTGCTGCAAAAATACGATTTATGTAAATAATGACTTATCCGGCCTCATGCGTAGTTTGAATTCTGGCTTTCCGCAAAACGTTTAAATCACTTAACTTTATATTGCAAGTGAACTCAAAATCGCATAAATAAATGAATACAGTCCAATTGAAATCAGATTTGTTTCAAAAGATAGATGCGCTACCGCCCAAAAAGGTGAAGGAGATTTATGCATTGTTTCAGAATTACCTAAACAGTGGAGATGACGTGGAGGATTGGGCTGATCTTACGCTCACACAGCAGGCAAAGATCATGACCGGGATTGATGAAGCAAATGCAAATAAGGTTACACCGTTAGCACAGGTAACAAAGATGCTCAGGAAAAAACATGGTTTAAATGGCTAAGCTTGTAGTACTCACTGACGTCGCAAAGCGCGACATAGAGGAGATAACAGACTACATTTTTGAAAATTGGGGAAATGCTATATGCAACAAATTCTTAGCCAGATTCGAAGAGGTTTGTAATATCATTTCGGCAACCCCGCGCATGTATAGTTTAATCCATAAGAAAGAGCGTATCAGAAAGTGCATTTTGACTAAACAGAATACAATTTATTATCGCGAAAGAAGATACAGAATTGAAATTCTCGCAATTTTCGATACACGCCAAAATCCTGATAAGCTAACCCAAATAATAAGATCAAAATAGTCAAAATTAGCATGGAGACCTGGATGCTGAAAGTATCTTAGGAGTTAAATAGAACCAGTGTATCACAACAAACACATCTAAATGGCAGAGAACAAAACAAAGGAAAACAGCGGTAGTGTTGAAGACTTCATCAACACCGTGCCCGACGAGCAAAAAAGAAAAGACTGTTTCGAGATAATAAAAATAATGACCGATGTAACTAAGCATCCGGCCAGAATGTGGGGCAATGCGATCGTTGGTTTCGACAGCTACCACTATAAGTACGAAAGCGGCCGCGAAGGCGATATGTGCCTGGTAGGCTTCTCTCCCCGCAAAGGAGATATTTCCCTTTATCTCTCCTCATCTTTCGAAAAAAGGGAGGCATTGCTGCAAAAACTGGGAAAGCATAAAACCGGCAAGGCCTGCCTGTATATAAGCAAGTTGGCCGATGTAGATACCGCTGTGCTAAAGTCTCTTGTGAAAGAATCAGTGGCCTATATGAAGAAGACATACAAATAGCGGGCACAGCCTGCCGCCGATAAGCTGGCAATGTTAGATTGTTTTAGTTATATTTATGCTCCACACATTTTTCCCATTCAGACAATATGAAGAAAACATTGTTTTTTATTGCCGGATTTTTCGCCCTCACAAGCTGTAAAAATGAAGGCAGCAGGATTTTTGAAATTAGCGGCAGCGAGAAATTCAATCATCATGATTATAAGGGAGCGGTTGACGACTATTCCAAAGCAATAAAGATTGAATCGAACGATACTGTTGCGTATTATGGTCGCGGAAAAGCCCACCTGGAGCTGCACGACTATAAAGCAGCGATCACAGACTTTACAAAAGTGATAGACCTGGATGTGCGCTATGCCCCTGCCTATGAAAAGCGCGGAGATGCCCGCCTGGGCCTCGGCAACGACTCTATGGCGCTTATAGACTATGATATGGCTGTAACAATGAACCCTCGCGATGCTGATGCTTATGTGAAAATGGGAGACATACTGGCAAAGCAGAACAACGACACCGGCGCGCTGGTTAGGTTCAACAAAGCCCTGGCAATCGACCCTAAAAATTCAGCAGCCTACTACTCCCGTGGCCTCAACAATGCAGACCTGGATGATTTCAAAGCTGCGAAAGCAGACTTTACAAAGGCAATAGAAATGAACCCTAAAAATGCCGCCGCTTATACACACAGGGGCATGGCCAATTATGCGCTTAAAAACTACCCGGCAGCAGCAGCAGACTATTCCAAAGCAATAGAAATAAATCCCGACGATGAAAAAGCCTATAGCGAGCGCGGTCTAATAAAGAACATGCGGCTGCATGACCACAAAGGAGCCCTCGCCGACTTTACCAAAGCCATATCGCTGGATAAGAATGATGCATGGGCACTGTTCTATAGCGGTACGGCAAAAAGCACTCTTGGCGACACCAAAGGAGCACTCAATGACTATAGCAAAGCCATACAGGTAGATCCTAAGCATGCTGAGTTCTATTACAACCGCGGCATAGTAAAAAGCAAAATGGGCAGCGTGGATGGCGCTATCGAAGACTTCGACCGCGCTACTAGGGTAAACCCCAGGCTGATTGCCGCATACCACGAGAGCGCACGGCTCAAGGTGCAGCAGGAAGATTACAAAGGCGCCATAGAGAGCTACACCGGCATCATCGCTATTCGGCCAAAAGACGCAGGCGCTTATTACAACCGCGCCATTCAAAAATACCTGCTGGGCCAGCGGGCTGAAGTTTGCAGCGACCTGCAGATGGCCAAAGATCTGGGCAGCACTGAAGCCTTCCGTAAGATCAGGGAATGGTGCAGATAGTTTTTTGAGCATTTCTAAGGTTACAAATCCGATCTTAAACATTTCCATTTTCGCTCTCGGCAGCTTAAATGGACTGGTCAGCAGGGCTCTGTAAGCTTGCGGATAGCTATAGTATTATTCTTTGCATTTGTTATTGTTTCCGGGGTTTCTTTGAACATTAATATCTTGCATGCATTGCTATGCTGTCATTTTTGAAAAACCACCCTTTTGCTGTTGAAGCTATATTTGAAAGTTCATTGGTACTCACCTTTGCAGTGCCCAAAGAAGAGCTGAAAGGCATGATCCCCTCCTGCCTCGCCCTCGATACCTTTGATGATAAATGGGCCTTTATTGCTGTTGCTATGGCGAAGTCCAAAGATCTGCGCCCGGTGGGCTACCCTTCCTTTATGGGCACACACTTCAACCTTGTCAGCTACCGTGTTTTTGTTCGTTATATCACAAGGCAGGGAAAAAGGCTCCGCGGCTTTTACACCATAGGGTCAGAAACCAATAAACAGAAAATGTCGTTTTTGGGCAATCTTTTTACACATAACGACTACAAGACTACCGATATAAATATTAATTCCGCTGCGTCTACCCTATCGGTAAAGTCTATAAAATCAGGCATAGACGTTGCTGTAAAATTGAATAATGATCGCCCACCGCTACCTGCACGGTCTCCGTTCATTGATTGGAAAGACGCAAGGGAATACGCAGGCCTGCTACCCTATACATTCACCTACAACGAGAAAACAAACGAGGTATTAATTGTAGAGGGCGTACGGGAACATTGGGACTCCGCTCCTGCAGAGGTCATTCGGGGCAATGTAGAATTCGTGAACAGCCTGGCAATTAAGGGGCTTGTACTAGCCAGTGCATTCGTTGTGCAGAACATTCCTTACCTATGGGAGAAAGGCCGGCTGGAACTATGGAAATAATACTCGCCTAATCTTCAAGCGCCCGCTCTATATCCTTGCTGGGTATTATCCACATCACAGATACAGCAACTATGAGCACTGCAGCAAGCGCAGGATGAATAAAAAGCGCAAGCGGAATAGAAGCCGAATAAAGTATGATCGACCATACCCCTTTTACATTTCCCTTTGCAATAGCCGTTGATAGTTTTGTGTGCTCGGTATAGGTTTTGCATATTGCGCTGCTCAGTATGGTATAGGCCAGGCCACTCAGTATTAGCAACGCGCCGTAAAGCGCCACAGTTACACGCTCAAAGTTGTTCTCGCCCATCCAGCCGGTAGCAAATGGAATCAGCGACAACCAGAATAGAAGGTGCATATTAGCCCACAGTATGCCCCCGTTCACCTTCTTTAGTGTATGCATAATATGGTGGTGGTTCATCCAGTAGATAGCAATGAACACAAAGCTCATAATATAACTGCCAAACACGGGCAGCAAATGCTTCATTGTATCCCAGCTCGTTCCTTCCGGCACCTTCAGCTCCAGCACCATTATGGTGATGATAATAGCAAATACCCCGTCGCTGAAAGCTTCTAGCCTCGATTTGTTCATGATCCTATTTTGAAAATATGGAACAAACATACTTATATCTCTACAAGGATAAAAATGCTGCGATTCGAGCGATTGAGCTGTGGCACTATGAGCATAGCCAAAGGCAGCCATCACATCATTTTCAAATTTCCGCATTTTCAAATTTGCACATTAACTTTGTCTATGCATTCACTCATTATTTTCGCATCGGGCGCAGGTTCTAATGCAGCCGCCATCATTGCCTATTTCAAACAAACCGGTAAAGCCAAAGTATCCCTCATCGTCAGCAACAAAGCTGATGCCGGAGTGCTTGATATCGCTAAAAAAGAAGAGATACCCTTTCTTATCATCAACAAACAGACACTCAACCAAACCCTTATTATTGAGCAGCTAAGTGATGTAAAACCTTTCCTGGTAGTGCTGGCAGGCTTTATGTGGAAAATGCCGGAAGCCATAGTGCATGCTTTCCCCGGTAAGATCATTAATATTCACCCCGCCCTGCTGCCCGGCTATGGTGGCAAGGGTATGTATGGTCACCATGTTCATCACGCTGTGGTAGCAGCCCGGGAAAAAGAATCCGGCATCACCATACACTATGTAAACGAACACTATGATGAAGGCAATATAATACTACAGGCCCGCTGCCCTGTGCAGCCTGGTGACAGCCCCGATGATCTTGCATCGCGCATCCATAAGCTGGAGCATTTTTATTATCCACGCACCATAGAATACCTGCTGAACAACACCTCTGCCTGACTTACCGATACCGCCTACTGAGGTCGAAAGGGGCTAATGTACCATGAGCAAAAAGCTTGCAGCCTTCAAAATTGAGCGAATCACTAATTTCCCTCTCTGTATGCACACAAAAAAAGGGGCGCTTTCGCACCCCTCATTTCATTTCAGCCTCGGCTGGAAAGCCAAAACCTATTACCCCTAATTGAAACGAAAAATCTTTATATCCTCTATTGTTCTTTTCCCTTCCTTGTTAATACAAAGTTACCGAATAATTTAAATTAACCAGCATTTAACGAAAATTTCTTCGAATATATTTAGTCTCAATACCAAACAGGGGTATGGTAATGGCTTTTATTTCTTCCTTGGTGGCACCTTCGCACGCTCAGCCTGCATTTTCTGCATTTCTTCCAGCCGTTGCGACCATTTCGATGGCGTTACAGGCTTGTTTTTATTCTCCTGTAGCTGTGCGTGAATTGCCTTTTCATTAATGAAGTACTTCTGAATAATGAACTGCTGCGCAATGCTGAGAATGTTACTGAATGTGTAGTAGAAAGTAAGGGCAGCAGCCATTTTATTGAACACACCCATCAGTATTATAGGGAAGATGAATGGCATGTACTTCATCATCGGGTTGTTAGGGTCCTGCGGTGTCATATTCCGGTTATAGATCGCAAGGAATAAGCTCGATGCCGTCATCAGCAACGTAAACAAGCTGATGTGATCGCCATAGAACGGAATATTGAACCCGAAGTTGTAGATGCTGTCATAAGTAGAAAGGTCATTGCACCACAGGAAATGCTGCTGTCTGAACTCTATGAACGACGGGAACATATAGTACATAGACAGCAATATGGGCAGCTGGAACAGCATAGGCAGGCAACCACCCAGCGGGTTCACCCCTGCTGATTTGTACAGCTTCATTTGCTCCATGCTGAACTTCTGCTGGTCATCGCCGATCTTGGCGCGCAGCTCATCCAGTTCCGGCTTCAGCACGCGCATCTTGGCGCTGCTCAGGTAGCTCTTGTAAGTAAAGAAAGAAAGTATCAACCTTATAAACACGGTCATCAGCATTATGATGAGCGCATAGCTATTGATGAAGCTGGCAAGGAAGTAGAAGAAAGGTATCAGCGCAAATTTGTTGATGTACTTTACAAACGCCATAATACCATAGCCAAGAGGAACCATGTCGTCCAGCCCTATTTTGTAAGCCTGCAGTGTGCGATAATCATTAGGGCCTATATACCACTTCAGCGATGCTATCTGCTCATTACTGCCCGCTTTCAGTGGCAGGTCCATTTTCGCTTGGTACTGTGCTACTACATTTGAGTCTGCCTTATTGCTATCTGTTTTTGCGGCAAACTTCACATCCATCTTGGTAAAGCCATCATCGTTTATCAGAGCAGTGCTAAAATATTGCTTTCTGAAACCAATCCACAGTGCAGTGCCATCATCATGTATGGTCTTCTCTTCAGCATGCAGGGAGAAGTAGTCGCCATCGCCATTCTTGTTCTTATAGTATATCTGCGTTACACCACTGCCGCCGCGCTCCACGGTTACGTCCTTTTCGGTTTGCAGGCCATATGTTTGCAATGTGATCGGAAGGCTGCTTGCCGACATACCGGTAAGCGATATGCTGCACCGCATCATATAGTCATCTGCGGGCAGGGTATATTTAATGTCCACCCGCTTGCCACCGCCCAGGTCTGCAGCAAAATCCACCGTTTTATCTCCATTGGGCTCATCTTTCATTACAGGCACAAAATACAGGTCAGCGGTTGAGCGCCCGTTGTCGTAAGGCAGTATAGCACTCAGGTAGTTATTAGGTCCGTTAAATAAGTAAAGCGGTTTCTGATCATAAGTTTTGTAGCCCTTTATATTGGCGGCCACAGGGTATGCGCCCTTAGTTGAAAACTGGAGTGACAGCTTCTTATTCTCAAGAGTCACTATTTCCCTGGTCCCGTTAAATGCAGCTGGCTGGCTCTTTCGCAGTGCCTCCGCCAGTGAGTCGGCTACCGGGTTAGCTGTAGTCGTAGTTCCGGCTTTTAAAGCCATGCTACTGTCCACCTTAGCATGCGGATGCGCCACTGCATAAGCTATAGAGTCTGCTATCTTTTTCTCCTGGAAAACCTTTTGTTCGTGATTATTATAAAGGAAATATCCTATAACTAATGCCGCAAGTAGTGCAAAACCTGTAATCTGATTACGATCCATGAATGGTTAAAAATGAGGCGCAAAGGTAGCGCATTTACACTTATTGTTATACCGCAATGATTATTTAACCCCTGCCTTCGCCGACTTTACGCGCTTCTTTACCTATTAATCACCTGGTCAGGCACTTTTTATATGAGGATTATGAGAAAGGGCCGGTGTTTCCACCAGCCCTTTAACGATGCTCATATAATTCTTCTTTCTCTCCCAAAGCCGGAAGATCTCGGCTTCCACCTTCCTTTCCGGAAGACTCGGGAAAAGATCCTTACTGTATTACAAAATGAATTGCTTTATGCTCGGCACCGCTCTTTATGTTCAGCATATAAGCACCATTTGCAAGGCTGCTTACCGCAATTTGTTCATTTATTACCCCGCCTGTAGCTATTGCATTGCTGCTATATACTACCTGGCCCAGCATATTTGATATTTCAAAAGCTACTGCTACATCTTTTGCAGTTCCTGTGTTGCCCTTCACAGTAAATGTACCCTTGTTTGGATTAGGGAACATGCCTGCTTCGATTGGCAGCGCATTTACCAGCACTTTCGTAGCTGCACCTGTTGTAGTGTTAGTAATAGTTACAATACCAGGAGCAACAGCATTTACTACACCGTTTTCGTTCACAGTAGCAATAGTTTCATCGCTGCTGGTCCACTCGCCGGCATACATATCAGCAGCCAGGTTTATAGTGTTGCCTACCGTAGTAGTTGTAGCGCCCGCATGCTGCGGAGGTGCAGTTGTACCAATGTATTTAGACACATAGTTTGAGCATCCGAAACCGTTGGTTACCACATAGTAGATATAAGCATAACCAGACGATGCAACTGATGTTACAAGGCCCGTGCCACTTACTGTCATTATAGATGGACTTGCACTGCTCCATACACCTCCTAAAGTCAGGTCAGACAGCTGAGTGGTGCCGCCATTAGCCACAGTAGATGCACCAAGTATTGCTGTTACAGTAGGTGATGGGTTAACGGCAACCACGGTAGTAACATAGCAACCTGATACCAGCGAATAAGTAATGGTGGCAGTGCCGCTGCTCACACCGGTTACAGCACCTGCGTTGGTCACAGTAGCCACCGATGTTGTATTACTGCTCCAAGACAGGCCTGGTCCGGTAGCGTCTGTAAGATAAGACACCCTACCGGCGCAAATTGTAGTAGTTCCGGTTATGGCTACTGGAGTTTGGTTCACGTTCACTGTATAGGTTTTTGCACATCCTGTACCCAGTGTATAGGTAACAACTACAGAGCCTGCTGTAAGGCCCGTAATGGTTGCAATATTCCCGCCTGACCCATCAACGTTTGCAACTGCATTGGTTCCGCTCCATGTTCCGCTTAGGGTAAAGTCGCTAAGCGTTATTGAAGATCCTGTACAAACTTTGGTTGCCCCTGCTATTACCGATGGCAGCGCATTTACGGTAACAACCTGGGTAGACCTGCAGGCTGGTGTGGTGTAGGTAATAGTGCTGGTTCCTGCTATTGCTCCGGTAACCGTACCATAAATATTCACCGTAGCTACTGTTGGCGTACTGCTACTCCAGGTGCCTCCTGTAGAAGCATTTGTCAGAGCAGTTGAAGATCCTGAGCAGATTGTTGCTGCACCTGTTATTGCAGCCAGTCCTGGGTTCACATTTACTGTAGCTATTCTGCTGCAACCTGAGGAGATCGTGTAAGTGATAATTGAAGATCCTGCACCTACGCCGGTCACAAGGCCGGAGGTAAGTCCTATTGTAGCAACGCTGGTTGAGCCGCTTGTCCATGTACCACCTGGAGAGCCTCCATTAACCAGGCTGGTTGTAGACCCGACACAGGTCGTAAATGCTCCGGTTATTGGTGATATCGGGCTTACAGTTACCATAGTGCTCGTCGCACATCCGTTACCGTCTACATAATAGATACGTACTGTACCGCCATTTACGCCGGTCACAGTGCCGTCTGCTGAGCCCACGGTTGCTACTGCGGCGCTGCTTGTGCTCCATGTACCCGCACCTGAAGCATCGCTGAGAACCACCGATGAACCTGCACACACGGTCATAATGCCCGTGATGGCTGGCGGTGTAGCAAGTGCCGTAATGCTTTTTGTTGCGTAGCACCCCGTAGAAAGAGTATAAGTGATCGTGGCCGTGCCGGAAGAGCGACCTCCGGTTACAGCACCTGCATTTGTTACTTTAGCAATTGAGGTATCGCTTGTGCTCCAGCTTACGCCGCCGGTTGTGGCATCCGTAAGGAATATAGTCGCGCCCACACATACCTGGCTTGCGCCGGTAATAGGTGCTGGTGGCGCCGATACATTAATACTCTTAACAGCATAGCAGCCTGTTGCCGGCAGCGTGTAGCTAATTGTAGCAACGCCTGCGGTATTGCCCGTTACATTCCCCGACCCGTCTAGCGTAATGTTTGCACTGCCTGTGCTCCACGATCCACCTGGTGCCAGGTCTGCATAAGTAACGGTTGAGCCGATACAGAGATTTGAAGATCCTGTTATTGCATATGGCTGTGGATTCACAGTCATCACTTTCTTTGCCACACAACCCGAAGTATTTGTATAAGAGATCAGAACGGTACCTGCGGTATAACCCGTAAGTACACCGCTAGATGCGCCGATAAGCGCTGAAGCGGGAATGCTGCTAGTCCAGTATCCGCCGCCTATTGAATTAGTCAGTGTCGTAGTGTTACCAATACAAACAGTATTAGAGCCATTAATTGGAGAAATTGAATTGACGATTACATTAATCACCGTAGTAGCAGTCAAAGTACCATCAGAAACCTGCACGGTAAATGCGTCTGTACCGCTGAAGCCCGCACTCGGAGTAAATGCGAAGCCATATGGGGTAAGATTTCCGCCCAGTGAATTCGCTGGTGGGCCCAATGTTACGGTACCGTTGGCGGGCCCCTCAATAACTGTCCATGTTTCCAGGTTTCCTGCATCCAGGTCATTTATCTGAAGCAGTGTATTTATTGGTGTAGCAGTAGCATTCTGGCATACGATCAGGCTCTGCGTGGCACCATGGGTAAATGTGGGCGCATGCACTACTGTGCCTATAGGGGTAATGGTCACCACCCCGTTTCCCGCGCTTTCAGCAGCCAGGAATGACACTGAGGATGTACCGGCACCAGCATATGACGAACCGCCGCCGCCGCCGCCTACATTGGCCGTGCTGCCTGCTCCGCCGCCATAATAGCCGCCGCCGCCCCCGCCGCCCTGGCCTGCCGGATCCACGTCTCCGCCAAGACCGAACGAACCGTCGTTACCGGGATCGCCTGTGCCTGTTTCTCCTGCACCGCCGCCGGCCTGGCTGCCGCCGCCGGCCGCAGTTACATCGCTCTGGCCATTTGCCGCCGTCAGGCCGCCGCCGTTTCCTCCGTTATGAATATAGCCGCCGCCGCCGCCGCCGCCTGCTACCAGCACCCTGCTGTACAGGTCGGTGCCGCCAACGCGCACATCCGAAGCGCCGCCACCCTGGCCTGCAAAAGGAGCCAAACCTCCGGAACGCGTTCCGCCTCCGTTATAACCACCGGCACCGGTTGAGCTCACATTCGTTGCATCATTTCCTCTGCCACCTACATATATATACAATACATCACCGGGAGTTACCGACAGAATAGCCGTCGTTCTTCCACCTGCGCCACCGGCGTATGGAGATCCAACAGTACCGCCGATCCCACCAGCAGCACCAGTTGCGTTAATACTCAACGAGGTAATACCTCCGGGCACCGTATAAGTCTGTACCGCTCCTGTGTAGTTAAACGTCGTAGTTGTCGACGTGGGAGGATGCGCGTAGGCAGTGCTCGCGGCCATCGCGATGGTGGTTAGCGCCGTGGCGCAATATCCGGTCACTCGCTGTAGCCCTGATGTAAATCTGTTTCTCATACACATTGGTTTAAATAAAAATTCGGGGGATATATTTTACTCTAATTTTTGGCCTCACAATTTACCACTTCGCTTGCATACATCAGCCTTATTCAACATGTTTTTTTTGTTATGAATGCGTTAACACAAGCTACCAAAGTACATAACAGTAGTAAAATAACCAGATATCATCTTCCTGTAGCCAGGACCTCGATATAAGTTCAGATTTTTATTTAACTTTAATCGGTTAATTCTTGTAACCTATAAAGAAATATTTACTCAATAAAACCAGCCAGAAATGAAAAGAACGTTTATACTCATTGCAGTTACGCTCATTACTTTATTCCCCTTTGCAGGCCATGCACAATACAATTTTCCGCTCGCAGAGCTTGAAAAACTTACAAATAAGAATCTGGGCGATTTTGACACATACGTCATGGAGAAAGATTATTCGCTGGATACTAAGGCCTCAACCCAGGTGCTCAAGATTTACCGCAGCGACAAGCCATCTGCTGACGGGAAAATAAACAAAATAACACGCTACCAGGTTCCTAATGCCGTATGCAGGCTCGAATTTAGTAGCACAGACAAGAAATATTATTTGGATGTAAAGTCTAAATTAGCCGCTATGGGTTTCAAGCTGGTGAACGATGAGGTGAAAACCATCAATGGCGTTCAGGGGCAGGTATACCATTACTCCAACGGACCGTTCCAGCTGGCGCTCACCACCTATAACACCGACACCACCTGGTATGTGGTTGAGGTACACGCATAAAACTAAAACATCAATACCTCAAACCTATTTCGTAAAAATTATAAATGCGGCACTGCACGCCCGTCTGGCACCAAAATTGATTTCTTAAAACCATGAGAGCACTTGCATGGATTATGCTTTTCTTTTTAAATTGTTCCGCCGCAGCAGCCCGCGATTATACAAATTGCACCAGGCACTATTTTAAAAACAGGAAACTCTCCACTTCGCAGTGTTACGATGCAGATCATCGCTGGGGAAAAGCTATTGCCTATAGTTCAAAAGGCACCATTATCTACGAGAAAGAGCTGCGCAGGGTTGCAGGCCACAGTTCTGTAAACTTTAGCTATTATGCCAGCGGCGCAGTAAAAAGGGCAGAATGGTCCAGCGCGCCCGATGGAGGAATACAATGGTACAGTTCCGTCACCGATTTCGCTGAAAACGGAACAATAACTAGCTTCAGCGAAAATAATTACGACGATACACCCGCTACCCTATTGCATCGTCCGGCTATTAGGCCCTACCGTGACAGCAGCCAACAGAAAAAGCAATGAGCTACATACTCCTTAACTTATTTACCGTAGCCCAGTTCCGTGTAGTAGCAGCCACCTTCAGTTTCTTTTCCAGGAAGGTGTTTGAAAACTTGGTCTCTCCATAAGCGCCTTTTTTTACCATTATATACGCCTCAGTTCCGTTTATCGAAAATTGCTCCAGCTCATTTTGCAAACTCATCAGTTCTTTCACCGCAGTCTCAAGCGGCGGAGCCGACAGAAAACTTACGTGAAGCCCCATTTCTTCGGGCACATGCACAAACGGCCAGCTATCAACAATGCAATCCAGTTCAGGTATCGTCCTCACAAACGTCCTCACCTCATACCCTAGTGCCTTCTGTAGCTTCTGCTCTATTTTATCGGCTATCGCCGTTGGGTCTGTATCGGCATGGTCAAATATCACATTGCCACTCTGAATGTAGGTGCCAATATTATTAAACCCCCGCATGGCAAGGTGTTTCTTTAGCTCATCCATCTTTACATTCCTGCCACCCACATTTATGGCCCTCAGAAAAGCAACATAATGTATCATGATCGTAAAGCTACAAAAAAGACTTTGTCCCAACTTTCCTGCTACTATCTCCGTCCGTTGCGTCGCACTCTTTTGCGTTCAGTCCGCTATTGAGCCTGCCCGGCACGGTGTGGGACACTTGCAAGTGTCCCACACCTATGCGCAGGCCAGCTGGTATCACCACGAACCTTCATAGAGGGGCGGCCCGCCGCGACGGGCGGGGTGATAAAACCAAACACAACCCACGCCACACAATCCCCCTCTTTCATTCAACCGAGGGGCTCACGCAGGGAGCGAGCAAAGCTCTTAGGCGGGGTGATAAAAACGAAAACACCACCCACGCCACGTAACACACACCCCTCTTTTTTCAAAGAGGGGTGCCCTAGGCGGGGTGATCGCAACGAAACACAGGCCCACGCCACTCTTCCCCTCTCGAGAGGGGTTAGGGGTGTGTCTTCACCCAACTAATCTTACAATCCTCCATCAGCTTTTCCAACACAAAATATTCTAACCAAAATCTATATTTTTAATCAAATCCGCCCTCGCCAGCTTCAAAACCATCATCGAAAAACTAAAGTAGCCCCGCCCGGTGTGGCACACTTAGAAGTGTGCCACACCTATGCGCACGCAACCCGGTATCACCACAACGAAAGCACCCTACTCCTCTGCCACGCAAAAGTTATCCACAATCGGCCTATAAGCAATTCATCTTGGCCCGCATCACTTTGCTTCTTAAATTTGTGCCGCAATTAGAGGTTTTTCACGCTCCATATAGGCTCATCCTCATTTTTTCGGCCTTTGGGCATACTTCTAATACGATTTCGACACCTGAAAATGATTATTGGGATGTTTTTTATCCCTCGCCCTTAAACACGATACGTGAAATTGCGCCTTTGAGAGAAATTTTCTTGCGCCATTATTAGATGATCAATATGAATAATCAATCAGCATAAAGTATCGGGCATAATGGGTAAAAACGGGGCACAAAATGAGTCATCCAAAATCGCCAGGCAATCCTGAAAATTCTTTACTGTTGTAAATTCCGATTCAGAAAAAGTGGGTAATTATGTGGCATAAGTTGGGGCATTTGAGGCATCCATCTTTCACACTCCCATAGGAGCTGTCCCTGCAGTTCACAGGCAAATAGCACCAGGAGCATCAGGACGGCACACGGGAGCATATGGGTAATAATGGGGCATTTTTAAAACTGTTGTCTCGGGCTCTAATATATCCGCAATTAATTGAAAATCAAACAATAATAGAAAATACAACCAAAAACAAAATGCCCCATATAACAACATTTCCTATTTCAGGAATGGGGCATTTTAAACTAAAAAGAACAGCCGCCATTGCTCAGCCACTTTGGCTACAGCGCAAAATAGGAACGATGCCAACCCAATTTCCGGCACCGGAAAAAACCGGAAATTTTTAAAAGGCAAACAATTGAATATCAATACAAAGCTGCGAAAAACCGACTATTTCCGATCACCGGAAAAGTAAAAAAACAGAGAACACCAGGAAAACTATCAAACTACTATAGCAACAACACGCCACCAATCAAGGCGCTACTGCCCAATGTTGCCGCACGTGCTGCGGAGCCAAATTGTATTCCCCACAACAACAGCGTAAGGCTATGTTTTGGCCGGCGGAGCCTTTGGCCAAACCTCGCCTTTTCTTTGCTTATTTCTTTTGGCTAAGCAAAAGAAAGAAGGGACAATGCCAGGGGTACACGCTCAAGTGTACTCAATCCATCACCTCCAGTCATAAAAAAAGCCTTTACAAATGAATGTAAAGGCTTTTAAAGGAATAAGAGCTACCTACTCTCCCGCATTGTTGTGCAGTACCATCGGTCCCGAAAGCATTCGGGACGGCTTAACTACCTTGTTCGGAAAGTGAAGCGTGCGCGCTCTTCACGTAGGGTCATAAAAAAAGCCTTTACAAATGAATGTAAAGGCTTTTAAAGGAATATGGCAGCTACCTACTCTCCCGCATTGTTGTGCAGTACCATCGGCCATGGCGGGCTTAACTTCTCTGTTCGGAAAGGGAAGAGGTGAACACCGCCGGCAATACCACCATAAGATCTTGAGTCAGTTTGATTTTTGGTAGATAGTGGTTAGTATTTAGCAGATAGTCGCGGGTATTACGCTACGACATTGTACTATGTACTACTTACTATTGTACCTAAGTCAAAGACAAAATATCTTGACATATTGGATAGCAATTTTATTTAGTAATATAAGGTAATAAAAAGATTAAAGCTTACGTGCAATTAGTACTACTCGGCTTTGATGTTACCACCTTTACACCTATAGCCTATCAACGTCATAGTCTTTGACGGCACTTAAAAGTAAACTCATCTTGAGGAAGGTTTCGCGCTTAGATGCTTTCAGCGCTTATCCTGGCTGTACATAGCTACTCTGCACTGCGCCTGGCGGCACAACAGATACACCAGCGGTACATACGCTCCGGTCCTCTCGTACTAAGAGCATGTCCTCGCAATTTACTAACGCCCACCACAGATAGAGACCGAACTGTCTTGCGACGTTCTGAACCCAGTTCACGTGC